>NZ_JBBMXF010000009.1:0-304672 GCF_037996785.1 Xenorhabdus thailandensis
ATTTAACAGTTCAGACCGGGCTATTGCTCGTTATTACCATAACATCGTTAAGCCGAGAAAAATGGTACGCCGTAGTGGTCAGCTAGTTTTTCGGAAACCTTCGTTATCAACCTGCCGCCGTGAGGTTGAAGAAATATTAAAAGCCACCGAATATTTACTTTATCAACCTCTACAAGATGCCTTTACGTGTCGGGAACAGACAAGAAAATTAAAAATATTGTCACGAACGTGTTGACATCTTTGAGCCAATGAGCCACCATTGCAGTATATGTTGCGCTACTTGTAACCGTGACAAACAAACCTCGCCAAGCGCGAGGTTTTTTTATACCTGAAATAAACATAAGGCTTGCTGTTTTGTCTGGTCAGAGTTACATGTGTGTTCACGCCGACTAACTGACCAAAAGGTTAACATTATCATGCTAAAACATGAAGATATGACAACAGCAGCCGCTTGTGTTCTGGAAACAGTCCCTCTGTATGATTGGGCGTCTGTTTCCGATATTTCCACCCTGACGGGGCTATCCACGCCGCGTTGCCAATTACTGTTAACTCAATTTTGCCTGGCTGGATTGATGGAAAGCCGGGACAACGACACGTTTTTAAACGTTACCCTTGAGGGGATAGTTTCTTAAGAGGTAAGCGGCTGGGGGATGTGATCACACCAGCCTTTTACCTTGTGGTTATTCCAGAGAATTAGCCAGCGTCGATTTATGGAAAAATATTGTGAATTTAAGTGGTATCACATTAATTAACGACGATTCTCTGAAATTTATCAAAACCCTGCCGGATAATTGCATCGACCTTATCGCGACTGACCCGCCTTACTTTCGGGTAAAAGACTGCAGTTGGGATAACCAGTGGGCAGATGTTACGGCTTACCTTGCGTGGCTGGATGAACTACTGGCTGAATTCTGGCGGGTACTGAAACCCAACGGTAGCCTGTATATGTTCTGTGGTTCGCGTCTGGCCTCTGATACCGAGCTGCTGGTACGTGAACGATTTAACGTGTTGAACCATATCATTTGGGCGAAGCCTTCTGCCCCATGGCGCAGGCAGAACAAAGAAAGCCTGCGAATGTATTTCCCGGCTACAGAACGCATCATTTTTGCCGAGCATTATCAAGGGCCTTATCATCCCAAAGGCGATGGCTATTTCAAGCAATGCCGCGAACTGAAACAGTCGGTATTTAAACCACTCATTGATTATTTTCGTGATGCCCGGAAAACGTTAGGTATCACGGCGAAAGACATTCACAAGGCTACCGGAAAGCAGATGGCCAGCCACTGGTTCAGCGATAGCCAATGGCAGTTACCCAATGAAGTCGATTATCAGAAACTGCAGGTGTTATTTGACCGTATCGCTAAAGAAAAGCACCAGTGCGGCGAACTGAACAAACCCTATGATGAGTTGGTGGGATCTCACCTGACATTATCGCGCCAATATGAAGAACTGCGGCAGGAATACGGTTTAATGCGCCGTTCGTTCACCGTCACCACCGCCGTGCCTTATACCGATGTCTGGCAATTTGCGCCTGTCCAATATTATCCGGGCAAACATCCCTGCGAAAAACCCGCTGACCTGATGGCACATATTATTCAGTCCAGCAGTCGTGAAGGGGATCTGGTGGCTGATTTCTTTATGGGGTCTGGGGCAACATTGAAAGCAGCGTTGAAACTCAATCGCCGTGTATTGGGTGTGGAACTGGAAGAGGAACGGTTTAAGCAGACCGAGCAAGAGATCGATGACCTTATTTTCCTAAAAGGATAAATCACGATTGATAAGAGTAGTTGATTATATTTTAATGTAATTTTCATTAAGATATAAGGAAATCATTTATGTACAGTACTGTTGATCCAAATATATTAAATATTTTCTTACGCTATATGATCAATGCGGCTCGTAATAAGAAGTTAGTAACTTATTATGAGCTACAGTGTATTTTTGGCTTTAGTCGTAAAACAGTAGGAAAATATGCAGGTTGCTTAGGTCATTTTTGTTATGAAAATAAGTATCCATTATTAAATTCTTTGATTGTTAATATCGATAACCCAAAGCCATCCTATGGGTATGATGAATGGATGTCGCAAGCTGGAGTCGAAGTTAATTGGGATGACGAAGCATTCAACTGTTTTAAGTACTACCACGTTACTTCAACTAATGCTAAATATTTTAAGCATTTTACAGGAATGAAGAAAGAAGTAATGGATTGGTTTGGTTAAAGGTTTGCTTATTTTTATCGCAAAATAGAGTAACTGACGATGCAAAGGCCGCGCTCCCTGCTCGGCCTTTTCTTTTTTATGACTATTTTCCGTTTTTTCTCCCTCATTTGAGGGGCTAAAACAAGAAGTGGCCATCAATTCATTAATCGAATTTGCCACCGCAATCACTCACAGAACCTCCGTATCTCTTATTGCGGCTGGCAACCCACTTACTACAACTCACAGGGGCGAACCTATTTTCACCCCACGGACGCCCATTGTTCTAATGGGGTGGAATATGAAGATGAAAGAAGATCCTGATTTATGGGCTGATATGTTAAATGGCCTAAAAAACTCGTGGCCGCAAATATCCGGCTCAGTGTTGGCAATAGCCATTTGTTACGGCCGACTAATTTACGACGGTGTGGAACGTAAGAACCGCTGGGTAGAGGCGCTGCTTTGTGGTGCCTTGTCATGGAGTGTATCCAGTGGTCTGGAGATGTTTGGCATTCCTATCAATTTTGCACCGGCTATCGGGGGCACCGTTGGTTTTTATTGGCGTTGAGAAAATACGCGAGTTTGCTGTTCGAGCTATCAATAAACGGTTGGGGGATAAATAGTGAGCCAATATATGCCCGGCGCAAATACCATCTGTCAGATTCACCACTGGTGGGCACTGCGCAAACTGCGTCGTCATTGGCGTAATGATCAGTTTTTTCTAAAGCTCGCTCGTGAACTTCGGTACAAATGGTTAAAAGGCTATTTTAATTTTTACGAACGCTACCAATTCATCAGGATGTTGGCAGCGTATGAACAACGACGGGGAATGATCTGATGAGCAGAGGCATTCGCAATCATAATCCGGGCAATATTGTTGTGCTTTAATAAATTCGGACATTTTGGTAAAGGAATAGAATGACTTTAATTAAGGTGTCTTTATGAAACGAAAATCACCCCAAAAATTTACTGATAACTTTAAAAGAGAAGCTGTCAATCTGGTTGTTGAACAGGGTTATACTGTCCCACTGGCGGCTGAAACTTTGGGTATCTCAACAAAACTCCTGTATACATGGCGAAAGCAGGCTGTGGAGCAAGCCAAACCCGGAGCGTTAACCCCTGAGGAACGACAGGAGTTATTGCAGCTTCGTAAAGAAAACAAACAGCTAAAAATGGAGAAAGAGATCTTAAAAAAGGCGAGCGCCTTCTTTGCGAGAGAACTGCTGTAAGGTGTTGGTTCATCAAAGAACATGCAGAGCAATTTCCCATTTGCCAGTGATGTCGCGTGATGAAAGTCAGTCATTCCACGTTTTATGCCTGGCAGGCAAAACCCGTTCGGCTGTTTTCCGATGAGCAACGCGCATTGCACCAAAAAGCCACCGCGCTGTTTAAAGAAAGCCGGGAAAGCTTAGGCTATCGGGTATTGGCGAAAAAATTACGCAAAGAAGGCTTTACTATCAGTGATTATCGAACCCGAAAGCTGATGAAACAGCTCGGCTTATCCGTCAGGCAGCGTAAAAGCTACCGGGCTCCACGCAAAGGGAAAGCTGTATCAACGGCCTGTAACCTGCTTAACCGGAACTTTAATCCGTTGGCCCCGAATGAAGTCTGGGCAGGCGATATTACCTATCTCAAAACGCCTGAAGGCTGGTTATACCTGGCCATCGTGATGGATTTATACTCGCGGCGTATCGTGGGATGGCAGATGTCAACGGAGATAGATACGACCCTGATCAGCCAGGCCTTAACGAAAGCGTATCACTTACGCCAGCCGTCAAAAGGCTGTGTTCTTCACAGTGATAGAGGCAGCCAATATACAAGCCAGCCATATCGGAATCTGCTCGACAGTTATGATATGAGAGCGAGTCAGGGGGATGTGGGGGCCTGTTGGGATAATGCAGTCGTTGAACGTTTCTTTGGCAGTTTAAAACATGATTGGCTCTTCAAAATTCATCATGAAAATCAGGCGGAGATGAAAAAAGATGGGCTGGATTATCTGCATTATTACAATTTAACGCGATTACACACGGCTAATAATGATTTAACTCCTGTGGAATATGAAATGGCCTTCGTAAAAATGTCCGATTTTTCTTGAGCAGAACAGCCAATGATGCGCGAAATCCCGTTACGGGCTATTCCTAATCAGCGACTGGCGGTGACATTAGATGATGCCAATTGGGTGATCACCATCAAAGCCGCCAGAAACATGATGCTATGCGATATCCAGCGCGATGAGGTGATAGTGGTTCAGGGTAGCCGCTTAGTGCCTAATACGCGGTTAATTCCTTAGCACCGGCAATTTTGTTTTGTTGACCGAAAATCACGAATTGCCCTGGTGGGAAAAGTTCGAATCCACCCAAACGTTAATTTACTGGAGTCCCGATGATAAATCTGCGACGCATCCGGCTGGGGATTGAAGTCAGCGGGCGGCTGAACTGGTACGAAGGCATGCGTATCTCGGCTTCCGGCACCAAGTACGCCAATCCCCTGCAAAATGAATGCACCGTGAATATTGATGGCTTAAGCAGCGACCCCCGCGATTTTCTCCTCACCCAAACCAGCCCTTACACCAAAAGCAAGCAGCCACGCCGCCTGATACTGGAAGCCGGGCGGGTGAATACGGGGCTGTTTCGGGTGTTTGTTGGCGATATTGTCAGCGCTGAAATTGCCTCGCCACCGGATGTCACACTGACATTAAAAGCCAAAACGGGTAACAGCCGCAGTGGTGATATTGTTTCCTCCTCTGGCGGGGCACTGAAAAAACTGTCCGAGATAGCACAGGGCATTGCCAATGACTGTAAGGTCAAACTGGATTTTCAGGCCACCGATAAGCAGATTGCCAATTGGTATTACTGCGGCGCGGCCTTGTCGCAAATTACCCGCTTACAGGAAGCAGGCGGCGTCAAAGTCTTTATTGATGATGAGGTGCTGTACGTCAAAGACAGCGATAAGGCGCTGAAAAATCGCTTGCGTATTCTGAACATGAAGTCCGGCATGGTGGGTATTCCCAAAGCCACCGAAAAGGGTTTAGATGTCAGTTTTCTGATTGACGGTGAATCTTTTCTGGGCGGCCTGTTGCGGCTGGACAGCAAACTGAATAAGTCGCTGAACGGTGATTACATTATCGAACAACTGAAGTTCGATATTGCCTCTCATGATGATGCCTTTTTCTACACCGCCACTTGCAAACGAGCCTAACGATGAACAATCAACCCAATAGCGATATGGCGAGCGAAGGCAGTCTCGCCGGGCAGTTTATGGCGGCATTCCGTAACCTACTGCTCAATGTCGAAGATATGCTGCCTGCCACCATCGTCAGTTATGACGAGGCGACTAACTAATAGAGCCGTCATCAAACCGCTGGTGATGATGACGACCACGGAGGGCCAAACGATATCTCGTGCGCCGGTGCATAACATTCCGGTGTTTCGTTTTGGCGGGGGCGGTTTCTTTTTACGTGTGCCGCTTAAACCTGGGGATTTTGGCTGGCTGAAAGCCAATGACCGTGATATCAGCCTGATATTCCAGCGCGGTGGACAGGAAGATCAGCCCAACACCGCCCGGCTCCATTCGTTCAGCGATGCGATGTTTTTTCCTGACACGATAAAAGGCTGGGCCATTGATGGCAAAAATCTGGATGCGCTGGTTATCCAGTCGCTGGATGGCCGCGTTTGCCTTTCTCTTCACAGCGATAAAGCCGTACTGGACACGCCGAAATTCGAGATCAACGCGCCTGAAACGATATTCACTGGCAATGTCACCATCAATGGTAACCATGCGGTCAACGGTAACAGCGATTCTTATGGCGGCACAATGCGGCATAACGGCCACAATATCGGGGATACCCATCAACACAGCGGGGTACGAACCGGTGATGGCAATACGGGGACGCCACTATGATCACGTTTTCTGTGGATGACAATAACGATTTAATGCTGGGCGATGACGGTAATCTGTCGCTTTGCCAAGGTGAACAGGCGGTTAAAAACTTGTGTATCCACTACGCCCGTGCATTACGGGGCGAGATGCTGCACAAGGTGGATAAGGGTATTCCTTACTGGAAAACCACCTTCGGGCGTCACGCGGATATTCCGATGTTTGAAGCGGCGTTCCGTGAGCGGATGCGTGAGGTGGACGGGGTAGATGAGGTTGTTTCCTTTCAGGCTGAAATGGCGGATGACGAACTGCGTTACGTTGCCGTGATCCGCTCAACTTACGGGAGTTTTACCCTCAATGGCTGATTATCACTATATTACCCGACAGGGCGTGATTGTGCCGGATACGGCAGACTTGCGCGACGCCGTGGAAGCCGATTTTCGCGCAGCGTTCGGGCAGGACATCGATTTGTCACCGGAAACCCCATAGGGTGTACTGGTGACGATGGAAACCGAAAACCGTGACGCGATGGTGCGTAACAATGCCGAGCTGACCAACCAGATTAACCCCGATATCGCGGGCGGAATATTTCTGGATGCGATTTGGGCGTTGATGGGGGGCAGTCGCTTTGCGGCCACCCGTTCTTACCTGTCCAATGTTGAATTTGGCGGCGTGCCCGATACCGTTATCCCTCAAGGAGCGCAGGCGGAATCAGTCACCGGTGTACGGTTTGAAACCATCAGTACCCTGATTATCGGTAAAGAGGGTAAAACCACCGGCGATATGCGGGCGGTCTTGTTCGGCGCAATTGAATGTAAGGCCGGCCACCTTGAACGGGTGGTCAGTTCTATTCTGGGTTGGGAAACCGTCAGCAATCCTACCCATGCGGTGGTGGGGCGGGAAGCTGAATCCGATATCAGCGCGCGACAGCGGCGCAAACAGACGCTGGCAAAAAATACGGTCAGCGTGGGTGAGGCGATCACCTCGTCGCTGTACGAACTGGAGGGAGTGAATTCGTTGTCATTTCGTGAAAACTATTCCCCTCAAATCATCACGGTTGATGGCATTAAATTGTTGCCTCATAGCGTCTATGTCTGCGTGGAAGGGGGTGACCGTGAAGAAATTGCCCGGGCCTTATTGCGGACCAAAACCATCGGTGCAGCCTATAACGGCAAGGAAATCGTCACCGTGACCGAACGCGTGAGTGGTCAGGAGTATGAGATCCGCTTTGACCGTCCAACGGAAAAAATTACCTTCTGTCGTGTTACCGTGAAAAAATCCACGATGGATGCGCAAAGCATTATTCCCGCCGCTATTGAGCGGTGGGTACGGGGGGAGCTGGAAGGTGATAGCGGGTTGGTGGTCGGGCGCGAAGTGTCGCCGTTTGAAATCTCCGCCGCGATCAACAGCATTGAACCCCGGCTCTTTATCACCAAGGTGGAGCTGTCAACCGAGGGTCAGAACTGGTTGATAGGGACGATCCCCATCAAACTCAATGAAGTAGCACGGCTGCATCGGGGCTCAGTACAGGTGGTGATCGTATGAAGATACAACAATTGGATTTTCATTCTGACCTGCTGCGGGCCATTCTCTGGCAGTATGAAAATGCGCCAAAGCTGAACACACTGGCACACCGCAAAGCCGCGTATTTTGAGCAGAGCAATGTCGCGTTCTGGCGCAACTGGTATCGCAATGTCTTCAATATCGACACCGCTAACGATTTCGGGTTGGCCGTCTGGGCGCGTATCCTGGATGTATCTTTGGGTATTGATGTGGCACCCAGTGACAAAACCAAAATCGGCTTGGGTTTCGGCAAGAAACGCAACTTTAAGGGGAATTTCCGGCGCAATGCCGATTACACCCTGATGCTAACCACCAGCCAGAAGCGCCTAATCATTCGTATGCGTTATTTTAACCTGACGCAAAGCCCTACGGTCGTCAATATCAACACGTTTCTGGCGCGTTTTTTCTGGCGTGATGACAGTAAAGTGTTTGTACTCGATCCGCTCGACATGACCTATATGTATTACGTCTTCAACTTCAACCCTGATGAAAACTTGCGGGTGTTGTTGGAAAACTTTGACCTGATGCCACGTCCTTCTGGCGTGGGTGTCAAATACCGCGTTGTCACCAAAAAAGCCTTTGGCTTTGGCAAAAAACACACCAACTACTTAAGCAGTAACTTCGGAGCTTAATATGACAAAAATCTTTAAAACTCCCTTTGCGGCGCAAGGGGACAAGGTTGCTATTCCTAATGAAGTCCAGCCAGACGGCGCAGTTTCTTATACACAAGGTTACGGCTACGATTACGAACGTGATCAGAATACCGATCCAGCAGCGAAAGATATCGAACGCGAGAAAATGAATGGCATTTTCCACGATATCACCGAAGCGGTGGGAGAGATGCAGACCTTTGGCGCGGCGCAATGGACAGTAGAGGCACAGCCTTACCCGTTACGTGGGCTGGTCTACCATAAGCAAAAGCTGTGGCAGTCACGGATTGAGAATAACAAGGAAGAGCCAACTGCTGGTAATGCCTGGATTGAGTTAAAAGCCGATTTGACGGCGGATGATGTTGGTGCATACAACAAAGAAGACGCTAATCAGCGCTTCCAGCCATTGGGGAACTATACACCTGCAGGGCACAGCTATAGCAAGGAAGAGTCCGATACCCGTTTTCAGGCGAAAGGCAACTACCAACCTACAGGTAATTACTCGCTGAAAGGGGAGAGTTATCTTAAGTCAGAATCAGATGTGAAATACCAGCCGATGGGGAATTATCTGACTGCCGGGTATAGCTATTCGAAAGATGAGAGTGACGGGCGTTTCCAGCCGAAAGGTAATTATGCGCCAGCGGGCAGTTATGCGCCCAAAGGTGAAAGTTACACTAAATCAGAATCAGACAATAAGTACCAACCTAAAGGTAGTTATCAGCCTGCAGGTAATTACGCCGTTCGCGGGGAAAGCTACACAAAAAGGGAGTCTGATGATAAATATCAGCCACGAGGGAATTATCAACCAGCCGGAAGTTATCAACCCAAAGGGAATTACCAGCCTGCAGGGAATTATGCGGTTAGAGGAGAGTGTTATACCAGAGGGGAGAGTGATAGTAGGTATGGCGTAAAAAGCGCTGCAAATCGTTCTGCTAATGGGTGGTGGGAATGTAAGGATACGGGAATAATTTATCAATGGGGGAGTGTGCAATTTCATGATGGCTGGGGAGATAAGCATGTTAATTTTCCCAGACGATTCCCTAACACATGTCTATCTGTGCAAGTATCATGTAATGCAGAGTCACTGAATCCTGATGAGTATGTGTTATATGCAAAAACATTTAATCAATCGACATTGACATATTGGATAAGAGGTGTAGGATATGGAACATTATTTTTTTTCGCAATAGGATATTAATATTTCTTCTATACCAATCGCCATTGAAGATGCTTGATTTATCCCCCAAACCAGATCATGCTTACGACCATGAAAATTCATCTGACACCAGAACAAAAACGTGCCCTCGAATTGATGCATGATACCACTCGTGACAGTCGAGTCTGTGATCGCATCAAGGCCGTGCTTTTGGCCTCTGAAGGCTGGACTGCTCAGATGATTGCACAGGCCTTGCGTATTCATGAAAGTACGGTCAGCCGTCACCTGAAAGATTTCATCGCTCAGGAAAAGCTCACCCCGGAAAATGGCGGGTCTGAAAGCCATCTCTCTGCCGAACAAACCACCGACCTGATTGATTATTTGACGGCCAATTTGATGCATACGACCACTCAAATTGTGGCCTATGTCCAAGCCCGTTGGCAGGTGTCTTTCAGCGTGGGCGGAATGACAAAATGGCTTCACCGCCAGGGTTTCAGCTACAAGAAACCGAAGGGCATTCCGCATAAATTTGATGCGGATAAACAGCAACAATTTATTGATGATTACCAATCGCTGAAAAACGGAGTGGGTCAGAGTGAACCTATCCTATTTATTGATGCGGTGCATCCTACCCAGTCCACAAAGCTCAGCTATGGCTGGATGAAAGCAGGAAAAAATCAGGTCAAAGTGGTCGAAACCACCGGCAGTCGTACCCGTCTCAATATTCTGGGTGCGCTCAATTTACAACGTATTGAAGACACCGTGATCCGTGAATATCCGAGCATCAATGCTAAAAACATCGCGTATTTCTTCGGGGCAATCCGGGAAACTTACCCGCTTTCGCAAAGGATCCATATTATTCTGGATGGGGCGGGTTATCACCGGGCAGAGTGGGTGAAAGATATTGCGTATGTCCTGAATATTGAATTGCATTACCTCCCGCCCTACAGCCCAAACCTCAATCCGATAGAGCGATTGTGGAAGTATATGAATGAGCAGGTGCGTAATAATGTCTATTTCCCGAATGCGAAGACGTTCCGTGAAACCCTTCGTCACTTTTTTCATGTCACTTTGCCAGAAAAAGCGAAAGAACTGACGACTCGATTGACTGACAATTTTCAGATTTTAAAACCGGCATCTTCAAGTTAGATTGGTATAATAAAACAAACATATAGAATGCTGACCTAAATTTACATTAATGATAAACTCTCTCATCAATTTTTATTATAGATAATTTAATTATGCTCCAGCTATTTGCACGATACTTCTCTGTTGGTGTTATTAACACACTCTTGCATTGGGTGGTGTTCGGCATTTTGGTTTATTTAGTTTCCTCAACACAGGCTACTGCGAACCTGATCGCATTCATCATTGCAGTCACTTTCTCCTTCTTTGCTAACGCCAAGTTCACATTTAAAAGGAAAGCAACTGGTGGAAGATACATAGCATTCACAGTTTTTATGGGGGTTCTAAGTTACCTGACTGGATTTATAGCCGATAAACTAAACGCAATGCCAATAATTACCTTAGTTGCATTTTCAGCAATTAGCCTTGTTCTTGGTTTTTTCTACTCAAAATTATTTGTCTTTAAAGGAATAGAGTAATGAAAATTTCTTTAGTTGTTCCTGTTTTCAATGAAGAAGAAGCGATACCTATTTTTTATAAAACGGTTCGTGAAAATGAAGAACTAAAAAAATATGATGTTGAAATTATTTTTATTAATGATGGCAGTAAAGATTCAACTGAAAATATCATTAATGCGTTGTCATTAGCTGATGAGCAAGTAGTAGCATTAAATTTTACTAGAAATTTTGGTAAAGAACCTGCACTTTTTGCTGGATTAGATCATGCCACTGGTGAAGCAATAATCCCAATTGATGTTGACCTTCAAGACCCTATAGAAGTTATTCCACAATTAATAGAAAAATGGAAACAAGGTGCTGATGTTGTTTTAGCAAAAAGAACTGACCGATCTACTGATGGTTGGTTGAAACGCAAAACAGCAGAGTGGTTCTATAAATTGCATAACAAAATCAGCACACCAAAGATTGAAGAAAACGTAGGTGATTTCCGTTTAATGTCTCGTGAAACAGTTGAGAATATTAAATTGCTTCCTGAACGCAACTTATTTATGAAAGGTGTTCTATCTTGGGTGGGTGGAAAAGTAGATATCGTCGAATATTCTCGTGCTGAGCGTTCCGCTGGTGAATCCAAGTTTAATGGCTGGAAACTTTGGAATCTTGCATTAGAGGGGATCACCAGCTTTTCAACTTTCCCACTCCGTATGTGGACATACATTGGCTTATTTGTTGGCGCAATTTCATTTGTTTATGGCGGATGGATGATTATAGATAAACTGATTTGGGGGAATCCCGTTCCAGGTTACCCATCTTTACTAGTTTCTATTTTATTCCTTGGCGGAATTCAACTTATTGGTATCGGTGTTCTTGGCGAGTATATAGGAAGAATATATGTTGAAAGCAAAAAAAGACCTAAGTATTTAATAAAACAGGGAGATAAATAATATGACTATAAAAAATAAAAAAATAATAGATTACACTTATTATACAATGTGTATTCTCTCCTGTATAATTACAATTTTTCTAACATCAAAATTTAGTATAAAATGGATAGCAGATCCTGATGCAGCCAATAGCCCTATTGTATGGAAAGAGTTTTTGGATTATGGATTTTCAGCCTTCCATCATTGGAAGCCGACTTTTGATAACTGGTATTTTACTGTCTACCCTGTTAATTTTTTGTTGTTTTTTATTTTTGATAATAATGGAATTGTTCCTTTAGTACTATCAAGCGCACTTTTTATCATTGCTATATGCTTATGTGCTGCTAAAATTACTAACCACATCTATGGGAAAACAACAGCAATATTAACGTTAATATCTATAACATTTATTTCATCCGACTTATATGCAAATTATTATGCTCACCCGTTTTCGCATAATTCTACTAATGCTTATGGATTTATAATATTAGCTATATATATACTAACTAGTTCTAGTAGAAAAATATTTCCTGCTATATCAATTTTCTTTTTATCCGTTATATCTGCTGCTTCTGATCCTTGGATTTTACCATCTTTTATTTTACCTATATTAATAACAGAAACATTTAATTTCTATCAAAATAAAAAAAGGATGCTTTATCTTGGGATAATAATATTAGCTTTTTTTGTTTCATTATTTAATATTGTTCAACATATATTAGGATTACCAATAGGTAAGTTTACTATAACAACTACTGACCAAATGTTATCAAATGCACATAACGCAGTAATTTTAACAGCCAAAATGCTCCCATTATGGACAAATGTTACAATTTTTACTGCTTATACTATCTTTTTTATTTGGGTCTCTGTGTTTTTCATAGCAATAATTTCCTGTATACGTAAAGGTGGAGTAGTTAGATTATTAGCAATCTGCTGTGCTTTATCAGTTCTCGGTATTTACTCATCATCAATAATAGGTAATCAGGTTCCTCATCAAAGATTTTATGTTAATATAGCACCGATAGTTTTAATGATAATATCAATCAGTTCAAAATTATCAAAATTATATCTAATACCATTAATAATAACTATTTGTGTCTCAGTTGTAGGTTATATAAATTCGCCATTCATGCGTGGTGAATATAAAAATCCTATACCTGATTATATGTCATTCTTATTAAAAAATAATCTAACTTATGGTTATGGTAGCTTTTGGTATTCAATGGGAATGTCTGTAAATTGGCTTTCAAATGATCAAATACATGTTACTCCTGTATTTTTTAATCCTAAAACTGGAAATGTATACTTTGAATGGACTAGAATCCAAACTTTAACAACTTGGCATACAAAAGAGTTTATTGATGGAAAACCACAAAGACAATTCTTAGCAATAACACCAGGGCAAACTGGTGGTGATACATGCCCTGATGTTAAAATATGTGTAGAAGGCGCGCAAAAGCAAATTGGCAAAGCTGATGAGATATTGAAATATAACAATACTATATTTCTTGTATATAATAATCCTATTATTACAGATATAAAATAGATATTTAATTTAGAATAGGCATATATAAATATGTGCCTATTCTATTTTTCATTTAATTGTAACCCTACTCTGCCAATATATATTTAACAATTGGGCTTCCTGATGTTCCAACAACCCTTATGCCTGTTGATGTGAATACAAACTGCAAAATAGAATTACCATTAGATATCGCTACTGATACATTATTATCAATAAGAAAACTAATATTACCATGATTATAAGTGGTTATAGCGCAAGGGTTTGATGAGGTTGAATTGGTGCATGCTATTGATATAGTGGTGTATGTGTGATTATCAAAATTAATAACGTCCCCAACAGTAGCTATTAAAGCCCCAGTATATAATAATTTTGATTTTGTTCTGGTAGTTAAATTCCGTAAGAATATCGATGTAACGCCACTATATACACTAAAATTAGTAACATAAGGAATCCTATCAGAATCAGATTGACTAACCTCTCCTGAAATCCTGTTTGCGTTGGCCCTATAAATTCTAATATTACCATTAGAAATACCCAACTGAGATGTAATTGCCCCCCAATTTGTTCGATCTAAAGAGCACTCTAAAACAGAGTTATCTAACATCCTATCTGCTAATGTCCCAATTGCATCACCTGATGATAGCAAGTCGTCATTAGATACATTAAGATCTGAAAATGAACTATAGGTCAGAGGCCTTATATACGAACTCCCGCCAATACCCTGCCTTACAAAAACACCACTTAACTTATCTGAAGACTCTAGGATATTTGCAAATCCATTTACATAGCATAAAACCTTTATCTTTCCATTTAATACTGAAATTCCTTGCGCCTCATATTTATAACCTGAACTCTCATCCTCTTTAAATCGAGATGCAAATGATAATGCAGAATATTGTGCACCTGATAATATTTGCCCGTTTAAACTTGCCGCATATATACTTGTAACTGCTTTATTTGATGTTTCAGTACCAAGATATGCCCCGCCAGTATAAAAATACAAAATACCTTGATGATAATCAATGGCCTGTATAAACCCCTCTCTAACTGGTTCCCTAGGCATAGGAATTATAGCAATCAATGTCATATTGCTTATACTGTAAACTCTTATTTGCTCAAACCTACCATCTTGATTCGGCTGCTGATTGAATCTATCTATTTGATATAGCTTATCATGCCCATCGTAACAAAATCCGTATGTTGTGGACATTTTTACATCATCAATAAAACTCATAGCAGAGCTTGATCCCGTCATAAAATTATACTTTGTCAAAGAATCAGAGTATGAATATGCGCCAGTTGAAACTGGGGTAACGTATAAATAAACTTTCATAATAACGATACACTCATTTTTTTCATTCCCGGTTGTTGCCCGAATGAAAATGCAATCATAAATTCTTCAACGCACGCTAAGAGTTGCCACATATACTGACAGCAATGATTTCGGGTGACGGTTTCATGCAAGGATTGCCACAAGCGTTCAATCTTATTTAGCCATGGCGAATAGACCGGTAAAAATAACAGGTTAAATTGAGGATTTTGTTTTAGCCATTCCCTGACCTTATGGCTTTTGTGAATACCATAATTATCCAAAATCAACGTGATACTTTTGGCTTGACGATACTGACGATTAATTTTCTCTAACATATTGATAAATAAATCAGCGTTTTTCTTTATACCACCGACATAAGTCACTTGACCTGTTCGGGCATCAAGGCAGCCTGCAAGGTAGTGCTTTTGGTTTTTCCCCGGTGTCATCACGCGTTTTTGTTGTCCTTTTAGACACCAGTCTGCCCCGATTTTAGGATTCAGATCGATATCGACTTCATCTTCATAAAAAACAAGATGTTGCTCTGATGCGTTGGCTAAGGCTTCGGTGATTTTTGCCATTTTTTCGTCATACTCCGGATCAGGCTTTTTGACAGTAGGCGCCGCTCTTCGCCAGACAATACCCACCTGACAAAAGTAACGATAAAGCGTACTTTTCGACAGTGATACCCCTAATAATTCATTGATTATCTGAGTGATAAGTTCAATACTCCAGCGTGAACGCAAACAGTCAAAATCCTGCGGGGAGTGTGATAATAAGAACGACAACAAGCTAAAAATCGGGGCTAAATTCCATCGAGTAGGCCTTCCTCTCGGTAAGCTTTTTAATCCTTCCAGCCCATATAACGTTAACCAATTTATCCAACGATGGACGGAAGAACGTGAACAATGAAGGGTTCTGGCGATGTAAGAAACGGTCTGACCTTCATGTAACATCAAGAGTGCCATGAGTCGGCGGGCGTAATCTTTATCTCGGGTTTTATGAATAAATTTTTTCATCTGACGTCGTTCATTTCGGGGTATTGGTGCTATGATTCGCATCACTCAGTCCATTTTGGGATTTTTTTGATTTGGCGATTAATCAGATCGCAAAAATTGGACTGAGTTCCCTTCAAGTGATCTACTATTTTGAAAGCTTATTTATTTGTTATTTCAAAGCAGTTCCCAAGCCTGGTTATTCAGCATATTACCATGAATCAAGTAAAGGGGTTCGGGGTGCATTTTTAGCAACAGCTGTCATGGTTTATTGGTAATGATTAAAGAGGAAGAGAATGAAACCGATACTTGATATGTGTTGTGGCTCTCGTATGTTTTATTTTGATAAACAAGACGACCGAGTTTTATTTAATGACATTAGAGCTGAAGAACATATTTTATGTGATGGAAGAATTTTAAATATAACACCAGATATTATTTCTGATTTTAAAAACCTTCCATTACCAGATAATACCTTTTATCAGGTGCTATTTGACCCACCTCATTTAATTAGAGTTGGTAAAAATAGTTGGATGTTTAAAAAATACGGTTCGTTAAATAAAGACTCATGGAGAGAAGATTTAAGTAAAGGGTTTAGTGAAGCATTTAGAGTGCTTAGGCCTGGAGGAACATTGCTGTTCAAATGGAATGAAACCCAAATACCTGTTAAACAAATTTTAGCACTAACAGACCAAAAACCAACAGCAGTACAACGTGTAGGAAAAAATGATAAGACGCACGGGATCTCTTTTCTTAAGGAGGTTAAATGAAAAAATACGACCTTATCTATTGTGATCCTCCGTGGGATTACAAAAATAAAGTTTCAAACGGTGCTGCTAAAAATCATTATCCGACAACTTCCCTCTTCGATTTAACCCATATCCCTATTCATTCTATTGCATCTGATAACGCAGTTCTTGCCATATGGTATACAGGCAAATTTGTACTCGAGGCTATTAAATTAGCTGAAGCTTGGGGCTTTAAAGTCCGCACAATGAAAGCTTTTACATGGGTTAAGTTTAACCCTTTAGCATGGCAACGAATTGATAAGTCGATTCAAAACAGTGAGTTATTTGATTATCACGACCTGTTTGAACTATTAGATGCTGAAACAAAAATGAATGGGGGAAACTACACCAGAGCCAATAGTGAAGATGTTTTAATCGCTACTCGAGGCAATGGATTACAGCGCATTAGTGCTAGCGTTAAACAAATCGTATTTAGTTGTTTAGGTGAGCATAGCGAAAAGCCGTGGGAAGTAAAAAACCGTCTTGAACAATTGTACGGTGATGTTAATCGCATTGAGCTATTTGCTCGTGACATGTCACAAGGTTGGGATGCATGGGGCAATCAATGTCCTAACAACAGTATCGAACTTATCAACTCTCATTTTATTTGTAAGGAATAAATATGCCTGATATCGCAGATGATGCTAATGACTTAACGGCCCTACAAATCAACACCGCATTAGCAAACAGAGAGCCACCAGTAAAAAGCTTAACTGGGTTTTGTATCTGGTGTCGTGAAGAGCCTGTAACAGAGAACAGCGCTTACTGCTCTAAAGAGTGTGGTGATGATCATGCTCAGTACAAAAGGAAAAACGGCTAATGATTATTTTACTCACATTATTAGCTGTGTACTTATGGCTTGCTGGATACCTATTTTCAGAGTCTAAGTACGAAAGCGACAATATAAAAGATATTGTGACCAGACTGTTTTACTCCACAATCTGGCCTGTTGTTGGTGTACTTTATCTATCGTCACTACTTGCTTATAAAACACTTGGCGAAGAATGACCGAGCGTTAATCTTTCTCTTTTATCCATTCATCCACCATATCAGCCCACTCTTGTAACATCTTCCTACGCTGTTCAGCATATTCAGCCTTGTTATAAACGGCTCTAACGCCATTTTGAACGTGTGCTAAACATTTCTCTATCCAATCTGAGTTATAACCGGCTTCGTGCAATAGCGTGCTGGCTGTACGTCGTAAATCGTGAACAGTAACCGGTTCGAACTCAATACCTTTTTCATTGATACGTTTTACGGTTCCATCAATCACGTTATTCAATGCAGCATTAGAAAGTGGCTTTTTAATATCATATCGACCAGGCATTAAGTAATTGCTTCCCATCGCGCAAACTTTCATACCGGTTAGGATATCCATTGCTTGGTCAGAGAGATAAATAACATGCTCTTTTCTCCCCTTCATTCGCCCTTTAGGGATCACCCATTGCCTATTTTTAAAGTCTATTTCATCCCATGTAGCGTGAATAAACTCAGACTTTCTGACTAATGTTAGCAAGACAAACTTAACGGCCAATTTTAAGGTTGGATAACAACTATAGTTTTCTAGTTCACGAAATAAGATACCGATTTCTTTCGGCGACATTGCCCTTTCTCGTGCCTGAAAAGTCCCTATGGAAGATGCTTTTATTGCATCTGCTGGGTTAGTAATTTCATAACCTCTATCTATGGCATAAGTAAAAACAGAGCCAATAATCTCACGCACTTGTAATGCGGTCGCTTTTGCTCCCCTATCCTTTATCTTTTCACACAAAGCTCTAAGCCGTGGTGTAGTGATCTCTTCTAGTTGAAGCTTGCCGAATACAGGATAGATTTCTTTTTCAATAATTGCTTCTTTCATGGCCCTTGTAGAGTCGGCATATTGAGCATCACGAAGGAAATTGACGGTATAGTCTTTGAATACCGTCCCTATTTTTTTACTCTCAATACCGTCACGTTTCTTTGAAGCTGGCGATATACCTGCGTTTAGTAGCCTTTTTGCTTCAATTAATTCAGCTCTTGCTTCTGCAAGTGTAATACCGTCAGCACTGTATCGACCAAAAGTAACTGTTTCTCTCCTTCCATTAAAACGATAATCATATCTAAATGAAATAACACCACTTTTTGTCACTGCAACGTATAAGCCATCTCGATCAGACACTTTATAAAGCTTGTCTTGTGGCTTTAAACTTCTTAGTTTTGTATCGGTCAGCATGCTATAACCTCAATGCTGATACCGTCAAATGACAGCAAATTTATGACGGTATCAGTGTCTTAATTTTATAATTTATATTTTGATACCGTCTCCTATACCGTCATTTTTTTCGGTTCTTGTCAACCATTAGCAACCATAGAAAACAAAAAAGCCACCAGTAACTTACTGATGGCTCTTGGTTTTTTAACCTTTATCAACTATTGCTGATAAACGGTATTTTATTCCCACTCAATCGTTGCTGGCGGTTTACCACTGATGTCATAGACTACTCGTGAAATACCATCAATTTCATTAATGATTCTGTTCGAGACACGGCCCAAGAAGTCATATGGCAGATGCGCCCAATGAGCGGTCATAAAGTCAATAGTTTCTACCGCACGCAAGGATACAACCCAGTCGTATTTACGGCCATCTCCCATAACACCCACAGAACGAACTGGCAGGAATACGGTAAATGCCTGGCTGACTTTATGGTACAGATCTGCCTTATGCAGTTCTTCGATAAAGATAGCATCAGCACGGCGTAGCAGGTCACAATATTCTTTTTTCACTTCGCCCAATACGCGAACACCAAGGCCTGGTCCTGGGAATGGATGGCGATACAGCATGTCATATGGCAGGCCTAATTCCAGACCGATACGGCGTACTTCGTCTTTGAACAATTCTTTCAGTGGTTCAACCAAACCCAGTTTCATATCTTCTGGCAGGCCGCCAACATTGTGGTGAGATTTAATCACATGGGCGTTGCCAGTTGCAGATGCTGCGGACTCGATGACATCTGGATAAATCGTGCCCTGTGCCAACCATTTCACCTGAGTTTGTTTCGATGCTTCTTCGTCAAACACATCAATAAATACGTGACCGATAGTTTTGCGTTTAGCTTCTGGCTCATCAATGCCTGCCAGTGCAGACAGGAAGCGCTCTTCCGCTTTAACATGCACGATGTTCAGGTCAAATTTACCTGCAAACATCTCCATCACTTGATCCGCTTCGTTCAAACGCAGCAAACCATTATCGACGAAAACGCAAGTTAAGCGCTTACCAATTGCACGGTTCAACAGCAGTGCGGTGACCGAAGAATCCACGCCGCCAGACAGAGCCAAAATAACATGGTCATCACCAATCTGCGTACGCAGACGTTCTACGATATCATCGATGATAGAAGCAGGCGTCCACAAAGCTTCACATTGACAAATATCCAGTACAAAACGTTGCAGGATATTCAGGCCTTGGTGAGTATGGGTGACTTCAGGATGGAACTGTACGCCATAAAAACGTTTTTCATCGTTAGCCATGATAGCAAACGGGCAAGTATCTGTGCTGGCAATGGTTGTAAAGTCAGCAGGGATTGCCGTTACTTTGTCACCATGGCTCATCCATACATCCAGCAGTGGTTTGCCGGTTTCGCTCAGGGCATCTTGGATATCGCGGAATAGTTCACAATGATTCTTGATTTCAACCTGCGCATAACCAAATTCACGCTCATCAGAGTTGGAAACTTGACCGCCCAATTGCATAGACATGGTTTGCATACCGTAGCAAATACCCAACACAGGTACACCTGCATTGAAAACATACTCCGGCGCACGTGGGCTATTGTGCTCAGTCGTACTTTCTGGTCCACCAGAAAGGATAATACCATTCGGATTAAATTCACGAATTTGTTCTTCAGTGACATTCCATGTCCAAAGTTCACAATAAACACCGATTTCACGAATGCGGCGAGCAATAAGCTGGGTATACTGCGAGCCAAAATCAAGGATCAGAATGCGATGCTGATGGATATTAGTTGTCATTTTGAGGTGAATTCCAAAAACAAGTGGCGATTAAAAAATAAAAAAAGTCAGTGGCCCAATGATGAGCCACTCTGAATAAAATTACAGACCTAAACGATAGTTTGGTGATTCTTTGGTGATTGTCACGTCATGAACGTGGCTTTCCTGAATACCTGCACCACTGATACGAACGAATTCGGCTTTAGTTCTTAGTTCATCAATGGTTGCACAACCCGTCAGTCCCATACAAGAACGTAAACCGCCCATTTGCTGGTGAACGATGGTTTTCAGCAGCCCCTTGTAAGCCACACGACCTTCAATACCTTCAGGAACCAGTTTGTCAGCCGCATTATCAGATTGGAAGTAACGATCTGAAGAGCCTTTGGACATTGCGCCCAAAGAGCCCATGCCGCGATAAGATTTGAAAGAACGGCCTTGGTAAAGTTCGATTTCACCTGGAGATTCTTCTGTTCCTGCCAGCATGGAACCAACCATCACACATGATGCACCCGCCGCAATTGCTTTAGCAATGTCACCAGAGAAACGGATACCACCGTCTGCAATAACAGGAATACCAGTGCCATTCAGTGCTTCAACTGCATCTGCAATGGCCGTGATTTGAGGAACACCGACACCAGTAACGATACGGGTTGTACAAATAGAACCAGGACCGATACCTACCTTAACGGCGTTCACACCTGCTTCTACTAGTGCCTTGGCACCTTCACCTGTCGCTACGTTACCGCCGATGATGGGCAGATCAGGATACTTAGCGCGAGTTTCACGAATACGCTGCAATACACCTTCAGAATGGCCATGGGAGGAGTCAATAAGCAGAACATCTACCCCCGCAGCAACCAATGCGTCAATACGTTCTTCGTTGCCAGAACCCGCGCCTACCGCAGCGCCAACCCGCAGGCGACCTTGTTCGTCTTTACATGCGTTTGGTTTACGCTCTGCTTTCTGGAAATCTTTCACGGTAATCAAGCCAAGCAAGTGGAAGTTATCATCAACAACCAGCGCTTTTTCAACACGTTGCTCGTGCATTTTTTGCAAAACCACTTCACGGGCTTCACCTTCTTTTACCGTCACCAAACGCTCTTTAGGCGTCATCACCGCAGTTACAGGTTGTTCCAGATCAGTCACAAAGCGCACATCACGACCAGTAATGATACCTACTAGTTCGTTTTTTCCTGTTACCACTGGGTAACCCGCAAAACCATTACGTTTGGCCAGTTCATGAACTTCGCGCAGAGTCGTTTGTGGCGTGACAGTGACAGGATCAGTCACCACACCGCTTTCATGTTTCTTCACGCGGCTGACTTCTTCAGCTTGGCGTTCAATTGACATATTTTTATGAATGAAGCCAATGCCCCCTTCTTGTGCCAGTGCGATTGCCAGTGAAGATTCCGTCACAGTATCCATGGCTGCGGAAAGCATAGGTATGTTCAGGCGAATAGCGGAAGTTAATTGAGTGGACAAATCTGCTGTGTTAGGCAAGACTGTTGAGTGGGCAGGAACCAACAATACATCGTCAAAAGTTAATGCTTCTTTTTTAATTCGTAACATGGGCAATATCTCACCAGGCTATGGAGCAATAAGAGGGATAAAATATTGCCGCGGCATTATACAGGCCGAAATCGGTTGCCTCCAGCATTTTTTGAAAAAAATTCTTGATTAGTAATATGATGGGATTAATATCAATCGATTAAGTCATTGTTTTAAAATTTGATCTAGCTCACATGTCACTACCAATCAATACTGGAATTTTTTCCGTTAGCCGTTTAAACCAGACTGTTCGTCAGTTGCTTGAGCTGGAAATGGGCAGAATTTGGTTATCCGCCGAAATATCCAATTTTTCTCAGCCATCGTCAGGGCATTGGTACTTCACATTAAAAGATGAGCGAGCACAAGTTCGTGCGGCCATGTTTCGCAGCCACAATTTGAGGGCAACGTTTCGTCCACAAAATGGTCAGCAGGTATTGGTGCGGGCACAAATCACATTGTATGAGCCTAGGGGTGACTATCAACTGATTGTAGAAAGTATCCAGCCTGCCGGAGATGGTTTGCTGCAACAACAGTTTGAAATGTTAAAGCAAAAGCTTTCTACTGAAGGCTTGTTCGATCAAATTCATAAAAAATCATTGCCTTCTCCGGCCAAACGACTCGGTGTTATCACTTCCATCAGTGGGGCAGCACTGCATGATATTTTGCATATCCTGAAACGCCGTGATCCTGCCTTGCCAATTGTCATTTATCCTACGGCTGTTCAGGGAGCCGAAGCGCCATTGCAGATTATTCGGGCAATCGAACTAGCAAATGTACGACAAGAGTGTGATGTTTTGATTGTCGGGCGAGGGGGCGGATCTTTGGAAGATTTGTGGTGTTTCAATGATGAACACGTGGCACGGGCAATATTCCAAAGCCATATTCCCATTGTTAGTGCTGTCGGTCATGAAACCGATGTCACTATTGCGGATTTTGTCGCTGATTTACGCGCGCCAACACCTTCTGCGGCAGCAGAGTTAGTTAGCCGCAATCAAATAGAGTTATTGCGACAAATACAATCCCTGCAACAACGCCTGGAAATGGCAATGGATTATTTCTTTGCTCAAAAACAACAAAGAGTTAATGTATTGCAGCATCGCCTCCAGCAACAACGTCCTGATTTACAACTGGCGCGTCAGCAGAATCATTTAGCTGAATTACGGCAAAAATTGATTGATAGTTTTTCACATTGTCTAAAACAGCATTCAATTTCATATGAGAAGTTGAATCAGAGATTGCTGCAAATCCATCCTGAGAAGAGGATCCAGCGTCACAGCCAATCTATCCAGCAATTTGATTTTCGTTTGAAACAAGCCATTGAACGGCAATTGGGGCGTTATCGGGAAAAATTTGCGGTTTCTTGTTCACACCTGGAAGCTGTTAGCCCGCTGGCAACGTTGAGCCGCGGTTACAGTATTAGTGAAGCTCCTGATGGAAAGTTACTGAGACAGGTTAAGCAAGTGAAAGCAGGTGATATGCTGAAAACACGGTTGCAAGATGGCTGTATTGAGAGTCAGGTGATACAGGTTAAAAAAGCGAAGTAACATCCAATTAAAATAGAGAAGGAGTTCAGATTGATGGATTTTAGCGGCTACATAGACAAGATCACTTATTACACTCATATATTAGGTAGAGAGACAAACTGTATTGCAGGAAGCGTAGAAGGCCTGAGTTATAATTTGTACCAATCTATGGAGCAAGTGATGGGAGTGGTTATAGCCTATCATGGAGGTGGTGTAAACAGTCAGGCTGGCTATGGTATTTTCGCCCAGAAATTGAGCACGATGGCTCCTGTGGCCGTTTGCCTGGTAGATATTCGCGGCCATGGGCAATCTGACGGTGTAAGAGGCACGGTGGATTATCCAGAGAGAATTTGGCGTGATGTAGATATTATGCTTCAGGAGATGAAGCGTCTTTTCCCACTGGCGCGTCTCTATTTGTTTGGTCATTCTAGCGGTGCAGGCATGTTGTTGAATTATTTCACTCGTCATCGCCCGCAACATAAAGTTGATGGCTTATTTATGCTGGCATGTGAGCTAGGGCCGTTTGCCAACTTTAAACGCCAGCCTGATGATGCCCCGCCTTTTGCTGAAATAAGCCGATGGCCGTTTATCGTAAATACGTTGAGTAGGGGGCTGTTTTGCGGGCAAACTTTTGCCGTTAAATTCCGTTTTTCTGAAGAAGCACTTGCATCTATGGATGGTTTTGTTGAGCGCTATAGCGTCAATATGGCAAATGCCTTGACGCCGCGCTATCCAGATAAACAATTGGCTGCTTTGTCTTTACCTTCACATTTTTTAGTTGCTGAAAAGGATGAGTTGTTTTCTCCCACGGCGATGAAAGAATTTGCCACTCGCTATGGTTCTTCATACCTCAAGGTGAGTGTTTTACCAAGGTGTTCCCATCTAGATTGTATTTTTGCCGTTGCTCCTTACTTATGTAAAAACTTAACTCAAGATTGGTCTAGTTTGCGGGAGACAAAATAATACCGGAGACGAAAATTGTGGTTTTATCTCGGTTTGAGGCTCATTTTTTCCTCAGTATACTTTTGCATTGCTTTGGCATGATAAGTGATATGATCTTCAATAAAGCTGGCGATAAAGTAGTAGCTATGATCATATCCTGGCCGAAGATTTATCGTCACTGGATAACCGGTTTCATCGCAAATATCTTGCAACAAATGGGGGCGTAACTGTTCATCCAAAAAGTCGTCATTGAGGCCTTGATCTACCAAGATAGGAAGCGGTTCTTTCGCATTCTTAATCAGTTCCACCGTATCATATTGTTTCCAATCTGATATATCTTCACCAAGATAGGCTGAGAATGCTTTTATTCCCCATGGAACCTGGCTAGGGGCCACAATGGGTGAAAATGCTGACACACTGCAATAACGTCCTGGATTTTTCAATGCAATGGTCATTGCGCCATGACCGCCCATTGAGTGCCCACTGATTGCTCGTATATTCGTTACTTTGAAGTGTGTCTCAATCAGGTTGGGGAGTTCTGAAACAACATAATCATACATACGATAGTGTGAAACCCAAGGATATTTCGATGCATTGAGATAAAAGCCAGCACCTTTGCCAAGATCATAGACGGGGTCGTCAGCAACCTCATCCCCTCGTGGGCTGGTATCTGGAGCCACAATAACGATACCCTGTTCAGCAGCATAACGTTGAGCACCTGATTTTGTAATAAAATTTTGCTCGTTGCAGGTCAAACCAGAAAGCCAGTAAAGAACAGGCAATTTTCTTTCTTTAATCTGAGGGGGTAAGAAAATTGCGAAACGCATCTGGCAACCCAAAACGTTTGATTCATGTTGATAGACATCTTGCCATCCCCCAAAACAGGCGTGATGTTCGATTCTTTCCATGACTTCCTCTCTAAAATTATTTGTTACAGTGATTATTTTATTACTTGTCACGCGATGCTCGACTTTAACACCCTATAACGTTGGCTTGTTGAAGCCAGTCGCGTTGATTTTTACCTTGTTTAACATTGGCAAAAATACCCAACGTGTGAGAAAGCAGTTTTCTGGCAATTCGATTACTCAAATGCCACAAATCCCGTGCCCAGCACTTCTCGATAGCAAATTGTCCGGCGAGTTGACCAATCACGGTTTCAATTAAACGGCGTTTGGCGTTAATGATCCTTCTCGTTTTTCTGGGGAGGGGATCATCCATATTGGCTCGCACCGGGGTAATCATTTCAATACCCTCCACCCTCATTTCCTGCTTAAATTCAACGCCTAAATACCCTTTATCACCCAGCAAACAGCCTTTTATCGAGCCGAGCACATCCCAGATTGCTTCACGCTCACTGACACTGGCGGGCGTCAGTGTAAACCCGGTTACCACGCCGGTTTCGTCTATCATGAGATGTCCTTTGAAGCCGTAGTAAATTTCGTTTTTGGCGGCGCAGTACCCATAATCGGCTTGTCCTTTGAAGTTGGCACAGCCTTTTGCTCTTTTGAATCCACAGACGGGCAATGGAAATCCGTCGATAATATGTACCGGCCTGTCGAGCGCGCCCAATAACCTCGCCAGTTTTTCTTGCAGTTGTTGTTTAACAACCCAAAGATTCGAAATCTGTTTAGCGAAATTGGCGCGTGAACCCAGCCCCGGAAACCATTCGCGCCAGTGGCCATTAAAGTACGTCCAAATGCCTTTATCTGTTGAAAACCCTAAAAATTCACCCACCACTTCCATCGTGATAGCTTCTGCATCGCTCAGTTTAGGCGGATATCCCCGGCTTCTGAATCGCATACCTTGCTGTAACTGCGTTAAATTGTCATCTACCCAACAAAACACCCAAATGATAAAATCTTGCTGTGACATAGCCTTTTGTTCCTTTATTTCTCTATTTTTGACGACTTAAAGTTATAAAGGAGCGGCTATGTCATTTCAACTCATCATAAAAGTCGAGCATCGCGTTACTTGTCAGATACCGTGTTGGCTGGCAACACGGTTTTCTGTCAACGATCCAAACTGAATCAGTAGTAAATGACTGTTCGGATTGATTTACCTTCATGCATCAGATCGAAAGCCTCATTAATGGATTCCAGAGGCATCGTATGGCTAACGAAAGGTGCCAGTTCGATTTCACCTTTCATTGCTTTTTCCACCATTCCCGGCAACTGGCTGCGTCCTTTTACGCCCCCGAAAGCGGTGCCTTTCCATGTACGTCCGGTAATAAGTTGGAATGGTCGGGTGGAAATTTCTTGTCCAGCACCCGCGACACCGATGATGACTGATTGTCCCCATCCTCGGTGTGCACATTCCAGAGCGGCACGCATGACATTGACATTACCGATACATTCGAAAGTATGATCAACACCCCATTGGGTCATTTCCAGAATGACCTGCTGGATAGGTTTATCGTAGTCATTGGGATTGAGGCAATCAGTGGCACCAAATTGTCTGGCAAGTTCAAATTTAGTTGGATTGGTATCAATGGCAATAATGCGTCTGGCTTTTGCCTGGCGAGCGCCCTGAACAACGGCCAGGCCAATCCCACCCAGTCCGAAAACGGCAACAGAATCTCCCGGTTGCACTTTGGCTGTGTTGTGTACGGCACCGATACCCGTAGTGACACCACAACCCAACAGGCAAACTTGTTCATGGTTTGCCGTTGGATTTATTTTTGCCACGGAGACTTCAGCAACGACAGTGTATTCACTGAATGTAGAACACCCCATGTAGTGATAGACAGGTTGTCCATTGTAAGAAAAGCGTGTTGTGCCATCTGGCATGAGGCCCTTGCCTTGTGTTTCACGGACTGCGATGCAAAGGTTTGTTTTCCCAGACTGACAGAACTCACATTTACCACATTCTGCCGCATATAATGGAATGACATGGTCACCGGGTTTGACACTTGTGACACCTTCACCCACTTCGACAACGACACCGGCACCTTCATGCCCCAGGATAACGGGGAATATGCCTTCAGGATCGCTACCTGAAAGGGTAAAGGCATCTGTATGGCAGACACCTGTATGGCTGATTTTTATCATTACTTCACCGGCTTTTGGTGGAGCAACATCAATTTCGATAATTTCGAGTGGCTTGTTTGGCCCAAAGGCGACGGCAGCACGTGATTTCATATAATCCCTCTTTGATTTTTTTGTACAGAATATTTTAATGCTTCTATTTGTCTGGATATTATCCGTATTGTTTGATTTTATTTTTGAGCTATGACCAATCAATCAATAAAAAATATTTATACACATCAATATCACTATCATTATGTAATATTGCCGGCTTCTGAAATTAATTCAATCTTAATAAAATTAGCGAGTTTGTGTATTTTTTTACAAATAAAATCGAAGTTATCGTATGGATTTTTATCAAATATTTTTTGTTATCAGCGTTTGGTTAAGTGGATATGCTAAGTGAACAATTTTCATAAAAACCCTATACCAATCGCCTTTCAAGATGCGTCTTATATCTTCCCGCTAAGCTGCAATTTGAGGTTGGATTGGTATATAACCATAGCGTTGTCAATTGACTTTAAACAGAGGAATAATGTCTTTTGTAAATTATTTAAAATAAAATGATAACTTTTATTGAGACCTGCTAATAATAAGCCCATCGACTAACCCATTTTATATCGTTCTATAAAAATCATTGAAGATGATATATCAATCGTCTTGCAAGATGCGTTTTATAATTTGCAAGCTGCAACTTGACGTTGGATTGGTATAAACGCTCTTACCAAGTAGCTCTATATTCTGATTTCAAATCATGGAGGTTTAATGGCTGAATTCAATTCTCAACCCATTAAATTTGCTTATTGGGTACCAAATGTTTCAGGTGGATTGGTTATAAGTAAAATCCAGCAACGTACCAACTGGGATCATACTTATAATCGCAGTCTGGCTCAAATCGCCGAAAGTGTAGGTTTTGACTACGCATTGACCCAAATTAGATTTACTGCTGGATATGGTGCTGAAAACCAGCATGAATCGATGACTTTTTCGCAAGATCTGCTTTCGGTAACCAATAAATTGAAAATCATTGCTGCCCTTTTACCTGGGCCCTGGAAACCGGTGTTGGCCGCTAAACAGATAGCAACAATCAGTCAGCTTTATGGCGCCCGTATTGCGGTTAATATTGTTAGCGGTTGGTTTCGCGGTGAATTTAAAGCGATTGGTGAACCGTGGTTGGATCACGAAGAACGCTATTTACGTTCTGAAGAATTTATTCGTTGCTTGAAAGGGATCTGGTCACAACCTGCGTTCAGTTTTTCTGGTGATTTTTATCGTTTTCATGATTATATTTTAAACCCCAAGCCACAGACACCCTTACCGGAAATTTTTCAAGGAGGGAGTTCCAGAGCTGCCAGAGACATGGCTGCGCGCGTTTCTGATTGGTATTTTACTAATGGCGGCAGTGTGGAATATATTCAAAAACAAATCGACGATATCAGAGCTAAGGCGTTATTGAATCATCATCAGGTAAAAATAGGCGTTAATGGTTTTGCTATTGCCCGTGATAATGAGAAAGAAGCTCGCTCAGTATTACAGGATATTTTAGATAATAGTGATTTTGACGCGGTGAAAAGTTTCCATCATGAAGTGCAAAATGCGGGAAATGCATCACCAGAAAAAGAAGGGAACTGGGCAAAATCAACTTTTGAAGATCTTGTGCAGTATAATGACGGCTTTAAAACCAACCTTATTGGCACGCCATTACAAATAGCCCAACGAATTATTGAATATAAAAAAGTTGGCGTAAACCTGATGTTGCTTGGATTTTTGCATATGCAGGAAGAGCTAGAGTATTTTGGCAAAAATGTCATTCCACTTGTTAGAGAATTGGAACAACAAGCCGATTGAATAACGATTTATTGATTTTAAACGACAGTTTGAAATCTATTGGCTATATATCAATTTAACTTCAGGATGCGTGTGATTTCTCCCCCGCGAAGCGGGGGAGAAACGCTCGGAACCTACAAGGGTGCCTGCCTTATTAACTCCCCCCGCGAAGCGGGGGAGAAACAATATGTATCTTGAAGCTTGAAGTGAGATCGAAATATCAGATCATCCATTCAACTGACTAAGTTTCTCAATATTCTGCCATAAGCGGGTTACCCATTGCTCGACATGGGGGGCAGACAATAGGGTCATATGATTGCCGGGCACAACGAT
This sequence comes from Xenorhabdus thailandensis, assembly GCF_037996785.1. Lineage (NCBI taxonomy): Bacteria > Pseudomonadati > Pseudomonadota > Gammaproteobacteria > Enterobacterales > Morganellaceae > Xenorhabdus > Xenorhabdus thailandensis. The sequence goes on from NZ_JBBMXF010000009.1 coordinate 29,747, forward strand.
CGTATCGAGTTCTGCCACCAGAAGACGCCATTGGGTTTCACGAGTTCTCCTTTCATCCTTATCGCCTTCCTCGGCATTAACCAGATGGACACGCCCCTCATAACGATCACGAGGAATATAACGGGTGTTCAGATTAGCCTGCATAACGTGAACAATCCCTTGCAACAATGATACTGGTGTTTTGGCCGGGAAAAGGCCTGCTTTGATCAGGGCACTGTGCAGATACTGAATTTGTTCATCCGCGGCCAGGTTAGCAAAATCTTGCCTGCTGAGCGGAAGCGGCTGATTTAATATCATATTATAGATATCGATCAACTCCATAATTGTCTCAATACGGTCAACTGACTTGAGGGCACTCCCTTGCTGGTCAGGCTCATCGGTATCGATAAGAATCAGCTCGGATACCTGCTCTCCTTCCGCTTGCAATTGCAAGGCGATTTCAAAAGCAATCCAGCCGCCAAAAGAGTGGCCTAGCAGGTGATAAGAGCCATGAGGTTGGATTTGCCGGATATTTTGGATATAGGCACGAGCCGCGCCTTCAACACTGCGGTAAGGGGAATGACGTTCAATCGTGAACCCACGTGCCTGTAAAGCATATACCGGAAGTTGTGGTGGGAACGATAGGGCCAGTTCGAGCAGGCTGGACGGGCTAGCGCCGGCACCCGGCAGGCAAAAGAGTGGCGATACGGATGGCGTGCCCTGCTGGATCATAACCCGTGGGTCGAAGGAAGGCATATCCGGTAAATTTTCAGTGATTGAATCCACGATTTGGTTGAGCAGGGGCGGGTGCATAATGGAAAAATGCGTCCCGCCGATAGGGTGGAGCACTGAATCATGACCGACAATGCCATGCCAGCCGTGCCAACTGTCGCTGTTAACTAACTCCTCCGCCGTATAGAGGTGGACTGGTAAGGCGGATTTTTGCGCGCTATGCCTCCGACCGAGCTGTGAAATTATCTCGGCGGTATAGACACGCAGAAGAATATCTTCGCGTGTGATACCTGTCGGTAACCACTGGCGTTCGATACAGTGATTAAGTACCTGTTCCACGTTACTGAGATGGCGCAGCTCTGCCAACGCTTTCTCATCGTCAATCATCTTTTGGGTATACAGTGTGTGAATGATGAGTTCTATTCGTCTTGCTTCCTCGTTTACCGATGATTCGACAGTGATTGAGGGTACACTATTCTCTTGGTGGGAATGATTATAGGAATCGATCATGCCGAGAAACTCGACTGTTTCACCGTCACGGGTTAATTGTTGGGCTATTTCATAGGCAATCTCTCCGCCAATCGACCAGCCCATCAGACGATAAGGCCCTTGTGGTTGGAGGTGGCGAATGGCCTGAATATGGCAGGTGGCAAGTGCTTCAAGCGACTCTGGAGGATGTTCCAATGTATGAATACCAAGTGCCTGTAAGGCGTAGACCGGAAGTTCAGGGGGTAACAGGGTAGCCAAAGGAGAATATACCAAGGGATCGCCGGAAGTTTCGTGCACTAAGAATAAAGGCCGCAACGTGCCTGCCGGACTGAGTGGGACAGGATTTTCATCAAATGGGGATACGGGCATGACGAATGGTTCCTTAATAGTCAAGGCCAGATCACATAAGGTTGGATGGGCGAACAGGGTGGCCAATGAAACCTGCATATTTTGTTCGCGCATGTGATTCAACAACTGTACCGCGAGCAGTGAATGTCCACCAAGCTCAAAGAAATGGTCATGACGGCTAATCCTCTCCAGTCCTAGTAAATCTTGCCAGATTTTGGCCAAAGTGATTTCGGTCTTATCGATGGGAGACTCATAGCCCCGCACCGCGAAAGCGGACTGATCGGGAACAGGTAACGCCTGACGGTCGAGTTTACCGTTAGGGGTGAGCGGGAACGTGTCTAACGTAACAAAGGCACTGGGCAGCATATAGTCGGCAAGATATTGGGCGAGTTGCTGGCGCAGTTCCACAGGTAGTAATTCACTCCCTTCTTGCGGTAACAGGTAAGCGACCAGTCGTTTTTGGCCGGGTTCATCTTCGCGGGCAATCACCGCCGCCTCACGTACCCCGTCACATTGCGTCAGTTTGGCTTCGATTTCTCCCAGTTCAATGCGGAACCCGCGTAGCTTGACCTGAAAATCATTGCGGCCAAGGTATTCAATATTGCCATCCGGTAGCCAGCGGCCGAGGTCACCGGTTTTGTACATACGGGCGCCTGGTTGCGAAACGAAGGGATCAGTCAGGAAGCGCTCGGCGGTGAGTTCAGGCCGGTTCAGATAACCGCGCGCCACACCGGCACCGGCAATATAAATTTCCCCCGTTACGCCGCGCGGAACAGGCTGACCGTGTGCATCCAGAATATAAATCCGGGTATTGGCGATCGGACGACCAATCGGTGGTGGATTATCCTCTGCGGTGGCAACACAGGGATAGAGTGTGGCACAGACCGTGGTTTCCGTTGGTCCATAGGCATTAAGCATTTGCCGCCCGGGTGACCAGCGTTTGACCAGGGTTGGTGGACAGGCTTCGCCTCCCACTAGCAAAGTTTGCAAGGTATCGGGCAGGGAATCCATCGCGGCTAACGCAGTGGGTGACAAGAGAACATGGCTGATAGCCTGCTCGGTTAAGTAGTGAGACAGTATGGTTCCGGGCAAGAGATCAGCCCGTTTGGCCAAATAGAGACGAGCACCCGCCATTAAGGCCATGCAAGATTCCCAAATACAGGCATCGAAACTGTTTGAGGCAAACTGTAAAACGCGACTGTTGACGGTGAGTGCCAACGTATGTTGCTGGGTGGTGATTAAGTTGCACAGGCTTTGGTGTTCAATCATCACTCCTTTGGGTTGACCGGTCGAACCGGAAGTATAAATAACATAAGCCAGATGGTGTGATGCTAAACCCAATGCCTGCGCGTCTGGATTGCTGGTGGGTTGGGTTGACAGGCACGGTTCAGGGTTATCCAGCAAGACGGTGGGTAGGGTGTTAAACTGAACGAGCCACTCTGACTGGACCAACCCTGATTGGGTCAGTAAAGCCACCGGAGCGGCATCTTCCTGCATATAGGCCAGTCGTTCGGACGGGTAGGCCGGATCAAGTGGCACATAAGCTCCGCCCGCTTTGAGGATAGCCAGCAAGCCGACCACCATCTCCAGGCTGCGCTCGGCACAGAGGGCGACCCGATCATCCGGATGCACGCCCAATGCAATCAGATAATGGGCCAACTGATTGGCGCGGTGGTTTAACTCACCATAGCTCAGTGTCTGGTCTTCATAGACAACGGCAATCGCTTCGGGATGCTGGGCGGTTTGCATCTCAAACAATTGGTGGATCAACGCCTCTTGTGGGAAATCGGTTTGAGTCGTATTGAAATCTGCCAGCACTTGTTGCCGCTCTGCCGCCGGTAAGATAGGGATACCCCGGATCGCTTGTTGCGGGTTGTGAATTAAGGCATCAACCAAACCGCTGATGGCAGTTGCCAGATAGGTGGTGATCCGTTCCGGTGCAATTTCACTGACAGTCAGCGCCGTGAGTTGGAAGCCGTTCCCCAAATCATCCACTGACAGGGTGATGGGATAGTTAGTGCGTTCCTTTGCGGTCAAAATACGTATGCCTGCCCAAGTAGTGTCAACTGCCTCGGTTTCACCCTCTGCCGTTTCATTCGAAGGGCCATGACGATAATTGAACAACGTGCTGAACAGCGGCATAGGTAACTCCACGCCACTGCACTGTTGTGCCAGCACCAATGGAGACTGCTCATGCTCCAACAAGGTGGTCAGGTTGTGATAGGTATCTTGCACGATGTCTTGCACCGTGCGCCCAGCCAGAGATATACGCAGGGGCAACGTATTGATAAACATCCCCAATATTTGGTCAGATCCCGCGCCACCTTGCAAACGTCCCAGAAGTACGGAGCCAAACACGACATCATCCCGGCCGCTGGTGTGTGCTAACACTTGTGCCCACGCAACATGAAACAACACACTGGGGCTGACACCGAAACGGCGTGCCTGAGTACGGATGGCTTTGGCCAGATCCGGTGCGATAGAGAGATGGCCCTCGGTAATAAGGTCGTTGTCAGTTTGTACCTTAAGTATCCCAAAGGGTGCGGTGGGTTCATTAATATCAGCCAGTTGGGCGCGGAAATAAGCCTCGTGGTCGGTGGTGGATGCGCTCAAAATTTGTGCGATAAAATTACGATAAGGCAGTACCGTTGGCAGCTTCTCCGTCTTGCCTTGCAAGATAAGCGTAATTTCCGCAAAAATCAGCTCCAGTGTCAGATGGTCACTGACCAGATGATGAAAGCGCAGCGCCAGCAACCATTCATCTTGTGCCGGATTAGGGGCGATATCAGCAGTAAAGAGAGGAGCCTGGTTCAAATTGATACGGTGCTGGCGTGGATCGGTGTGAGCCAGTAACTGCGCTGGAATGTCATCCGCCGAGGCAGGGATGAACTCATGGACAATCAGTGGTGCCTGGCGCCAGACCACTTGCACCGGTTGTGCCAGATCTTGCCAATAAGCGGCGGTGCGCAGGATATCATGCCGATCGATGACGTGTTGCAGCGCCGCTAAAAAGGCATTCAGGCGCTCACGGGTATCAAAAGCAAGTAAACTTTGCAGCAGATAATTATCCCCTTGTGCCTGTAACAAATGATGGAACAGGATACCTTCCTGCAAGGGAGCCAGTGGATAGATATCCTGTACATTGCCTGCGCCACCGGGGATCTGCTCAACGAGGGTATCGATCTCAGCCTGAGAAAGAGAGACTAAAGGCAGCATATCGGGCGTGATAGCCGTACAATCTTCGGGGATACGGTTGGGTGGCACGACAAAGGCGCAGACCTCACGCTGGATAGCCTGAGCCATATCGGTAAGGACAGGTGAGGAGAATACGCTGCGAATATCGAGTTGCCAGCCCAGCTTACGTAGCTCTTCGGTTAGGCTGACAATCATCAGTGAATGGCCGCCGAGTTCAAAGAAATGGTCATGGCGGCTGACCTGTTTCAATCCCAAAAGTTTTTGCCAGATTTGGGCTAAGGCGATTTCTGTCTCACCGACAGGGGCTTCATAGCCGCGAGCAACAACCGCCGATAAATCGGGCGCTGGCAGAGCCTGGCGGTCGAGTTTACCGTTAGGGGTGAGCGGGAAAGTCGCTAAAGTGACAAAGGCGCTGGGCAGCATATAATCAGCGAGGTGCTGAGTCAGTTGCTGACGCAGTTTAGCCGGAACCAGTTCAGTCCCCTCTAACGGGCGCAAATAGGCCACCAGCCGTTTCTGGCCTGGCTCATCTTCACGAGCCAGTACCACGGCCTCGCGCACGCCGTCACATTGGTTGAGTTTGGCTTCGATTTCCCCCAGTTCAATGCGGAAGCCCCGTAGTTTGACCTGAAAATCATTGCGGCCAAGATATTCGATATTGCCATCGGACAGCCAGCGGCCGAGGTCGCCGGTTTTATACAGACGGGCATCAGGTTTTGAAGAGAACGGATCGGGCAGGAAGCGTTCAGCCGTGAGTTCAGGGCGATTCAGATAACCGCGGGCGACACCCACCCCGCCAATATAAATTTCCCCCGCCACCCCCATTGGAACGATTTTCCCGTGGGTATCCAGAATATGGATTTGGATATTGGCAATAGGCTGTCCAATCGGCACGTGCCCGATATAGCAATCCGGCACACACTGCCAGGCCGTGACATCAATAGCCGCCTCGGTGGGGCCATATAAATTGTGCAGTGCACTGTGAGGCAAGTGGGACAGACAGTGTTGTTGCAAGGCATAAGGCAGTGCTTCCCCACTGCATAAAATTTGGCGCAGGGAAAGGCAGCGGCCGGCCGGAATGTAATGGAGGAAAATTTGCAACATGGACGGCACAAAATGGATCGTCGTGATGTGACGGTTTTCTATCTCTTCCAATAAATAGTGTGGTTCTTGGTGGCCGCCGGGACGAGCCATCACTAATTGGGCACCAGACATCAGGGGAAGGAAGAATTCCCAAACAGAAACATCAAAACTAAACGGCGTTTTTTGTAAGACGCGATCGTGCGGGGTTAATTGGTAAGTCTCCTGTGCCCAGAGTAAACGGTTAACCACACCGCGGTGTTCATTCATCACGCCTTTGGGCTGCCCCGTGGAACCAGAGGTGTAGATAACATAGGCCAGATGACGGGATGTCAGCCCCAGCGTCTGTGCGTCTGGGTTGTCAGCCGGTTGTGCGGCCAGAAACGATCCAGGGTTATTCAGGATCTTATCCAGCAAGATCACCGGCACGGTGCTGTCAAGTTTATCGCATAACGTGGCCTGCGTCAGTAAAACCACCGGCGCCGCATCATCCAGCATATAGGTCAAACGCTCAGTGGGATAAGCGGGATCGAGTGGCACATAAGCGCCACCGGCCTTGAGGATAGCCAGTAACCCCACCACCATCTCCAGACTGCGTTCGGCACAAATGGCTATCCGATCGTCATGGTGGACACCCTGTTCAATCAGGTGATGCGCCAGACGATTAGCATGACGGTTCAATGCCTCATAGCTGAGAGGCTGATCGCCACAAACGACGGCGGTTGCATTGGGTGTTTTTGCCACTTGTGCTTCAATTAATTGATGGAGCAGTGTCTCTTGTGGGAAATCAACTTGAGTGGCGTTAAAACCGGTGAGCAGTTGTTGCCGCTCTGCCGCTGGTAAGATAGGTATATCCCGAATCTTCTGTTGCGGATTGTGAACCAGGGCATCGATCAAACCGCTGATGGCAGTCGCCAGATAGGTGGTGATCCGTTCCGGTGCAATTTCACTGACAGTCAGCGCCGTGAGTTGGAAGCCGTTCCCTAAATCATCCACTGACAGGGTGATGGGATAGTTAGTGTGCTCCTCTGCGGACAACGTCCGTATGCCTGTCCAAATGGTATCAACCGCCTCTGTTTCGCCAGATGGGCTATGACGATAATTGAGCAAGGAGCTGAACAGCGGCATGGGTTGTTCCACGCCACTGCACCGTTGTGCCAACACTAACGGTGCCTGTTCATGTTCCAGCAAGGTGATCAGATTATGGTAGGTCTCCTGCACGATGTCTTGTACTGAGCGCCCGTCCAGAGAGATACGCAGGGGCAGGGTGTTGATAAACATCCCCAGTATGCGATCAGCCCCCGCGCCGCCTTGCAGGCGACCCAGTAGCACGGAGCCAAATACCACATCATCGCGGCCGCTGGTGTGGGCCAATACCTGCGCCCAGGCGACATGGAACAACACACTGGGACTGATTCCCAGCCGACGCGCTTGAGAGCGAATTGCCTTCGCTAACGTAGGGTTAAGCGGGAGACGGTGTTTGTTGATGGCGCTATTATCGCTGGGTACGTTAAGTATGCCGAAAGGGGTAGTGGGTTCATCAATATCCGCCAGTTGATCACGGAAATAGGCTTCATGTTCGGCTACTGGCACACTTAATGTTTGGGCAATAAAATTGCGGTAGGGCAGCATGGTGGGCAGTGTTTTTGCATTGCCCCGTAGGATTTGGGCAATTTCCGTTAAAATAATCTCCAGTGTCAGATGGTCACTGACCAGATGATGGAAACGCAGGGCCAACAGCCATTCATCCTGTAGCGGATCATGGGCGATATCGGCGGTAAACAGTGGGGCATGATTCAGATTGATACGGTGCTGACGCGGATCGGTGTAAGCCTGCAACTGTGCTGAAATATCATCTTGCGCAGCAGTTGGGGTAAAAATCTTAATATCCAGTTGTGCTTGACGCCAAACTACTTGAACCGGTCGCTCCAATCCTTGCCAGAAGATAGCGGTGCGCAGGATATCATGGCGGTTGATAACCTGTTGCAAGGCCGTTAGAAAGCTATCGAGGCGATCACGGGTATCGAAAGCGAGTAAACTTCGCAGCAGATAATTATCTCCCTGTGTTTGTAACAGATGATGGAACAGGATCCCTTCCTGCAACGGAGATAATGGATAAATATCCTGTACATTACAGGCTCCACCGGAAACGGTATCAACGATGGCATCGATCTCGGCTTGGGAAAGCGAAACCAATGGCAACATATCGGGGGTAATGGCCGTACAATCTTCCGGGATCAGGTTGGGTGGCACCACGAAAGCCTGGGTGTCATGCTGGATAGTCTGGGCCATATCAGTGAGGACAGGAGAGGCGAACACGCTGCGGACATCGAGCAGCCAGCCCAAATTGCGCAGTTCTTCAACCAGGTTGACAATCATCAACGAATGGCCGCCGAGTTCAAAGAAATGGTCATGGCGGCTGACTTGTTTCAGATCTAAGAGTTTTTGCCAAATCTGTGCCAGGGCGATTTCTTTCTCACCAACGGGCGCGGCATAGATGCGGGCGACGACGGCCGATAAATCCGGTGCCGGCAGCGCCTGACGGTTAAGTTTGCCATTGGGGGTGAGCGGGAACGTGTCTAACATGACAAACGCACTGGGCAACATGTATTCAGCAAGATGCTGGGTCAGTTGCTGGCGCAGTTCAGCCGGCACCAGTTCAACCCCCTCTTGTGGCCGCAGATAGGCCACCAGCTTTTTCTGGCCTGGCTCATCTTCGCGCGCCAGCACGACCGCTTCGCGTACGCCGTCACACTGGGTGAGCCTGGCTTCGATTTCCCCCAGTTCGATACGGAAACCCCGTAACTTGACCTGAAAGTCATTGCGGCCAAGGTATTCAATATTGCCATCGGGCAGCCAGCGAGCCAGGTCGCCGGTTTTGTACATCCGGGCATCGGGCTCTGAAGAAAACGGATCGGGCAGGAAGCGTTCGGCGGTCAGTTCAGGGCGATTGAGGTAACCGCGGGCTACGCCGTCACCGGCAATATGGATTTCACCTGCTACCCCGATAGGAACGGGTTGACCCTGCGTATCCAAAATATAAATTTGGGTATTCGCGATGGGGTGACCTATGGGGATTTTTCTGTTTTTACCTTCAACACCCTCGTTTTCCATAACAGGAATTTCATAGGTGGTGGCAAACGTGGTTGTCTCGGTTGGCCCATACACATGCAGTAAGTGTCTGGGGGGATGCTCGGTTCTGAGACGAATAGCCGGGCGGTTATCCGCCTGCTCACCGCCGAACAGGACATAACGTAAGCCAGAGAGGGATGGCCCAATGAGTTCCGCGTATTGGTTAAACAAAGCGGTGGTCAGGAACAGGGCAGTGACCCCTTCCGATGACAGACACTGACCAAACTGTGTGGGCTGGAGCAAGACTTTTTCCGGGATAAGCACAATACGCGCCCCATGCACCAGCCCCGCCCATATTTCCCAGGTGGCGGCGTCAAATGAAACATTGGCGCAATGGGCAATACAGTCGTCAGGGCCAATCTCAGCAAAGCCACTGTTAATGATAAGACGCAGGACATTGCGATGTTCGACCATCACGCCTTTGGGTTGTCCCGTCGAGCCGGAGGTGTAAATCACATAAGCCAGATGGCGTGATGTCAGCCCCAATGTCTGGGCTTGCGGGTTGTGCGTTGGCTGGGTTTCCAGCAACGCTTCTGTGTCATCAAGCACGATGACCGGCACCGTTGCAGGGACGCTGTCGCGCAGTCTGTCGCATTGTGCGGTCTGGGTGAGTAACACCACCGGGGCGGCATCGTCCAGCATATAAGCCAGCCGGTCGGTGGGATAAGTTGGATCGAGCGGCACATAGGCGCCACCGGCCTTAAGGATGCCCAGCAAACCCACGATGGCGTCCAGACTGCGTTCAGCACACATCGCCACCCGATCATCCGGCCGCACGCCGACAGTCATCAAGTAATGGGCCAACTGGTTAGCCCGATGATTTAACTCACTGTAGCTCAGGGTCTGCTCTTCATAGATGACCGCAATGCGGTCGGGATGCTGTGCCGCCTGGGCTTCAAACAGCGAGTGAATCAACGCGTTTTGCGGGAAATCGGCCTGAGTGGCATTAAAGTCCACCAGCAGTTGTTGCCGTTCTGAGGTGGGCAGCAGGGGCAACGTGGCAATGCGTTGGGTGTCATCCGCCACTATTGCAGCCAGCACGTTGTTGAAATAACCGACTATCCGCTCAACGGTAGCGGCATCGAATAAATCGGTGGCATATTCCAGCTCACCAACCAGACCGGCCTCGGTTTCACTCAGTGATAAGGTTAAGTCAAAATGTGCACTATAATGCTTCTGGGTAATCGTCGTCAGTTGCAACCCCGGCAGGGTCAACTCTTGGGCTGGGGTGTTGTTTAAGGCCAGCATCACCTGAAAGAGCGGATTGTAGCTTAAACTGCGTTCCGGCTGGAGCGCTTCCACCACCTGCTCGAAGGGCAGATCCTGATGGCTATAGGCGGCCAGCGCCCGCTCCCGCACCTGGGCCAGTAAATCGGCCACACTGAGATCATCATTGAAGGTAATGCGCAAGGCCAGCGTATTAACAAAGAATCCCATCAACCCTTCCAGTTCCTGGTGTGGACGGTTAGCGACGGGGGTGCCAATAACAATATCATTCTGCCCACTAAGCCGAGCCAGTACCAGACTCCAGGCACTGAGCACCGTCATAAACAAGGTAGTATGATGACGCTGTCCAAGTTCCTTCAGTGAAGCCAATAAGTTTGCATCAATGTGCACTGGCACTTGGTTGCCCGCATAGGTTTGTACTGCCGGACGTGGCCGGTCGGTTGGGAGGGTGAGTAAGGCCGGCGCGTCAGCAAGCTGGGTGCACCAGAAATCACGTTGTTTAGTGAAGGCCATGCCTTGTAACTGCTCCTGTTGCCAGACCGCATAATCAGCATACTGGATCGGCAGGGGAGGCAAAGGATCAGGCTGGCCGTCAAGGGCTGCACGGTAAAAGGTGACCAGTTCTTGCACCAACACACCGACAGACCAGCCGTCAGTGATAATGTGATGCAGGGTCAGCAACAGCACATGTTCGTCGTCGGCCAGTTGCAGTAGTTGTCCACGGATCAGCGGGCCTTGGGCAAAATCGAAGGGCGCCTGTGCCTCGCTATCGGCGAGTTCGGCAACACGCTGGGTACGCAAGACGGGATCGAGCAGGCGCAGGTCGTGGCAGGACAGGGCAAAACCGATATCAGCCGGATCGATATGCTGGCGGGGCTGGCCTGCTACCAGAACAAAACGGGTACGCAGGCTTTCATGACGGGCAATCAGGCGATCCAATGCTGCTTTCAGCACAGGGTAGTTTAGCTGGCCAGTGAGGCGTAATGACACTGGCAGATGATAAGCCTGGCTGGCTGCCGGATCGAGCTGGCTGATAAACCACAGCCGCTGCTGGGCAAAAGAAAGTGGCAGGGGGTGATGCCTGTCCGCGGGTTTGATGAAGGTTGGCTGCTGTTGCCCCTCGCGGGCTTTCAGTTGTTCTTCAAGTTTTTTCTCCAGAACCGCACGTTTCAACTCATCGATATTCATATTGATCTTCGTCATTATTTACTGCCTCCACGGGTCTCTTTCCCGCTTAAAATGGCCATCAATTCTTCTGCTGACAGTGAGTCAAGATCGTCTTGGATGGACTCAAGTTCGTTTCCCCCTACGACATTCATTTGCGCTGAGAGAATGACGTTGGCTTGCTCCATTAATGTGGGGGACGAATAACGCCGTCAGAGGGATATTGACCAAGAATCTGTCTTGTATGCGGGTTATCAGTCTGACGACCATCAGCGAGTGGCCGCCGAGTTCGAAGAAGTGGTCGTAGCGACTGACACGCTCCAGTCCTAGCAGGTCTTGCCAGATTTGCGCCAACGCGGTTTCTATTCCACCTTGTGGCGGTTCGTAACCTTGGGTGACCACAGCCGCCAGATCCGGCGCAGGCAGGGCCTGACGGTCAAGTTTGCCATTGGGGGTCAGGGGGAAATCCGTGAGCGTGACAAAGGCACTGGGCAACATATAGTCAGCAAGATGTTGGGTGAGTTGCTGGCGCAGCTCCGCCGGGTGCTAATTCAACCCCTTCCTGCGGTAACAGGTAAGCGACCAGCCGTTTCTGGCCGGGTTCATCTTCGCGCGCCAACACAATTGCTTCGCGCACACCATCACATTGGCTGAGTCGGGTTTCGATTTCCCCCAGTTCGATACGGAAGCCACGCAGCTTGACCTGAAAATCATTACGGCCAAGGTATTCAATATTGCCATCCGGCAGCCAGCGGCCGAGGTCGCCAGTTTTGTACATGCGGGCATCGGGTTGCGAAGAGAACGGATCGGGCAGGAAGCGCTCGGCGGTGAGTTCAGGTCGGTTCAGATAACCGCGCGCCACACCGGCACCGGCAATATAAATTTCCCCTGCCACACCACGAGGAACGGGCTGGCCGTGTGGATCCAGAATATAAATTCGGGTATTGGCGATCGGGCGGCCAATCGGTGGCGGATTATCTGTTGCACTCTCATCGGAAGAGGTACAAGGGTAGAGTGTGGCACAGATCGTGGTTTCCGTTGGCCCATAGGCATTAAGCATTTGCCGCCCGGGTGACCAGCGTTTGACCAGGGTTGGCGGACAAGCCTCTCCCCCTACCAGTAGGGTTTGCAAGGTATCGGGCAGGGAATCCATTGCAGCCAACGCAGTCGGTGACAAGAGAACATGGCTGATGGCCTGGTCTGTTAAGTAACTGGACAGTATGGCTCCCGGCAACAAATGGGTTCGTTTGGCCAGATAGAGACGAGCACCCGCCATTAAAGCCATACAACATTCCCAGACACTGGCATCGAAGCTGTTTGAGGCAAACTGTAAGACGCGACTGTCGGTGGTGAGTGACAGGGTATGTTGCTGGGTGGCTATCAAATTGCACAGGCTTTGGTGTTCAATCATCACCCCTTTCGGTTGCCCGGTTGAACCAGAAGTATAAATAACATAAGCCAGATGGTGTGATGCCAAACCCAGTGTTTGTGCATCTGGATTATCAGCGGATTGTAGTGCCAGGCGCGGTTCATGGTCATCCAGCAAGAGGGTTGGCAAGGTATCAATCTGAGCGAGCCATTCTGACTGGGCCAGCCCTGATTGGGTCAATAAAGCCACGGGGGCGGCATCTTCCAGCATATAGACCAACCGTTCAGCCGGATAAGCGGGATCGAGTGGCACATAAGCGCCGCCGGCTTTGAGGACAGCCAGTAAGCCAACCACCATCTCCAAACTGCGCTCAGTACAGAGGGCGACCCGATCATCCGGCCGCACGCCCAGCGCAATCAGATAATGGGCCAACTGATTGGCGCGATGGTTTAATTCACCATAACTCAGTGTCTGGTCTTCGTAGATGACAGCAAGAGCATCAGGATGCTGTGCGGCCTGTGCCTCAATGAGTTGGTGAATCAACGTTGCTTGTGGGAAATCAACTTGGGTGGCGTTGAAATCGGTCAGCATTTGTTGCTGCTCTGCTGCCGGTAAGATGGAAATATCCCGGATCGCTTGTTGCGGATTGTGAATCAGGGCATTTATCAAGCCGCTGATAGCCGTCGCCAGATAAGCGTTGATTTGTTCTGGTGCAATTTCAGTGATGGTTAGAGCCGTTAATTGGAAATCCTCCCCTAAATCATCGATTGATAAGGAGATAGGATAATTAGTCCGCTCTTCTGCCGACAAAACACGTATACCTGCCCAAGTGTTCTCAGCCGCCTCGGTTTCCCCTGCTTCCGTTCCATTCGAAAAGCTGTGACGATAATTCAGTAAGGTGCTAAACAGCGGCATGGGTTGCTCCACGCCACTGCACTGTTGTGCCAACACTAATGGGGCTTGCTCATGCTCCAGCAAGGCGGTCAGGTTGTGATAAGTTTCCTGCACAATGTCTTGTACCGTGCGCCCGTCCAGAGAAATACGCAAGGGCAGGGTATTGATAAACATCCCCAGTATTTGATCCGCTCCCGCACCGCCTTGCAACCGACCCAGCAGCACGGAACCAAACACCACGTCATCGTGGCCGCTGGTCTGTGCCAGCACCTGTGCCCACGCAATATGGAACAACACACTGGGGCTGACACCGAAACGACGCGCCTGCGTACGAATGGCTTTAGCCAGATCCGGTGCGATAGCGAGATGCGCTTTAGTGACAAGGTCGTTGCCAATTTTGACATTCAGTACCCCAAACGGCGCAGTGGGTTCGTCAATATCCGCCAGTTGGGCGCGGAAATAAGCTTCATGCTCGGCGGTTGGCGTATTCAAGGTTTGGGCGATAAAGTTGCGGTAAGGCGATATCGGTGGCAACTTCTCTGTCTTTGCCTGCAAGATAAGCGCAATTTCCGCAAAAATCAGCTCCAGTGTCAGATGGTCACTGACCAGATGATGGAAGCGCAGCGCCAGTAACCATTCATCTTGTGCCGGATCATGGGCGATATCGGTGGCAAAGAGGGGCGCCTGGTTCAAATTGATGCGGTGCTGGCGGGGATCGGTGTGAGCCAGTAATTGTGCTGGAATATCGTCCGTCGTGGCAGCGGGGAATTCACGGATAGTCAGTTGTGCCTGGCGCCAGACCACCTGCACTGGCTGTTCCAGTCCTTGCCAATAAATTGCCGTGCGCAGGATATCATGGCGGTTAATAACTTGCTGTAAGGCTTTCAGGAAGCTGTCGAGACGATCACGGGTATTGAAAGCGAGTAAGCTTTGTTGCAGATAATTATCCCCCTGGGTTTGTAGCAGATGGTGGAACAGGATGCCTTCCTGTAACGGCGCCAGTGGATAGATATCCTGTACATTGCCTGCGCCGCTGGGGATCTGCTCAACGAGGGTATCAATCTCAACTTGGGAGAGCGTGATTAAAGGCAGCATATCGGGCGTGATAGCCGTACAATCTTTGGGGATATGATTGGGTGGTACGACAAATATGCTGGCCTCTCGCTGGATAGCTTGTGCCATATCAACGAGGATCGGAGCAACAAAAACACTGCGAACATCAAGTTGCCAGCCCAGCTTGCGCAGCTCTTCGATCAGACTGACAATCATCAGCGAATGGCCGCCAAGTTCAAAGAAATGGTCATGGCGGCTGACCTGTTTCAACCCCAGAAGTTTTTGCCAAATTTGGGCTAAGGCGATTTCTGTCTCACCTATAGGAGTTTCGTAGCTGCGAGTGGCAACCGCCGATAAATCAGGAGCAGGCAGGGCTTGACGGTCGAGTTTACCGTTAGGGGTGAGCGGGAAAGTCTCTAAAATGACAAAGGCGCTGGGTAGCATATAGTCAGCGAGGTATTGAGCGAGTTGCTGGCGTAGTTCAGTGGGGACGGGTTCAATTCCCTCCAGCGGCCGCAGATAAGCAACCAACCGTTTCTGGCCGGGTTCATCTTCGCGGGCTAGCACTACCGCCTCACGCACACCGTGACACTGCATGAGCCGAGCCTCGATTTCCCCCAGTTCGATACGGAAGCCGCGCAACTTGACCTGAAAATCATTGCGGCCGAGGTATTCGATATTACCATCGGGCAGCCAACGGCCGAGATCGCCAGTTTTGTACATGCGGGCATCGGGCTGTGAAGAGAACGGATCGGCCAGGAAGCGTTCAACGGTGAGTTCAGGGCGATTCAGATAACCGCGGGCAATACCCAACCCGCCAATATAAATTTCGCCCGTCACACCAAGCGGAACGGGTTGACCTTGTGTATCCAGAATATAAATTTGTGTATTCGCGATAGGCCGGCCTATCGGTGGGACTCTTTCATCCTGGGGATCACATGGGGTGAGAGTTGCACAAACAGTGGATTCCGTCGGCCCATAAGCATTGATAATGATCCGCTGCTCTGTTGCCCAACGCTTGATCAACGACGATGAGCAAGCCTCACCGGCCAGCACCAGAGTGGTCAGGTTGGGTAATCCAGCATCCGGCGTTAAGGCACTGGCGGCCACGGGTGGTAGGGTGACATGCGTGATCGCCTGAGTTTTCAAGGTATTCATCAGCGCTTCACCGGGTAATAGCGCTTCACGGGATGCCAGGACAAGACAGGCTCCTTGGCACAGTGTAGTAGCAATTTCAGAGATACAGGCATCAAAGCTGAAAGAAGCAAATTGCAATAGACGGGTATTGGCTGTGATATGGAATGCCTCAATTTGTGCCTGAGTGAGGTTGTACAGCCCACGGTGCTCAACCATCACGCCTTTGGGCTGACCCGTGGAGCCAGAGGTGTAGATAACATAGGCCAGATGGTGTGGAGTTAACCCCAGTGCACAGGCATCAGGATCACTGATTGCGCAGGTATCGAGAGAGACGGTGTCAAGCAGCACGGTAGGCAGGTCGCTGCTGAGTGTCCCAACTAACGACACTTGGGTAAGCAACGCCACGGGAGAAGCATCATCCAACATATAGGCCAGCCGTTCGGCCGGATAGGCCGGATCGAGCGGCACATAAGCTGCCCCTGCCTTAAGAATACCCAGTAATCCCACCACCATCTCCAAACTGCGTTCGACACAGATGGCGATTCGATCATCCGGACGCACGCCCAGCGCAATCAGGTAATGGGCTAACTGATTGGCACGGCGGTTTAACTCACCATAGCTGATCGTTTGTTCCCCAAAAACAACGGCGTTCGCTTGAGGACACCGTGCTGCCTGCGCTTCAAATTGCTGGTGGATCAACGCGTCTTGTGGGAAGTCCACCTGAGTGGCATTGAAGCCCACCAGCAATTGTTGCCGTTCTGATGCGGGCAGCATTGGCAACGTGGCAATCCGTTGTGTTTCATCTGCCACCATGGCGGTCAGCACATTGTTGAAATAACCGGCTATGCGTTCAACAGTTACGGTGTCGAATAAATCGGTGACATATTCCAGCTCACCAATCAGACCAGTTTCGGTTTCGGTCAATGACAAGGTCAAATCAAAGTGAGCGCTGGGGTGCATTTGTTCAATTGGCGCGCATTGGACATCAGGAAATGCCAGCGACTGGGCAGGGGTGTTATTTAAGGCCAACATCACCTGAAAAATCGGGCTATAGCTGAGATTGCGTTCGGGTTGTAGCGCTTCAACTACCTGCTCAAAGGGCAAATCTTGATGGGCATAAGCGGCCAGCGCCCGCTCCCGAACTTGGGCAAGCAGATCGGCCACACTGAGATCATCATTGAAGGTGATGCGTAAAGCCAGCGTATTAACGAAGAAACCGATTAGCCCTTCAAACTCATGGTGCGGACGATTAGCAACCGGTGTGCCGATCACGATATCATCTTGACCACTGAGCCGGGCTAGCACGAGGCTCCAGGCACTGAGCACCGTCATAAACAACGTTGAGTGATGGCGTAGTCCCAGTTTTTTCAGTGAGTCCAATAAATCGGCATTAACGTATACAGGAACTCGGCTGCCAACAAAGGATTGTACTGCCGGGCGTGGCCGGTCGGTCGGGAGCGTCAGTAAGGCAGGCGTTCCTGCCAGTTGGGTGCACCAGAAATCACGTTGTGTCGTGAGTGCGCCCTCTTGCAGCCAATGACGTTGCCAGACGGTATAATCAGCATACTGAATGGGCAGTGGCGGTAAAGGCGTATCTTGACCATCAAGGATGGCACGGTAAAAAACACTGAGTTCATGGATCAGCACACCAATGGACCAGCCATCAGAAATAATATGATGCTGCGTGAGCAACAAGACATGTTCTTCGTCTGCCAATTGCAGCAAGTGACCGCGGATCAGCTGTTCTTGGGTGAAGTCAAAAGGCGTCTGTGCTTCGAGTGCCGTTAATTCCGCAATGCGACTATCTTGTGCTTGCGGTGCCAATAGGCGCAGATCTTGGTAAGGCAGGGTGAAGCCAATATCCGCCGGATCAATGTGCTGGCAAGGTTGGCCGTCAACCAGCACAAAGCGGGTACGCAAGTTTTCATGGCGGGTGATTAATTGGTTGAATGCACCGGTTAAGGCCGAACGATGAAGCGCCCCTGTCAGGCGCAATGCCACAGGAATATGATAAGCCAGGCTGGCCGCCGGATCGAGTTGGCCGAGGAACCAGAGCCTTTGTTGAGCAAAGGACAGGGGCAACGGCTGGCTGCGATCAACAACGGGGATCACGATCTGCGCCATTGCCGAAGCACCAGTGAGCGTTTGTGCTAAATGCATCAAAACGGGTTGGTCAAAAAGTTGCTGTAGTGACAAATCCCGGGCTAACTTTTGGTGTATCTGTGTGACGAGTTGGATAGCAAGCAGGGAATGGCCGCCAAGTTCAAAGAAATGATCATGACGCCCCACGCGTTCTAAGCCTAACAATGCTTGCCAAATCTGGGCTAAGGTGATTTCTATTTCGCCCACCGGAGCGACATAATCTTGCGCTACCACTGCCGATAAATCCGGTGCTGGCAGGGCCTTGCGATCCAGTTTGCCATTGGGAGTCAGAGGGAAAGACGCCAGCGTGACAAAGGCGCTGGGGAGCATGTATTCCATTAAACTGGCACTCAATTGTTCGCGCAGTTCAGTGGGGTTGAGTGTGACGTCCGGTTGTGGAATAAGGTAAGCCACCAGACGCTTATCGCCGTTTTCCTCTTCGCGGGCGATCACTACCGCTTCCCTGACGCCTTCACAGTCAACCAGCCGGTTTTCAATTTCGCCCAGTTCAATGCGGAAACCACGTATCTTGACCTGAAAATCATTGCGGCCAAGGTATTCGATATTGCCATCGGGCAGCCAACGACCGAGGTCACCGGTCTTGTACAGGCGGGCATTTGGCGCGGTTGAAAAAGGATCGGGAATAAAACGTTCTGCCGTCAGTTCCGGCCGGTTGAAGTAACCGCGGGACACACCCGCACCGCCAATGTAAATCTCACCGTTCACCCCAAGAGGCACTGGCTGTCCCTGGGCATCCAGGATATAAATCTGGGTATTGGCGATCGGTTTTCCGATGGGAATGTTGTCAACAATACTTGCCTGATGACGGGTATCAAACGTGATGCAACCCACCACCGTTTCAGTGGGGCCATATTCGTTGATAATGCGTGATCCCGGTGACAGATCACGCCAAAGTGTGACGACGGATTGAGGAAGTGCCTCCCCGCCGACGATGAAGCAACGGGCAGGACACGTCCGTTTTTCTGTCAGTAATCCCTTACCTATTGCCGCGAAATGGGTTGGGGTGACATTAACCAGAGTGGTGGGTGCCATTGAGGGGGATAACAATGCGGGCACCAATTCAGTCAGCGTCTGACCTTCACGGATAAGGTGTAGTTTGCCGCCACACAGCAGGGGTAAATAAAGGCTGGAGACGGTGGCATCAAACGCAAACGGGGATGACACGATACTGTCGGTCGGTCTGGTCGTAACATAATAACTCAGCCCCCATTGCAGGTAATTTCTGAACCCGGCGTGTTCAACCATGACGCCTTTGGGTTGACCCGTTGAGCCAGAGGTATAAATCACATAGGCCAGATGATGTGGAGCCAGCCCTAGCGTTTGTGGATCAGGGTTATCTTCCATACCCTTGTCGAAAACCAGATCATCAAGTAACACAAGCGGCAGGCGGTTGCCTAGCTTGTCAAGTAGTGACGTCTGGGTCAGTAATACCACTGGTGTCGCATCATCCAGCACATAGGCCAGCCGTTCGGGCGGATAAGTGGGGGAAAGCGGGACATAAGCCCCTCCCGCCTTAAGGACAGCCAGCAGGCCAATCACCATTTCCGGGCTGCGTTCGACACAAATGGCAACCCGATCATCGGGACGTACCCCCAGCCCAATCAGGTGATGGGCTAACTGATTGGCACGGCGGTTTAATTCACCATAGCTCAGCGTCTGGTCTTGATAGACGACAGCGATCGCGTCGGGACATTGTGCGGCCTGCGCTTCAAACAGCAGGTGGATAAACACCTCTTGTGGTAAATCCATTTGAGTGGCATTGAAGTCCACCAACAGTTGTTGCCGCTCCGCCGCCGGTAAGATGGCGATATCCCGTATTGCTTGTTGCGGGTTGTGAACCAAGGCATCGACCAAACCGCGGATAGCTGTCGCCAGATAGGCGTTGATGCGTTCTGGCGTAATTTCGGTTATGGTCAAGGTAGTGAGTAGGAAATCGTCCCCTAAATCATCGACTGATAAGGAGATAGGATAGTTAGTGCTCTCTTCTGCGGACAAAATACGTATGCCTGTCCAAGTGGCATCAACCTCTTCTGTTGCATTTAAAGCGCTATGACGATAATTCAGTAAGGTACTGAACAGCGGCATGGGTTGCTCCACACCACTGCACTGTTGTGCCAGCACTAATGGGGCTTGTTCATGCTCCAGCAAGGCGGTCAGATTGTGATAGGTATCCTGCACGATGTCTTGTACCGTGTGTCCATCCAGCGAGATGCGCAGGGGCAGGGTGTTAATAAACATGCCCAGTATTTGGTTCGCCCCGGCACCACCTTGCAGACGTCCCGATAGCACGGAGCCAAACACCACGTCATCGTGGCCACTGGTCTGTGCCAGCACTTGTGCCCATGCTACGTGAAACAGCACACTGGGGCTGACGCCTAAACGACGCGCCTGCGTGCGAATGGCTTTGGCCAGATCAGGGGTGATAGGGAGACGAGCCTCAGTTATGCGGTTGTTGTCAGGATGCACCTTGAGCAGCCCAAAAGGTGCCGTGGGTTCATCAATATCCTCCAGTTGGGTGCGGAAATAAGCCTCATGGTCAGCGGTCGGGGTAGCCAGAATTTGGGCGATAAAATTGCGGTAAGGCAGTACCGCTGGCAGCCTCTCCGTCTTGCCCTGCAAGATAAGCGCGATTTCCGCAAAAATCAGCTCCAGAGTCAGATGGTCACTGACCAGATGATGGAAGCGGAGTGCCAGCAGCCATTCATCCTGTGCCGGATTTGGGGCGATATCGGCGGCAAACAGAGGCGCCTGATTTAAATTGATACGGTGCTGGCGTGGATCGGTATGACGCTTGAGTTGGGTGACAACGTCACCCGTTGTAGTGGGGGTGAAGGTGTTAACCTTAAGCGGAGCCTGACGCCAGACCACTTGCACCGGTTGTGCCAGTTCTCGCCAGCAAACGGCGGTACGCAGAATATCATGGCGGTCGATAACCAATTGTAGCGCCGCTAAAAAGGCATTGAGGCGCTCACGGGTATCGAACGCGAGCACGCTTTGCAGCAGATAATTATCCCCCTGTGTTTGTAGCAGATGATGGAACAAAATCCCTTCCTGTAACGGCGCGAGGGGATAGATATCCTGCACATTGGCACCGCCACCCGGAACAGTATTAACGATGGCATCAATTTCAATCTGGGACAGGGAAACCAGGCAGCATAGCGGGGGTAATGGTTGTGCCATCTTCAGCGATGAGATTAGGGGGCACGACAAAGGTGCTGCCCCCCTGCTGGATAGCCTGCGCCATAGCGGCAAGGACAGGTGAGGCGAACACACTGCGCACCTCGAGTTGCCAGCCCAGATTGCGCAGCTCCTCAATCAGGCTGACAATCATCAGCGAATGGCCGCCGAGTTCAAAGAAATGGTCATGGCGGCTGATTTGTTTCAACCCCAGGAGTTTTTGCCAAATCTGCGCCAGAGCGATTTCCCTCTCACCGATGGGCGCTGCGTAGTTGCGGGCCACTACCGCCGATAAATCGGGAGCTGGCAGGGCCTGACGGTCGAGTTTACCGTTAGGGGTGAGGGGAAAAGCATCCAATATCACAAAGGCACTGGGTAACATATAGTCAGTGAGATATTGGCTAAGTTGATGACGCAGATCAGCAGGCACCAGTTCGATACCCGTTTGGGGCAGCAAATAGGCCACCAGACGCTTCTGATCCGGCTCATCTTCACGAGCCAATACTACGGCTTCGCGTACACCGTGACATTGTCTGAGCTGGAGTTCTATTTCGCCCAGTTCAATGCGGAAGCCCCGCAACTTGACCTGAAAGTCATTGCGGCCGAGGTATTCAATATTGCCATCGGGCAGCCAGCGGGCAAGATCGCCGGTCTTGTACATCCGGGCGTCCGGTTCCTGCGTGAACGGATCAACTAGAAAACGCTCGTTGGTCAGTGCAGGGCGATTCAGATAGCCACGGGCAACACCAATACCGCCAATATAAATTTCTCCGGTCACACCGACAGGAACGGGCTGGCCATGTGCATCCAGAATATAAATTCGGGTATTGGCAATCGGGCGGCCGACAGGAATAGAACGAGTAACATCAATGGGAGACGTAATCTCGTAGGTGGTAGCAAAGGTCGTGGTTTCTGTTGGACCATACCCATTTATCAGGTGGGCGGGTTGGGACCCAGCCAATTGTACCTGTTGTATCTTCCTCGGCTCAAGCACATCGCCACCGGTAAGCAGGTAACGTAATTGTCCAAACAGGGGCTTAAGGCTATCGAGATATTCGTTGAACAAGCCCACCGTTAACCAGAGGGCGGTGATTTGTCCTTTGATCAGTGTCTCGCAGAAACGTCCTGGATCGAGCAGAACGGATTGCGGAACGACATGCAGGCGTGCCCCGTTGAGCAGGGCAGACCAGATTTCCCAGGTCGAGGCATCAAAAGCGATATTGGCACAATGGGCCACACAGTCGCGATTGGCGCCGATATCTGCATACGCGCTGTTGATAACCAGCCGGTTGACACTGCGGTGCTCGACCATCACGCCTTTAGGTTGCCCCGTCGAGCCGGAGGTGTAAATCACATAAGCCAGATGGCGTGATGTTAGCCCCAGTGTCTGGGCTTGCGGGTTGTGAATCGGTTGTGCCTCGAATAACGTTTCCTGCGCATCAAGCACGATGATAGGCACCGTTGCAGTGACGCTGTCACGCAATCTATCGTATTGTGCGGTCTGGGTGAGTAACACCACCGGGGCGGCATCGTCCAGCATAGAAGCCAGCCGTTCGGTGGGATAAGCCGGATCGAGTGGCACATAGGCGCCACCGGCCTTAAGGATACCCAGCAAGCCCACGATGGCGTCCAGACTGCGTTCAGCACAAATCGCCACCTGATCATCCGGCCGCACGCCGACACTCATCAAGTAATGAGCCAACTGATTAGCGCGATGATTTAACTCACCGTAGCTCAGGGTTTGGTCTTCATAGACGATCGCAATGCGGTCGGGATGCTGTGCGACTTGGGCTTCAAATAGCGAGTGGATCAACGCCTCTTGCGGGAAATCGGCCTGAGTGGCATTAAAATCCACCAGCAGTTGTTGCCGTTCTGAGACGGGCAGCAGCGGCAACGTGGCAATAAGTTGGGTGTCATCCGCCACTATTGCAGCCAGCACATTGTTGAAATAACCGACTATCCGCTCAACGGTGGCAGTGTCGAATAAATCGGTGGCATATTCCAGCTCACCGATCAGGCCAGCTTCGGTTTCGGTCAGTGATAAGGTTAAGTCAAAATGAGCACTGCGATGTTCTTGATCAAGTGTCGTTAGTTGCAGCCCCGGTAGGGTCAACTCCTGGGCTGGGGTGTTGTTTAAGGCCAGCATCACCTGAAAGAGCGGGCTGTAACTCAAGCTGCGTTCCGGCTGGAGGACTTCCACCACTTGTTCAAAGGGCAGATCCTGATGGGCGTAAGCCGCTAAAGTTTGCTCCCTCACTTGGGCCAGCAGATCGGCCACACGGAAACCATCCTGAAAAGTAATGCGTAAAGCCAGCGTATTAACAAAAAACCCGATTAATCCTTCCAGTTCATGGTGTGGACGGTTAGCAACTGGCGTGCCGATAACAATATCCGCCTGTCCACTCAGCCGAGCCAGAACGAGACTCCAGGCACTGAACAGCGTCATAAACAACGTGGTGTTGTGACGTTGTCCAAGCACTTTCAGTGAAGCCAATAAATCTGCATCAACGTGCACAGGCACGCGGTTGCCCGCATAGGTTTGTACTGCTGGACGTGGCCGGTCGGTCGGCAGCGTTAATAAGGCCGGTGCGCCGGCAAGCTGGGAGCACCAGAAATCACGTTGTGCCGTGAACGCCGCTTCTTGCAGTCTGTCACGCTGCCAGACCGCATAGTCAGCATACTGGATCGGCAGGGGGGATAAAGGATCAACCTGGTTACTGAAGGCGGCGCGATAAAGGGTGCGGAGTTCATGCAGTAACACACCGATAGACCAGCCATCCGAGATAATATGATGTTGGGTAAGCAACAAGATATGCTCATCATCAGTCAGTTGCAGCAAATGCCCCCGCAGCAGCGGGCCTTGAGTCAGGTCAAACGGCGTCTGTGCTTCGAGTGTCGTTAATTCCGCAATATGGTTGCTATGGGCATCTGGCGTTAATGTGCGTAAGTCGTGGTAAGACAGGGCAAAACCCCTATCAGCCGGATCGATTTGCTGGCAAGGCTGGCCGGAAACCAGCACAAAGCGGGTACGCAGGCTTTCATGGCGGGCGACCAGAAGGTCAAGGGCACGGGTTAAGGCTGGGCGATTAAGTTGTCCGGTCAGGCGCAACGCCATCGGGATATGGTAGGCCAGGCTAGCCGCCGGATCGAGCTGAGCGAGGAACCATAAACGTTGTTGAGCAAAGGACAAGGGCAGTGGTTGGTGACGGTCAGCGACAGGGATGGTGGCCTGTGTGGTGGTTGACGCATCAGCCAGCGAGTGAGCCAGATCGCGCAAAAGCGGTTGGTCAAAGAGTTGCTGCAACGGCAACTCGCGTGCCAATTGTTGACGAATGCGGGCTGCCAATTGGATGGCAAGCAGGGAATGGCCACCGAGTTCGAAGAAATGATCGTAACGGCCGACATGTTCCAGTCCGAGCAGATCTTGCCAAATCTCGGCCAGGATGATTTCTGTTTCACCCACGGGAGCTTCATAGCGGCGCGTGACCACCGCGGATAAATCCGGTGCCGGCAGAGCCTGACGATCCAGCTTGCCGTTGGGGGTGAGCGGGAAAGCATCCAGCGTGACAAAGGCACTGGGTAACATATAGTCAGCCAGATGCTGGGCGAGTTGTTGTCGCAACTCAGCCGGAACCAGTTCAATCCCTTCTTGTGGTAGCAGGTAGGCCACCAGTCGCTTTTGTCCGGGTTCATCTTCGCGGGACAAGCACCACCGCTTCACGCACGCCGTCACATTGGTCAGTCTGGCTTCGATTTCGCCCAACTCGATACGGAAGCCACGCAGTTTGACCTGAAAATCATTGCGGCCGAGGTATTCGATATTGCCATCGGGCAACCAGCGACCGAGGTCACCGGTTTTGTACATGCGGGCATCGGGTTGTGAAGAGAATGGATCGGTCAGGAAGCGTTCGGCGGTCAGTTCAGGACGATTCAAATAACCGCGGGCGACGCCGTCACCGGCGATATAGATTTCCCCCGCTACACCGACAGGAACCGGTTGTCCTTGCGTATCCAGAATATAAATCTGGGTATTGGCAATCGGGTGGCCGATCGGGAAGCTTACTATCAACATCTTGATCATCAATAACGGGAATTTCATAGGTTAGTGGCAAATGTGGTAGTTTCCGTTGGTCCATACACATGCAGTAAATGTTTGGGAGGGAATGCTCAGTTCTGACCTGAATGGCCGGACGAATATCCGCCTGTTCCCCGCCAAACAGGACATACCGTAAGCCGGATAAGGCCGGCCCAATCAAGTTTGCATATTGGTTAAACAGGGCGGTAGTCAGAAAGAGGGCACTGACCCCTTCCGTTGACAGACGCTGGCCAAAAAGGGTCGGTTGCAGCAAGGTTTTTTCCGGGATGAGCAGAATACGTGCCCCATGAACCAGGCCCGCCCACACCTCCCAGGTGGCGGCATCAAATGAGACATTGGCGCAATGGGCAATACAGTCGTCAGGTCCTATATCGGCAAAGCCATTATTGATGATAAGGCTAACGACATTGCGGTGCTCAACCATCACGCCTTTGGGTTGTCCGGTTGAACCTGACGTGTAAATCACATAGGCCAGATGACGGGATGTCAGCCCCAATGCCAGTGCGTCAGGATTATTCGTTGGCTGGGTGGCCCATATCGGCTGCTTACGGTCAAATAAAGGATCAAGTAAGACCGTCGGTACGGTATTGGACAGCTTGTTGAGTTGGGTTTTCAGGGTCAATAACACCACCGGTGCGGCATCATTGAGCATATAGGCCAGCCGTTCAGTCGGGTAGTCTGGGTTGAGTGGGACATAGGCGCCACCGGCCTTAAGAATAGCCAGTAAGCCAATCACCATTTCCAGACTGCGTTCGACACAGAGGGCAACCCGATCATCTGGACGTACCCCCAATGCAATCAGGTAATGGGCTAAGCTGATTGGCACGGCGTTTAAGTTCACCATAGCTCAGCGTTCTGCCAAACAAAGACGACGGCAATCGTGTCGGGATGATGGGCAGCCTGGGTTTCAAACAGGTGGTGGATAAACTGCATTTTGCGGGAAATCGGCTTGAGTGGCGTTGAAGTTACCAGCACTTGTTGCCGTTCTGCTTGCCGGTAAGATAGGGATAGCCCGAAGCGCTTGTTGCGGGTGATGAACCAAGGCATCGATCAAACCGCTGATAGCTGTGGCCAGATAGGTATTGATACGTTCGGATCAATATCCGTGACGGTCTGTGCGGTCAGTTGGAAATCATCCCCAAAGTCATCGACTGACAGGGTAATAGGATAGTTAGTCTGTTCTTCAGCCGAAACGGGGCGCACCCGTATGCCTTCCAGCATTTCAATTGGCATCTAGCGGCGTTACGTCTGGCTATGACGGTAATTCAGCAAGGTACTGAACAGCGGCATGGTTGCGCCACGCCACTGCTGTTGGCCAGTGCTAATGGAGCTTGTTCATGTTCCAGCAAGTGGTCAAATTGTGATAGGTTCCTGCACAATGTCTTGTACACGTGTATCGATCCAGGGAACGCAGGGGCAGGGTATTGATAAACATCCCCAGTATTTCGGGAAGCCCCTGCACCCCTTGCAGACGGCCTGATAGTACGGAGCCAATAACCACATCATCGCGGCCGCTGGTCAGTGAGCCAGCACTTGCGTGCCCAGGCCACATGGAACAGACACACTGGCAGGACTGACATCCCAGACGACGCGCTTGAGTCGCGGAATGCTTTGCCAGAGCCGGTCAAGCGATAGCGGATGTTCGATGATCTGCGGTTATCGTTTGCATTTGAGTATGCCAAAGGGGGCAGTGGGTTCGTCAATATCCGCCAGTTGGTACGGAAATAAGCTTCATGCTCTGCCCTGGCACACTTAAAGTTTGGGCGATAAAGTTGCGGTAGGGCAGCGGTGGCAATGTTTCAGCTTACCCTGCTTGTATTTGGGCAATTTCGGCAAAAATCAGCTCAAGTGTCATATGGTCACTGACCAGATGATGGAAGCGCAGCGCCAGCAACCATTCATCCTGTGCCGGATCATGGGCGATATCGGCAGCAAAGAGGGGCGCCTGGTTCAAATTGAATACGATGCTGACGTGGATCGGTGTGAGCCAGTAACTGTGACTGGACGTTATCGTCCGTGTCATCGGGTTGTTCATCGATACAGGCGGTGCCTGACGCCAGACCACCTGCACGGCTTATCCAGTCCTTGCCAATAAATTGCGGTGCGCAGGATATCATGGCGTCAATAACTGTGCTGCAAAGCGGCCAGAAAAGGTGTCAAGACGTTCGCGAGTTTCAAAGGCAAGCAGGCTTTGTAGCAGATAAGCATCACCTTGTGTTTGGCGCAGATGATGGAACAGGATCCCTTCCTGTAACGGTGCCAGTGGATAAATATCCTGTACATTGCTGACCCCGCCGAGGAGTTGGTTAGCAACGATGGCATCAATCTCAATTTGGGACAGTGAAACCAGTGGCAGCATATCAGGCGTGATGGCCGTACAATCTTTCAGGGATGCTTTAGATTGGGTGGCACGAAAGGATTTGATATCACGCTGGATATTGCCTGTGCCATATCGTCAGGATGGTGGGGCAGCGAACACACTGCGAACATGGAGTTGCCAGCCCAGATTGCGCAGCTCTTCGATCAGGCTGACAATCATCAGCGAATGGCCGCCGAGTTCAAAGAAATGGTCATGGCGGCTGCTTGTTTCAATCCCAATAGTTTTTGCCAAATTTGCGCCAGAGCGATTTCTGTCTCACCAATGTGGCGCTTCATATCCCATTGCGGGTAACGACTGCCGATAAATCGGGGGCAGGCAAGGCCTGACGGTCTAGTTTTCCGTTTGACGTTAGAGGAAAGGCGTCCAGTGTGACAAAGGCACTGGGTAGCATATGGTCAGCAAGGTGTTGGGCGAGTTGCTGACGCAATTCAGCGGGCACCAATTCAGCTCCTTCCTTTGGCAGCAGATAGGCGATAAGTCGTTTCTGATTTGTTTCATCTTCGCGAGCAATGACTACCGCCTCACGTACCCCGCCACATTGCGTGAGTTTAGTTTCGATTTCCCCCAACTCAATACGGAAGCCTCGCAATTTGACCTGAAAATCATTGCGGCCGAGGTATTCGATATTGCCATCGGGCAACCAGCGGCCGAGGTCACCAGTCTTGTACATCCGGGCATTCGGGGTGGCAGAGAACGGATCAGCGAGGAAGCGTTCAGCGGTGAGTTCAGGGCGATTCAGATAACCACGGGCAACCCGACACCGGCGATATAAATTTCCCCGCCGCACCGCGCGGAACGGGTTGGCCGTGTGCATCCAGAATATAAATCCGGGTATTAGCGATTGGGCGGCCAATCGGTGGCGGATTATCCTCTGTGGAGGAAACACAGGGTAGAGTGTGGCACAGACCGTGATTTCCGTTGGCCCATAGGCATTAAGCATTTGCCGCCCAGGTGACCAGCGTTTCAACCAGGGTTGACGGACACGCCTCTCCGGCTCAAGCACCAGCAAGGTTTGCAGGGTATCGGGTAGGGAATCCATCGCGGCTAACGCAGTGGGTGCACAAGAGAACAGGCTGATAGCCTGCTCGGTTGAGTAGCTGATAGTAGGACTCCGCGTCAGCAGATCGGCTCGAACAGGATGAGACCGTACCACCTGCCATTAAAGCATAAAGATTCCAAATACAGGCAAATCGAAACTGTTTGAAGCGAACTGTAAGACGCGACTATCTGGGGTCAGTGCCAGCACATGTTGTTGGGTGGCGGAAATTGCACAGGCTAAGGTGTTCGATCATTACGCCTTTAGGTTGACCGGTCGAGCCAGAGGTGTAAATGACATAGGCCAGATGATGTGATGCCAAACCCAGTGCCTGCGCATCTGGATTGTGGTAGGTTGAGTTGACAGGCACGGTTCAGGGTTATCCAGCAAGACGGTGGGTAGGGTAGTAAACTGTATCGAGCCAACTTGTTTGGGTCAGTAAAGCCACGGGCGCTGAGCATCTCCAAGCATATAGAGCCAGCCGTTCGGCCGGATAAGCCGGATCGAGCGGCACATAAGCGCCACCGGCCTTAAGAATACCCAGTAAGCCCACCACCATGTCCAGACTGCGCTCAACACAAAGGGCTACCCGATCATCCGGCACACCCCTTGCGTAATCAGATAATGGGCTAATTGATTGGCACGGTAGTTTAATTCACCATAGCTGATGTCTGGTCTTCATAGATCACTGCAAGCGTATCGGGATACTGTGCGGCTTGCGCTTCAAACAATTGGTGGATCAGCGCGTCTTGCGGGAAATCGGTCTGAGTGGCATTAAAATCCACCAGCAGTTGTTGCCGTTCTGATGCGGGCAGCATCGGCAACGTGGCAATGAGTTGGGCGTCATCTGCCACCATGGCGGCCAGCACATTGTTGAAATAACCAGCTATCCGCTCAACCGTGGCGGCATCGAATAAATCGCTGGCATATTCCAGCTCACCAATCAAACCGGCTTCGGTTTCGGTCAGTGACAAGGTCAATCAAAGTGAGCGCTGGGGTGCATTTGTTCAATTGGCGTACATTGGATCTCGGCAATGCCAACGACTGGGCGGGGGTGTTATTTAAGGCCAGCATCACCTGAAATATTGGGCTGTAGCTAAGATTGCGTTCGGGCTGGAGCGCTTCCACCACCTGCTCAAAGGGCAAATCTTGATGGGCATAGGCGGCCAGCGCCCGCTCCCGAACTTGGGCCAGCAGATCGGCCACACTGAGATCATCATTGAAGGTAATGCGTAAAGCCAGTGTATTAACGAAGAAACCGATTAACCCTTCCAATTCATGGTGCGGACGGTTAGCGACAGGGGTGCCGATAACGATATCATCCTGACCACTAAGCCGGGCCAGTACCAGACTCCAGGCACTGAGCACCGTCATAAACAAGGTGGTGTGATGGCGTTGTCCCAGTTTTTTCAGTGAGTCCAATAAGCCTGCATCAACGTGCACAGGCACTTGGCTGCCAACAAAGGATTGTACTGCCGGACGTGGCCGGTCGGTTGGGAGCATTAGTAAGGCCGGTGCGTCTTCAAGCTGGGTGCACCAGAAATCACGTTGTGCCGTGAACGCCGCCTCTTCCTCTTGCAACCAGTGACGCTGCCAGACGGCATAGTCGGCATACTGGATCGGCAGGGGCGGTAAGGGTGCGTCTTGACCATCAAGGATAGCGCGATAAAGCACATTGAGCTCATGCATCAGCACACCGACGGACCAGCCATCAGTGATAATATGATGCTGGGTAAATAGCAATATATGCTCTTCATCGGTCAGTTGCAGTAAATGACCCCGTAGTAGCGGGCCTTGGGTAAAGTCAAAAGGCGTTTGAGCATCGAGTGCCGTTAATTCCGCAATACAATTGCTCTGTGCTTCAGCGGGTAATGAACGCAGATCCTGATAAGTCAGGGTAAAACCGATATCCGCCGAATCGATGTGCTGGCAAGGTTGGCCGGCAACCAGCGTAAAGCGGGTACGCAAACTTTCATGGCGGGCGATTAATTGGTTGAATGCACAAGTTAAGGCTGGGCGATTAAGCGGCCCAGTCAGGCGCAATGCTACAGGAATATGGTAAGCCAGGCTGGCTGCCGGATCGAGTTGACCGAGGAACCAGAGCCTTTGTTGAGCAAAGGACAGGGGCAATGGCTGGCTGCGGTCAGCGACCGGGATCACGATCTGTGCCATTGTCGAAGCGCTTGTGAGCGTTTGAGCCAATTGCATTAAAACCGGTTGCTCGAAAAGTTGCTGTAACGGCAACTCGCGCGCTAATAATTGGCGAACCCGTGCCACTAATTGGGTAGCCAGCAGGGAATGACCACCGAGCTCGAAGAAATGATCGTGACGACCGACTTGTTCCAGGCTCAACAACTCTTGCCAAATTTGGGCCAGAGCGGTTTCTATTTCACCGATGGGCGCTTCATAGCTGCGAGCGACGATTGCTGATAAATCAGGCGCAGGCAGAGCGTGACGGTCGAGTTTGCCATTGGGCGTCAATGGAAAAGTGTCCAACGTAACAAAGGCACTGGGTAACATATAGTCAGCAAGGTATTGGGCAAGTTGCTGGCGCAGTTCAGTTGGCAGCAAGTTCAATTCCTTCCTGCGGCCGCAGATAGGCCACCAGCCGTTTCTGGCCGAGCGTCATCTTCGCGCGCAATCACCACCGCTTCGCGTACCCCGTCACATTGGCTCAGTCTGGCTTCGATTTCCCCAGTTCAATGCGGAAACCTCGCAGCTTGATCTGAAAATCATTGCGGCCGAGGTATTCAATATTACCATCGGGCAGCCAGCGGCCGAGGTCGCCGGTTTTGTACATGCGGTCATTGGGATTTGGGGAAAACGGGTCGGGCAAGGAAACGCTCAGCGGTCAGTTCAGGCCGGTTTCGATAACCACGGGCTCACCCCAGCGCCGGCGATATGGATTTCTCCGGTCACGCCCAAAGGTATGGGCTGGCCGCTGCCATCAAGGATATAAATTTGGGTTGTTGGCAATCGGGCGACCGATGGGGGGCAGTGTTGGCCATGGTGCCATTGCCTTATCCAATGAATATGCTGTGACAACGTGGCTTTCTGTCGGGCCATAGTGATTATGTAACCGGCAATCAGCCCGTTGCAGGAAACGCGCAATGGCCGGCGTAATACGCAATTGCTCGCCGGCGGTGATGATATGCGCCAGGCAGGAAAAATCCTCTTCACTGTCACTGGCGGCTTCAGCCAGATGCTGGAGCGCAATATAGGGCAGAAAAACGCAGTCAATCTGTTGTTGCTGAATCAGCCGGAGGAGCTGTTGCGGCGCCCGCCGTTGGGTTTCATTAACCAGAACCAGACAGCCGCCTTCACTCAGGGTGGTAAAGATTTCCTGAAAAGCGACATCAAATCCCAGCGCGGCAAATTGCAGGGTTTTGCCCGTGCCAGCGGGGTGTGAAGGGCGTGCCGATGCCATTGCAGTAAGTTTGACAAGGCGGCCAGCGGCATTTCTACGCCCTTGGGTAATCCGGTGGAGCCAGACGTGTAGATAACATAGGCCAGATGGTGGGGTGTCAGCCCCATATTCTGCGTGTCAGGATTGTCAGTCGGTTGTTCTGCGAGAGACATTGCCGGCGCATCAAGCAGCAGGGTGAGATAACTGGTGTCTGTACTGTTCAGGGTGTTAGCTAACGTGCCCTGGGTCAGCAGAACCACAGGTGCCGCATCGTTGAGCATATAGGTTAGCCGTTCAGTCGGGTAGGCCGGATCGAGCGGGACATAGGCGCCGCCAGCTTTAAGGATAGCCAGTAAGCCGACTACCATATCCAGACTGCGCTCAACACAAATCGCCACGCGCTTGTCTGGACGGACGCCCCGCGCAATCAAATAATGGGCCAACTGATTAGCGCGCCGGTTCAGTTCGCCATAACTTATCGTTTGTTCTTCAAATACCACAGCGGGCGCATTGGGTTGTTGCGCGGCCAGTGCTTCAAACGGGGGATGGATTAAGGTCTCTGGCGGGAAATCCATCTGTGTGGCATTGAAATCTGCCAGCAATTGTTGCTCTTCTGGCGGTAATAGAGGTAAGCGTCGGATCGGGGTTTGCGGGGACGTCAGGGCGGCTTCAATTAACACCATAAGACGGGAGTGGAGTGCTGTCACTTCAGCACGACTCAGGTAATTGGGGGAAAAATTAAACTCAAGTGTGACCGGTTTCTGGGCATCTTCACTGTTAGCAAATGCATATTGGTGGACAGCGATAACAAGCGGGAATGGTGCACCACGTTGTACTTGGCAGTATTTGAGTGTGGCGTCGGGTATATCGGCGTTCACATCTATCCACTCAAATGACAGCATGATATCGAATAACTGGGTACGTCCGGTCTGCTGCTGGATTTGTATAAGCCGATTGATTTCCGAGAGTGGCAAACGCTGATGTTTGTAGCAACGACGCAATTCTGTTGCCGTTTTCCCCATCACATCAAGGAAAGTATCATGGGGCGAAACCGTGATACCGACCGGGATCACCGACGAAAACATCCCTACCGTGCGTTTTTGTTTGTTGTTTTTACGGTTATGTACGGGAATACCAATAACAATATCTTCATCTTCGGGATGGTTTGTCAGTGAGTAAGCCGTGCGTGAAAAATAGCAGGCCAGCGCGGCATACATAAAATGCAGGACAGATAATCCGTGTGCAGCGACAGTTTCTTCGATTCGCTGGAAGAGCGTTTTATCCAGTGGACAAATTAGCGGTTCGGCATGTTCGTTATCTGTTGTTTTCTCTAAATTTGAAGGTTGAATTAAAGCAGGCGGTAAGTTTTTATAACGCTCTGACCAGAATTGCTGGTCTTGTCGATAGCGCGGTGAGTTTAAATAGGCATGATCCTCATTAATAAAGTCAAGATAAGAGGGCGCCGTTTCAGTAAATTCTTCTTCCCTGCTTAACCTGGTATACGTGTTGGCTATTTCTTCGGGAATAAGCCCTAACGTGTTCCCATCTCCGATGAGATGATGACAGCAGAAATGCCAGTACCAACGATGATCACTCACCCGTAACAGGGCAAAACGCCATAGTTCACTGTTTAAATCGAACGGTCGCATGAAGGCAGTACGGATATATTGTTTAGCCTGCTCTTCGGCGTTTTCATGATCTGAGAAATCGTGGATTGTCACGGATACAGGCAAGGTATTAGTAAGCGCTTGCAGCGGTAATTCCTGCGTTTTAATGAGTCGTAAACGCAATGCATCATGACGATAAACAACGGTTTCAACAGCGCGTACTAACAGCGCGTCATCCAACTTTCCTTCAACCAGAATCACTGAACCCAAGTTATAGCAGGTGCTATGAGGACGGAAGAGCTGGTCGAGCCAGACAACTTGCTGGGGAGAACTGAGTGGGAATTTGTAAGAGGGAGATGCAGAAGCATTCTCTAATGAAAGTTGGTTCTCGTTGTTAATATTATTGCATGACATAGGCATTGCTTAACTCCTGCTCGCAAGACTGGTTAGCTTGGTTGATGAATTAAAAATGATTTGTGTGGCATTACTCCACACTGGAGATGAAGAACTAACTCTTTATGAGTAGGTACTTTATTTTTTAAATTTCAGTTATAAAAGGGACTTAGACCATCTATTTTTGATAGTGGTTTTTAAAAATTCTGATGGTGTACTTGTGTGGAGCTTTTTTGGGCGGGGCTTAACAGAACACTCATGGCGCTCTAGGAGGCTATCACATACTGGCTCTTAAGAATTAAGTTCTTAAAAACCGCTATATAATGTTTTGTTCTTACATAATCTATGGCGGGCATTTCTGACATATACCAATCGTCTTTCAAGATGCGTCTTATATCTCCGCGTAGCGGGGAGATATAAACAATCACAAGCTGCAATTTGAAATTGGATTGGCATAAATATCTCTTCGTTAGAAGGAGGATTAACTGGCACGGGAACACTGTGGGAGCAGGAGATTTTAGTAGTTCAGGAAATTAAGATTAAGCTTTCAACGGATAGAACGCTTAAGTTTTATTGATAATGAAGTCAAAGAGGGATGTTTCAGAAACCGGCCCGGCTTTATCCATACCGGCAACTGAAAATATTCTGACATCCCGTCACTCTGCTAACTCAAGCCAGAGGCCGTCTTCGTTGTCGCAGAGGAAGGGATTCAGGGAAGATTTTACGCTGTAGGCACAACGTTTACTGCTGCTGGGCCTTTAGCACCGTTCTCGATGGAGAACTCGACCTTCTGGCCTTCGAACAGAGTGCGGTAGTCGTTACTCTGAATAGCGGAGAAGTGTACGAACACGTCTTTGCTGCCATCGGTAGGGGAGATAAAACCAAAACCTTTATCCGCATTAAACCATTTTACTAAACCAGTCATTTTATTAGACATGTGATATTTCCTTTGATTGAGCCTTGTTAGGTGAATATGGCTTGTTTTACAGAAACTACTTAGCGCTTAATGGAGAAACTCAAAAAGAAGGGGATATCTGGGATAACGCCTGAGGATGAGAACTGCTTTAATAAACTGCTTTGTATGAGGTCTGTCTTTCAAACCGACCTGGCTATTAACGCATGATCCCGAATATTAAGCAAGTTATATTTTTGCTACCTGGTCGCTAAAATTGCGGATGACGGGGGATAAAATCACCGCCTGTAGGCGGTGATTAAGAACTCATAACAATTCAAATGCTTGCTTAATGATCTCATCGGAATAAGGCTGTTGGCCGTTCTCCATTTGAATGACAGCTTTAACCAGTCGGCTTATCATGGCGACATTTTCTACATCGACCACCGCACTGCTGGCTATGCCAACTGATTGACATACATAAGCGATATAGCTCTCAGTGTCATTTTCATTTGGTGGCGCCCAGCGGGAAATAAACTGGCGAATAGTATTGTCTCCGTATTTGCGTTCGTAGTTGCGCAGAATTTTTAGCATTGCCCGTATACCATATTCCGGCGCCACAAATTGGCAAAATGATTTGTCTGTCTGGATATCACGTAAACCCTGCCATTTGTCACCATGACGGATATTGCCGGGGTTGTGGTTACGAATTCCTCTTGTCATTGTGATCTCCTAAGCGTTTATTGATGGTACGAATAGCAAACTCCCGTATTTTCTCTACGCCAATAAAACCAACAGTACCACCGAGTGCAGGTGAAATACTGTTGGGAATACCAAATAGTTCCAGTCCACTGGAAAATCCCCACGATAGCGCTCCACATAATAGCGGCTCAACCCAGCGATTTTTTCGCTCTACACCATCATAAATAAGTCGGCCATAACAAATCATGATGGCCAAAATAGAGCCAGAAATTTGTGGCCAAGCGTTTCTTAGACCGTTTAATAAATCGGCCCATAAGTCAGGATGTTCTTTCATTATTGTCCCCATAATTTAGTGATGGGCATCATTAGCATTGACTTAATGATATCCCGTACCTTTCCATGGTAACGCGGGTAAAGAAAATCCACAGGGTTACGCTATTGTGCTCTGGCTCTGACTAAATCCATAAACGCCAAGTTTGAGAGATGGACAAAAACAAATGGATTGCACAAATTCAAATAGACACTATATTAATCAGTGTGATTTTTAATAATAAAATTATATTTTAACAAATAGTTTATTTATACAATTATATTGTTGATAACTTTTACTGTGACATATTTAGCATCGTTAAATTTTCTTGATCGTATCAATTATTCGATGGTCATTGCTAAATAACTCTGAATTTATCCTGTCAGTTCAAGTAGAGATAGAGTAAGGAATCATGTCATGAAAGTATTGATAGCAGAAAACGAAGTGGGTACAAGATATCATAGTCACTATGTGGAAAATGCTGTGCATAGGTTGGCTGATAAATTAATTGAAAAAGACGTGGCTGTTGTTATTGCTGAGTCTTTTGATGATAGCTATACAATAATTTCAGCCAATGAACCGTTCGATTGTGTAATGATAAGCTGCGCACTCATAGATGATGATTTATATTTTCAAATACAGAAACTACTCAATAAATTATTTGAACGACAGGAAAATGTTCCAGTCTTTTTGTTGAGTGATCGGGAAAAAGCGGTATTTTTGCTAAATCATGAATTACTGGAACAGTTAACTGAATTTGCCTGGATATTGGAAGATTCTGCGGATTTTATTGCGGGTCGTGCCATTGCCGCCATGCAGCGTTATCGCCAACAATTATTTCCGCCTTTAATGTCAGCGTTAATGAAATATAGCCGAACTTATGAATATTCCTGGGCGGCACCTGGACATCAAGGGGGAGTCGGATTTAATAAAACACCGGTTGGCCGCTTTTATCATGACTATTATGGGGAAAACCTCTTCCGTACTGATATGGGAATTGAACGCGCTTCATTGGGTTCGCTATTAGATCATTCCGGTGCATTTGGTGAAAGTGAAAGAAACGCAGCCAGAGTATTTGGCGCAGATCATTCTTATTCTGTCGTGGTGGGAACGTCAGGCTCTAATCGCACGATTATGCAGGCTTGTATGACCGAAGATGATGTGGTCATCATTGACCGGAATTGCCATAAATCCATTGAACAGGGACTGATACTGACCGGCGCCAAACCCGTTTATATGCTGCCGAGCCGTAATCACTATGGCATCATCGGCCCCATCTATCCGCAAGAAATGCAAGCCAAGACATTACAGAAAAAACTGAAACAAAATCCGCTGACTCAGGATATAGCGAACCAGAAACCCGTTTATAGCGTAGTGACAAACTGTACCTATGATGGTGTCTGTTATAACGCCAAACATGTACAGGCGTTATTGGATAAAAGCGTCGATAGAATCCATTTTGATGAAGCATGGTATGGTTATGCGCGGTTTAACCCGATTTATCATGATCATTTTGCCATGCGCGGCGATCCGAAAAACCACGCCGGGCCGACAGTCTTTGCTACCCATTCATCCCACAAATTGTTGAATGCGCTCTCTCAAGCCTCCTTTATCCACGTACGGGACGGACGCAATCCGGTGGATTTTTCACGGTTTAATCAAGCCTACATGATGCATGCAACAACTTCTCCTCTGTATGCGATTTGCGCTTCAAACGATATCGCGGTTGCAATGATGGATGGCAATAGCGGTTACTCATTGACTCAGGAGGTCATTGAGGAAGCCATTGATTTTCGTCAGGCATTAGCGCGTTTAAATCGAGATTTCAATAAGAAGGGGGACTGGTTCTTTAAGCCCTGGAATCAGGAAAAAGTGACCGATCCTGCCACCGGGAAGAAAATGGCTTTTGAGGATGCGCCCAAGGAATTACTGGCGAAAGAACAAAGTTGCTGGGCCATGCGTCCGGGGGACAGTTGGCACGGATTTGAAGATTTACCGGATAACTGGAGTATGCTTGATCCGATTAAAGTCAGCATATTGGCTCCAGGCATGGGAGAAAACGGTAAGTTGAAAAAACAGGGCGTGCCAGCCGCATTGGTTACCGCATGGTTAAGCCAGCACGGTATTGTACCGACCCGTACTACGGATTTCCAAATTATGTTCCTGTTTTCAATGGGGATCACCAAAGGAAAATGGGGGACATTGCTTAACACCTTGTTGTCTTTCAAACACCACTATGATGCCAATACTCCCTTGAATAAGGTCTTGCCAGATTTGGTAGATCAATACCCAGAAGTATATGAGCAATTAGGGTTGAAAGAGTTAGGCGATAAAATGTTCGATTATTTGCGGAAGAATAATCCGGGTGAAAAATTGAATCGGGCGTATGCGGGCTTACCTAAAATGGAAATGACCCCGCGAGCTGCTTACCAGGCCATTGTGGCCAATAATGTGGAAATGGTGGCATTGGACGATTTACCTCATCGTATTGCGGCGAACTCTATCATCCCATATCCACCCGGCATTCCCATGCTGCTTTCAGGCGAAAACTTTGGTGATAAAACTGGTTCTCAAATTGGATATTTACATGCGTTACAAAAATGGGATCACGAATTTCCTGGTTTTGAGCATGAAACGGAAGGCACAGAGATTATCAACGGCATTTATCACGTCATGTGTATAAAAAAGTGAAAACGGGAAGATAAATTATGGCTATTGTTTCAGAGGCAAATGTTTCAGAGGCAAAAAAAGTCGGATTGATCCCCGTTACTCTGATGGTTGCGGGTAACATCATGGGATCGGGTGTTTTTCTTTTGCCTGCCAGCCTGGCATCAACAGGCGGTATTGCGATCCTTGGCTGGTTGGTGACTATCATTGGTGCTGTGGGGTTATCAATCGTTTATGCGAAAGTCTCCTCACTGGATGATAGCCCGGGGGGATCTTATGCTTATGCACGACGGGCTTTTGGTCCTTTTTTAGGCTATCAGACCAATATTTTATATTGGCTGGCGTGTTGGATCGGCAATATCGCCATGGTTGTGATTGGCGTTGGTTACCTGAGCTATTTTTTCCCTATCCTGAAAGATCCCATTATTTTAACCATCACTTGTACAGTCATATTGTGGATATTTGTCATTTTGAACATTATCGGGCCACATGTTATTACCCGAGTGCAAGCGGTAGCGACAACCTTAGCATTGATTCCGATTGTCGCAACTGCTGTATTGGGGTGGTTCTGGTTCAACGGCAAGACCTATATGGACGCGTGGAACGTCAGTGGGTTAAATACCTTTGGCGCGATTCAGAGTATTTTAAACGTCACATTATGGTCTTTTATTGGCGTTGAAAGTGCTTCTGTTGCGGCTGGCGTGGTTAAAAATCCCAAGCGTAACGTGCCGATTGCGACTATCGGCGGTGTGCTGATTGCGGCTGTCTGTTATGTGCTGTCTAGCAGCGTGATTATGGGCATGATCCCCAACGCGGCGTTGAAAATCTCATCTTCACCATTTGGCGATGCTGCTCGATTGGCGTTGGGAGATACCGCGGGAGCCGTAGTTGCCTTTTGTGCAGCGGCAGGCTGTTTAGGATCATTGGGTGGCTGGACATTGCTTGCAGGGCAAACAGCCAAAGCTGCCGCAGATGATGGGCTGTTTCCCTCAATCTTTGCCAAAGTGAACAAAGCAGGAACGCCAGTTGCGGGGTTGTTGATATTGGGTGTTTTAATGACGATTTTCCAACTCAGCAGTATTTCACCAAATGCAGCGAGAGAATTTGGGTTGGTTTCGTCTGTCTCCGTGATTTTTACCTTGATACCTTACCTGTATACCTGTGCAGCTTTGCTGTTAATTGGTCATGGTCATCTTGGGCAAGAGAAAACGCGATATATCACTATTACGTTTATTGCCTTTGTTTATTGCATCTGGGCAGTTTTGGGAACCGGAGCCAAAGAAGTGGTATGGACGCTAGTTGTCATGATGGTCATAACAGCAATGTATACCTTTAACTACAATACGAAACATCCTGTTCCTTTTCCGTTAGATAAAAAAGATTAATTTCGATTTTGGGTGTCACTATTTTGGTGCTGTTATTTCAGCACCTTTTTTTATGCTGATTTTCTTAACCAATAAGGTTTGTGAGATAAATCATCATTGGATGTAACAAGCCATTCTCTAATTATCTAAAAATTAAGAATAATAGAAAAACAAACAGATGTTGGTTTAATTTTGCGTTTTATGCATCTGATTGTTTTTACAGTTATTATCACAATATAAAACATTATATGTTCGATTAATTGGTATAAAATCCTTTCCTTTAGTAAACTTTCATTATTAATGTTGTTATTTCTGTCACATTTATCGTGAGTAAATACTTTTTCATATGGCTTACGATCACTTTCTCACAATGACAATAAACTACATAAATA
Organism: Xenorhabdus thailandensis; assembly: GCF_037996785.1. Lineage (NCBI taxonomy): Bacteria > Pseudomonadati > Pseudomonadota > Gammaproteobacteria > Enterobacterales > Morganellaceae > Xenorhabdus > Xenorhabdus thailandensis. The sequence continues at coordinate 70,131 of NZ_JBBMXF010000009.1, forward strand.
AACTTTACTGTTACGCAACGATGAAATAAAAAGCTGTCATGTTCAAACATGAGTAAGGACATGATATGGCAAATCGAGAAAAACAGATATTGCAGATTATTAGGCGAGACCCTTTTATTCAGCAGCAGGAAATCGCCGACATTCTTGGAATTAGCCGTTCATGTGTCGCGGGGCATATTATGAATCTGACTAAAAAAGGGAATGTTAAAGGAAAAGGGTATATCCTTTCAGAAAATTGTTATGCTGTAACGGTCGGTGCCGCTAACATGGATGTTACCAGTTACGTATTTTCTGAATTAATCTATGAAGATTCTAACCCAGGGAAAAATAAATCTACGGCAGGTGGGGTAGGGCGAAATATTGCGCATAACATTGCTTTATTAGGCAAAGAAAGTTATCTAATTTCTGTTATTGGTGATGATATTTATGGAGAAACATTATTTGAACAAACAAAATTATCGGGTGTTTATACAGATTATCTTCATCAATTGCCCGGTGAAAATACATCGACCTACCATTCATTGATAGATGAGCGAGGTGAAATGCGGGTTGCTGTTAATGATATGGATATATTGGAACAACTTACGCCTGCCTTATTATCTCAATCTCAGTCTTTAATTAAAAACGCGGGTGTATTGATCATTGACTGTAATTTAACACAAGATGCATTAGAGTGGTTATTCAATCACGCAGAAAATATTCCGATCTTTGTTGATACCGTATCGACATTTAAAGCGAACAAAATCCGTCATTGGTTATCTTACATCCATACCTTAAAACCCAATCGGCTTGAAGCTGAAATACTGAGTGGAATAAAAATTACGACATTGGCTGATGCTATTGATGCGGCTGCCTGGTTTCATCAGCAAGGTGTTCAGCGACTCGCCTTGAGTATGGGAACAGAAGGGGTGTATTACAGTGAAATTGGCGGTGTTGCTGGGTGTTCGCCAGCCATTCCCATCAATATTGTCAATGCCAATGGGGCGGGTGATGCCATGATGGCTGGCCTTGCATATTGTTGGTTGGAAGGGATGGCATTAGAAGAGAGCATCCGTTTTTCACAAGGCTGTTCTGCGCTGACTTTATCTTCAGAATTGACTAATTACCCAAATTTATCCTGTAGTAGAGTAAAAAAACTGTTGGAATTAACATCATGAATAAGAATGTTGCATTAAATGAGTATTTAGATATTGCTCCAGAGGTGATTCACGCATTGGCAGAGAATCGTCCTGTCGTTGCGCTGGAATCGACAATTATTTCTCACGGTATGCCTTATCCACGAAATAGGGAAACCGCTTTAAAAGTTGAACAGTGTATTCGGGAAAATGGTGCAGTTCCGGCAACTATCGCGATTATTGAGGGAAGAATAAAAGTTGGGTTATCCCATGATGAAATTGAATTCTTGGCGAAAGAAAGGCATCTGGTTAGCAAAGTTAGCCGTCGTGATTTACCTTTTGTTATTGCGGCGGGCAAACATGGTGCAACGACGGTCGCTTCAACCATGATTATTGCACAAATGGCAGGTATTGCTGTGTTTGCGACAGGAGGTATTGGTGGTGTTCATCGCGGTGCTGAACGTTCCTTTGATATTTCGGCTGATTTACAAGAATTGGCTATGACCAATGTTGCCGTTGTATGCGCTGGTGCTAAATCCATTCTTGATTTAGGGTTAACGGTGGAATATCTGGAAACTCATGGTGTGCCTTTGGTGGGTTACCAGACAGAAAAACTACCCGCCTTCTTCTGTCGTAGCAGTCAATTTCCTGTCAGTGTAAGGCTTGATGATCCTCAACAAATAGCCCAGGCTATGAAAGTAAAATGGCACTCAGGGCTGAATGGTGGAATTGTGATCGCCAATCCGATTCCTGAGCCATTTGCTATGCCGGAAGAACGGATCAATAGCGCAATTGAACAGGCGGTTCATGAAGCAGAAAACCAGGGTATTTTGGGTAAAGAAAGTACGCCTTTCCTGCTGGCGAGAGTTACAGAAATCACCGGTGGAGAAAGTTTACAGGCGAATATTGAATTGGTTTTCAATAATGCTAGGTTAGCAGCTAAAATTGCTGTTGCTTATCAAGAGATAAATAAAACACAATAAACTCCATCCAAATTTTCATCCAAAATTATAATAAAATAAATGCCAGCCTGAAAAAACTTAGCAATATATTCGTTCTTTTTTGGGTTGGCTAAAAAATAGGAATGTAATCATGGATATTTTACGCAGCTTATTGGGTGTGGTGATATTGCTTTCTATCGGTTATATATTCTCAGTCAATAAAAAAAGAATCAACTTACCTACAGTAGGGGCTGCATTATTTCTCCAAATAGCGCTTGGGGCGATTATGCTTTATATCCCTGCTGGGAAATGGCTGATTAATAATGTGGCTAATGGCGTCAATGCCGTTATTTCTTACAGTTCAGCAGGAGGTTCATTTATCTTTGGCAGTTTAGTTGGCCCTAAAATGAATGAGTTGTTTGACGGTGCAGGGTTTATTTTTGCATTTCAAGTTTTGCCAGCAATAATTTTTATTACTTCACTAATATCGATCCTCTATTATCTTGGTATCATGAAATGGATTATTAATATCTTGGGATATGCGTTCCAGAAAGCGATGAGAATTAGCAAAATAGAAGCTTTTGCCGCAGTGACAACAATATTCCTTGGGCAAAATGAACTCCCGGCCGTTTTAAGACCCTTTGTTAACAAAATGAATCGCAATGAGCTTTTCACAGTGATGTGCAGCGGCATGGCATCAATTGCTGGTTCGATGCTGGTTGGATATGCCGGATTAGGTGTCCCGATAGAATATCTTCTGGCTGCATCATTGATGGCGATCCCAGGTGGTATTTTATTTGCTCGTTTACTCAGCCCTGCGATAGAGCCTTCACAAGTCCAATTTGAACACATTTCATTTAGTGAAAAACGGCCTGCCAGCATTATCGAAGCCGCCGCGGGTGGTGCTATGTTGGGACTAAAGATCGCGGTTGGCGTAGCAACGGTGGTCATGACTTTTGTTGCCCTGATAGCATTAATTAATGGCCTTATTGGTGGTTTTGGTGAGATGTTGGGCTGGCAAGGTATAAGTTTGGAGAAGTTGTTTGGTTATCTTTTTTCACCATTAGCCTACATTATGGGCGTTAACTGGGAACATGCGGATTTAGCTGGGAGTTTGATTGGGCAGAAGCTGGCAATCAACGAATTTGTGGCTTATGTGAACTTCTCTTCCTATTTAAACGATCCGATAGTGGTTTTGGATGCTAAAACTATTGCTGTTATCTCATTTGCTCTTTGTGGTTTTGCCAACTTTGGTTCGATTGCCGTTGTGGTCGGGGCATTTATCTCAGTCGTCCCTGAACGGACATCAGATATCGCACGGCTTGGTGTTAGAGCATTACTGGCAGCGACTTTATCTAACCTTATGAGCGCAACGATTGCAGGGATGTTTATGAGTTTATCTGGCTAATCCCTATCCATGAATCTGAATAGGGGCTAACATGTTTTAGGTGTTAGATAACTCACAGTAAGTTTTCCACATTTCAATATACTAAAAGAAATCAGGATAACTTGGTATTTCGGTAAGTAGGAGCGTGCGTATGTACAAAACTCTTTTAGTGCCAGTAGATATTTCCGAAGAAGATCTAACTAACAAGGCAGTTGACTGCGCTCTTAAAATCGCCAGGGAAACGGGAGCCAAATTACATTTTTTACATGTATTACCCATTTCATCGGCGATTATTAATGCTTATGCACTAGGCTATATGGAAATTAAGGACAAGGCGACTATCAAGGCAGAACAGGACTTGAAAAAGCTGGTTGATTCCATTGAATTACCAACTCGTCAGATCTCCTATTCGATTGCATTTGGTTCACCAAGAGACGAAATTACAGCTACAGCGGATGAAATTGGTGCTGATTTGATTGTTATCGGTTCAAGGCGACCTAATATCACGACTCACCTGTTGGGTTCCAACTCTGCTGGAGTTGTCCGATATGCAAAAACATCTGTATTAGTAGTGCGATGATTATTGATGTAAATAATAACTTATTGATTTTACTGATTTTAGATGATGACCGATAGCTAGTGGTTATATCCGATTACAGGGGGAGTATGTATGTATAACACGATTTTAGTTCCAATTGATATTGCGGAAGATATATTAACTGATAATGCAATCAAACATGCTGAATATTTAGCAAAAATATCTAATGCAAAGATTCATCTTTTTCACTCTGTGCCAGATATTTCCCGATTTTCCGTGAATTATAGTTACCACTATGATTTATTGAGTGCTTTTGCTAAAAAAGCAATAGCAAATTCTGAAGAGGAACTGAAAAAAGTCGTGGAACGAATTGATGTATCTAAAGATAGGGTGTCATTCTCTGTTGCCTTCGGCTCTCCACGAGATAAGGTGTTGTCTACAGCGCGTGAGATTGATGCAGATTTGATTATTGTCGGCTCTCGTCGGCCTGATATCTCAACTCACTTACTGGGTTCCAATGCATCGGGCATTGTAGGACATGCCAATATCTCTGTTTTGGTAGTGAGATAACCGATTGTCTATTATCCATAAAACCGTGCCTGAACATAGCACGGTTATTTTTTCAGTCACTTAAATTATATACCAATCTCACTTCAGGATGCGTGTGATTTCTCCCCGCGAAGCGGGGAGAAATCAGGTTTCATAGAGTGTTGTAAATGCAACTTGAAGTTCAATGCGTATATTACTATTCATTAGCTCAAATAATGCATTAACGTTTTCTTGGTTGTTAAAGATAAATCGACGAATAATATTTGTCATTTTAGGGCGTTATCAGGCAGGATAATAGAGGGATGTTATGCACAATCAGTAAACAGGTATTATTTTGAATAGTAAAATTGGTCAGTTGGCACGTTATCTTTTGGTTTTTGGATTAACCCTCTCTTTTCATGCATGGAGTGCACCGACCAGCTTCGAACAAGCTAAAGTTGAATCAAGAAAAAATGTTTATAGCGGACAAACAAAGTCAGGTATAGGCACACTATATTGTGGATGTGATTGGCAATGGGTTGGCAAAAGTGGTGGACGTGTTGATCTGGCTTCTTGCGGTTATCATGTTAGATCACAGCAAACAAGGGCGGCACGTATTGAATGGGAACATATGGTGCCAGCCTGGGTATTTGGGCATCAGCGCCAATGTTGGCAAAATGGTGGTCGGAAAAATTGCGTTGAAACCGATCCTGTATTTCGCATGATGGAATCAGACATGCATAACCTGGCTCCATCAATCGGTGAAGTTAACGGTGATCGCAGTAATTTTGGTTACGGAATGCTCGCCAGAAACACACCGAATATGTATGGTTCATGTAGCAGTAAGGTGGATTTTAAATCACATTTGTTTGAACCACGCAATAGAGTAAAAGGGATGGTTGCCAGAGTCTATTTCTATATGCATGACCGTTATAATTTGACTATGTCACGCCAACAGCAACAGTTGATGATGGCGTGGGATCGCCAGTATCCAGTAGATGCCTGGGAGCGTGAAAGAGATAACCGAATTGCCAAGATTATGGGGCACCATAACCCCTTTGTGACTGGTAGCAAAAAGTGGGAATTGGGGCAGAGCCGTGCGTCAAAGCAAAATAATTTGTATGCAGGGAATAGCCAGATATCAACCCAAAGGGCGCCATCAAAGATAGCGCAAAATGAGATAATTAAAGGGAATAAAAATAGCCAGATTTATCATTTTTCATACTGCTCTGGCTATAAAACGGTAGCAGATAAAAACGCAATTTACTTCCACTCAGAAGCCGAAGCCAAAAAAGCAGGATATCGCTTGGCAGGTAATTGTAAAAAGTAGCTGTTAATGCATTGCGAATAAAAAATCAAACAACATTTCAGTAAAATTTAACCTTTGCGCTTGTCATAAAGAAAAAACTGTCATTATACTGACATCATAGTCCGTTACATTACACCAAAGAAACGGAAAGATGCGAGGAATGCTAATGACAGATACTGAAACTGCATTCTCGGTTAGGAGCCGACGCTTAAGTTCATGTCACTGATAAAAAGTGACGATCTTAACGTCGGTTTTTTTATTGGTCTTTAATGAGCTTAAAAGGGAGCTCCTATCTATAACATCGATGTTAAGACACCGCAAAGTGAAACTAACGATAAGGTGTGCAACTATGGGTAGACAGAAAGCAGTGGTTAAATCTCGCCGTGAAGTTAGAAGAATGTTAAAAAGGGAATCACGTTATCGGAACAGCGATAATGTCACTTCACTGGTACAGATTGGAGGTGTGGAGGCTATCGGAATGGCGCGTGAAAGCAGGGATACTTCAGAAATTATGCCTCGCAGTGAAGCACAGTATCGCTATATGCGGGCGATCAATAACAAGCAATTGATTATTGCTAATGGTGAAGCGGGTTGTGGCAAAACCTACGTTAGCGCCGTAATGGCAGCCGATGCCTTAATCAATAAAGAGGTTGATAAGATTATTGTGACGCGGCCGGTATTACAGGCAGAAGAAGATCTTGGTTTTCTGCCAGGAGATATGGCAGAGAAATTTGCCCCTTATTTCCGCCCGGTTTATGACGTGTTATTAAAACGTATGGGAACTTCATTTTTGCAATATTGTTTGCGCCCTGAAATTGGCAAAGTAGAAATTGCCCCTTTTGCCTATATGCGCGGGAGGACATTTGAAAATGCATTTGTGATCCTCGACGAAGCGCAAAATGTCACTGTTAATCAAATGAAAATGTTTTTAACGCGGTTAGGAGAAAATGTAACCGTAATTGTAAATGGTGATGTTAGCCAGTGTGATTTGCCAACAAATATCACATCGGGGTTGGTGGATGCATTGAAGCGGTTTTCTGATGACGAAGCTATCAGTGTGATCCATTTCTCTCAACAAGATTGTATTCGCTCTAAATTATGTCAGAAAGCGTTGATGGCTTATGGATGATCATAGAAACGTAGTATAGGAATAAACCCCCCAGTTAATTTTGTGGCTGGGGGGATGGTATAGTGTTTGCTAATAGACTTCAGTATGCATGTATTCAATTAAGTCATTGGATAATGACATGATGAATATAAAAGAATGTTACATTACGGGTTATTAAAAATTTTTATAATCAGACCTATATTGTTTTCCACTCCCGATGATTGTTTATTTTCTGCCTTATTCAGTGTGCGAAAATAGCTTCATTAAGAAAACAAAATAAATAATTAAATGGAGTGAATAATATGAAGTTTCGCACCTTTAGCCACAACAACGTTAGAAATCGATATATTGATCATGCCGCGCTTGAGCGGGAAATGGAATTAGATAACTTAATTGTTCAAGAACGGGAAGAAAACCGCCGTCACCTGCATTTGAAATTGCGTATTGCTGACGAGATACGAAAAGAAAAAGAAACCCATAAGCATCCATCGGCCTGCGAAAAATTATCCCATTCATTTAGTCTATTGGATAAAACACCGATTTACTCAAATGGGCGCGATTTGTTTATCTTGAATAAATGTTTTAGCCGTAATCTGTTTACGCTGTAGTATTGTGCAATAAATTGTGGATGTGATTATCCGCACCAAAAATCTCGCTGAGTCTATGCGGGGTTTTTTATGTAGCTACAGACCGACGGGAAACCGAAGCGAACTGACTGTGTGTCACGGTAAAAAATCAGAAAAGGGAAGCGACCGCTTACGGGAAAGGGAAACGGGGAGAAGCTGCGTCATGTACAAGGCCGCGAGTCGATAATGGCTCGGTGGTTGCAATAACCGTCAATAAACGGAGCTATATTAGCCCCGCGTATTTTTTTGTTTAATGATTGGGTTTTACCTGTAAGGTTTCGTCTTGATCGCCGTATAAAATGATCCCTGATGTATCAATTTGATTTTCTAACTGGCGCAGGTCATAAGCACTTTGAAGGCGTAACCAGAATTCAGGAGTACTTCCTAGCGCGGCGGCTATACGAATCGCTAACGATGGGGTTAATGCCGTTTTACCGGCAAGAAAACGCGATATAGTAGCTGGTGTTACTCCAATATTGTTCGCAAAGCGGCGACCACTTATCCCCATATCTGCTAAATCTCTGGCGACAATCTCACCGGGATGGGAAATTTTAAACTGTCTCATTAGTGATAATCCTCATAATTTAAAATGTAAGCATCACCGTTGATGAATTGAAAAGTAATATGCCAGTTAGCCCTAACTGTAATAGACCAATAACCTTCGCGATCACCTTTCAGCGGGTGAAGTTTATATATTTGGCGATTTAATTCACCTATTTCATTTGCTGCATCAATAGCTTGTAAACGGTCGTTAATTCTCTCGACATCTTGCGCCTGAACGCCAGAAGTAACCCCTTTTTCAAAAAGTTACTTCAATCCTTTGTGCTTAAATGATTTGATCATTGTTACGTTACGACTCATGTTACGCGATGTGTAATACTATACTTGAGTGTTACACATCATGCAATACTTGTTTTCGAATAAGATTTTCAAAGTTACTACTACTTATTTAACTTAATATATTAATTAAGCGCGTTATTTATGGTTCTATTGGCTAAATAAGCCATAGAAACGCTTTTAAGTGTGTTTTGTTGTTGGCTGGTAGATATTAAGGAATATAATCAAAATGCTGTAAACGTGGTTTGTGGGGATCTGGTAAAGTATTTAAGACAGTAAAAAACAAAAAAATCCGCTCAGAGTAGCGGATTTTGTAAAAGTAATTGATTTTTATTTTTCGATTGATAAATCTAACTCGCTTTGTGTCTCTTTATCTTTGGTAAAAATGGATTTTAAGTATTTAACTAAATCGTTTTCTGTGTTGATTTTATACTCACCATAACCCATACTGATTTTATCACCAGTATAAGACACGATTCCCAGACATTCGCAAAGTTTTAACGCTTGGTTTGTCTGTGTAAATCCGCTATCTGCTTTCTTGTCTGCTTTTTCTTTGTGTGCTCTGTCATTTGATCACGATATTTTTACATCGTGAAATGACAGGCTCCTTGAAAAGTATCACGCTGAGCCGCAGCGCAACGGGGAAATATTATGCGTCAATACTCTGCGATGACGGGACAGAAGCGCCGGCGAAACCCACATTGATATCAACTGTTACGGGTATTGATATGGGACTCTCGCACTACGCCATTAAATCGAATGGTGACAAAACCCCGAATCCCCGCCATCTCATCAATGCCAGTCGAATAAAAAAGCCTGCATATTACAGGATTAGAAACATTATTCGTTCTCATCAATAAACTCTGATACTGACAGGTTGAAACGTTTTGATAGGTTTTTCATGTGCTCTAACGTTAGCTTACGTTCACCTTTCAAAATCATGCTCACCAAAGAACGAGAGCCAATTTCATTTTTGAAGCTGCTTTGATTTAGCCCGTGTTGATCCATCAAGGTACGCAACATTGCCAGCTCCTGCGGTACGGCGGTAATACGCGCGTTAAATTCGGCGAATTCGGGCGCTGTATTCTCATAGTCAGCGATTTTTTTCGCCAGCAGGTCGATAAGCGGGTTTTCATCATCGGTATCGATTAATCGCTCTACTATCTCAAGCGCTTGTTCATAATCATCGCGTCTATTGCTTCCGCCCAACAAGGGAATGGCGTTTATCAGGATTGCGGTAGCGCTTAATGCTACTTCATAGTTCTCATAATTGTTTACAGCCATCATTCTGGATTTCTCCGGTAGTGATCAGTGAGCCGGTCATATTCTTTTTGGGTCACAATGTGTTTTATAAACACGTTCTGGGTTTCAAATTTGATGTATGCAATGATGCGAAGATTGTTACCTCCTATATCAATTACCCACCATTTCTCCCTATACTTGAACCTATCTAGACTACCAAAACGCGCTTTAAGGTGTTCCGGGGTTAAAAATCTCTCTGTGTTAAGCACCTTGTACGTGTCATCGAGTGCAGAGGAATCATTAGGAAATCGGCGTCCTGCTTCGTCAAAAGGCTTTTTTGAAATAACCCTCATAAATCCCTCTGTCTGAAAAGTATGAGAGAATTATACTAAAATTTTTTCATGTTCACAATATGTGGACATAATTTTGTTCACAAAAAGTGACGACTCGTTTAGTATAAGAATTTGGTTTGTTTATCAGGTGCGCCGTAAAACCCCGTCCTTCAGAGGGTGTCAAAATTAAGTAATTTCAAGATGCGTCTTATACGCGTTAAACTGCAAGTTGCAGTTTACAACACTCTATGAAATCACAAGCATCTTGAAGTTAGATTGTTTTGCAAGCTGCAAATTGAAGTTGGCTTGGTATATAAATATAACTTGCCAGAGAAAGGTTTTAATCAGTTAAACAATTTTGCTGTTGCTCTGATCAAAACCTTAATTCAGATAGTTTCTCAGTAATTAAAAAAGTGAGTTATCACTTGACCTTCATTCCCGCCATTGTCATTAGAGTGCGAAATAACGTAGATACGGCGTATAAAGTTAATACACTGCAAAACCAAATTGCCACCATCCAACCTAAGCGCTTCCATAGTGATGGGCGTTGTGGTGCTGTTTTAATGGTAGCCTTGTTCATGAGTGATTTTTCCTCGGAAGACATAATAACTCCAAAAGGTATAAGTCAAAATTATCGGGATAATGAACAGAGCACCAACCAGCATAAAGCCCAATGATTGGGGAGGAGAGGCCGCCTCTTCATAGCTAATAGAAGGAGGGATAATGTTTGGCCAAATGCTGATCCCCAATCCAGTAAAGCCCATGAAAATCAATATCAGTGCTGTCAAAAATGGGGTGTAATGACTTGAGTTTGGGTGAGATTTCAATAGTTGCCAGCTTGACCACAATACCAATAATGGTACGGGCATGAAGAAAAATAGATTTGGCAAACTGAACCAACGTTCAGCAATTGCTGGGTGAGCGAGTGGTGTCCAAATACTGATAATGGCGATAATTGTTAGCATCAGCAATGTCAAGGGGCGCAGAGCACGATACATCTGTTGTTGTAGATGACCTTCTGTTTTCATCACTAGCCAGCCGCATCCCAATAAGGCATAAACGATGACGAGCCCAATCCCACAAAAGAGAGGAAAAGGAGCCAGCCAATCAAAATAGCTACCGATATAAACACGGTTTTCGACAGGAAAGCCCGTAATAACTGCGCCAACGACGATACCTTGCATAAAGGTGGCGAGAATTGAACCGGCAATAAATGCTTTATCCCAGAGGTGTTGATGCGTTGGTGTGGCTTTAAAACGAAATTCAAAAGCAACGCCACGAAATATCAAACCTAATAACATAATAGTCAATGGAATTGCCAGTGCATCCAAAACTACCGCATAAGCCAGTGGGAACGCACCAAATAATCCTGCACCTCCCAGAACCAGCCAGGTTTCATTGCCATCCCAGACGGGAGCTACAGAATTCATCATCAAATCACGATCGGGTTGTTCCTTAATCGCTGGATATAAGATGCCGATCCCAAGATCAAAACCATCCATTACGATATACATCATGGTACTAAATATAATGATCAGGAACCAAATGAGAGGAAGATCAATACCCATTTACTGACTCCTTATTTGGGGCTTGTGGAAGCCCTTTACGGATGAGTTTCATCATATAGGCGTAACCCACGCCGAATACGGCGCCATAGACGACAAAGAAAATAAGTAGGCTGATGCTCATGTGGATTTCACCGTGTGCTGATACCGCATCTTTGGTGCGCATTAAGCCGTAGACGACCCACGGTTGACGGCCAATTTCTGTGGTAAACCAGCCCGCCAGGATCGCGATAAGGCCAGAAGGTGCCATTAAGAGCATAAAGCGGAGAAAGAGCGGGTTTTCATACAGGCGTTTTTTATGACGCAACCATAACCCCCAGACGCCGGCAAGGATCATCAAAATGCCTAATCCCACCATGATGCGAAATGACCAAAACACCATAAAAGCATTTGGGCGATCTTCTGGGGGAAATTCTTTCAGTGCTGGAACTTGCTTATCCAGACTGTGTGTCAGAATCAGGCTGGCAAGATAGGGGATCTTGATTGCATAACGTGTCTCTTCCGCTTCCTGATTAGGAATGCCAAATAGAATGAGTGGGGTGGCTTCACCAGGATGGTTTTCCCAATGACCTTCCATGGCAGCGACTTTAGCTGGTTGATGTTTTAATGTATTCAATCCGTGCATATCGCCAATGATGGCTTGCAATGGGGCAATAATCAGGATCATCCACATCGCCATTGACAACATTTTCCGCATAGCGGATGAATCATTGCCTTTTAGCAAATGCCAGGCAGCAGAAGCCGCAATGAAAAATGCTGAAGCCAGGAATGCCGCTGTTCCCATATGCAGTAGACGATAGGGGAAAGAGGGATTGAAGATCACCGCGAGCCAATCAACAGGAATAACCTGATTATCTATAATTTCATGGCCTTGTGGTGTCTGCATCCAGCTATTAGAGGCCAATATCCAGAATGTCGAGATAATCGTGCCGAGCGCCACCATACAGGTTGAGAAAAAGTGTAGCTTTTCTCCGACCCGATGCCAGCCAAACAGCATGACGCCAAGGAATCCAGCCTCAAGGAAAAATGCGGTCAGCACCTCATATACCAACAACGGGCCGGTAATAGAGCCGGCAAAATCAGAAAAGAAACTCCAGTTGGTGCCGAACTGATAGGCCATCACCAAGCCGGAAACCACGCCCATACCGAAATTAACCGCGAAAATTTTTGACCAGAAGTGATATAGCGTTTTGTAGTCCGTATTACGTGTTTTAAGCCATAAACCTTCCAATACTGCCAGAAAGCTCGCTAAGCCTATCGTAATGGCTGGAAAAATAATGTGAAAAGAAACCGTAAATGCAAATTGTATCCTTGCGAGTTCAAGGGCATTCAACCCTAACATAGTGACCTCTTATTGAAATCTTTGGATATATGGATAAACGAAGTTAGAAGGTACAGACAAGTAGAACACAAGGCATTTTGGTATAATAGTGACAATTATTCGTTTATTGACTATAACAGTTTTGAGTGAAGTCAGTTACATGTTGTGTTGTGGGAAATGAGTATTGTTTGAAAAACAGGTACAGATGGTATTGAGAGTATTTCACTGACATTTTGAAAAATAATAATTTAAACAACCCTATTGGAGTAGGAGCCTATCTTATTTTAATAATTAATGGTGATTATATTGACATACTATAATCACAATGATATGTTAATTTTGTGTTAATTTTTTGTTTGAATTGAAATTGATTAACTTTGTAATAGATTTTAAACTCAATAAGTTAAAACTTATTGGCATTGTAAGTATTTGTAGTTTTTTATTATTCTAGTTTAATATAAGGAAATAATAAAAATGATTTATAAAGATATGAAATCGACGTCGGTCGTATGTAAAGTCAAAATACCTATTGTTTTGGATAATGACATAAATAAGAATGCTCTTTTTTATGGGTTTGATAATTTTTCTGATGGAAAAGAACACGTTGCTATTGCTTTTGATAATATTGAAGGAAAAGATAATGTTTTAGTGAGAATTCATTCAGAATGTTTGACCGGTGATGTATTTAATTCACAATGCTGTGATTGTGGTCCACAATTGCGTGAATCATTAAGGATTTTATCAAATTACGGAGGGATTTTATTATATTTAAGGCAGGAAGGACGAGGAATTGGCTTGCTTAATAAGCTAAAATCTTATGAATTGCAACAACAGGGTATGGACACTTATGCAGCTAATAATAAATTAGGTTTTCCTGATGATTTAAGAGATTATCAACCTGCGGCTGAAATGCTTAAAATATTGAATATAAATAGTATCAGGTTATTGACTAATAATCCTGATAAAGTCACACAAATAAAAAAATATGGAATAAAAGTGACGGAAGTAAAAAATACCGGATGCCACTTAAATGAAAATAATGTTAGTTACTTAAAGGCAAAAAAAGAACATACTTATCATAATATTACCATTAATGGATTAGGAGAGATGTAAATGAATGTTTTATTCATTAATGGAAGTCTAAATAAAAGTTCCAATACAAAGGCACTAATTAATTATTTTTCATCATTGTTTGATGAAAGTAATCATATTTTTTACTGGTCTTTTGAAGACACGCCTTTGCCTTTTATGGATCCAGAGTATTATGGTTGTGAAATTGAACAACAGCCAAATAAGAATGTACGTCAGTTTATTACCGCGATTAATACCTCTGATATTGTGATATTCGCGAGCCCAACTTATCACGGTACAGTCAGCGGTGTATTAAAAAATGCATTTGATCATTTGGAAAAAGGGATATTCGCAGGTAAAGCGATTATTGTGGCCAGTGTTGCCGGTGGAATAAGAAGTAGTACACCAACATGTGATGCTCTCCGTTCTATTATCAGAGCATTAGGGGAAAACTGTTTAATAGAACATATTTCCGCTGGTGGTTCAGATTTTTCACAGAAAGCAGAAGTCATTGAACTCGTAAGTCAAAATGTCCAGGAACGCTGTCGTTCTGCTATCAGAGAGCTTTTTGGCCAGAAATAAATAGGCAAGATTATGTACAGTGATAGAAAAATAACATCAGTAAATCATCATGGTGCTTTCAAAATGAAGGCTCGCAGTATATTAGATAATTTTTTGCCATTAGTCATTAATACTGATCTTATTCAAGTTCCATCACGTTTTCAGGGGGGTGGAAAAATATTTGTTAAACTGGAAAATCAAAACTATGCCAAGACTATTAAGGCCCGTACCGTATATGCCATGATGTCTAAGGTCATCGCTGAACAATCAGATGAAGAATTGCAGAATGCCCATATCCTTGAATATACGGGAGGCACATTAGGTGTTTGTCTGGCTAAACTTTGTCGGCAGATTGGTATTAAGTTAACATTAGTTCTATTGGATAAAACGGCTGAATCTCTTCAGCAACAAATGATAGACAATGGTGCTAATCTAATTAAGGTTCCGGCTCAGGCAGGATTTTATCAAGTAATTGAAGAAGCCAAAATATTGGCTGCAAAAAATCCGATGTTTACTTTTCTTTTTCAGCATGAAAATCCGGCTAATCCTGAATTTCACCGAACACAGACGGCCACAGAAATTATTGACCAGTTGAAATGTCAAGGGGAGCAGGGAATTTATGCTTGGTGTGCTTCTATGGGTACTGCTGGCACTTTAATGGGAACAGGACGAGGATTAAAAACAGTCTGGCCACAGTGTAAAATATATGGCATTACTCCTTCAGAACAACCTTATAGTAGTTTTAGTGAACCAAATGGTTTGCCTAAATATTTGGGATCCGGCGGTGTAGGTTATGGTATTAAGCAGAAATTTATCAAAGAATATGAAGATCTTGTCACAGGGCATTTTCACTACAGCTTCGAACAAGCTATGGATGCTGTAAAACAAATTTATTCCCTGACGGGATTGAAAGTAGGTTCATCTTCAGGTGCAAACTGGCTGGCTGCCACCTTGTTAGCTCGTGATCTACAAAAGCATGAATGTGTCGTTACTGTTTTTCCTTCCGGAACAAACAATGAAGAATGGTCAAAAATTGTCCCACCCCATTAATCATGGGATAGTCTAAGTCTGGGTAATTAATTCGATAGAATTCCTGAAACATCTCTAGTCGGTGCAATTATCATGAAAAAACCATTATTGCTCCTCGATCGTGGGGGAATTGGCCAATATTTACGTAAAAAAGACTCTAATTCTACTATAGATCGCTCTCAGTTCTATGTTGTAGTGATTACAAATGCTTCAAAAATATCTCAGTTTTATGAAACATTTTATGATGAGCTTCATCTGTGGGATACCGATAACGATGAAATTGGCCTCATCGCATTTGCGATGGAACTTCATGCTAAGACCCCATTTCATAGAGTTATTGCTTGTTCTGAACGTTTGTTGCTAGTTGCTGCTCAATTACGGGAAATGATGGATTGTGAAGGAGATCGCTACCAAGATATTATCGGTGTTCGTGATAAAGCGATTATGCATGATATTGCAAGAAATAGTGGTATCAAAACACCACAACAGTGGCTGGCAAGTGATTATGAACGTTGTGCTTCTGTTTTATCTACAAAAGATTCATTAATTCTTAAACCGAGAAGAGGTATGGGATCGCGTGGGATATATCACGCGAAAGATGCATCCGCTTTTTTCTTGATCATTGATAAACTTAAAGCGCACTCCATTGATTTAGACAGTTATTTGATTGAGACTTATATTGAAGGCGGGGTTTTTCACATTGATTCTGTTATTTCCCATGGCAATGTTATTTTTGAAATTGGCTTTGAATATCTCTCCCCACCAATGCAATTCACAGATTCCAAGCCACGAGCAGCTATCATGTTGTCAGCCCCTGAAGTGGCTGTAGCTATTTATCAAGCTAATCGGCAAGTTATCTCAGCCTTTAATATTCAAGATGGTGTTACACATACTGAATTTTTTTACACGCCATCAGGTGAAGTTGTTTTTGGTGAAGTGGCAAAGCGAGTCGGTGGTGGTGTGATTAGCGAAGCTATATATCAGCTATCAGGGATCGATCTTAATACATTCATGGTACAATTTCAGTTAGGTAAAATTATTGATTTCACTGTTATTCAAGAAACCCAATATGGGGGATGGCTGAAATTTCATCCACGTCCGTTGAAGATTTCTAGCTTATCTGATGTCAATGAATTTGCTGATGAATGGATTAAGTTTGCTGTTAATAAAAAGCAAATCGGCGATTTATTATCAATCCCTTATATGACAGGAGATTCTATTGCTGATTTTGTTATTGCTGCTCCCAATGAACCCTTATTACGCGCGAGAATTAATGATGTGATTAATAGATTCAGATGTGAGTAGCCTTATGAAGAAGAAAATAGCATTAATAGGTGGCTGGGATAGTCTTATCGATTTAGTAATCAGTCTAGGGCATGAACTTTACCTCTATTATTTTGATGACGATAGTTTCAGTGAGATTAATCTTAAGTGCTGCAATTTGGCGATGAAGCTATCACATCAAAATCAATTAGAAGAGGTAATTCCTTCTCATTATCAGCAATATTGTTTTGATGTCATCTATTCGCATAAGGAGATTTATCAGGAAAAAGCCTCTCTTCTGGCTGAAAAACTGGGAGTCAAAGGAGGAACTTTTCATGCTGTACATACTTTCAGAAACAAATTTGCTTTCAGGAAATTATTGAATCAGTTATTGCCAAAATATTCTACGCCATGGATGGAGGTCAATACACGAGCAGAAGTAAAAACATTTCTGGCAGAAGCGCAAGGTTCAATTATTCTCAAACCACACGATGGTATGGGAAGCACCAATATCAAAGAGATCCGTACCGAAAATGAAATCGAGGAATTAACGACTTTTCCTTTGCTAGCAGAACAATTTATTTATGGTGACGAATATAGCGCGGAATTTATTTCAATAAATCGGCGGCATTATCTTGTAGGTATTACAGAGAAAATAACTTCGGGTAATCCCTATTTTTTTGAAATAAGTCATACATTTCCTGCTACTTTGTCAGAAAGCCAGCAGAATAATATAGTTAATGTGATTTGTACCATGCTGGATTTGGCAGGTTATCAAAATGGAGCTTCTCATACTGAATTCAAAATACAAAATCAGCAGGTAGTATTAATCGAATCTCATACCCGAGCAGGAGGTGATAAAATTCCCATTCTGATTAATGAGGTAACAGGTTATGATCTTGTAAAAGAAAACCTGCATAGCATTGCGGGGGATACAGTATCTATTCCGACTAAAATAAATAGTCCACAACAAATTTCTATTATTTATTTTTTTGGTGATGGTGGAAAGTTGAACAATGTGGAATTCTTGGATAATATTCGGGATAAATGTGGAGATAAATTGTTTTGGTTGCAATTTAACTATCAGTTAGGTGATTTGTTACCAAAAACAATTAATTCATTTACTCGATATGGTTTTGCCATCATTTCAAAATCTAACAAGCAGTTAATGAATGAAATAAGAGATTGCTTTAATATTAACAAATTTCTCAAAAATAAACCATAAAATAAGTTATGTTCGATAGAGTCATGATTGCAATAAAATAGCAAATGAATAAATCATCAGAAGTATAGAGTATAGATAATTTTGTGTTTATACCGTTATGGTAATAATAATGGAAAGGAGTACAGAATTGAATATCCAACTTAAATCTGTGTGTCAAATAGAAATGACAGACCGTGAAGCTGTTGGTTTACCCGATAATTATATTGACAATATTATTTCTAAAAATAACTTTAATAAAATTAATTTAATGACACAAGACATAAAAAGTTTAGTCAATATTGTTGAAAGTAAAAAACCAATAGCAGAGCGCTATTATGCAGGATTGCTTTTATCATTAATAGGTGATCCCCGTATCGATCCTTTAAATCCAACAATGATCCATATTGATGCAACTGAATTTGTGATGGGTATTAGTGAAGAACAAGCAGATAAAGTTGTTGAACAATATAAAAAACTTGGTGTGATGTCTAAATGGATTTATAAAGAATGTCCAGAACATAAAGTCAAATGCCCGGCTTTCAGTATTGCTAAATATCCTATTACCAATATTGAATACAGAGTATTTTTATTAGAGACCAAGTATACGGGTATTCCTTCTTCATGGCGATTAGGGCAATTTCCTATTGAAAAAGCTAATCATCCTGTTTATAGCGTTACGTTGTTCGATATCGAAAAATATATTGAATGGTTAAATCAAAAAACACAGGAAAATTATCGATTGCCTACAGAAGTGGAATGGGAGTTAGCAGCATCTGGAGGGCAAAAACGAGAGTTTCCTTGGGGCGACAAATTTAATGCTTTTTTATTAAATACGGTCGAAACAGGAATTTATATGACAACACCTGTTGGTATGTTCTCTGCTGGACAGTCTCCTTTTGGTGTCATGGATATGGCGGGTAATGTTGAAGAGTTTGTCGATAACAATTATTACGTCTATCCCGGTGGAGAACTGCAAAAAGATCATTTAAATGAAATGACGGAAACTTATCGAGTGGCACGGGGCGGTAGCTTTGCCCGTTTTTCTGATTTAGCAAGAACGACTCGCCGTCATGGTAAATTTCCGCATTTTGATCGTGAAATATTCGCAATGGGTTTTAGACTTGCTAAATAAAGGATAAATAAAATGATTCACTCAGCACCAATTAGCGGCATTGCCGCCTATAAAAATGTTTATGTTGCCACAGCAGGATACGATAATCGTTTAATTCTTTGGGATGCCAAAACACATAAATCGTTAGCAATGGGTATGCATGATCATTTGGTTAATCAATGCGCCTTTTCGCCCTGCGGAACAAAATTAATTTCCGCTAGTAGTGACCATAGTGCCCGAATTTGGCAATTGCCGGAGATGAAACTTCAGCAGGTAATTAATATACACAAAGATGATGTATCAAAAGCTGCTTTCAGTCCTTCTGGTAATTATATTGCAACATGTTCTTATGATTGTACTTTGGCTGTGTCTGATTTGGCAGGTAATTTAATTAGCCGGATGGTCGGACATGAAAATCTTATTGAGAGTTTTGATTGGTCGCAAGATAGCTTAACATTAACATCTGTTGGTATGGATGGCACAATTCGAACTTGGGATACCAAGACTGGGAAATTACTAGATATTATCTACATTGGTAACACAGATGTAGATGCCATTGCCTGTATTTCTGATAAGAATAAGATTATTGGCAATAATGAAGGTTATATCTCTCTAATTAGAGATGGTAAAGAAATAAAAATAAAAGCACATAATTCGTCGATTAAAAAAATCGCTATTAATAATGACGGCCGTTTTTTTGCAACCACCTCTTATGATGGTTATATTATTATGTGGAAGCTTACGGATGATCATCAGGTAGAAAAAATTTCTGAAGCTGAGTTGCCTCTAATCGCATGGCCACGTTCTATCGCATTTTTGGATGATAATACCTTAGTTATCGGTACATTTGCCTCTAGTTACCTTGTCTGGAATCCGTATACTAAACAATGGGCTAATGAAAATCTCATCCCATCAAAAAGTCTTAATTCCATTCATATTGAAGGCAATGATATTTATACCATTGGTGATGCTGGATATACCTTGAAAAATGGACTCATTATAGGTGGCCCTTGCACGTTATGTAATTTTATCACTCGTTTTCAATCCCGCTTAGTTTGTGGTGGACAGTCTGCTGAATTATACGATGCTATCACTGGTAAGTTACTCTATAAACTCGATTCGCCTATTAACTGCGGTATTAGCTTTACATCAAATAATCAAGTTTTATTGGCTGTTGGAACCTACTCAGGCAATGTTTTTATCTTTTCAGAAAAACAATGTCTCAAACTCCTGACTGTTATCTATGCACACCGGAATGCTATTAAGGGTATTTCTTACAATAGCAAGGAGTTGTTCTGTGGTTGTGCCGATGGTGAATTAAGTATTATTGATCCAGATAATCTTATTATCTTACACATGATACAGAAAGCCCACGAAAGTATACTGAATGATTGTTCACCTTTTGCACATGGTTTTGCGACAGTTTCTCGTGACTTGCATCTCGGGCTTTGGGGTGATGAAGAGCATACCGATAAAATAAAGACGCGCCATACACATTCGATTAAATGTGTAGCTGCTAGTGATGACGGTTTTTTTATCGCTTGTGGTAGTTATAGTGGTGTTGTCGATGTTTATTCGGTTGCTAACAAACAGTGGATAGGCCAGCCCAGGCGTCCGACTAGTAGTGGGATTTCGTCTTTAGCTTGGAGTGAGAATAATCACATATTTATTGCCGCCTCTTATGATGGGCGATGTTACGAAATAAGTGTAACAGAATAATTTATGTCACAAAAATAATAGGAGAAAGAGCCGTGCAAATGTCACTTGAACTAAACACAATGAATAAAATCTTATTTATTGAAACTCGTGGAATGAACCCGACTGGGATTTTAAAAACAGCGATAGAATTGGGATATTACCCTTGGGTTGTAACAGAACAACGTGAAGAATGGCAAACACACTTAAGTGAACAAAATATAAACTGTACATTATTATCCGTGAGTCAACTGACAGCTCAACATATTATAAATGTATTACCTCATCGCCCAAAAGCTGTCATTACGCTTTCTGATCAATATCTTGAGATTGGCGCTGAAGTTGCCAAATATCTTGAGTTACCTCATACTCCACTAGAAGTATTGGCCGATTGTCGTAATAAATATATCACTCGTAAACGAGTTAGTAGGACAACCGTCAAACAGCCCAATTTTGTAAAAGTTGATAATTTAAGACAGTTAAAATCAATTTCACTAGCTGATACTGTAGGTTTCCCACTTATCTTCAAGCCCCTTTTAGGACATAGTTCTTTGGGAATACATATTTTTTTTCATCAGGCAGAAGTGGATCATTTCTTTGAAGAATCATCTGATTGCTTTTATTTTCCCTACATTATCGAGCAATTTATTGAAAACGCTGAGCTTGTTAGTGTTGAGGGGTTTGTAGATCGAGAAGGAATTCATTTTTTAGGTTGTAGCAGCCGTCTGCTAGGAGGAGAAAATGGTTGTGTCGAATTAGGTGGTATTTTCCCCTATAAGCTATTTGAAACTCAGTTGTATAATGCTAGCCGAGTTGTTATTCCAGCGATAAATATGTTATTCGGTGCTTTTCACATTGAATATTTAGTACACAAAGATAATATTTATTTAGTGGAAATCAACCCTCGTTTTCCTAACGGTCCTGCTCCTGCTAACATGTCAAAAGCTTTAGGAATTGATTTAGATAGTTTAATTATTGAATTGTTTATTCAAGGGTTTTCTAAAACTAGACCCATTCCAACCCGTTTTTCAATGGCAAAAGCATTGTATTCCACACTAGATGGAATAGTCACAAGCATTGAGCTTCCTGATAATTTTGATGCAGATATTTTTTTATCCAAAACATTGCCTTTTACAGTGTCAAAAATTAAAAGTAATACTGATCGGTTTGGGTTTTTAATAATATCTTCAGATGATTTATCTCTTTTGAATAAAAAAGTGAACAATATTATTGTGAAAATGAATATAGCTATTTTACCATCGCAAGAGTAGGGAGTATAATGTGAATTATAGCTTAAAAGATGTCAAGTTAATTAGACTTGCTTCCATTCCTTGGGGGTGTTTATTGTTAAATGGTATCTCTTTCCCATTTTTAACCCATAAAGGGTTGTCAGTCAGTGAAGTGTTTTTCATTCAAAGCGTTTTAGCATTCTCTATTGTTATTACGCAAGTACCCAGTGGTTTATTCACAGATAAGTTTGGTATTAAAAAGGCTTTGGTTTTAGCGGGAATATTTAAAGGTATTGGTGGTATTATGGCTTGGGCAATGGAAGGCTTTGTCCCAATGATGATTGCCTGGTTTATTGGGTTAGCCAATAGCTTTTATTCTGGAACCAATGTATCAGTGATTTATCGTTCATATTTATCTCAAGGAAAAAAAACAGATTTTATTTCTAACATTTATCAATGGGGGAATTTTAGTTTTTATATTTCTATTTTTCTTGGCTCTTGGATTGCGAAATATTCAATGGAGTTGGCAGCATTGATTAATGGTTTAGTTGCCTGTACACCTGCATTAATATTTTCATTTATCTCTAATGATTCAAGATTTAAAGAAATAAACAGAGAAACAAACAAAAAACAAAAAACAAAAAAAATCAATAATTCTATTGCGTTTAATTTTAAAGGTTTTTTTTCTTTTCCGAAGAATAAAGGGTTGGTTTTGTTTTTATTTTCTTTATCTGGAATGTTTAATATTATTGTTAGCCAATCTTCAAATCTAGCCCAGATGTTTTTATTGAGTAAAAAATTTGAAATTCAGTACATAGGTTTAATCATTGGTGGATTAGGTGGAGGAGGGATTATTATCACGAAATTATTGTCTAAAAAAATATTATCACTTTCTATACAACAGACACTAATATTCATAATTTTATTAACTCTGTGTTCTTTCTTCTTGTTAATTAATAATGTAGTTTTTGTCTTTATTATTGGGATCTTATTATTAGAAGTTGTCAAATATTTAATTGAAGTTTATATAGTGGATGCTATCAATCGTTCATATCAAGGTGAAATGATTGCCTCTTTAAATTCAGTATTAAGTCTTATAAAACGTTTTTCTGTTATGATTTTTGCACCATTTATCGGCGTCATGATCGAAAAAAATGGATTTCATATTGCGTTAACCTATTTAGCGTATTTCTATCTTTTTATCTCTGTCGTTGTTATTATATTTATTTTTCTTTACCGTAATGAATCTAAATAAAATAGATTAAGGTTATTCTCTATGAAAAAGAGTGACATTATACAACACCTTCCAGAATTGGAAGAATACGAAAAAACACTTTATTGCAGTTTTAAACAATATTACAAAGAGGGGCGTGATAGTTGGTCTGGAGCAGAAGCTAGCCGAAAAACAACATTAAAGCTTTTGTCTTTGTTGAAAAATGCTTCATCAGTATTGGATATTGGTTGCGGTAGAGGGTTAGAATCTAAGGTCATTGCTGATCAAGGTCATAAAGTTTTAGCTCTTGATATCATTGATAGTTTTGATTTCATTGATTATGATTTGCTCAATATTGAATTCAAGCATGGTAATTTTCTTGATAATAATATTATATTTGAAAAGTTTGATGCCATTCTGGATAATGGCTGTTTTCATCATCAACATCCGTCACTTTATCTGATTTATTTGGAGAAAGTTTATGGTTGTTTAAAAGATGAGGGATTTTTTGCTATTAGTATTTTTGCAACAGAAGATGAAAATCAAGATAAAGGGAACGTTTATCTCCATCAGGATGGTAGATTAGGAAAAGAGTTTAGTGCTTCGGAAATTATGGGATTATTTCTTCAGAATAAATTTAGTTTGTATTATCTGGAACGTTATATTCGGGACAATTTTCCACTACCCAATTATTTATGTATATTCCAGAAAAACAATCATAACATCAATAATATTAAAAATAGATATACTAATCTAACTTTAAGATGCGTGTAATTTCTCCCCGCGTAGCGAGGAGAAATTAGGTTTTATATCCTGTTGTAAATGGCAACTTAAAGTTTAATGTGTATAGCGATAATGAAACTAATTTGTCTCTTTAAAAAACAGGGTGAAGTTTATTACTATGGCACTGTTTGATGTAGAAATTAACCCTAAGAATAAATAGGTTAGTGATATTCCTATTATTTAAGCTGGAAGAACATGACTGAGCAAAAAATTATCGGTAGTATTAAAGCAGGCTCAGTATCATTGAGTCTGCTTATGTCTATTACGCAAAACAAATTTTTGCCCAGCGTGCCAACCCTGTTGTTACTGAACCGAAGTAATTCCCGCCAACCAGCGGGATACCCGGCAATTTTTGTTCAACTTCCTGACGCAGAATAGGGGAACTGGCTGAGCCTCCTGTCATAAATATCACATCTGGTTGAGTTCCACTTTGTGCCACGGCTTCACTCACCAATTTTGCCATTTTCTCTTTAGTGGATTCGATTGCCGTAATCATCTGATCACGCTGAATATTAACTTCAATAACCTCTGTTAATAAATTAAGTTTAACGCCATACTCAGACCGTTTTGAAAGTGCAATTTTGGCTTCCTCTGCGCTGCGAACCAGGCTGTATCCTAACGTCTCTTGGTGTACTTTCAATAAACGGGCGAGTTTTTCTGGCTCTTGGGCATCTCTGTGCAAGGATTTTAATGTCGTTAAATTCTGGCGAGAGTAGAATGCTTTCTGAGCCTGTATGTCATTGATGGCAATCGGGTTCCAGAACTGCGTCAGGGGCATGTCAATACCTGAAGAGACTTTGCTGCCTAATCCAAAAGGGTGCATAAGTTGTTTAAAGGTGAGATTAATATCTAAATCATTTCCCCCGATGCGTTGACCTGTGTGCGCCAGTAAGCTCTCATTGCGCTCAGATAGATTTTTCCAGCTTGGCCCCATTTGGATAACTGAGCAATCTGTGGTTCCGCCACCAATATCGACAACCAATACCGTTTTATCTTCTGTTAATGTGGCTTCATATTCCAAGCCTGCTGCCACGGGTTCAAATTGGAATTCAATGTTGCGGAAACCTGCCCGTTTGGCCGCATTCAGTAAGATTTCTTCAGCTTGTTGATTCGATTTATCACCACCACGCCCATGAAAATTGATTGGACGCCCAATGACAACATCGTTGATAACTTGCTGTTTATTGGCTTCTGCTTGTTGTTTGATATTTGCCATCATGGCACAAACTAGATCCTCAAAAAAACTGATTTGAGTATCTCTTAATCCCATTGCACCCAGAAAAGACTTTGGCGATTTAACGTAATAAACCTCTTGAGGATCTTCCAAATATTGAGCGAGTGCTTTTTGCCCAAAGACGAGATCGCCTGGCAAAAGTTCAATGCCTTCCTCTCGGTTTGCTGTGATAGCGCTACGAAGTAATTGCTCACCTGTTTGATTAGTTGGTTTGATATTCCAGTGGCGAAATAAGTGCTCGGAAACAGACTCTCTGGTCGGTGCCGCCAGAGCTGAAGGCATATAGAAGTTATCATCCTCAATAGCAATGAGCTGTGGCGTATCTCCGATCATTTCTGCTACTGCGCAATTTGATGTGCCATAGTCAAAACCGATGAACATAGGTTTCCTCATATTTAATCGTAGAAAACTTTAAAAAGGGAGCAGATGCTATCTTAAATTAGTGCTGAATAATAGATAGAGTAATCATAAAGACTGAAATGATTCATTATTTTCTCTTAGAATGTATGACTCCAAAACCATAGAGAAGGAGGGTGTTAATAATAAATTTATTATTAACAGTATCGAAAATAGCATTAATTAATATGCGTTGTTTATTAGGCAATTTTTAATTATTGGGATATGGAAGTTATCTTTTTCAGGTAAATTTATTCATTCTAATCATAGAGTGATTTCTGTTTCAGAAAATACCAAGTATAATACTGGTAATTTTTCATTCTATACCTATAACAATTTAAACAAAGGCCAGACATATGACACGTTACGAACAATTGGCTGGATTGATCCGCCAACAGATAGAGGACGATATTTGGCAAGTAGGTGATAGATTACCATCACTGCGGGAATCCGTGAAATCGTCGGGCTTGAGTTTGATGACGGTACTACAAGCTTATCAATTACTGGAAAGCCAGGGATGGATCGTGGCACGCCCACAATCAGGGTATTATGTTGCTACTCGATTAAAAACATTTGCGGCAGCAAAAGGGGGGAAGGGACTCAATTTAAGTGAAAATGTGGAGATCAATGCATCCATATTTGATGTATTACAGGCATGCAAAGATCCGCAAATTATTCCTTTCGGTTCGGCATTTCCCGATCCTTCTTTATTGGACGACCCCAAATTATCAAAAATATTGGCTTCAGTTGCTCGTCGTTTCGTGCCACACAGTTCGCTGGCAAATTTACCTCCAGGTAATGAAAAGTTACGACGTAATATATCCCGTCGCTATGCTTCCCACGGTATTCATGTTTCCCCTGAGGAAATTGTTATTACTGCTGGGGCCATGGAATCATTAAGTTTCAGTTTGCAATCTGTCACTTCGCCAGGGGATTGGGTAGTGATTGAATCGCCCGCTTTTTATGGGGCGTTGCAAGCGATAGAGCGGTTACGTTTGAAAGCCATTGCCATTAAGACAGATCCCCATACAGGCATTGATTTGGATACCTTGGAAGAAGTTGTGCAAAGATATCCAATAAAAGCTTGTTGGTTGATGTCGCGTTTTCAAAATCCGCTATGCAGCACAATGCCACCTGAAAATAAACAGCGATTAGTCGAGATTTTGAACCAAAACCAGATCGCCTTGATTGAAGATGATGTATATGGTGAATTGTATTTCGAGCAGGAGCCTCCAGCCCCCATAAAAGCATGGGATACAGAAAATAATTTCATGCATTGTTCATCATTTTCAAAATGTCTTGCTCCCGGTTATCGGGTAGGTTGGGTTGCAGCAGGTAAACATGCGAAGAAAATTCAGCAATTACAGATGATGAGTACGGTCTCTGCCAGTACACCGACACAGTTGGCGATTGCGGACTATTTGGCGCAGGGAAAATATGACAATCACCTGCGTCGATTGAGGCGGTTATTGGAACAACGGCAAAATCGGATGCTATGGGCAATCAGTGAATATTTTCCCCAATCAGTGAAAGTCAATAGCGCGCGTGGGGGTTATTTTCTTTGGCTGGAGTTCGAATCACCGTTTAATGCCAATCGACTCTATCAACTGGCATTGGCAAGGAATATTAGCATCGCACCGGGTAGTATGTTTTCCACTAGCGCCCAGTTTGATCATGCCTTTCGTTTAAATACTTCATTTGCCTGGAATGAAACACATGCCTTGGCAGTAAAAGAATTGGGGAATATGTGCCATATGCTCTTAAAAGAATGCGGGTAATCAATCACATTTCAACTATCTCAATATTGTCGTAAGAGAAATTATTTGCCAATGTTTCTGTTAACAAGTTGACACTAGTTATCTTTTAGTGCTGTAAATAAAATCTTAAAGCGGTGAGGGAGTGGGATGAAAATGAAATGCTTCGATTATGCAACATTACCAAGGGTGCAATGGTCTGGAGGGGAAGGCGAAACAAGGGATATTGTTTGCTGGCCTGTGTCTGATGATTTTGCCTGGAGAGCTTGTTTTACGACTGTCCATCAAAGTGGGGTATTGGGGCAATTCCCTGATGTTGAATGTTCAATCATTTTATTAAAAGGAAAGGGTATCCGCTTAACCAGTCCAGGTTTTCTGGAACACGAATTGGTGAAAAAGATGACCCCATTTAATTTTTCAGGCGATATTTTGGCCCATGCGGAATTAATGGATGGCTCTGTTCAGTGTTTCAATATCATGACTCGCCGTTCATGTTGGGCTTCTGAGGTTTCTGTGATTTCTGATGAACGTTTACTACCAACATCACACAGTGGTGTACTTTATGTTTTAAAAGGGCGTTGGGAAATGACAGGCGCGAATTGTGTCCAGCTTGCTTTTGGTCAAGGTGCGTGGTGGTTACCGGATATACGGGAAGGGGTAATTAAGCCATTGATTGCGGATAGTAAACTTTTGTGGATTGACTTACGTCCGATTGGATAAATGGGATAATCATTGAAAATTAATATAATCAATGATCTGCTATAAAGTAGGCCGTTGATTTTTATGT
The DNA here is from genome assembly GCF_037996785.1 of Xenorhabdus thailandensis. Taxonomy (NCBI): domain Bacteria; kingdom Pseudomonadati; phylum Pseudomonadota; class Gammaproteobacteria; order Enterobacterales; family Morganellaceae; genus Xenorhabdus; species Xenorhabdus thailandensis. The sequence continues at coordinate 98,310 of NZ_JBBMXF010000009.1, forward strand.
GATTAAAAAAAATTATTTAAAATTTTGGTTAAAAAAACTTACCTAAAAATGAAAAATAACTAAAAGAGTATAATCTTAATCTATAGGTATATAACGGTAAAAGTAATATACCCAAGATGAATCGCCATCAAGGTAACAAAAATTATGAAAACTCAATTCACACTCCGGTAAGGTTATTAATAATTATGAAAAAAATCTTGATAGCTACTCCATTACTGACCTTTTCTTTTGGGATTATGGCAGAACCTGCTTTATCACAATTGGATTGGTACGATGGCAGCGTATCTTTTGTGCTTGGACTTGGTTGGTTAAAAGGAGAATCTAACGAACATCTCTATGGATATTCCAAAGATCCAAAATACAAAAGTAGTCAATTGAATTGGAAAATTGGCGACGTTCTAATTGCCAGAGGCAAAGTTTCTTGGGATCCACTTGATAGGCTAACTGTGAGTGCGGGAGGTTGGGTTAGGTTATCGTCACGCAATAGCAAAATGGTTGATTACGATTGGCTCGATGTCAACCAGAGTCATTGGACCCATTGGTCATCCAGCCCAGATACTTCTCTAAACGATGCCAATGAATTTGATTTAAATGCCGCAGGTTGGTTAATTAAACAATCCAATTACAAATTAGGGGCGGTATTGGGTTATCAAGAAACACGTTTCAGTTGGACGTCACATGGTGGTCATTATGTCTATAATAATGGCGCTGATATCGGAGAATTTCCCGCCGGGATGGCTGGCGTTGGCTATAAACAAAAATATAGCCTGCCTTATATTGGGTTAACCGGGCAGTACCGTTATCAGGATTTTGAATTTAACCTTTTACTAAAATATAGCCCGTGGGTAAAAGCCTGGGGTAACGATGAACACTATATGCGTCGTTTAACGCTTCCTCAGCGATCTGATAAGGTGCGTTATTTTGGTGCTAGTATAGATGCCGGTTATTATTTAACTCAAAATACGAAGGTATATACAGCATTTACCTGGAATAAATATCGCGAAGGTAAAGGTCAAACTAGGCTCATCTATTATGATGCTGACTACACCGAAGATTTAGGTGATAATTCTGTCGGAATTGAAAACCGAAATTACAGTATTGATCTTGGATTACAGTACCATTTTTAATTTTCTTATAATGAAATCACTGACAGTTACCATTGTTGCAGTATCTGTCAGTTTAAAAAAACAGGCCAACTCTTACAGTTCAGTGAAATATCGCCTCACAATCTCCCTGCCAATTTCCATCGAAGCCGTGGCGGCCGGTGAAGGTGCATTGCAGACATGCAGTGAACGGCGGCCTTTCACAAAGTGAAAATCATCCACTAATTTACCATCAGCGGTGAGTGCTTGCGCACGTACACCGGCTGGACCTGGTGTGATATCTTCCGGCTGCAAATCAGGAATAAGCTGGCGGGCATTTTCGGTAAAAAGTTGGCGAGAAAAAGAACGCCGCATTTCTGCCATGCCTTCACAGAAATAACGTGTGGCGATGTTCCAAAATCCTTTGTAAGTCAGTACCTCTGCTAAATCCCGTAAATTAAAATCTGTTTTGTTATATCCCTCACGCTTAAATGCTAATACTGCATTCGGGCCAACATCGCGTTTGCCATTGTGCATCCGCGTAAAGTGAACGCCGAGGAAAGGGAAATCAGGGTTAGGTACGGGATAAATCAGATGATTAACCAGATAATTTTTACTGCTGTCCAGCACATAATATTCACCGCGGAAAGGAACGATTTCATATCTGTCTTATAGCCGGCTAACCTGGCAATTCTGTCACTGTGCAGTCCAGCACAATTCACCAGCCATTTTGCCTGATAATGGGTTTGCTGAGTTTGTACCTCAACATAATCACCATGTTCATGAATACCCTGGACTTGCTGTTGATAATAAATATCCCCCCCTTGGGTTTGAATAATTTCAGCCAGTTTGGCTGCAATTTCTGGGTAATTCACAATCCCTGCATCCGGCACCAATATCGCTTCAAGGCCGTTGACATAAGGCTCGCGCTCTTTCAATTGGGCTTGCGAAAGATGGCTGACGTCAAGGCCATTTTTTAAGCCTCGCTGGTAGATATTTTCCAGCAAGGGAAGCTCCTTGAGTTGTGTGGCGACAATCACCTTACCGCAACGGTCGTAATATAAGCCATGCTGCTGACAGAACTCATATATCGTACGGTTGCCTTGTTTCGCCAGTCGAGCTTTTAAACTGCCGGGTGTGTAATAAATGCCGGAGTGCACAACGTTACTATTATGGCCGCTTTGATGTACAGCTACGCCATTTTCTTTATCTAATATCAGCAAGCGTAAGTGTGGATGCTGTTCCTGTAAGGCATTAGCGGTGCCAAGCCCGACCAATCCCGCACCAATAACAATCACATCATACATTTTTAGGGGGTTCCTCATTATGCTTGTTTTTTACACGTTCCAATTTATTGCGTAAGAAATGCAGGGTTCCTGCCACGATAATCAGTACTATTCCGGCCAGGTCTGTGAGTATCCCTGGTTTGATTAACAGGATCGCGGCAATGGCGAAGAGAATTCTTTCTAGCCAATGGGTTTTGTACATCCAGAAATTAGCACTGGCAACAGAAAGTGAATAGATGCCAATCAGTGCAGTCAGGATCATATAGCTAATGGAGAGGAAGTTTAAATCATCACCTTGCATCAATAAGGCCGGGTTGTACACCAAAATAAAGGGAATGATAAAACCGGGCAGAGCCAGATAAACCGCGCTCCATGAAGTTTGTATTGGATCTGCACGGGCAATGCTAGCAGCCGTGTAACTGGCGAGTGCGACAGGTGGCGTAATATTGGAAAGTGCACCAAACCAGAAAACAAAGAAGTGAGCCGCTAAGGGTAAAACGCCTGCTTTGATTAATATCGGTGACACCGTCACGGCAACAACAATATACAAGGCAGTCGAAGGCAGCCCCATACTGAGGACGATACAAACTATCATGACAACCAGCAGGATCATCCATAGGGTATTGTTGGTCAGGGAGACGATATTGAAAGCGAGGGTCGATCCAATACCTGTCATGGTGACAACACAGATAATAACGCCAATGGCTGCACAGGCGACAGTCACCTGAATAGCCCCGCGAGCCGCTTCATTCAGGGCCGCCGCGATTTTCTTGGGAGTCATGCGAACGGTAGTATCGGGTGTGATCCAACTTGCAATAATAATCGCGATAATACCGAGGAAACCGGCATAAATCGGTGTTTTCCCGGTCAATAGGGTTCCAATCACAATAAAGAGTGGCAGCAATAATAGGCCACGGGCTTTGAGTACCGCTTTGACTTGGGGAATATTTTCCTTGCTGACACCTTTCAATCCTTGTTTTTTGGCTTCCAGATCAATAGCAATAATCAGGGCGGCATAATAGAGCAGTGCTGGAATAATGGCGGCAATTACAATCGTGGTGTAAGAAATGCCCAGGAAACCCGCCATGATAAATGCGGCTGCCCCCATAATCGGTGGCATGATCATGCCGCCTGTTGATGCCGCGGCTTCGACAGCGCCGGCAAAACGGGGAGACAAGCCGATATTTTTCATCAGGGGAATGGTGAAGGTTCCGGTTGTAGCAACGTTGGCGACAGCACTGCCACTCAGTGAACCCGTCAGGGCAGAGGAGATGACCGCAACCTGGGCAGGGCCACCACGACGGCGTCCAGCCATTGCCATAGCGAGGTCATTGAACAATGCCGTCGCGCCGCTGGCACTTAAGAATGCACCAAACAAGATAAAAACAATAATAGCTGTTGATGCTGTAGATAGGGTAATGCCGAAAATGCCTTCACTGGTCATAAATAAGCGGAATAACAGACGTTCAAGTGAAAATCCGGCATGACCGAAAATACCCATGAAATAATTACCGAATAGGGCGTAGATGATGGCAAAAAGGGAGATACCCGGTATGAAATAGCCGGTTGTACGCCTTGCTGCTTCAAAGAGTACAGCGATGCCAATGACGGACATCACATAATCTGTGGTATTGGGAATGCTGTTGCGTACAACATGCAAGTCAGTGTAAGTAAAATAAAAATACCCATAGCTGACTAATGTGAGCAGAATAAACAGGTAATCCCAATAATTAAATTTGGCTGTTGCATGACGTTTGGAAATCGGAAACAGAATAAAGCCCAATACCAGAATGCCAGCGAGAAATGTTGCATTACGATAAAATTCCTGCGTATTGGATAACGCGTTGGAATAGATAGCATAAAGGGAAATAGCGATGGCAAGTATTATCGTGATCTTCGAATAGAAATCGCGTAATTGGCGGTTGCTTGATCCTGCTTCTTTATCCTGCTCCATTGTGGATGGCGTTACATTATCAGTGTTCATTGCGACTCCATAATATTATGGTCAATAACATGCTGGGAAAATTAAGTTAGGCCTTATAATTTCAGGTCAAAAATCAGTGTTGGTTGTTTGTCGATTTAAGTTCTGGTGGCACAAGATAGTCAGGAATATTCAGGCCAATTTCGCGATAATACCGGTATGCCCCAAGATGTAATGGTACGGAAACACCTTTCAATGCGTTTTCAGGCAGAATGTATTTTGCGGAGCTATGGATCTGATGGACTTCCTTCTGGTTTTCAAACATCACTTTTGTTAATTCATAGATGGTTTTTTCATCTATTTTGCGGGTTGTCATCAGAATATTGGGTTGTGCAATCGTGTGGATAGGCTGTTTTTGGCGTGGATAAGTTTCTGGTTTTATGATGAAGCGAAACCATGAGTTGGCAATAGCGTTAATCTTTTTCAGTTGTTCATCTGTCACATTGAGAATGCGGGCAGGAACACCACTGGCATACATATCGGTGACTGCTGAAGCGGGGACACCCGCAGGTAAGGCGCCGCCATCAAGACGGCCGTCCCGCATGGCTGAAACGGTATCGCCATAGCCGAGATATTCTGGGTGAATCTTTTGTTTGCTGAGATTGACACCTTGCAGAATAATCAGGGTAGATTGTTCAGTACCACTGGCTTGAGGTCCTACAGAAAAACGTGTTCCGGCAATATCGTTTAGCGTGCCATCCTTGACCTTATCGTCGACTAAAATAAAGTGTTCAACATTTGGCCAAAGAACAGAGATAGAACGCAGATCCTGATAAGGATGGTTTTTGAAACTTCGGACACCTTGATAGGCCTCGACAGCAATTAAACTCTGTAAAATCGCGAGTTGGGCTTCATTTTTTTGGAGTAGATCAATATTTTCAATCGAACCGGCTGAAGATTGCCCTGTAACCTGAATATTTTCCTGTTTTAGATGGTGACTCCAGACATTGGCCAGGCCGACTCCCATTGGATAGTAAGTTCCGCCTGTAGAAGCTGTAGCAACGGAGAGAAAACGTTTATTGGCATTTTCTATTTTGCCTGTTATGGCCATGATGACCAGAGCAATGACAGCAATAGCTGTCAATAGGCGCTTTACTTGTGTGGAAGCCATATTCTTTATCGTCATAATGTGGTTACCAGATGAGTTGTGTAATAAATGTTAAATATTTGCATTCACTTGTATACAACATTACTTATCTGGTTCAGAGTTTGATGTTGAAAATTTGTGATAGGTGTTTTGTATACCTAAAAAATAGGCAAAAAATATACAATCACTGATAGATTTTAAGTGAGAGAAGCGCACTATATATATTGCAGAGAATAAAGAAATCAGTTTTTATAAATAAAATTTATATTAACGTTAAGGTAATCTCAATTTAGTCGATCAGTCGAAATTTCTAACATTTCTTTAAACCAATCTGTTATTGACTCTTGAGGAGATAAATAATGATTACTCCACATCAGCATATTCATCACCATAATATCCGAACCCGTTATGCCAATATATCGGTAATAGATACTGGTGGTAGTGGATTACCCGTTTTATTAATTCATGGTAATTCAAGTTGTAAAGAAATATTTCGTCACCAAATTAACCAGTTAAAAGGGAAGTATCGGGTTTTGGTGTTAGATTTGCCAGGGCATGGTTCATCATCTAATGCCAGTGATCCACGTCAGGCATATTCAATGCCTGGTTATGCACATACGGTTATTGAGGTATTAGAAAGAATAGGTATTAACAAAGTGGTGGTATTTGGTTGGTCATTAGGTGGACATATTGGGTTAGAAATGTTGGCGTTGTTCCCTAAGATGATTGGCTTAATGATTTGCGGTACGCCGCCAGTATCCGTCGGTGCAGATAATGTAGCGCTTGGCTTCCGTCCTGGTTTGGGACTCGCCGGCAAGGCGGAATTTACTGAGGAGGATATCAAAATTTTTGTATCTGATATCTATGGTGTTAATACCCCTCATGAGCCTTTTATGATTGAAGCCGTGATAAGAACCGAGGGATTGGCACGGCAGTATATGTTTGAGGCTTTTCTTTCCCCCCAAGCAACAGATCAAAAGTTATTGGCCGAAACCAGCCAAATCCCGTTAGCGATTGTTAATGGGGCAGATGATCCCTATATTAATTTTGACTATATTAATGGTCTAAGTTACCGAAATCTTTGGAGAGGGAAGGTAGTTAATTTAGTGGGAGTTGGTCATGCCCCGTTCTGGGAAACACCGGAATTATTTAATTCTATCTTAATTGAATTCCTTAAGGATTTTCAATGAAATCAAATGTGGTAACTCATTGATTATGACAAATAATAGCGGGAGACTTTTATTACATGTTTATTTAATAAAACACGTGAAAGTGCTCCCTCTATTATATTTTATAATGACATATCTTCACTGTTATCTCTATTCTAACTTCAGTTTTTTACTGTCACAACAAAATTCAGGCTAGAATATGATTAAATAAAAACAAGAATATCTTTGTTTTTTTACAGTGTCATACTAAGTTATTGTTACAAGCAAAATAGCTTAGCGGCTTTAAGTTTAACACTACTATCAGGTATTAAATTACAATAACCGTCGCATGTTGCCTTTACATCGTCATTAAAAAGCTTACAGAAGAACGCATTTGCGTTAGTTGTAATGATTGTTCCTACGAATAATGAGAGTATACAAGCAGCTAATTTTCTTTTCATGATCTGTACCTCATAGAATTAGGGGTTAACATGAATAAAAGCATAACGATAAATTATGTATAAACAGAGTTGACATTAGAACTAGTATTGACGTCAACATGCTCATTTTTACAAGTGTTCCGTGTTTTTTACTATTGATTTTTTTATTGCATTGATATTTTATTTACGATTTTTTAACAATTTGTTTTTTATTATTTTATGGGGAAAATGAGTGCAAAAGAGATAAGAAAATTATTTTGGATGAATTTATTTATTAAATAACGTTAAGGAAATGTTTTATTTCTTTTGTGATAATTCATGATGTTACTTTTTCATTTTGATTAAATGATTTTGGAAGGGATAATAATCCACTTGGTATACACCCAATGAATTTTAAGTTGTAGCTTGCAAGTCAATGTAATTTTTTATATCTCCCCGCGTAGCGGGAAGATATAAGGCGCATCTTGAAAGGCGATTGGTATAGAAAATAAATCAACAGTTAGAAAAATGCGGATAAATGTTTTTTCAGTCGTTGAATGTCTTGAGAAATTTGTGGGTTTTTTATCACATCATAACAAGCAAATGTGGGTATTGGAGACATACCTAAAAACTGGTTTGCCTTATGGAAAGGGTGGTAAACACTGTCAATGCCTTTTCCTTCAAAAAATTGTTTGGGATCTTCAAATGACTCCAGTGGCGCATTCCAGGTTACCGAAAACATATAAGCCTTGCCTTGTATCAGGCCACCTGAACCGTATTTTTTGGTAGGATCATCACGGGTTCGCCCATCATTCTTAAACAAGGCACCGCGGCCGGTCGAGAAAACCTCATCGACATATTTCTTTAAAATCCACGGTGCTTCCATCCACCAACCCGGCATCTGGTAAATAATACGATCCGCCCAAAGAAATTTATCCACCTCTGCGGGAATGTCATAACCTTTATCCACATGTGTTACCTGAACTTTGTGACCGATCTCTGTCAGGTGCTCTTTGATAACTTCGGTTAAGGCATTATTCAGCTCTCCTTTCGATTCATCAAAAATTTTGGCTGAATTGATAACTAAAATATGGCCCATAATAATCCTCTGTTTTATTCTTTTGATAAACTGAGGATTATCTTAGAACTGGTTTTGATTGAATGTATGCCTATTTATTGTCAATTATTGCCCAATGCTCCGGCAATATCTATTTTCTTCTCCTGGTGGGTTAGCCGAAACCGTTTCATATCTCGGCAGGGAGATTCACCAAAAAGACGGCTATATTCACGATTGAATTGGGAAGTGCTTTCATAGCCAACCTGAAAGGCGGTTGTTGTCACATTGTGGTGTTGGGTCAGTAATATGCGCCTTGCTTCGTGTAAACGCAGCCATTTTTGGTATTGTAATGGGCTCATAGAAGTGACAGCCTTAAAGTGATGATGAAAAGAAGAAAGACTCATTTTGGCGATTTTGGCCAGTTGTTCGACGTTAACCGGATCAGCAAAGTGTTCTTTTAGCCATTGAATCGCATGGCTGATTTGATGGCTTGGGCTTTCCTGGGTCGCCATTTGTTGTAAACGTCCTCCCAATTCACTTTTCAGTAACCGATAGATGATTTCTTTATATATTAGAGGAAAAAGGGCGGGAATATCTTCCGGTGTGCTTAATATAGCCAATAGACGATTAAAACAGAGCAAAAGATCTGTTGTAGCAGAAGTTACGGCCAATCCACATGTATCCTGAGTTTGCTGCTTTATCGTGACCTTATTTTCAACCATTAATCTTGATACTTCCTGAATATTCAGTTTTAACATCAAAGCAAAAAAGGGTTTTTCTTTGGATGCGGTGCAAATCTGGGTAATGGTGGGGATATTTGTCGAAGTCACTAAGAGTTGTTGGGGATCGCAACAATATGAGCGATCACCAATCGTTACCCGCTTCGTCCCTTGGGCAATAACCATAATACTGGGTTCATAGAGCCAACTAACTGGTTCGATTGGCTGTTCCAAGTAGCAGAGTGTCAATTGAGGAATTGCTGTTTTTGCAGCGTGTGTATTGGGGGACGCTAACTTGGCTACTTTGCCAGCCAGTTGCTGTAGCTGGATTTCAATTTCTGTTCTATCGGGTTGTTGATTCGAGACACTCATTGTTCATTTCCTTACTTATACATACCAATCTAACTTCAAGATGCCTATGATTTCTCCCGCGAAGCGGGGAGAAATCAGGTTTCATATCGTGTTGTAAATGGCAACTTGAAGTTTAATGCGTATCAAAGCCATGATTATTAGAGTGTTATGCAGCATATCCCTGAAAGGCAAATTATAAAAATAAAAAAATCCACGCCATTGCGTGGATTTTAATGAGTTTGTCAGCCTTCACGAATCACCCTGAGAGGCTGTGAAACAACAAAAGCAAATTAGACGTTAAACAAGAAGTTCATCACATCGCCGTCTTTAACGATATAATCTTTCCCTTCAGCTCGCATCTTGCCCGCTTCTTTCGCCCCTTGTTCACCTTTGTAAGTGATGAAATCCTCAAACGAAATAGTTTGGGCACGGATAAAGCCCTTTTCAAAATCAGTATGGATTTTACCCGCCGCTTGTGGGGCGGTTGCACCCACAGGGATCGTCCAGGCACGAACTTCTTTCACGCCCGCAGTAAAGTAGGTTTGCAGGTTCAGCAATTGGTAGCCTGCACGAATAACACGGTTCAAACCTGGCTCTTCCAGACCTAATTCCGCCATAAATTCTTCGCGGTCAGCGTCTTCCAACTCAGCGATATCGGCTTCAATCGCTGCACAAACGGGAACAACAACGGAGCCTTCTTTTTCAGCAATGGCGCGAACGGTATCAAGGTGCGGGTTATTTTCGAAACCGTCTTCATTGACGTTGGCAATATACATGGTTGGTTTCAAAGTCAGGAAGCTCAGATAACGAATAATCGCTTTCTCTTCCGCACTCAGGTTTAAAGCGCGCAGCATACCCGCTTGTTCAAGGTGTGGAAGGCATTTTTCTAAGACCTCCAGTTCTGCTTTAGCGTCCTTATCACCACCTTTGGCTTTCTTCTGTATACGATGGATAGCGCGCTCGCAGGTATCCAGATCCGACAGCGCCAGTTCTGTATTGATAACTTCAATATCAGAGGCAGGATCAACCTGACCAGAAACGTGGACAATGTTGTCGTTTTCAAAGCAACGTACTACATGGCCGATTGCTTCTGTTTCACGGATGTTGGTCAGGAATTGGTTACCTAAGCCTTCACCCTTTGAAGCACCTTTTACCAGACCGGCAATATCGACGAACTCCATAGTAGTTGGCAGGGTGCGTTGTGGTTTAACAATCTCAGCCAACTGTTCGAGACGTGGATCTGGCATCGGCACAACACCTGTGTTTGGTTCGATAGTGCAGAACGGGAAGTTTGCTGCTTCGATACCTGCTTTGGTCAGCGCATTGAATAATGTAGATTTCCCAACGTTAGGCAGGCCAACGATACCGCATTTGAATCCCATATATTTATCACCTTAAATCACTTATATACGTATTAAACTTCAAGTTGCCATTTACAACATTCTATGAAACTTAATTTCTCCCCGCGGAGCGGGGAGAAATTACTCGCATCTTGAAGTTAGATTGGTATAAACCAACAAGAATAGGCTTGTCGGTCAGTTTACAAAATTGGCGCTATTATACACGCAATAGCCCGATCCGCCATGCACTCCCGGTTAAGCGCTGGCTTTAAAGGCATGTAGGCGATTAATTGCCTTGTTCATGCCATCTTTAATCAGGATGTCAGTACAGCGCAACGCTTCATCTATGGCATCGTCAATCAGTTTTTGTTCGCTGGCAGGCGGCTTGCCAAGGACAAAGCCTACGACTTTGTTTTTATCGCCTGGATGGCCAATACCGATACGCAGACGGTGGAAGTTAGGGTTATTTCCGAATTTGTTCTGAATGTCTTTTAGGCCATTATGACCGCCATTGCTGCCACCCAGTTTCATTTTTGCTACCCCAGGCGGCAGATCCAGCTCGTCATGTGCAACCAAGATTTCATCTGGCTGAATACGATAAAATCCAGCCAGGGCAAGAACGGATTTACCACTAAGGTTCATGAAAGTGGTGGGTACCAGTAAACGAATATCCTGCCCATTCATGTTGATACGGGCAGTATAGCCAAAAAATTTACTCTCTTCTTTCAGAGATTGGTTATGGCGTTGCGCTAACAAGTCGACAAACCATGCTCCAGCATTATGTCTGGTCTGTGCATATTCAGCTCCAGGATTTGCCAGGCCAACGATTAATTTTATGTTATTCACGGTTTAATTTCGCTTATTGGAAATAGAACAAAAAGGGGATTAGTTTACCTACCTCAAGGCTTGAGTACAAAATTCATTTAACAAAGGTTATTGTGATGGAATGTAAAAAATCAGGCTTAAATTTGTACAGCTTGTGATCACCACCGCAATAACCTTTCATATAATAAGGCTATAATTAATTTTAAAGAAGATATCTACTTTCGTGCTTTTGCGTTCGTTGCATTTGCAAATTAGCGTTCACAAAAAGTATTGGAGGTTGGCCATGAGACGTAAAAAGGCTTTTATTTTTGGTAATATTCTTATGGGAGCAGGAATGGCGGCAATGTTCATTAGTTTAGCCTATCTATTGCTTAGCCATATCTTCAATTTTGGCCTTTCTGAGATTTTGATAAGCCTCTCATTAATGGGGTTGTTTGTTGGCGCATTTATTTGGTTGGTAGGAGCCAGTGTTGGCGGCCGAGAACAGGTTACTGATAAGTATTGGTGGTTGAAGAATTACGATGAACGTTGTTGCCGTAAAAAACATCGACATTTGTGATTATTATTTTAAATAAGGCGGTAACCATTACCGCCTTATCCTTATTAGTTATGTTCAGTGTATACCCATCTCACATCAAGATGCATATTGTTTCTCCCCGCGAAGCGAGGAGAAACAATGATTATAATGAGCAACTTGAAAGGTAACACGTAGATTAAAAATTGACATTGAAACCGAGGTTGAAATAGTAGTCATGATTCGGTTCATTATCATTTTTTTCATGTGAGACGGCGGCAAATGCGTGAAAATTATTGGTCAGATTGGCATTAATACCGACTGTATATTGGATATGATCTCTATTCTGTTTCTCTCCCGGTTGAACGAAACTTGTTTTGGTCGCATTGATTGCGCTACGAAGAGTATAGCGTTCGTCATCGAATTGATGATTGAACAGGATAGAGGCATAAGGATTGAAGCGGCCTAGTTTAGTATCTACTCGCCAGCCCACCGAGCCAACTTTGGAATGATAGCGTTGATCCGCAAAGTGCATGGAAGTGCTGTTGTTACCTGTTTCACGATAGCCGTCAATATCCCCTTTGTCCCAGGCATATTGGATAATTGGGCTGGTGGTCAGATAGTGAGTAATGGGAATATCCCAGCCTGCTGTAATCCGCCAACCCCACTGTTTTCCCATCGTTGAACCTGATTCCCTGCGAATGGCTTGACCAAGCTGAATGGAACGTGACAGATTGTCATAATTGGTACGTGAATAATGGACATCACCGTTCAGCCATCCATTACCATAGTAGTTCCAGAGTGTGTAAGCGGTTATGACATGACCTGTAGCCGCATAGCTGAAATTAGGTGTTGCATTTTGTTCATCTTTATAACGTGAAATTGTGGCTCCCAAAATTAAATTATCCGTCAGTTGATAATCGCTACCCAATGTGAGGGTATTATTGTGATTGCCGGTATAACCCCCGAATACACCAACTTTACCTTTGGCCTGATGATCATTGCGAAGCTGTTGTAGGTGACCGTCAAGTGAGCTTAGCGCAGTTGTGGTTGGGGTACGGTTGATGTGGTTCAACGCCATCACTTGTAAAGGGGCGTTGTAGATAGACATAATGTACTGGCCAATGACTTTGTGTGCGTAAGGGGTTGGGTGGAGGTCATCGGAAAATAAGTAGGGTTGGCTCTTATCAAATCCAGGCTGGGAAGAAGAACACAGATCAGCCCTCGTACCTTGTGGACAGGCATAACCAAGGGTATTAGCAATACCATAAATGGTCGGATTTTCAATAACCTCCCTTAAGAGATGATTGACATCGGCACGCAGGATATTGCCGTGAATGAGTTGATTCTCTTCGTTTTGGTTAAATTCGTCGGAAAATTGGGAAGCAATTTTGCTGGTATTATCATAAGCATCAAGTAATTGGCGGTAAATTTCTTTCGCGGCTTCTGGATCTTGGGGAGAAGCACCCTCAGCAATCTTTTTAAAAACGCCCTGGAGGATTTTATTTCTGATTTCCTTATTCGGTGTGGGGTATTTATTGATGGCTTCGTGGGCTTGTTTCAGAATTTGGGCGATTTTGTCATCGGGTATTTTGCTTTTTTTTAAAGCGCCTTGAAGCACGGCTTCCATAATTTTGGGGGTTGTCCCAACATCAGGGACATTAGGCACAATAATTAACCCTGCGCCAGCCTTAATGAGTTGATTGATCTGCGATGCTGCGGATGCAGAACTATCATTGATACGATGTTGCGCTGCTTTTTCATCGCCCTTCGCTAAATCTTGCAGAGCGTCCTTTACATCATTGCCGCCTATCCAATGTATGTACAAACCATTCGGATCAGCCCGTCCAGAGTGTGCTTTCAAATAGTCATCAAGCTGTTTCTTTGTTGGGTGTGCAAAATAATCCCAGAAAGGATCACCAGAACCGTTAGCGGTTGCTCCTCCATACGCATAATTGGTTCCACCTTCCTCAGAGGGTATTATTTTTTTGCCAGTAAGGTTTCGGGCTATGTATTCATCATATAGCTCAGCGTCTTTGCCATCTGTTGTAAATCTGCCGATATTCCCGCCATCACTTAAGCTATCCCCGAAAACATATACATTGTTATAGGCATAAGCATTTGTCATGAGGTTAACGAATAGTGCAGTGGTGGCTGATACTAAAAAGAGTGCTTTCTTCATGTAGTTCTCCTGAAAAAACAGCGCATTATTTTCATGCCAGCCAAAATACCTTGATTTAAAAAGGCACTTGCTCATTTTTCTTGGGTTAATGGCTGATTCTCTGATTATTTCAGTTCGATACTACTTGCAATTGCATATACAAAAATTAAACAGAACGTTAATGTTTGTGTGATAATTAACAAAAACGCAAGGCAGTCATTTTGCCTTGCGTCCCTGAATAAATGTTTTCTTAGAAACTTGCGTTGATACCTAAGCTGAAATTGTAGCTAGGATCTTGGCTATTGCCGTCATTGCGGGTAACGGAAGCAAATCCGCGTAGGTTATTGATCAGGTTTGCGTTCACGCCGATTGTATATTGACGCCAGTTTGTGCTCTGTTTACCACTTTCCTGCACAAAGGAAGTTTTGGTGGAGTTAATGGCACTGCTCAGTTTGTAGCTTGTATCACCAAATTGGTGATTAAACTGGACAGAAGCGTAAGGATTGAAACGACCTAATTTAGTATCTATGCGCCAACCCAGGGTGCCAACTTTAGAAGTGTAGTCTTGATCACTAAAATGCATGGAAGTGTTATTGTTACCGGATTCACGGTAGCCATCAACTTCACCTTTATCCCAGGCATACTGGATGATTGGGCTGGTGGTCAGATAGTGAGTAACAGGAATATCCCAACCAGCGGTAATGCGTGCGCCCCATTGTTTACCTGTGGTAGAACCGGTTTCCCTGCGCGTCGCTTCGCCAAGCTGGATGGTACGAGTCAGGCTATCATAGTTAGTGCGTGAATAATGGAAGTCACCGCTTAACCAACCATTGTTGTAATAGTTCCACAATGTATACGCTGTCAAAACATGACCACGGCCTGCATAAGAGAAGTCAGCAATCGGTGAGCGCTCCTCTTTATAGTTAGAGTACATTGCACCCAATAGCAGGTTATCTATCAGCTGATAATCGCTACCCAGTGTAAAGGTTTTATCTTGGTTACCCGTGTAGCCACCAAAGACACCGACTTTACCTTGTTCGTTGCCACCGTTACGCAGTTGTTGCAGATGACCATCAAGGGAAGAGAGGGCACTTTTCACTGGTGCGCGGTTGACTTGATTCAATGTCATTACCTGTGATGGGGCATTATAAATAGAGGTAATGTATTGTCCCATTATCTTGTGTCCCAACGGGGTTGGGTGGAAAGAATCAGAGAATAAAAATTCTTTGTCTTTAGTAAAGTTGGGATCCTTGGAAGAGCATTGAGCCGCGCTTTTACCTTGCTCGCAAGCATAACCCAATGTATTTTGGATGCCATAAATCATAGGGTTAGCGATCACTTCACGTAGTAATCCATTGATATCGGCACGTAAGATATTGCCGTTTCCTGCGCTAATCAATTTGTCGACTAGCTCATTATATATATCAGTGAGTTTTGTAGCCCCTTGACTTGCATCATCATAGGCAGCGAGAAGTTTTTCATAGGTTTCTGTAGCCTTGGCGGCGTTATCTGGATACGATTTTTCTGCAATTGTTCTCAGTGTCCCTTCAAGCACTTGACGGCGGTAATCACTATTAGGAGTAAGATATGTATTAATGCCATCATGAACTAATTTCAAAGTGCCATTGATTTTTTGTTCGATGGGATTTTTCTGGTCTTCAGGTAGATTGTCATAAACTTCAGGATTTTTAATACCTTTAGACTCTAAAGATTGACGAATTATAGCTTGCCTAATCAATGTTTCTAGAAATCTAGGTGTAGTGCTTACATCAGGAACGGTTGGAGCAATAATTAACCCAGCACCTTGTTTGACAAGTTGATTGATTTGATTTGCGGCTGCGGTAGCGCTGGTGATGACAATGTCAGTGGCAACTTTTTGAGCTTGTAGTGGATTTTTTTCTTTCGCTGCCTCTTCCAAAGCTTTGGCAAGGTCGTTACCCCCTATCCAATGAATATAGATGCCGTTAGGATCAGCTTTTCCATTATGAGCATTAAGATAGTTATCTACCTGATCTTGCGTATTAAAACCGTCTTTACTGTATTGTTTAAGAGCCGTCGCACCACCTTGGGCATAATTAGTGCCACCATCTTTGGATGGTGTTGGCTTAATATTCATAATGTTTTGAGAGAATTCTTCAAGATATAACGGATTATCTTCTCCATCTGACATATATCGCCCTATATTCCCACCATCGCTCAGGCTATCCCCCCCACCGACATAGACTTGATCATAAGCATGAGCATTAGAAATAGCATTGATTGAAAGCGCTAACAGTGCAGGTGTAAATAAAAATGCCTTTTTCATTGGCACTCTCCTTAAAAAGTAGTTTTTGCTATTAATCAACATCTTGTCTTTAGAAAAGCGGGTTTTTGGGCAAAAAGCATCCCGCAACTCTTCCTCAGTAGGTTAGAGATGTTGATATGTTTAATATTGAGATAAACCCATATAAGACAGCTGACTTATTGGTAACGGCTGCCTACGATTAATTATGGTTTCAGGTTATTGAACTTCCATGTTGCATTGCATCTTTTTATGAAAAATGTGATCTTAAAAAATTTAACGCCTAAGTGCGTACATAAAATAGCCAACCGAAAAATTATCTCTTTCATTCCTGGATATTGGTAGCTTATCTATTAGGATAATTTATTTTTTTAGAGAAGAAATAATACCTGTTTTCAGATACTGTTGTGTGATGTAAAGAAATAAAACCAATTCCATTAAGCGTGCGACAGGTTAGCAGTAACTATTCAATGACACCAGTATTGTTAGAGTGTTAGGAACTGGACGTACCAGATGGATTGAAATGTTTATGGGATATTAACATTAGATTATATGGTTATTTAATCGTTTTATTTTATTGGGTGAAATTTAAGGCATTAGATTAACATTTTGATATTTTTAATTATTTTTTAGATAATAATATTTTAATTGTTATTAATTCAAAGAGAAAACATTAGCTAAATATATTAAAAAAACAGAAAACCCCGCTGCTGCAAATGCAGCAACGGGGTTTTTCAAGCAATGATTTATTTAATCACTTGAATAAGTTAGCGTTTAATATTGACGCTAAAACTTAAACATTAATGCTCAAACATCGCAGAGATTGATTCTTCATTGCTGATACGGCGAATGGCTTCAGCCAGCATACCAGACAGTGTCAAAGTACGAACTTTGTTCAACGCCTTAATCTCATCAGACAGAGGAATTGTGTCACAGACCACAAATTCATCGATCACTGAGTTCTTGATGTTTTCCACTGCATTGCCAGAGAAAATAGGGTGGGTTGCATAAGCAAACACCCGTTTCGCTCCGCGCTCTTTCAATGCCTCAGCCGCTTTGCACAGTGTGCCACCTGTATCGATCATGTCATCGACCAGAACGCAATCACGGCCAGCAACATCGCCAATAATATGCATCACCTGAGAAACGTTTGCACGTGGGCGACGTTTATCGATGATAGCCATATCTGTATCGTTCAACAGCTTAGCAATCGCACGGGCGCGAACAACACCACCGATATCTGGCGAGACAACAATGGGGTTTTCCAGTTCTTTCTGGAGCATATCTTCCAGAAGGATTGGGCTACCAAATACATTATCAACCGGGACATCAAAGAAACCTTGGATCTGCTCGGCGTGTAGGTCAACAGTGAGAACACGGTCTACACCAACGCTGGACAGAAAATCAGCAACAACTTTTGCAGTGATAGGTACACGTGCCGAACGGACACGGCGATCCTGACGGGCATAACCGAAGTAAGGAATAACAGCGGTAATACGGCCGGCAGAAGCACGACGTAGCGCATCGACCATAACCACTAATTCCATCAGGTTGTCGTTGGTGGGGGCACAGGTAGACTGGATGATGAAAACATCACCACCGCGTACATTTTCATTGATTTGAACACTAACTTCACCGTCGCTGAAACGACCGACAGCAGCATCTCCCAAGTTAGTATATAGGCGGTTGGCAACACGTTGTGCTAGTTCAGGTGTGGCATTACCAGCAAAAAGCTTCATATCGGGCACGAGAAAAACCTCAGGCTTGCGTCCAGAGAGATATTGTTGACCAATCAAACAAATATGCTCATTGGTTCAATAACATGGGTATCCCAGAGCGGAATGTATGCAATGGAGAAATGTTAACGCCACGCGCAACAAAACTCTGCATCCACTCTGGAGTTTCATTTAACACCTTACGGGCCGATGCTTCTGATTCGAACTCGCCGAAAACACATGCACCGGTTCCAGTCAGGCGTGACGGTGCGTATTCTAACAGCCATAAAAGAAGCTGTTCAACCTTACGAAAACGTTTTCTTGCGATTGGTTCACAATCATTTGCAAATGGGGCCTGTAATAATGCGGGTAGAGAGCGAATCGGAGAATTTCTTTTTAATTCAGGATCAGTAAAAATTGTTGGGGTTGATATTTCAATTCCAGGGTGAGCAACCAAAAACCATTTTTCTTCCGGTGAAGCAGGCTGGAGTTTTTCTCCAATGCCTTCGGCAAAAGCGGCGTGGCCTTTGACAAAGACAGGAACGTCTGCCCCCAGGCATACACCAAGCTGTGCTAATTCATCATCGGACAGATTGGCTTGCCAATGGTGATTGAGGGCAATCAATACCGTCGCGGCATTGGAAGAACCACCCCCTAAACCTCCGCCCATTGGCAGACATTTATCAACGCGAATATCGGCTCCCAAATGTTCGGTGACAGATTGAATATTCGCATTAAGATTCGGTACGGCACGTTTTTGTAATAGATGGTTTTGCAACAACCGGGCTGCCCGCACGATTAAATTGTCATCATGGGCTACGCCTGCAACCGGAGTCAGCAAGCGGATTTGGTTATCTTGACGTGGGGAGATGGTGATTTCATCGCCATAATCTAAAAATTGAAACAGTGTTTGCAGTTCGTGGTAGCCGTCAGGCCGCTGCCCTGTTATATACAAAAATAAATTCAATTTTGCCGGAGAAGGCCAGGTTAAAGTCATTATTGAATCGTCCAATTATCCATCTTTAATTTTATACGGTTGTTCCCTTGTGTCAGTTCCAGTCGAGTAGGTAAAGCTGGCGTGATCGTTGTATCGTATCCTTGATAATTTACGCGCCAAATCTCCCCATTTTTTTTGTCACTAACGGATTTAAGCAGGTAATTTGTATCCAACTGAAAATCTTTGGCACTACCGGGTAGACCGATAATCCAGCTTCGTAGATTATCCAGAGGAATATTCATATTGGTCAGTTGGTAAATCAAAGATTCGGGTTTATCACTGAGATATTTTTTACCATTATTGTCAGTGACCTGAATCATATTTGGTTCGACGAATAATTCCAATTCTGTTGTACCCAATGGATTGAGCAACAGTAACTTATAATTGTCAGAGGAATATTGTTGCCAGAAAAATCGGGCGTACACTTTTTTTTCATCGGCCAGATAAGCGAAAGAACCTCGGGTTTGGTAATGCCCTAATTTTTGCAGTTGCTGTTCACGGGCGTGCCATTGTGGTGTATCCGCTGATCCCGTGCCCATAGGGGGTTGTGTGACTGTACAGGCAGTCAGTAAAACGCCGGAGAGGGGAAGTAAGCGAAAAAAAACAGACATTTTCATACGGTAACCCTTGGTGGTAAGCGAGTTTAGCATTTTGTCGATTATAAATATGGCAATATTTATATAACAACTTAAAGTATGCTCTCCCGAAACTATAATCATAGAAGGTAATTTAGCGAAAGTTCGCTGAGAATTCTCGAATAAAATTATCGCATAATCACCTGATTGACTTTTATTGAACTGATGCATCAAGTAGAATGCTCGACCAATGAGAGTCCTTATGAAGGGTGTGAGTTTATGAGAATAATTATCAATATCATCATAGTCTTGCTTCCCGTGATAACTCAATGTAGTTAAGATGACTTTATTAGCACTCGGTATCAACCATAGAACAGCGCCTGTTTCTTTACGTGAGCGGGTGGCCTTTTCTCCTGACACGCTAGGATTAGCGCTTGATGACTTGCTCCAGCAACCCCTGGTGCGAGGTGGCGTCGTACTGTCTACCTGCAACCGTACAGAGCTTTATCTCAGCGTTGAACAGCAGGGTAATTTAAAAGAACAGTTAATTAATTGGTTATGCAAATATCATCAGCTTAACCCTGATGATTTGACAGGCAGCCTCTATTGGCATTTGGACAATGAGGCCGTCAGCCATTTGATGCGAGTTGCAAGCGGCCTGGATTCCCTGGTATTGGGGGAACCGCAGATTTTGGGACAGGTGAAAAAGGCTTTTTCTGAGTCGCAAAATTATCACTCTTTGTCGAGTGAACTGGAACGCTTATTCCAAAAATCTTTCTCGGTGGCTAAGCGGATCAGAACAGAAACCGAAATTGGCGCCAATGCTGTTTCTGTCGCATTTGCGGCCTGTACACTTGCACGGCAAATTTTCGAATCCCTTTCCCAACTGAATATCCTGCTGGTGGGCGCGGGGGAAACGATTGAACTGGTTGCCCGTCATCTAAAAGAGCATGGCGTAAACCACATGATGATCGCCAACCGGACAAAAGAGCGGGCACAGATGCTTGCCAGTGAAGTCAACGCCGAAGTCATTTCCCTGCCGGATATCGATACCCGATTGGCTGAAGCGGATATTGTCATTAGCTCCACGGCCAGCCCATTGCCGATCATTGGCAAAGGTATGGTCGAAAGGGCATTGAAATTACGTCGTAACCAACCCATGTTGCTGATTGACATTGCCGTTCCTCGCGATATTGAACCAGATGTGGAAAAATTGAGTGATGTTTATCTGTACAGCGTGGATGATTTACAGGCTATCATTCAGCAAAATCTTGCCCAACGTAAAGCTGCGGCAGTGGTTGCGGAAGGGATTGTGCAACAAGAAAGCAGCCATTTCATGGATTGGTTGCGTTCTCAAGGCGCTGTTAATACAATTCGCGAATATCGAGAGCAGGCAGAGAAAATTAGGGCTGAGATGACGGCAAAGGCATTGATGTCCATAAGGCAGGGTGCTGATGCTGAACAGATCATTAACCAATTGACCTACCAGTTGACGAATCGTCTGATCCATACACCGACTAAATCTCTCCAACAGGCTGCCAGTGATGGCGATTTGGAACGCCTGAATCTATTACGGGACAGCCTTGGGCTGGATCATAACTAACCCTATTCTTAATAAGGTCTGATATTACGAATGAAGCCTTCTATTGTCGCTAAATTGGAAGCACTACAAGAACGCCATGAAGAAGTTTTGGCTCACCTCGGTGATGCTGAAGTCATTGCTGATCAAGAGCGTTTTCGCGCATTATCAAAAGAATATGCTCAACTGACGGATGTGACTAACTGTTTTAAAGCCTGGAAAAGCGTTCAGGATGATATTGAAACAGCCGAGATGATGCTTGATGATCCCGAAATGCGGGAAATGGCGCAGGAAGAACTCAAAAGCGCAAAAATTCGTAATGAAGAGTTGGAACAGCAATTGCAATTGTTGTTATTACCGAAAGATCCGGATGATGAGCGCAACTGTTTCCTTGAAGTTCGTGCCGGAACGGGGGGGGATGAAGCTGCGATATTTGCCGGAGATTTATTCCGTATGTATAGCCGTTATGCTGAATCTCGTCGCTGGAAAGTGGAACTCATGAGTGCCAATGAAGGTGAACATGGCGGATATAAAGAAGTGATTGCCAAAATTTCTGGTGAGCAAGTTTATGGACACCTGAAATTTGAGTCTGGTGGTCATCGTGTTCAGCGAGTGCCGGAAACAGAATCCCAGGGGCGCATCCATACTTCTGCGTGTACAGTCGCTATCCTGCCAGAAATCCCGGAAGCGGAATTACCGGACATTAATCCAGGCGATCTGAAAATTGATACTTATCGCTCTTCCGGCGCGGGCGGGCAGCACGTTAACACCACTGACTCGGCAATTCGGATTACCCACTTGCCGACGGGGATTGTCGTGGAATGTCAGGATGAGCGTTCACAGCACAAGAACAAAGCCAAAGCGATGTCTGTGCTTGCTGCGCGTATCCGTGCCGCTGAGATGCAAAAGCGTCAGGAAGCGGAGGCTTCTGAACGCCGTAACTTGCTTGGCTCCGGTGACCGTTCAGATCGCAACCGCACTTATAACTTCCCACAGGGACGCGTTACCGATCACCGTATCAACCTGACGTTATACCGCCTTGAAGAAGTGATGGAAGGCAAACTGGATATGCTTATCCAACCTATCATTACTGAATATCAAGCAGACCAATTATCCGCATTGTCAGAGCAGGATTGATGAATTATCAACATTGGCTTCGACATGCAACTATACAGTTGGCTGAAAGTGACAGCCCTAAGCGTGATGCAGAAATTCTGTTGCAACACGTAACAGGGCGTTCCCGCACTTATTTAATTGCATTCCATGAGACACCAATTTCTCCAAAAGAAGTTAGCCAGCTTGATACCTTGCTGGCTCGTCGCATCCAGGGTGAACCGATTGCTTATATTGTGGGAGAGCGTGAATTTTGGTCGCTGCCCCTGACTGTATCACCAGCAACGTTAATCCCGCGTCCTGATACGGAATGCCTGGTGGAAAAAGCCTTGGAACTATTGCCTGCATCATCGGCTCGAATCCTGGATCTTGGCACGGGAACAGGGGCAATTGCATTGGCGCTGGCAAGTGAGCGACATGATTGCTATGTCACTGGGGTGGATATCAACCCTGATGCAGTCGCATTGGCAAGACATAATGCTGCCAGAAACGCGGAAAAATTGTCTGTTCACAATGTGAATTTTCTGCAAAGTGAGTGGTTTTCTGCGGTTGGGGAAAGACAATTTGATATGATTGTCAGTAATCCTCCCTATATTGATGAGCTTGACCCTCATCTGCGCGAAGGAGATGTCAGGTTTGAACCAGCCACTGCATTGATCGCTGCACAAAATGGCATAGCAGATTTGCAGACAATTATAGAGCAGGCTCGCCACTTCCTGTTACCAAACGGATGGCTATTATTGGAACATGGCTGGAAACAGGGAATCGTTGTCAGAAACCTATTTTTGGAAAAAGGTTATCAACAGATAGCAACTTTTCAGGATTATGGTGGTAACGAACGTATCACGGTAGGTCAATGGAATAAAAATGCAAACCATAGTTAATTATGAATTCAATAATGCCTCCCTGATAGATGGTATTATTCTGGTAACACGGGCCATTCGTCCTGATTTCCCCCACACAATGGTGACTGAGCAATTAACGGTATTGGTTGAAGAAGCGCGCCAAAAACTTACCTCTATTACTGACACCAAAGCAAAATTACACGCATTATTGATGCTGTTTTATCGAGAATGGAAATTTGGTGGCGCGAATGGGGTGTATTGTTTATCTGATACCTTGTGGTTGGATAATGTATTGCGTTCACGCCAAGGCGCTCCCGTCACATTGGGAACGATATTTACCCATATAGCTCAGGCGCTGGCATTGCCCGTACAGCCTGTTATATTCCCGACACAGTTAATCTTACGGATTGATTTGGCTGATGAGCCGACATGGTTTATTAACCCGATGAATGGCGATATGCTCAACGAACATATCCTTGATGTCTGGCTGAAATGTAATATTGGCCTGATGGTTCGTTTAGAAAATAAGGACTTACAGGAAGCCGATAATAACAGCATTGTGCGAAAAGTGACTGATATTATCAAAATTTCCTTAATGGAAGAGAAAAAAATGGAATTGGCGTTAAAAGCCAGCGAAGTCGTGCTGATGTTCGATCCCGAAGACCCATATGAAATTCGCGACCGAGGGCTAATTTATGCGCAACTCGATTGTAATCACATTGCTGTTTCAGATTTGAGTTATTTTGTCGAACATTGCCCTGAGGATCCGATCTCAGAAATGATAAAAATGCAGATTAACACCATTGATCAGAGAGCGATCATTCTCCATTAAAGGTGTTATACCAATCCAACGTCAAGTTGCAGCTTGCAAATCAATGTGATTGCTTATATCTCCCCGCTACGTGGAGAGATATAAGACGCATCTTGAAAGACGATTGGTATATAAGGCAGCATTTCCTTGCTCCTTATTTATTTTTATGGATACAGCAAATTATTTGTCCTTAACAAGAGAAGGTATAAACATGCAACAGAAAGTGGTTAATATTGGTGACATCAAGGTCGCAAATGATCTGCCTTTTGTACTGTTTGGTGGAATGAATGTCCTTGAGTCACGGGATTTGGCCATGCGTATTTGTGAACACTATGTGACCGTAACGCAAAAACTGGGCATTCCTTATGTTTTTAAGGCGTCTTTTGATAAGGCTAACCGTTCTTCGATCCACTCCTATCGCGGGCCTGGTCTGGAAGAGGGGATGAGGATCTTTCAGGAGCTGAAACAGACTTTTGGCGTGAAAATCATCACGGATGTACATGAACCCGCCCAAGCCCAAGTTGTTGCAGAGGTGGTTGATGTTATCCAGCTTCCTGCTTTCCTTGCCCGCCAGACTGATTTGGTTGAGGCGATGGCAAAAACGGGCGCAGTTATCAATGTCAAAAAACCGCAGTTCGTTAGCCCAGGGCAGATGGGAAATATTGTTGAAAAATTTAAAGAGGGTGGTAACGATCAGGTAATACTGTGTGATCGCGGCAGTAATTTTGGTTACGACAACCTGGTCGTCGATATGTTGGGCTTTGGTGTCATGAAACAGGCAACCCAGGGTTCGCCAGTGATTTTTGATGTTACTCACTCATTACAGTGCCGTGATCCATTGGGTGCGGCTTCCGGCGGTCGTCGTGCGCAAGTGTCAGAACTGGCTCGTGCTGGTATGGCGGTAGGAATTGCCGGTTTGTTCCTTGAAGCTCATCCTGATCCAGAAAATGCAAAATGTGATGGCCCATCAGCATTACCATTGGCAAAACTGGAACCATTCCTGATGCAGATGAAAGCCATTGACGATGTAGTGAAAAGTTTCCCAGAGCTGGATACCAGCAAATAATCACGGGAGCTGTTTTGATTTTTTGATAATGCGGTTGCAGAAATATTGCCCTGTGACCGCTTATTTTTTACGCATTATCTTTAATAAATAATCTCTTGCCGGGAAAATCAATTAATACTGCATATTGATTGAAGAAGTTATTTCCAATGAGTCCATCCGCATTGAACTGATTAAAATCCCCATCAACCAGCATTGAATTCAGTTTTATGTCTTTAGTGCCTGCCTCATCAAGTTGAAATGCCGATACAGTACATTTTTCATTGGCCAGCTCTTTTATTAATGCCCCACAGGGAAGAATAACGGGAGGTGATTGCAGCCTTTTTTGCCAAAAAACGGAAGCTGTTGCACCAGTATCCAGAATCATGTTGTAACTCTTGGTGTTTTGTGAAACTTTGACAACAATACCTTCATGCGTGAGTCTCAGCGGTAATTCGCGCCAACCATTAACCACATTGACGCCCAATGCTTGCAAATGGTCAGAAACTGACAATCGTTGTTTTTTGTAATCAATAATAATAACTTTATCTTTGAATAAACCAAGGCCCATTACCATCGAAGTGGGAAGTTTCTTTTCTTTACCTAACAAGGTCACTCCCCATGGTTTTAGCGAAACGCCGGTAATATCCTTAAATACCATTCCGTTTATCGAAAGTTTGGGAATGTTAAATTGGTCATTAAAATAAACTTT
This sequence comes from Xenorhabdus thailandensis, assembly GCF_037996785.1. Classification (NCBI taxonomy): domain Bacteria; kingdom Pseudomonadati; phylum Pseudomonadota; class Gammaproteobacteria; order Enterobacterales; family Morganellaceae; genus Xenorhabdus; species Xenorhabdus thailandensis. Next base: position 123,950 of record NZ_JBBMXF010000009.1, read on the forward strand.
GCCAGTAATGTCAGTAGAGCGTGCTTTTTCCGGCATTATCACTAAGCCTGAGATTTTCGACATAACCTCTTTCGTTAAATGGAATCCTCGAGATGATCCCGTGTCGAACATTAAGTTTTGCTTTTTTCCATCAATTTCGAGATTTGCTATCGGCATAGAAAATTCATCAAACTGAAAATCTATATACATGACTTCTTCAGCAGCCATGGAGTTTGTGACAAACAATGGCGTAATGGAAGAAAAAACGGTAAGTGCAATTATCGTGAGACGTTTATTGAATGAAAAAAGCATGAAAATTCTCCCTATCTGCGTTTAGATTTAAGTCAAACTTTGGGGTGAAAAATGGGCTTCTCTTGAAATTCGCAATAAGAATATTAGACCAAAAAAAGCATCCAATATTCTTATCTGGGGATTTAGATTAATCTATTTCTTTCAGTGCTTTGGATAAAGTGGCATAAAAACTCAATTGTCCTTTAATTGGCTCGACTTTGGCTCGTGCCAGCGTTTTCAAAGGCTGGAAGGAGATATCGCACACAACGAGATGTTTCTCTTTTCCCATTTCCCGAACGAATGCTTGAAAAGCATGTAGCCCACCTGCATCCAGAACCGGAACAGCATCCCACTGCATAATAATGGTGTGATAATCGGTGCCTTGTTCTTTCAGTTCAGTAAAAATACGCTCTGCGGCTGCGAAAAACGGGGGCCATTAATTCGCACAACCAATAAACCGGCATCATGATTCGTTGCGGGAGAAATGCTGATTTGTGTCATATTGGCAATTTTGCGCATAAACAGCAGTGAAGCCAGCACAATGCCTATCGTGATTGCCACTACCATATCAAACAGCACCGTTAATGACATACACAGCAACATCACGATGATATCGTCTTTGGGGGCACGGCGGATGAGATCCACAACCTTATGGGCTTCGCTCATATTCCACGCCACAATCAACAAAATGGCTGACATAGCGGCAAGCGGTAAATAAGAAAGTATTGGGGCAAGAACCAGCAGGGCCAACAATACCAGCAGGGAGTGAACGACAGCGGCAATGGGTGAGGTTGCCCCTGCCCGCACATTGGCGGCTGAACGCGCGATAGCCGCAGTTGCGGTGATCCCACCAAAGAAGGGGGCGACAATATTACCCATTCCCTGACCGATCAATTCACTGTTGGAATGATGTTTTTTTCCGGTCATGCCATCAAGAATAACGGCGCACAACAGGGATTCAATTGCGCCTAACATTGCCATAGAAAATGCAGCGGGCAGTAATGCTGATATTGTATTCCAGCTAATATCAAGAGAATGAGTGTCAGGCAATTGCCACGGCAGGACAAATTGGGGAAGAATGGGGGGAATACCTTGGCCTTGTGTACCTTCTTCCAGCGTATAGCTAAATGATGAACCAATTGTTGCCACATCATGACCTAACAGATGCATGATCCCCATGATACCTGTACCTGCTATTAAAGCGGGTAAGTGACCTGGTAACTTTATCCTGAGTTTTGGCCAGAAAATCAAGACCAGCAGGGTTGTTAAACCAATAAGGGTATCGCTCAGTTGTAATGAAGGAAACGCTTGGGAAAGGGCAATCACCTTATTAATATAATTTTCCGGTACATGGTCTAATTTCAGGCCGAAGAAATTTTGCACTTGCATGGTAGCGATGGTAATGGCAATACCAGAAGTGAATCCAAGCGTAACAGAGAGTGGAATATACTCAATCAATCGGCCTAATCGCGCTAATCCCATGATAAGCAAGATAATGCCTGACATGAGCGTGGCAATGAGCAAACCACTGAGGCCAAATTGTTGCGATACAGGATAGAGTATCACCACAAAAGCAGCTGTTGGGCCGGAAACGCTATAGCGTGATCCTCCGGTCACAGCAATAATCATGCCGGCAATAGCCGCAGTATACAGGCCGTATTGTGGTGCAACACCACTGCCGATTGCCAGAGCCATTGCTAGTGGAATAGCAATGATTCCCACGGTGATCCCAGCAATTATATCTTTGATAAAACGGTGAAAAGAGTAAGTTTCTTTCCAACAAGCGTCAATAAGCGCACTAAATGGACGTATTCCCTTAATTTTACGAGTGTTCATTTAATTGAGAACCCAGAAATAAGATAGCAGATGATGAGCTGATAAAAGTGATATTAGCATATCGCTTTTATCAGCTCAGAAAAGTGTTATATGTCAAAAAGTTAACTAACGTGCCTATTTCACCTTGAGTGAATCGTCGTATAAAATTGATATCAGTGACAGATTTACTGCTATTATGCAGTTTAAAAGCCATTATGGAATGATGATTATAAAATATATATAAATCAATTTGTTAAAGCTAAGGATATGATAAATTGTCTAGAGCACAACGTTTGCTAACTCTGATGGAAATATTACGTAGTTATCACTTTCCCATACAGGGCAAAGTATTGGCGCAGAAATTGAAGATTAGTTTAAGGACACTTTATCGGGATATTGCGACCTTGCAGGTTCAAGGGGCAAATATCGAGGGAGAAGCGGGTATTGGTTATGTCTTACGGCCGGGATTTGTCTTACCTCCATTAATGTTAACGCAAAATGAGATAGAAGCCCTGGCATTAGGGGCCAGTTGGGTGACTAGGCGCGCTGATTCACAATTGAAAGCATCTGCCAATAGTGCAATCAATAAAATTGCCGCCGTGATCCCAACAGAACTCAAACAATATCTTGAGGAAAATGCACTATTAATTGGGCCTGCCGCTACGAAAATTACGCCTTCCGTTGATATTTCGCAAATACGGCAAGCGATCAGTCATCGGCATAAAATTACTTTCACTTATTTAGATCTGAAAAACAATCAATCAACCAGAACAATATGGCCATTTGCATTGGGATATTTTGAGAATATCAGTATTGTTATTGGTTGGTGTGAATTAAGAAAAACATTTCGTCATTTCAGATCGGATAGAATGCGTCATTTGAAGATAGAACAACGGTGTTATCCCCGTTCAAGACTGTCTTTACTTAAAGAATGGCGGGAAACGGAAAAATATCGTGTTAGCTGCTGACAAAAACTGTCACACGGGTTTGTTACTTTGGGGGTTCTTAATGTACTGAATCCGTTATCTGACTGTTGGAGTTTTTTATGTTAACCTTGACACATTCAAAGCTTAAGTTAAGCCCTAATCTTCAACTGATTTATGTCTCTGATATCAAACGTTCTACAGCCTTTTATTCAACTATTTTTAATGCTGAACCGGTTTTTTCCAGCCCGCGTTATGTCGCATTTACTGCGGGTAAAGAAGCTATTTTTGCTATTTGGAGTGGAGGAATAAAGCCAGACAATACCGTGCCGAGATTTTCAGAAATGGGTATTATGTTGCCCACTTGCGAAGAGGTTGATCAACTTTTTGAGAAATGGCAACAAAATCCCAATATTGATATTCAGCAGGAACCCTACACTGATGTTTTTGGCCGCACTTTTCTCGTGAAAGATCCCGATGGTCATATGATTCGGGTTTGTCCTTTGGATTAAGGGAATGATAAAACGTTTTAAAATCACGATAATGGCTCATATGGAATGTAGAGTAGGCCTCAAGTTTGATGTCATCTCCCCAGCGGCCCCTCGTCAAACCGTGCGTGCGGTTTTCCCGCACACGGCTTTCCGACTGTCTTCTTCCTGCTGCATTACGACGTTACAAGGCGAGCATACCGACTGACTTCGTTTCCGTTTATCGACAGACTATACAACTTAAATAACCCGTGATACTTGTAGAACCAGCTCGGCGGATGGTCCCTCCATCCTTTAGTTCGCTTCTTGTGCTTCTTCCTCAACATAATACAGAGTGTCCATATCGTGTAATTTGCGATGCTTTTGAAATGCATCCGGGAGTTGCACGTCTTGAAATAATTACCCCACCCTCTAAGGATTGGGTTTATTTCTGTTCTGATTAGCTCCGGAAGATCCCGATGCTGACCTTTTCGTGTCACTTCACGAATCTTTCGCTTTACTCTTTTCATCGCTTCTGGTGAGGGGTAGTAATAGGTTCTCAATTTTCCATCCCTTTTGGACGGCTGCACTGCAAACCTGTGCCCCAGAAAGTCAAACGGTGACTTTATTGCATGAACGACTTTCGTCTTTTCGGTATTTAGCGTCAATCCAAGCTGATCAAGTACCTTACAGGCTTGAGCCAGATAAAACCTCGGTGCTTTCTTACACAAAATGACAAAGTCATCGGCATAACGAACAAGATGAGCGTCATGCTCACGCTGATTGAATCCCTCTTTTTCCCAGATATGATCCAGCCAGTGCAGGTAAAGATTAGCCAGTAGTGGAGATATCACGCCTCCTTGTGGAGTTCCTGCTATCCCCGCTTTCAGGTTTCCCTCTTCCATTACTCCAGCTTTCAGCCACATTTCAATCAGTTTCACAACTGAGCGATCTATGACTCTGGTTCTCACCGATAACAGCAATTTATCATGGGGGATAGTGTCAAAATAAGACTTCAAATCAGCATCTACCACCCAGTAACATTTAAAATTTAGCCACTTATAGATTTCTCTCAGCGCCTGCTGCGCATTTCTGCGAGGCCGAAAGCCATATGAAAAATCTTTAAAACTCGCTTCGAAAAGCGGTTCTATGACTATCTTTACTGCTGCCTGAACTACACGATCTTCAATAACAGGTATGCCCAGTGGTCTTTCCTTTCCATCCGGTTTAGGAATGTAAACCCTACGCACCGGTTGAGGAGAGTACTTCTTTTGAACTAGCTTCTTCTGGATGTCTTGCAGAAAGTTACCTACACCAATTTCAGTTTCAATCTTATCGATTGTTAACCTATCAATTCCTGAAGAACCTTTATTGGCTTTAACCTGCGTCCATGCCATAACAAGCACACGACCACTACATACCTTGTCATACAGAACACCAAATTTACGTTTTGGATCCGCCTTGGCTGCCAGGTATAGCTTGCGTTGCAGTACTCGTACCTTTTCAAATGCCGTGTTTAGAGCTTTCGCAATCACGTAGTACCTCCTGTAACAACAGGCATGACAGAAGTAGAGGTCCTTCCCTACGGTAAGGTTATGTTGTCCCTACCATCAACAGTACTATGACCTCCTCCGACTCCTCTATCCTGCATCTCTCAGAATTTCAGCGGTTACCTTATATCTTTGATTACGCAGTGGGTTAGACTACGACAGGTAGAGGTCTCGTTCGTTCCACTCAGTGCTATACATGCATCCCATCCTCAATACCCCGGATCCCTGTCATGACTTCATATGGTTGTTAATCCATCATGATTCACTGGCCTTCGCCCCCATTCTAAAGGCTCGGCAGGATCACCCTACACCACACTCTCCCAGCATAACTGTATGGCTGAAATTTACGAGGCTTGTTCAGGTTCACTTGCGTTACGGGCTGCATACTTGCGCGCACCCACAGTCTGGGTCAGGGGTCACGTTTATCCGGCGTTGCTCCCGTGTTTCAGTCACCATCCACACGTACGCCATAGCTACGCAGTCAAATCAACCAACTACTGCGGCAGGACTTTCACCTGCAAGACACTGAGCAGCTTAGCGAACCGCTCAAAATGGGAAATCATCATGACCTCACTGAGAAAGTGGAAGCTTCACGGTGGCGTTTGAGTAATCTGTTTTCAATGAGCTGTTGATGCCAGAGAGGCCAAAATTTTTGGCAACAGTTATCGACGCAGTTCTTCTAAATTATACATGCCTGAGGATCTCTGCGATTTTGTTTTCTTTAGCAAAAACGTTGATCGTGCCTCAGGCATTTTAGTTCTCTTCTTAAGCAAATCTCAGGTTATCTGTCAGGATGCAATTAATCTAAATATCGTAACCGATGCCGAAAAATCCGTATTAATTGCCTGGCGAAAATACCGAGTGCTGCTCAAACGGGGGATTGCCCCACCGCATCCGATATCCCATGATCTGGGCAGCCGGAATAACCATGACCCCTGTTCATTGTCGATGCGATAATTAATTGGTATCTGTGATATTCAGATATAGTTGGAGAATTTTATTCACTTCGTCAGTACTGACAATCTCACCATTCTCATCTTTTAATTGCAAGCTGGCAACAGCCTTAGCAAAGGGTAAAGTATCAGTAGAAGAAAGTTGCGCATCCCACGAGATCATATTTGCGGGGCTGTCTTTTTCCTTTAATAAATTATCAATAATGTCACTGATGTTTGACTGATTCTGCATCCACGCTTTGTCCTGAGCAGCCCAAAACCAACGGCTAATGAGAAAAGTGTGCCACAAGTCAGCCCAGTTACGATATGTTTTACGCAAACGTGGTGCAAGCATACGCGTCCACGTTTTGGCTTCGTCCGGTGTTATATATTTTAGGCGGCTACCTTCCAGGCAGAGCATGCTAAATCTAACATAATCCCAGACCCAATAGTCCATATTTTGAATATTCTGAGTATTGTTATACATCATTTTATATTGCCAGATAATTTCTTGTTTTTTAGTCTCATCTTCCTGACTTTGTTCAATATCAGCAAGTAGTTTGTCGAATTCATTTTTAGTCATGCCTGCCAGTTCGTTTTTCATATCATAAAAAACACGAGTAGGGCCACCCATAGAAAGCCAAAATAACTGATGAATTAAATCCTGTCTGTTTTTTATCTTCCATGAAGATGTTAAACCATTATCTTCTGCTGTTTCGGGGGCATAGTCGTTGACTGCATAATCATTTAAATGCGCATAAGGTGCCCCTACAATGATCCCCCAATCGTCGTTCGTCACGGGTGGGAGGGTGTTTTGTGAGAAGGTAACTGCTTCTCCATTCATATTGTTAGCCATACTATTAATATGAGTATAAAGGTTATAACCAATCATCAGCAGAACGAGGAATAATCCAGCTGTACGTAATTTGCTCATAAAATATCCCTTTATTTGTGGTTTGAAGGGGGGTGATAAAAAGATTTTTAATAAGTTATAAAATGGAAAGAGAACGGATTAATTTCAGGTTATCAATGTAATATCTCTGGCGTAAGACGGGGTTTGGGTTGGATAATTCACGTTATTCACTCTGGCCTTAGGTTTCCTGCATCAAACACGACATACAATGGTGACTTAACTAATTTTAATGAATTTATACCAATCTAATTTCAAGATGCGTGTGATGTCTCCCCGCTTTGCGGGGAGACATCAATTTTCATATCGTGTTGTCAATTGCAACTTGAAGTTTAATGCGTATAGTTAATATTCATTGGGTTAAATAACAAAAATTTGCCTGACAAGAAAATTAATCGTGTCTCAGGTATGTTTATTTTTTAACTTGTTAATTATTACAGATAGCGTTCTTTGGCGGATAAATCCACTGGCTGGCCTAATTATAAACCAGTAAAAAGTAAATTTTTTCTTAACACTATCACTAGGGCAAAAAATAAATGTTTCGGTCACTAGTGAGTGATAACCATCAAGATGTTCCTTGACTAAAAAGCGCAGTACCAATTTAGCTGATTTATGATCATCAAAACTGATAAATGATGCTAGGTCAGGTTGGGGTATAATACCTAAATCTGCTTGCCAAAATCTGCCCGTTAATCCCATTGATATTTCATGACTATTTTCATTAAGTGAAGTAAAAGTTTTTAAGCCAAATTCTTGGTCATTGTTTTTTCTTCCTAATTTATTCAGTAAATAAGTTGGCAGATTTCTCATTTTGGACAAAGTTTTAATAAATAAATCATCGGTCATTTCAAAGTCTTTTACAGCCTGGATTATTTCTTGCGCTGGTATCTTTATCGATTCTGATTCATGGATTTCATGAAAATGAAAGCAAGGGAGAAAAGGTGTTGGGTGTTTCCATGTCTTATATTCTTTACTATTGACTATTCCTAAAAATGTCACTGCTTATCTCCTGTATTGTAGTAAAGATATGAAATTTTCATTTTTCATAGAGTTACTGGTAATGTCAATCAAAGTGTAATTGGTTTATCTTTGATATTGTTTCTATCTGTTACTTTTACCCTTGCCTGTTATCAGTAACTGATGCTGACATAATGATTCTGCCCATATCATATTAAGAATTGACCGCTTAATGATGAATAAATATGGAGGATGGACTATTTTATTTAAAATGTAAAGGGCTTAATGCTTAATGTAATAAGGATGAGTAATATGTCAATTTTAGCCATTATTAAAGGTACTCCTATTTGGGTTTGGATTTTATTTGTTTTTCTGATTAAACGGGGTATCAATGCGTTATATGACAGGGAAATGCGTATTGATCGGCTGTTTTTTATGCCGGTTTTGTTTTTAATATGGGCAGTTTACAGTGTATTAAATGAAACGACATTTCCAAATTCGGCATTCCTGGCGCTTATTGTCGGTATTGTTGTGGGAGGGGGTATCGGATGGGGCTTATGGCGTAGTCAACCAAGATTAAGAAAAGGTAATGGAGATGGCTCAATCATTCGTTCAGGAACGCCTTTGAATTTGAGTCTGATCCTTACTGTTTTTATAGTGAAGTTTATTATTTCTGCCATGATGAGTATTAACTCTAATTTGTTATATTCTTTCAATTTTAATTTACTGTTTGGTTTTATTTGTGGACTATCGGATGGTGTCTTTTGGGGAGGAACGCTTAATTTATTTATTCACTATGTAAAAAATAATAAAAAGGAATAAGGTGAAACTATTTTATATTTTATTTTAATAAAAATGGTTGTCTGATAGTCATACCCATATGATCGAATAAGGAGAAACAAATGTCAGTATATTCGTTTGATAAGGAAATGGTTGCGGTTGAGATTAGCCAGCCAGGAGAGCCTAATGTTTTAACACTGATAAAAATGCCTATTCCTGAACTTAGCGAAGAGGAAATATTGGTTAAAGTGGCAGCCGCAGGTGTCAATCGCCCCGATGTGGCACAGCGACGTGGATATTATCCCCCACCAGCGGGGGCTTCTGAAATTCCAGGTTTGGAAGTTTCAGGGACAGTTGTTGCTGTTGATCCAGCTGTAACGCGCTATGCTGTTGGTGATCAGGTATGTGCATTAATTGCAGGGGGAGGGTACGCTGAATATTGCAAAGTACATGAGAGTAACGCATTACCAATCCCTAAAGGTTATAGTTTGTTGGAAGCTGCGGCATTACCGGAAACATTTTTTACGGTATGGGTGAATCTATTTCAACGTGGCAAGTTGAAAGCAGGTGAAACGGTTTTAGTCCACGGCGGCACTTCGGGTATTGGCACTGTTGCTACTTTACTGGCAAAAACATTTGGTGCTTATGTGATTACCACTGTAGGTTCTGAAGAGAAACGTCAAGCCAGTTTGGCGTTAGGTGCTGATGTCTCTATCAACTATAAAACGGAGGACTTTGTCGAACTCACTTTACAAGCGACTAATGGACACGGTGCAGATGTGATTGTTGATCTTATCGCTGGTGATTATGTGGCAAAAAATTTTCAGGCGGCAGCTACAGAGGGCAGAATTATTCAAATAGGTGTGCAGCATGGAAAGGCGAACGCACTTAATTTGATGCCATTACTGCAAAAACGTCTCACAATCACAGGTTCTACACTGCGTTCTCGTAGTGTTGAAGATAAAGCCAATATTGCTCGTGATCTACGTGAAAAAGTTTGGCCTTTATTAGAGCAAGGGAAAATTAAGCCACAGATATTTAAAACGTTCCCACTCAGCCAGGCATCAAAGGCGCACGCACTGATGGAAAGCAGTGAGCATATTGGGAAAATTATGCTGGTGGTATAGGCGATTTTATTGGGTATTTGGGATGGAAAAACAGCCTGAATATCAATTCAGGCTGTTTCGTAGAAAATGGCGGTGAGGGAGGGATTCGAACCCTCGATACGTTTTCACGTATACACACTTTCCAGGCGTGCTCCTTCAGCCTCTCGGACACCTCACCGTATTTCATATTGCAGTGATTTCTCTTGAGTTCGTCGCTGCAACGGGGCGCTACTATAGGGAAAAACAGGGCAGGCGTCAACAGGCTTATGACGATTTTTTCAGGCTTTTTGACCAATTAGACAAATAAAAAACAATTTGTGTGGTGGATAGCCAATTACGGGGAGTAAAGATGCTTTTTTTGTTGCAACAGATTATGGCAAATTTGTTAACCAGATAACATTATCATTATTTTTATTCCTGTCTTCCTTATAGGAGGCTTGCAACCTTTCAGCAATAAGTTAACCCTATTAGAAAAACAAAAAGGAATGAGATTTTATGAACATCATCTTCTTTCACTCTTCCCCTAATTTTAATGGCGATGAATGGATTCAGGGAATACAAGCTCGATTACCTGAAGCTAACATCCGGCAATGGATTAGTGGTGATAATGCCCCGGCTGATTATGCATTAGTTTGGTTACCTCCCTATGAAATGTTAGCTAACCGTCAGGATATCAAAGGCATATTTTCACTTGGGGCTGGAGTGGATGCCATCCTTCAGCAAGAATTAGCCAATCCAGGGACATTGCCTAAAGGGATCCCGCTAATACGTCTTGAAGATACGGGCATGGCACAGCAAATGCAGGAATATGCGGTTTCCTCAGTTTTATACTATTTTCGCCGCATGGATGAATATAAACAATATCAAGAACAGCGTCTTTGGAACCCCATTCCTGCCCATAATCGAGAAGAGTTTGTTATTGGTGTCCTGGGGGCAGGCGTTTTGGGGCGTAGCGTTATTGAAAAATTGAAAGAATTTGATTTCAATGTTCGCTGCTGGAGCCGAACACCAAAACAAATTGATCATGTCGAGAGTTTTTATGGGAAAACGCAACTGAATGATTTCCTTTCTGAATGTAAGGTATTGATTAATATTCTGCCGGATACGCCAGAAACGCGTGGTCTCTTAAATCTTGCACTATTCAGGCAGTTAAAATCTGGCTCATATGTGATTAATATTGCACGAGGTGCCCAATTGGTAGAGCAAGATTTGCTGACAGCCATTGATAACGGATATGTGGCTGGCGCAACCCTGGATGTATTTGTTGAAGAACCGCTATCAAATTTGCATCCTTTCTGGACTCACCCACGCATTAATATCACGCCACATATCGCGGCTAAGACTATTCTTGATGAAGCTATAGATATGATTTGTGACAATATTCGACGAATGGAAAAAGGTGAATCACCCATTGGCCTCGTTGATGTGACCCTTGGTTATTAACAACTCGCTTTACAGCAAGGCAGACGATTAGGGACAATAACAGATATTTATTATTTAGATAAGTTATTGGAGATGAATTAAACCATGAACGAATTTTCTATTGTCTGCCGCATCTTGGGAACATTGTTTAACCGAGCACCACAAGATCCTGTTTTGCAACCGGTAATCACCCTGATTGCTGAGGGAAAATTGAAACCATTGTGGCCTTTGGAGCAAGATGAGTTATTGGATAGGTTGCAGAAAAGCAGTGAATTATCGGTAATTGAAGCCGATTATCATGCCTTATTTACTGGAGAATCTGCGGGCGTTGCAGTCTGCCGCTCTGATTATACTGATAAGGATGAAAGTGAAGTACGCCAGTTTTTGGTGGAGCGAGGTATGCCTTTGACTGATATCCCTGCTGATCAATTTGGTTCCTTATTGTTAGCTGCATCATGGTTGGAAGATCAGGCCGCAGAGGATGAGATCCAGGCTCAGATTAAGTTATTTGATGAATATTTGTTGCCTTGGTGTGGACAATTTCTTGGTAAAGTTGAAGCTCATGCGACCAGTGGCTTTTATCGGACATTGGCGATGATGACTCGAGAGGCATTGCAAGCGTTACGTGAAGAGCTGGAAGTAGAGTGACAACACTATAGATAAGCCAATCGGTAACTAGCGACAATAAGTAAGAGCGGCTTATTTAATAATTCGCTCTTACTATTTCATCGACAATGGAAATTATTTATCAACCAAATCAATGACCAATTTACCGGGTTGAATTTTTAATCTTTTAGCTAATTTTAAAGCAGCGGCTTCAGATTTACTTTTTTCCGGATTTAAGACATATACCGGATGGTCATCAAAAAACTCACTTAAAGACACATTTAAATAAGGGAGCAACGTTTTAATTGGCGTGGCGACTTTTTCTGGTGTGGTTTGGTAGTCTATGATTTCCAACCCGTTAATGAAAATAGCCCCTTTTTCCGCATCAAATATCGGTTTAGCCCTAATAGTCAGTTTCATATCAGCATGAACCGTCCCCAGCAAGGTCACTAATTGAACTTTTGCCAGAGTTGATAATTCAATTTTTTCTGGATCTTGGCGGCCAATTTGGCTGGTCAAATTTCCCAGTGTGATATTAGCTTCGGTAGCCACGGGCAGGTTAATTTGCTTTTGATAATGAACTCTTTTTAGTAAATAATCATTCAGCAAACCTTCATTGATACTGACTTCCTTAAATTGATCACAGCCGCTGACTAATCCTACCAGTAGCAAGATAGTCCCTAAGAAAAATCTTCTCATTGTTGTCTCCTTTTGTTTTCAATGAGCAGATATTTACACTAATTAATACTTAATTAGCTCATTATATGATTAATGCTTGTTAATAATGATAGGTTCAATTTTCTTCTGGTTGAATTGGTGATGCAGGGCATAAATGGTCACTAAACCCACCAATCCTAGCAGGAGCCACGGTAATTGCGGTATATTTAAGGCATGGCCTGTATCATAAAGCCACCCACCGCCGGTATAGCCCAACATGCCTCCTAATGCCAGCCCCAGTCGGCTGAATCCCATGTAACTGCCGCGCGCCCGTGGATCAGCCAGTGAAGCACTCAGGGTTTCACGTGCTGGCTCTGCTATTACCAGGCCGAGATAGAACAGACAAATCAGGCCAAAGATAAGATGCAATTGATTGACCCAACCGATTGGAAACATGCAAAGACTCATTAAAAACAGGCCTGCTATTAGGCGTTGTTCCAGCCGAAAATATTTCTCACTCCAGCGGGCGATGGGGTAGAGCAGTGTCAGGGAGATGACAGCCTCAATGGCATACATCCACTTAACGGCGGTAGCTGTACCGGAAATTTCATGGATTATAATAGGAAACATTAACATAACTTGAACTGACAAGATAAAATAACCTGCTAATGTCAGTACATAGTAAAAGAATCGACGATCTTTGATCACACGTCCCAGACCTTCCTTGATGGGGGTGCGAATTGTTGAGATACGGTATGCCGGCAGAAACAAAGCGTTAAATAGAGCGGCTAAGACAAAGATTGTTGCGCCAATCCAGCAGACAATATTGAAATTATATTGCAGCAACCAGCTTCCTATCAGTGCGCCAATGACGGCACCAGCACTATCTTGCATTAATAAAAGCGAATAGAAACGGTTACGTTCATGAGGGCGAGTTAATTTTATGACTAATGCAGCCCTTGGCGGATCGAACAATGTCCCCCCCAATCCAGATAAAATGCAGGAAAGGAGTAATATCCAGGGTTCAATTGCCACAGCCATCAAGGCAAATCCTACAGCCCGTAGTAACATACCTGTGACAATCATGGGCTTAGCACCGAACTTATCCGCTATAGCACCACCAAAGATACCTAACCCTTGTTGTACCAGTTGGCGCAAACCAAGTGCCAAACCGACAATAACGGCAGCCCAGCCAAGTTGTTCGACGAAACGAATAGAAATTAGGGGAAAAACAACAAAAAACCCTAAAATAACGAGCAGATTATCAAATAAAAGAAAATATTTACCCAAGCTACGCGCTTGTGAAACTAATGACATTTTGCACCATTGGAGTACGAAAAGATAAATGTGAATACTTTGTTATTTTGGACTTAATTTGAGTATTAAGATAGAGAGATATAGATGATATTTTTTTATCGTCAGAGGGTGATTAAAAATGCCGTAAGCGCTAAATTACTTAATAAATTTCCCAGGGTAAATATCAGGAGAAAATATGTTTGGTTATCGTTCTACATCTCCCAAGATTCGCTTTATTACGAATAGAATGGTTATTCGTGTGGTATATGAACGGGATACTTATAGGTTGGCTGAATATTATTCAGAAAATAAAGATTTTCTTAAGCCATGGGAACCGACAAGAGATGGTAGTTTTTATCAACCTTCTGGGTGGACAAACAGGCTGAATTATATTGCAGAATTACAGCGGCAGGGCTCGGCATTTAATTTCTTGTTATTAGATCCTAATGAAAATGAAGTGATGGGGATTGCTAACTTCACTAATGTTGTACGGGGAGCGTTTTATTCCTGTTACCTTGGTTATTCTTTGGGCGAGAAATGGCAAGGCCAAGGGTTAATGTATGAAGCTTTGCAACCGACAATCCGTTATATGCAACGCCATCAAAAAATGCACCGAATTATGGCTAATTACATGCCACATAATCATCGCAGTGGAAATTTACTGAAGAAATTAGGTTTTGAACGAGAAGGCTATGCTAGGAACTATTTAATGATTGACGGTGTTTGGCAAGATCATGTGTTGACATCATTGGTTGATGATTCTTGGGGGTTATAAATGTGTTGAAAAAATAGTAATGAATTCGGATATAGACGGTGGCCGTCTTGAGGGCTGTATTGCCAGAGCAGAGTCAATGGCAAGCAGAAACGGTAAGGAATATCCCGCTGGCCGCAGTTTGACCAGCGGCTGATAATTATCTTCAAGATTGCGTACGATGCTGACCGGAGGGGGGTTACCTACAATCAAGGTATAGAGTACTGCTCCTAACGCATAAAGATCTGTCCAGGGTCCTTGTTGGTTTTCTTCATTGGCAGTGTATTGTTCAACAGGAGTAAAGCCGGATCGGATGGTTATTTCTGTATCATCAGACAAGCGTGTTGTTGTTTGGCGGGTAGATCCTAAATCCAGCAATATGGGTGATTGATTCTCTTGGATCAAAATATTGTCTAAGGAAATATCACCATGTAAATAATTCCTTTGATGGAGCGTATCAAGAACATTTAACAAAGGAAACAGTATCTGACGAAACCAATTTTCATTGATGAAATGTGGATTTTTTATCCTCAATTTATTTAATGTCATCCCTTTGTAAAAGGACGCGGCTATATACGCTGTGCAGTTTTGCTGCCAAAAACGCAGAAAATGGGGAAGACAGGGGTGTTCGAAACAGGACATTAAGTGGGCTTCACGGATAAAGTCTTGCAACCCAGCATAAAAGCGTTTTTCCAACTTTTTTCCTCGTAAATTGAGTTTCATATTTTGATTGCGTGTAGCAAAAGAGTGGGGCGTGTATTCTTTGATAGAAATAGATTGTTTGAGATGATGATCCCAAACACGATAAACAATACTGCCCCTACTTTTGCCAATGACTTCTTCGATTTCAAATTCATTAAGGCAGTACCCAATTGGAAGTGGGTAAATAAAACCAATGTTGTCATCGATATGTGTTCTCTGAAAATTTTGCAAATGGATAGCCTCTCAGTTATCTGCTTAGTTTGTGAATTGACATTGAAACTCACCTTGTTCGAGATAAAGTTGAAGGGTTCTGTCGTATTAACAGAGAAAATCTGAGTCAATGTGGGGTTGGTTGTATTTTATTTAGCTAATCGATAAAACATTTCTGCCGGTGACAATGCTTTATCTTCTGATTGTGAAGATTGTCCTTTAAGCAGCATGAAACGAGTTCTATCCCCGCTAAAATCGTTTGAACCCGACGAAACGATTAAAACCTAACAGCGGCCGTATCCGACGTTTGATATTACGGTGATCTTGCTCCACCAAGTTGTTAAGGTATTTACTTTGTCGGATAGTGATGGTTTCCTTTTTGGGTCTATCGGCGTTGAGCGTTGCCAGTGCAGTGGTATTCGCTTCACTTTTATCAAGGGTCACGATCTCAGGCTCACCGTGATGGCGGATCGCCTTGCGAAAGAAGGGCAACGCGGCGGGAGCATCCCGCTTGGCCGTCAGCGGAAAGTCGATAGTTTGCCCGGTTGTATCGACTTCTTGGTACAAATATTTCCATTGTCTTTTGATTTTAATATAGGTTTCGTCCATGCTGTTTATGAGTTAAGCATAATGTTTACTGTTTGCAATCTATAGGTGTAATTCTGTTGATGAAATATATAAGTTTATTTTTTTATTTAATTAAAACTCATTACTATGCCTGTCTATATGTTTGTTAATATTTAAAAACCACAAGTTTAATTAACGCTATAAATAGCTCAGGTAGGTTGGTGAAAATTTATTGGCTAAAGTTTTAATGTATAACCTATTAATTATTATATGTATTTAAAAACAGGATGAATTGGCTGGTTAATCTTGAATGTCTTATCAGAAAGATTATTTTTTTAATTTGGTTAACATAGTTCTATTAGGAAAGTCTGCTTTGATATTAGTGACTGAAATAAATCTAAAATTTAGGCTTTTTAAATCAGTAACTGCTTTTTTCTAGGGGCTGTTGACGTTTTGAGTTCACCATTTACTCAACCCACATCGGTAACCATATAATGACAAACGCCAGTGCCAACATACTGGCGTAATTTCGCGCCAATTTATCGTATCTTGTCGCAATAGCTCGAAAATGTTTTATTCTGGCAAACGCATTTTCGACCAAATGCCGATAACAGTATAAATCTTCATCAATACTTTTATCGGGTTTTCGGCTATTTTTTCGATAGGGAATGACCGTTTTTGAACCTTGTTTTTCAACGAAATCTCTGAAAGTACCGCTATCGTAACCTTTATCCGCGATCACAAAATCGGATGCGGGTGAATGGGTGACCAAACTTTCTGCATGTACAATGTCGTGC
This sequence comes from Xenorhabdus thailandensis, assembly GCF_037996785.1. Classification (NCBI taxonomy): domain Bacteria; kingdom Pseudomonadati; phylum Pseudomonadota; class Gammaproteobacteria; order Enterobacterales; family Morganellaceae; genus Xenorhabdus; species Xenorhabdus thailandensis. The sequence goes on from NZ_JBBMXF010000009.1 coordinate 140,668, forward strand.
GTTTGACCCCCTGACAGCTCAAAATGGACAGGCAAACCATAACTGTCTACGGCCAAATGAATTTTAGTCGAACGTCCACCTCGACTTTTACCAATGGCTTCATCTTCTGTTGAAGTTGCCCCTGAGCTATGTTGATGAGCGCGGATAATACTCCCATCAATGAATAACCATTCGGTGTCTGTATTTTCAGATAACAATTTGAATAATAATTCAAAAACACCTTTCTTTGACCAGGCGTTAAAGCGCTTAAAAAGCGTATTCCATTTGCCAAATTCATCGGGTAAATCCCGCCACGGACATCCCGTTCTCATTCGATAAAGGATCCCTTCGAAAGTCAGGTAATGCGCGTCTTTGTGGTAAATACATCCATGTTGTTGCATTAATACAGCTAGCGTATTCCATAAAGATTTTGATAACATTGTTCTTGGCATGATGAGCTGGGGTAATGGTTTTTTCGCGAAGACAATGATACCAGATCATCATGCTGTTCAAACTTCCCTCCACGAAACGTCAACACGCCCTATTAGAGATATAAATTTATTTTTTTTATGATGTTGCCTTTTTTTGCTAAAAAACATGGATGAGAGATACCTGCTATGCTATGAATAGAAAAGACGTTAACATTTTTGAAGCAATAAATTAACATTTAGGAGCCGCTTAGCGGTATGTAAATTGTTTGTTATGTTTTCCAACCTTGAAATGAAAGGAATTTATTAATATTCGATAATATTATCTTGATTTCTTTGAGCTAATCGCTTTACATCTTTTATGCTCATTTCATAAAAATTAATCTTAGAAAATACCATGAATTTATTGAAATCACTGGCAGCGGTTAGCTCAATGACGATGTTCTCCCGCGTTCTGGGCTTTATTCGTGATGCCATCATTGCTCGTATATTTGGTGCTGGCGTGGCGACGGATGCCTTTTTCGTTGCTTTTAAACTGCCTAACTTACTGCGTCGTATTTTTGCTGAGGGCGCTTTTTCACAAGCGTTTGTGCCCATACTTGCTGAGTATAAAAATCAGCAAGGGGATGAAGCGACACGCACTTTTATTGCCTATATATCAGGAATGTTGACGTTGATTTTGGCAATAGTCACCGTGATAGGGGTGATAGCCGCTCCTTGGGTCATCTATGTGACGGCACCAGGTTTTACAGATACGCCGGATAAATTCACTTTAACCCGTGATTTACTCAGAATTACTTTCCCTTACATTTTCTTGATATCGTTGGCTTCGTTAGCAGGAGCGATTCTCAATACATGGAATCGCTTTTCTGTGCCCGCTTTTGCACCAACATTGCTTAATATCAGCATGATCATTTTCTCGCTGTTTGTGGCACCTTACTGTGATCCACCTGTGATGGCATTAGGTTGGGCCGTGATTGCTGGTGGTATTTTGCAACTGGCTTATCAGCTTCCGCACCTGAAAAAAATAGGAATGCTGGTATTGCCACGAATTTCCTTTCGTGACAGCGGGGTGTGGCGGGTTATTCGCCAGATGGGGCCGGCTATTTTGGGGGTTTCTGTCAGTCAAATTTCATTGATCATCAACACCATTTTTGCTTCATTTCTGGTTTCTGGCTCGGTTTCGTGGATGTATTACGCTGATCGTTTAATGGAATTACCTTCGGGTGTGCTGGGAGTGGCACTAGGCACTATCCTGCTGCCTTCATTGGCAAAGAGTTTTTCTAACGGGGATCACCAGGAATATAGAAAATTAATGGATTGGGGATTGCGCCTTTGCTTTTTGTTGGCATTACCTTGCGCGGTGGCGTTGGGTATTCTGGCAGAACCCTTAACCGTGTCACTCTTTCAATACGGCAATTTTTCTGCCTTTGATGCAGAAATGACACAACGGGCGTTAATTGCGTACTGCTTTGGCTTGATGGGATTGATTGTGGTTAAAGTCCTCGCTCCTGGTTTTTACTCCCGTCAGGATATTAAAACCCCAGTCAAGATTGCGATTGCAACCCTGATTTTGACTCAGTTAATGAACCTTGCTTTTATTGGCCCATTAAAACATGCGGGATTGGCGCTTTCTATCGGTTTGGCTGCCTGTTTCAATGCCAGTATGCTTTATTGGCAATTGCGCAAGCGTGAGATTTTTAAACCGCTGGCAGGATGGGGGCTATTCTTATTGAAGTTGGCGGTGGCAATTGCCGTTATGGTTGGGGTATTACTGATAATATTGTGGTTTATGCCTGCCTGGGATCAGGGCAATATGGCATTGCGCCTGCTACGATTGATGGGGGTTGTGATTGCGGGAGCAGGGAGCTATTTTGCCGCATTGGCTTTGATGGGGTTCCGATTGAAGGATTTTGCCCAACGAGGATTGATGTAACTATACCCATCTTACTTCAATATGCATATTGTTCCTCCCCGCGAAGCGGGGAGAAATGCACCAACGTTTGCATAATTTCTTTTGGCGGGCAGTTTCTTCCCGCGAAGCGGGGAGAAATCACACGCAGTTCTTGAAGTTAGATTGGTATAGGTTATTAAAAACAGTTATCACGCGATAACTGTTTTTAATAACGCAAAAATAGAATAAATAACTAGGGCGTGTTGACGTTTTGAAAGGGGAATTTGAACAGCATGATGATCTGGTATCATTGTCTTCGCGAAAAAACCATTACTCCAGCTCATCATGCCAAGAACAATGTTATCAAAATCTTTATGGAATACGCTAGCTGTATTGATGCAACAACATGGATGCATTTACTACAAAGAAGAACATTACCTAACTTTCGAAGGGATACTTTATCGAATGAGAACGGGATGTCCGTGGCGGGATTTACCCGAGGAATTCGGAAAATGGAATACCCTTTTTAAGCGTTTCAATGCCTGGTCAAAAAAAGGGGTTTTTGCGCTATTATTCAAATTATTATCTGAGAATACGGATACCGAGTGGTTATTCATTGATGGCAGTATTGTGCGTGCTCATCAACACAGTTCAGGAGCCGTATCACCGGAAGATGAAGCCATTGGCAAGAGTCGGGGTGGGCGTTCTACAAAAATTCATTTGGCTGTAGACAGTTACGGGCTGCCCGTGCATTTTGAGCTGTCAGGGGGCCAAACACATGACATTGTCCATGCGGAAAGTTTAGTTGCACATTCACCCACATCCGATTTTGTGATTGCGGATAAAGGTTACGAGAGTAACGTGTTCAGAAGATTCGTTGAAAAACGAGGTTCGAAAACAGTGATTCCTTATCGAAAAAACAGCCGAAAATCAGATAAGAATATTGATGATGTTTTATACCGTTATCGGCATTTGGTCGAAAATGCGTTTGCCAGAATAAAACATTTTCGAGCTATTGCGACAAGATACGATAAATTAGCCCGAAATTATGCCAGCATGTTGGCGCTGGCATTTGTCATGATATGGCTACCCATGTGGGTTGAGTAAATGATAAACGGTAAACGTCAACACGCCCTAGTATCATAATAGGCGTAGATCTGAATTATTTTATGAGTAAGGGTAACTAAAAAAGTGAGTTAATATCAAAACTTATAAGGTGTTTATATATGTTATCGTATATTGGCAAAGGCACTGTTTTATTCTTTTTCCTTTACACATTATTAGTACCCTATACGATCACAAACTCCTTTGCCGATAGTTATTTGGCATCTGAAAAAAAAGAGAGCGTTAAAAAAAACAATCCTCCTCCACCCAGTGTGATTACTAAAAATATCCAAATGGCAGGCAATATCCTGTCATCCTCACCTTCAGAACTGGCAGAACAAGCTAAATCCTACGCGATAGGGCAATTTAACAGTGCAGTCGCTTCCGGTGCACAAAAATGGTTATCACAGTTTGGTACTGTCAGAATTAATTTTGGGCTGGATAGAAAGGGAACGCTAAAAAACAATTCATTCGATCTGTTACTGCCCATTTATGATAATCAAGCAGACTGGTTGTTCTTTTCTCAACTAGGTTATCGTAATAAAGACAGCCGGAATACTATGAATCTGGGGTTAGGTGGTCGTTATTTTTATCAGGACTGGATGTATGGTCTGAATATCTTTTATGACCATGACCTGACGGGGAAAAATCAACGCCTTGGGCTGGGCGGAGAAATAGGGGGAGATTATATTAAATTGTCCGCTAACACCTATTATCGCTTGAGTAACTGGAAAAACTCACGGAATTTTGCCGGTTATTACGAACGCCCAGCCAATGGTTATGATATTAATGGAGAGTTTTTCTTACCTGTTTATCCTCATTTGGGCGCCAAACTGTCTTATCAGCAGTATTTTGGCGATGACGTGACCTTATTCAATCGTGACACAAAACAGAAAAACCCCGTTCTGGCGACATTGGGACTGTCTTACACTCCGGTTCCACTGTTTACCTTGGGGGTGGATTATAAACAAGGGGGAAGTGGGCACAGCGAAACACAGTTTTTGGCGAATTTTAACTATAAACTGGGTGTTCCCCTAAGTATGCAGTTATCGCCAGAAAATGTGGCGGCGGCAAGGGCATTAGCGGGTAGCCGTTATGATTTGGTAGAAAGAAATAATCATATTGTGCTTGAGCATCAGAAAAAACCGATTGTCCAATTGTCGTTACCGGAAACGATTGTTGGATACAGCCAGGAACAGCGCGAGATTACCGTCAAATTATCGTCTAATGATTTTGTTAAGCAGATCTACTGGACAACGAACAAAGATTTTGAAAAAAACGGCGGGAAACTTTCTTCCCGTGTCGGTCACACCATAAAAGTCACCCTGCCAACCTATTTATCCGGCGATAACCCGCATAACAATTACCCCATCTATGCCCTGGCTGAATTGGACGATGGTCAAAAATCAGCGCCGGTTGCGATGCACGTGATTGTCAGGCCCTTTATGCTGAAAAAACAGGAAGGGGCTTATTTTACCCCTGCGGGGCCATTGCCTGCGACGGGGAATAAAAAGGATGGCTATACGTTTAACCCGGTGATCACGTTTAATACGGTTAATGGTGCACCGATAAAAAATGCCACTATTAGCCATGTTCAGTGGATAACCGATCCAAAAACCGGACCGGATACAGGGTTGCAATGGATTGATTGGGAAGCATCAGGTTCTGTAGCATTGGATGAAAACGGATATTTCAAACGCAAACCTGTCTTAATCAGTTCCCAGCCCCATAAAGACGTCAAAGTGTACCTGCAACTGAATAGCCAGCCGCCACAATTAGTAGGGGAGGTCAGCTTTGATGAAAATCAGGCCAGTTTCCACGTCGATAAAGTTAAGGTTTCACCGCTAGTACCGTCACGGATAGCCAACGGTTCCCTGGCTTATACCTACAGTGCGGTGGTGTTAAATGATGATAACAATCCGGTGAAAAACCAGAAAATCGCCAATGTAAATTGGAGTAAGGATAGGAACCAGAATGGGCTGATTTGGAACCCATCAAATGGTGACGTCACAACGGATAGGGAAGGAAAATTAACGGCCACCTTGGCCAGTACAGAGGCAATAAAGGATATCACGGTTTCACTCGCCATTGGTAACCACAAACCTGTGCTGGCAGAACAACCCGTCTCTTTTACTGCGGATACGTCGAAATATCATATTAAAGTAGTGGGTGTTGGGCAGCCAGGTAAAGGTCCTTTGGTTGCGAACGGCCAGGATACGTATACCTATACGGCTGTCATCGTTGATAGGCATAATAATAATGTGAATAATCAAAAAATTACCGACGTGAAGTGGAGTGTTAAGACAAAGGATGGTCATGATTTGAGTGCCAATCCGAACCTCAAATTGACGAATGACGGGGATACAACGGGTAAGCAGGGGGAATTAGTTGCCTACCTGAAAAGCATTGAGGCAATACAAGATGTGGTGGTTTCACTGTCCATTGAAGGCCAACAGCCTGTTCTTGCAAAACCTCCGGTGACCTTTACTGCGGATACGTCGAAATATCATATTAAAGTAGTGGGTGTTGGGCAGCCAGGTAAAGGTCCTTTGGTTGCGAACGGCCAGGATACGTATACCTATACGGCTGTCATCGTTGATAGGCATAATAATAATGTGAATAATCAAAAAATTACCGACGTGAAGTGGAGTGTTAAGACAAAGGATGGTCATGATTTGAGTGCCAATCCGAACCTCAAATTGACGAATGACGGGGATACAACGGGTAAGCAGGGGGAATTAGTTGCCTACCTGAAAAGCATTGAGGCAATACAAGATGTGGTGGTTTCACTGTCCATTGAAGGCCAACAGCCTGTTCTTGCAAAACCTCCGGTGACCTTTACTGCGGATACGTCGAAATATCATATTAAAGTAGTGGGTGTTGGGCAGCCAGGTAAAGGTCCTTTGGTTGCGAACGGCCAGGATACGTATACCTATACGGCTGTCATCGTTGATAGGCAGAGTAATAATGTGAATAATCAAAAAATTACCGACGTGAAGTGGAGTGTTAAGACAAAGGATGGTCATGATTTGAGTGCCAATCCGAACCTCAAATTGACGAATGACGGGGATACAACGGGTAAGCAGGGGGAATTAGTTGCCTACCTGAAAAGCATTGAGGCAATACAAGATGTGGTGGTTTCACTGTCCATTGAAGGCCAACAGCCTGTTCTTGCAAAACCTCCGGTGACCTTTACTGCGGATACGTCGAAATATCATATTAAAGTAGTGGGTGTTGGGCAGCCAGGTAAAGGTCCTTTGGTTGCGAACGGCCAGGATACGTATACCTATACGGCTGTCATCGTTGATAGGCAGAGTAATAATGTGAATAATCAAAAAATTACCGACGTGAAGTGGAGTGTTAAGACAAAGGATGGTCATGATTTGAGTGCCAATCCGAACCTCAAATTGACGAATGACGGGGATACAACGGGTAAGCAGGGGGAATTAGTTGCCTACCTGAAAAGCATTGAGGCAATACAAGATGTGGTGGTTTCACTGTCCATTGAAGGCCAACAGCCTGTTCTTGCAAAACCTCCGGTGACCTTTACTGAGGATACCCAAGATTATAAGGTTAAAGGGGATATTCAGGTCAAGCCGTCAGGAGGGATAGTCACGGCAGATGGTGTCCAGAAATATACCTATACGGCGATTATCGTAGGTCTTGATGGAAACCCTGTTTCCAAGAAAAACATTTCGAATGCGACGTGGAAGATAGAACATCCCGACAATATGCCTGAACTCACGCTAGATCAATCAGATAAGACAACCGATGACAAAGGACAATTAACGGCAACCTTAACCAGTACTAAGGCAGTCAATGGGGTTGTCGTTTCACTCACGGTGGGAAAACAACCGCCGATTCAGGCAAAGCCACCTGTAGATTTCGAACCGGAACAGGTGTCAATAACACCGACACCATCAAGCCCCATATTGGTGGGTAACAATTATATCCTGACCGTTAACGTTAAGGATGCTACGGGTAAAAATTCGGAGCCTAATAAGCAAGTTAACTGGACCTTAAAAAATCCCAATCAAAAAGGAGTAACACTGAGTCCAACAAGCAGCACAACTCAGGGTGATGGGAGTGCTACCACAACATTAACCAGTACGCAGGCGCAAACAGTGACGGTAGAGGCTTCTGTCGAAGGCGTTGAAACAGCGACGTCGGTGGATGTGGAATTCAAATGGCCAACTATTCATAAACCCACCGTTGCCGAAAAAACCGGCACAGTTCCGGCGGATGGAGATAAAGATCCGCAACACGCTTATCACTATACTGCGCATGTGGTTGGTGCTGATGGTAAAACACCTTATACCGGGCAAGAGATTAAATTTAAGTGGCGGTTAAAAGGTACTCCACAAAATACCTGGTTATCAGAGAAGGGAGAAGTGACTGCTCAATCTGATGGCACATTAAAAGTTCAACTGCGGAGCAGTGAGAAAAATCCGGTAGCGACAGGCGTTATCGTGTGTCTTTCTGCTGTTGATGAAAACTCTGTTGAGATTTCTGAAACAGAACAGTGTGCTGATGCTGTGGATTTTGACACGGAAAATTTAAAGATAGACAGCCTTGATGTTGCGTTTGATCCTAACCATCCCATAACGGGGGGGAGTGGTGGACATTATACTTATACGGCGAAAGTGGTTAACGCTGACGGTACTGCGCTACCTGACGGGTATAAGGTAGAAGGGGCTAAGTGGACTCTGGACCCTGCCCCTGGAACCTATAACGGTCAGGCTGAATGGGAAATTAAAGGTGACAATGACAATATAGTCACAAATGGTCAAATTACGGCCACCCTAAGCAGCCAGGTGGGTATTGGTGATATTAGTAATGGTCAAGTTACTGACGGTCTGACGGTAAAATTAGAAGTACCGGCAGGAAGGGGGAAAACAACTTCCAGTCAGGAAAATCGACAAGTTGCTTTTGAAGCACCGACGTTGAACGCTGGGCTGCATGTATTCAGTGATAAATATCCAACAGGAAAAATATTTAAAGAGCAGAATAAACCCTACAATACATTTCAGAATCTGAAGGGCGAATTAGTGGATGCTTCTACAGGAAAACCGATTGCCGAAAATAGCAAGAGCGTGAACTATGATGCGAATCCTAAAGTGATAGATTCTGGTGGTACATCCATTGGTGATACATCTACTAATAGTCGATGGGATAAGGGAATAATTTCATTTAACTTTATATCTACAGCTGTTTCTAACTTAAAAGTGATAACAACGGTTAAAAAGACGAATAATGCCAAATATATATATACCTATGAATTTAAAGTAAAAAGGTATTTTTTTGGCTCCCCCGATGGGTTAATTACCATTCCAAATGATTTTAATTGCGCTACGGACACGGGTGCTACACAAAAAATGACAGATTATGAACTCTATAGGGGATCTGGATCTGATATTGATCTTATAACAGAGTTTGGCGATATTTCTAAATATGGAATAGTCGGTAATCCTGAATTTATTATTGGTGTTGGTCAGTCTCAAAATAAGGGACAGAATTTTATATATAACCTAAAAAATAACACCCATTCATTTAGTGATGACACGACTCAAGGATATGCTATGTGTGTCGATCACGGTTAATTTTAGCCCTGATTAAAAACTGGCATGGTTTAGTCATGCCAGTTTGGGACAGGTAATTACATCCGCTCTACCGTCTCGATACCCAAGGTATCCAAACCTTGCTTCAAGGTCTTCGCTGTCAGCAGGGCTAATTTCAGGCGGCTCTGACGCACTTCTTCGCTATCCGCGCTCAGGATTGGGCAATGTTCGTAGAAACCAGAAAACAGGCCTGCCAGATCATAGAGGTAAGCACACATCACGTGAGGAGTGCCTTCGCGGGCAACAGTTGTGATGGTTTCTTCAAATTGCAACAGGCGCGTCGCCAGAGCTTGTTCACGTTCTTCGTTCAGAAGCATCGGGTGGATCAGGCTGCTTTCGTCAATTTCTGCACGTTTGAAGATAGAATTTACGCGGGTATAGGCATACTGTATATAAGGTGCGGTATTACCTTCAAAGGCGAGCATGTTATCCCAATCAAATACATAGTCGGTAGTGCGGTTTTTGGAAAGATCGGCATATTTCACCGCGCCAATACCGACGGCGTTGACAACTTTTTTCAGTTCGTCTTCCGGCATATTTGGGTTTTTCTCACGGATCAGGGCATCTGCGCGTTCGATGGCCTCATCCAACAAATCAGACAATCTGACTGTTCCCCCCGCACGGGTTTTGAATGGCTTGCCATCTTTGCCCAACATCATGCCGAACATATGGTGTTCGAGTGACATCGACTCAGGAATGTAACCCGCCTTGCGTACGATTGTCCAAGCCTGCATCAGGTGTTGGTGTTGGCGTGAATCGATGTAGTAGAGAACCCGATCAGCGTGCAGGACTTCATGACGGTACTTGGCACAGGCAATATCCGTGGTGGTATAAAGGTAGCCGCCATCTTTTTTCTGGATGATGACCCCCATTGGTTCGCCTTCTTTGTTCTTATACTCATCAAGGTAAACCACGATAGCCCCATCACTCTCGACGGCAAGTCCACGTTGTTTTAGGTCGGCAACAACGCCAGGCAGCATATCGTTATACAAACTTTCACCCATGACATCTTTTTTTGTCAATGTCACGTTCAGGCGATGATAGGTTTCCTGATTCTGCGACATGGTGATATCAACCAGTTTGCGCCACATGGTACGGCAGTATTCATCACCGCCTTGCAGTTTTACGACGTAGCTACGGGCACGAGCCGCAAATTCTTCATCTTCATCGTAAGTTTTCTTCGCTTCACGATAGAAGGCTTCCAAATCGGCTAATGCCATATCACTGGCATCTTCGTTCTGGACTTTTTCCAGATAAGCAATCAGCATTCCGAACTGAGTACCCCAGTCACCAACGTGATTGGCTCGAATGACTTTGTGTCCCAAAAACTCCATAGTACGGGCTGCGGCATCGCCAATGATCGTGGAGCGAATGTGCCCAATATGCATTTGTTTTGCCACATTCGGTGCAGAATAGTCGATAACGATGGTTTGTGGCGCGACCGGCGTGATGCCCAGTTTTTCATCTTTCAGCGCAGTTTCGAGATTGGCAGCAACCCACGTTTTATCCAGAAAGATATTGATAAAACCAGGACCGGCAATCTCAACTTTGCTGGCAATTCCTTGCAGATCCAGCAAACTGACGACTTTTTCTGCCAATTGTCGGGGTGGCATTCCCACTTTTTTCGCTGCCGCCATGACACCATTTGCCTGGTAGTCACCAAACTGAGCTTTTGCAGATTGACGAACGTGAGCTTCACTGTCGGCTGGAGCACCAGCAGCAATCAGCGCATGGCTGATTTTTTCTGAAAGAATGGCCTGAATATTCACCGTAGTACCTTAAATTACGCACAAAAGCCCTTGCATTTGAATTATGCAAATACTTTTAAGCGTGTGAGTTATGAGAAAATAACGGGTTTTATACCATATTCATTATCCTGCATGCTACTATCAGCCGCCGCTTGCGGTACGACTTTGGGTTTTTTAGCTCGCCTTTCAGGTGATAGTTTTTTGCTGGGGGAAAGATGACACACTTTGCAACAATTCCTGAATTACAGGATTTGGTGGTTGATTTATATCAGTTTGAACAAAAGCTAAAACAGTTTGGTGAATATCTTGGCCTGGAACTTACACAGTATGCAGCGGATCATATTTCCCTGCGTTGTAATGATATTTCAATCGCTGATCGCTGGCGGCAAGGTTTTCTGCAATGTGGTCAATTGATGTCTGAGAGCATGATCAATGGCCGGCCGATCTGCTTATTTGAGTTAGAACAGCCAATCACTTTACTTGGCTGGCAAATTGACTGTGTCGAATTACCTTATCCGGGTAAAAAGCAATATCTTCACGCAGGCTGGGAACATGTCGAATTTGTCCTGCCTGTGCCACCAGAACAACTGATTCGCGAAGCCTATAAATTACTGCCTGATCCGCTGCCCGCTGTTTTTCGTACGAAAGAGAGTCAGCCGAAAGGGGATAGTGAAAGATTACCCAATCCAACATTAGCGGTAACAAATGGTGAAATCACCATCAAATTTCACCCTTTTTCTCTCAAAGAGATTATCAAAAATTAAACATACGTGTTCTTTTTGTGATCTTTATCGTAGCACTGCAACTCCGCGTAGCGATAAGCTCGTCTGGATGAATGATATTTGAACGAATCTGGGTGGGCGACTAAAAAATAAAGCGCTGTTTGATACGATAGTATCAGGGCGGGAATGCAGCGGAGCAGGCTGCATTTGCCATGATTGCCAGCCAATAGAAGGCTTAAGGAAGTCACATGACAGCACGCTACATCACGATTGATTGGGGATCGACCAATTTACGCGCCTGGCTATATCAGGGCGATGAATGTCTGGAAAGCAGGCAATCGGTAGCGGGAGTCACCCGCCTTAATGGAAAATCGCCACAGGTAGTGTTAGCAGAAATGACCCAAGGCTGGCGAAATGACAAAACGCCGATTGTCATGGCAGGGATGATCGGTAGCAACATGGGCTGGAAAACAGTTCCATATCTGTCGGTTCCCATTCAGTTCTCTGCAATCGGCGAGCAATTAACCCCAGTCGCCGATAATGTCTGGATTATTCCTGGATTGTGTGTTTCACGTGAAGATAACCACAACGTGATGCGAGGCGAAGAGACACAATTATTAGGCGCTCACCAGCTTTTCCCTTCTTCCCTTTATGTCATGCCCGGTACTCACTGTAAATGGGTATCCGCTGATGACCAACAAATCCACGATTTCCGTACTGTGATGACCGGTGAACTCCACCATTTACTTTTGCATCATTCACTGGTGGGCGCGGGATTGCCCGAACAGGCAGTCTGTCCCGAAGTTTTTAACGCTGGTCTTAAACGGGGAATAGATTCTCCGGTGCTTTTGCCTTTTTTATTCGAAGTTCGCGCTTCGCACATACTGGGTGCCCTGCCGCGCGAATATGTCAGTGAATTTTTATCCGGCCTGTTGATTGGTGCAGAAGTGGCGAGCATGAGTCACTATTTTGCTGATCAACAGACTATCACACTCGTCGCCGGACTTTCGTTAGCTGCTCGTTATCAGCAGGCGTTTAACGCTATCGGACGAAATATCTCTTTGGCAGACGGCGATACCGTTTTTCAGGCAGGTATAAGGAGTATCGCAAATGCTGTGGCAAGCCAATCTTCCGCTTATCGCTATTCTTCGCGGTATTAGACCCGACGAAGCGCTTGAACACATCGCGGCGGTCATTGACGCTGGGTTCGATATAGTAGAGATCCCGCTTAACTCTCCTCAGTGGGAACAGAGTATTCCAGCCATTGTGCAAGCGTTTGGCCGTAAGGCACTGATTGGGGCGGGAACTGTACTGAAACCAGAGCAGGTAGATGTGTTGGCGGAAATGGGGTGTAAATTGATTGTCACGCCTAATATCCACTGCGAAGTGATCCGCAAAGCAGTCGCTTATGGTATGGCAGTATGTCCAGGTTGCGCGACAGCGACAGAAGCGTTTACCGCGCTGGAAGCTGGAGCACAGTCATTAAAGATTTTTCCAGCATCGGCATTCGGCCCGAACTATATCAAGGCATTGAAAGCGGTGTTACCACCAGACATACCTGTTTTCGCCGTGGGGGGGGTAACGCCAGATAATTTGTCTCAATGGATTAACGCAGGTTGCATAGGGGCCGGTTTAGGCAGTGATCTTTATCGCACCGGTCAATCTGTTGATCGTACTGTACGGCAAGCAACCTTATTTGTTAATGCGTATCGCGAGGCCGTACGATGAAAATAATTAAATTCACGACTTATCGTGTACCTCCACGCTGGATGTTCCTAAAAATTGACACAGATGAAGGTGTTGCAGGCTGGGGAGAGCCGGTAATTGAAGGCCGTGCCCGGACAGTGGAAACGGCAGTGCACGAGCTAAGTGAATATTTGATTGGACGGGAGCCAGCCCGTATCAATGACTTATGGCAGGTGATGTACCGCGCAGGTTTTTATCGTGGCGGGACTGTTTTGATGAGTGCCATAGCGGGCATCGATCAGGCTTTATGGGATATCAAAGGTAAGGTCTTGAATGCACCCGTGTGGCAACTGATGGGTGGATTGGTGCGCGATAAGATCAAAGCATATAGCTGGGTGGGAGGTGATCGTCCTTCGGAGGTGATTGACGGTATTAAAACCTTACGGAAGATTGGTTTTGATACATTCAAATTAAATGGTTGTGAAGAACTGTGCATCATTGAGGATTCGAGAAAAATCGATACTGCTGTCAATACGGTAGCGCAGATCCGTGAAACGTTCGGCCATGAAATTGAATTTGGGCTTGATTTCCATGGCCGTGTCAGCGCACCAATGGCGAAAGTATTAATCAAAGCGTTAGAACCGTATCGGCCTTTATTTATTGAAGAACCGGTGCTGGCGGAACAGGCGGAATATTATCCACGTCTGGCGGCGCAGACCCATATTCCCATTGCGGCAGGCGAGCGGATGTTTTCCCGTTTTGAATTTAAACGTGTACTGGAAGTGGGTGGTCTGGCAATTATCCAGCCAGATTTATCGCATGCGGGAGGTATTACTGAATGCCATAAAATTGCAGGTATGGCTGAATCTTATGATGTCGCACTGGCACCGCATTGTCCACTGGGACCGATTGCGCTGGCCGCTTGCCTGCACATCGATTTCATATCACGTAATGCGGTATTCCAGGAGCAGAGCATGGGCATTCATTACAATAAAGGAGCGGAGTTACTTGATTTTGTGAAAAATAAAGAAGATTTCAGTATGGAAGGTGGTTTCTTTAAACCCTTGATGAAACCCGGTCTGGGTGTTGAAATTGACGAAGCACAGGTCATTGAGCGCAGCAAAAATGTATCGGACTGGCGAAATCCAATATGGCGACATAAAGATGGTTCCGTTGCTGAATGGTAATTGCCCCTTATTAACTAACTAAATCAATGCGTTCTTTTACACCCTCTGTTAACGACAAGGCAAGGTGGCGGGTTTCACTATGCCCAAAATCTGGAGACAGATTGAGATGAATATTTCAGTAACAACGACGAAAATTGGGCGTCGGCGCTATCTGACGTTGATAATGATCTTTATTACGGTCGTCATTTGTTATGTTGATCGAGCTAATCTTGCGGTTGCATCAGCCAATATCCAGAAAGAGTTTGGGGTCACAAAAACGGAAATGGGTTACATCTTTTCTGCTTTCTCTTGGTCTTATACCTTATGTCAAATTCCCGGTGGTTGGTTCCTTGATCGCGTTGGTTCACGCTTGACCTATTTTATTGCCATTCTTGGCTGGTCGGTGGCGACCCTATTACAGGGTGTTGCAACCGGTCTGATATCACTCATAGGCTTACGTTCCATTACTGGTATTTTTGAAGCCCCGACATTCCCCACCAATAACCGGATGGTAACAAGTTGGTTCCCTGAACATGAACGTGCCTCTGCCGTTGGGTTTTACACATCAGGCCAGTTTGTGGGGCTTGCTTTTCTGACGCCGCTTCTCATAGGGCTCCAGGAATTAAGTAACTGGCGCTGGGTTTTTTTCGTAACAGGGGGCATCGGGTTTATTTGGTCACTGATCTGGATTAACGTTTATCGACAGCCACGATCAACAAAAAATATGAGTCAAACAGAGCTTGAGTATATCCGCAGTGGAGGAGGGATAGTCGATGGTGATTCGCCAGTTAAGAAAGCGGTTCGACAGCCTCTTACTATCGCGGACTGGAAGCTGGTGTTCCACCCTAAGCTGGTGGGCGTCTATCTGGGGCAATTTGCAGTCGCTTCAACATTGTGGTTTTTTTTGACCTGGTTCCCAAATTATTTGACCCAAGAGAAGGGAATTAGCGCCCTAAAAGCGGGTTTCATGACGACCCTTCCCTTTCTGGCCGCATTTTTGGGTGTACTGCTCTCTGGCTGGTTGGCTGATAACATGGTACGTAGGGGGTTCTCTTTGGGAGCGGCACGTAAGACCCCGATTATTTGTGGTTTGATAATTTCCGCCTGTATTATGGGAGCCAACTACACTAACAATCCAATATGGATCATGGTGTTGATGGCGCTGGCGTTTTTTGGTAACGGTTTTGCGTCTATTACCTGGTCACTGGTTTCTTCACTGGCACCGATGCATTTGATTGGTTTGATCGGTGGCATTTTTAATTTTGTCGGTGGGTTGGGTGGGATCTCTGTACCACTGGTGATTGGTTATTTGGCTCAGCGCTATGGTTTTTCTCCAGCACTGGTTTACATTTCTGTCGTCACATTGATTGGTGCTCTCTCCTATATCTTTCTTGTGGGAGAGGTGAAACGTGTAGGCTAATTGGGCGTTTATATCCGAGGGGCTTTGAATGATAAAGCTGGAAATTTGTTGTTATAGCATAAACTGTGCTTTGGTTGCACAACAGGCAGGAGCTGATCGCATTGAATTGTGTGCAAGCCCATCGGAAGGTGGGGTAACACCGAGTTTCGGTGCATTGCAGCATGCACGACAGCATTTATCAATTCCTGTACATCCCATTGTCCGGCCAAGAGGAGGAGACTTCTGTTACAGCAACACTGATTTTGAAGTAATGAAAAATGATGTCGCTCGTATCCGTGATATGGGATTTCCTGGCGTTGTTTTTGGCGTGTTAAATGGAGAAGGTCATATTGATCGGCTTCGCATGAGGCAATTGATGTCATTGTCAGGGAATATGGAAGTCACTTTCCATCGTGCCTTCGATATGTGTTTCAGTCCACATATTGCGTTAGAACAACTGACAGAGCTGGGTGTACAGCGTATTTTAACTTCAGGCCAACAACAAAGTGCTGAGTTGGGATTACCCTTGTTAAAAGAATTGTTACAGGCCAGCCAGGGGCCAATTATTATGCCTGGGGCGGGTGTCAGAATGAGTAATATCTGTAAATTTTTGGAAATTGGCATAACAGAAATTCACAGTTCGGCAGGTAAAATGGTGCATTCTGCTATGAAATATCGAAAAGTCGGCGTGACGATGAGTTCTGATGACAGAGAGGTAGATGAATATGCTTACCATTGTGTTGATGGGCAATTGGTTGAGTCGATGAAGGGAATGATCAGTTTGGTTCAACGGAAAAAATAAAATAGCTTGTGTTTCATCGGAAATTCCCCGTTACATAGTCAACTATGTAACGGGGATAGCCAGTAAGCTACAAACTAAAAGAAGAAAAAGACTATGGCTTACGGGCAATAAGGACAGCCCGTAGTGGTGCTGGGTAGCCTTCTATTGTTTTACTGTTATCGTCTGGATGAAGAAAATCGATCAGCGATTCATGTTGCATCCATTCTGTCCGGCGTTGTTCATCCAGTGTTGTGGCCGCATGATCAACAATGCGAACATCAATAAAACCACATTTTTCTAACCAAACTTTTAGCATCTTGGCCGACGGAATAAAGTAGACATTCCGCATTTGTGCATAACGTTCACCGGGAATGAGGCATTGATATTCGTCACCCTCAATAACCAGGCTTTCCAGAACTAATTCACCGCCGGAAACCAACTGGTTTTTCAGTTGCCATAAGTGGTCGAGGGGGGAACGGCGATGGTAAAGCACGCCCATTGAAAACACCGTATCGAAGGCTTTTAGCTCTGGTAATTGTTCAATGCCCAAAGGCAGAAGATGGGCGCGTTGGTCGTTACCCAGTAATTTTCTGATGGCTTCAAATTGGCAAAGAAAAAGTTGGGTTGGATCAATTCCCACAACGAGCTGAGCACCTTCCCCCACCATACGCCACATGTGGTAACCGCTGCCACAGCCGACATCAAGGACAGTTCTGCCTTCTAAAGGCGAAATATGCGGAAGGACGCGATCCCATTTCCAGTCAGAACGCCACTCGGTATCAATTTCTACACCGTACAGTGAAAAAGGTCCTTTACGCCACGGCATGAATAGTTTCAGGATATTTTGAATACGGGCTTTTTCACCGTTTGATAACTCGGGTTTATGGTTCGCAATCACACCATTTTTCAGATCAAGTTGGGTGGGATTTATGTCAGGCAGGTTCTCCAGAATTTTGACCCATGAGCTGAATTGGCCATGCAATGAGGTTTGCTGCCAATGGCTTAATTGTGCGGGCAGGCATTCCAGCCAATGACTTAAGTGGTTTTTGGCGATCAAGTGATAAAAGTTACTGAAATCAATCATTGTCCAGTTCCTTTTACTGCCAGTAATGAGCCAAAGTTAAAACATTGGAACCAGACTTCAACGTGCTGGAATCCGGCTTGTTTGAGGCGTGATTTGTGCGTTTCAACTGGATCTGTCCGCATAACATTTTCCAGCATACTGCGTTTTTGGCTGATCTCCAGTTCGCTGTAACCATTGGCGCGCTTGAAATCATAGTGCATATTGAAGAGCAACTCGCCAATCTGCTCATCGTCAAAATTGAATTTTTCAGACAGTACCAGAACGCCCCCAGGCTTTAAACCGGCATAGATTTTATCCAGCATTTTCTGGCGATCATCAGGGTGCAGGAACTGTAATGTGAAATTCAAAACGACCATTGATGCATTGCGAATGTCGGTATCAAGAATATCCTGTTCGATGATTTCAACGGGGATGTTGGCCTTGAAAGAGTCAATATGGCGACGGCAGCGTTCGATCATTGCCGGTGAGTTATCGACGGCGATAATACGGCAACCCTCTGTATGGGAATGGACACTATTATTTTCGGCGCTAATAGCACGGCGGATTGATAACGTGGCTGCACCAAGGGAACACCCAAGATCATAAATTTGACTATTTGGCGTGACAAAACGTTCTGCCAGCATACCTATCATGGAAATGATATTGGAATAACCGGGAATTGAGCGTTTCACCATATCGGGAAAAACTTCGGCAACACGTTCATCGAAACGCCAGTCACCTAAATTGGCAATTGGGGCGGAGAACAGGCTATCCCGTTGATTATGAGATTCTTGATTTGACATAACAGCATTGATTTTGGAAACAATAAGAAGCGGTTATTCTAACAGAATGCAGGAAAAGGCAGAAAGGGGATCATCAATGGATGCCCCCTCAGGCGGTAATGCACCGCCTTGGGTATCATTCTAATCACCTATGCTGATAAGGTTTTTGCCATCGAGCTACAACGCAACATACGCAGAAAAGATGTAGGGAACTCTATATAAGAAATAGCTCTATTTATGTGTAGAGAGAAAAGATCTGCTCCCACGGCAAATAGTAAATGTTATTGACAATCATTATTATCATTGAGATGTAGGTTGCCGCCATGCCCATACGCCGCCAGCGTATTTCTCGATGACGTAAGCCAAAGTAGTGTAGGAGCCTGCCTGAAAGTAATACTAATCCACAAATGTGCAGCATCCAAACGGGGGCGCCATTCATCTCCATTACAATCAATAACAACATTGAAATTGGAATGTATTCAACTGCATTACCATGAACCCGAATGGCGGTTTGCAATTCATAAAAACCGCCATCGCCATAAGCGACCCGATATTGCGTTCTTAATTTGACTACATCCAGAGACAGCTTAATTAACAGTAGTGCGCCCAGTACGATATAAAGCGAGCTAACCATTTCTTAACTCCAATTGCCCAACCCAAAAACGGCTAAATGATGATAAACCGCAAAAAGAAAACTGTCGCTATAAATCATAGTATTTAATAATAAATTCTATGAATGTTAGCGGATAGCAAAAAATTGTCTTGTCAAGAACGGCGTTATGGCCTTATCTCCGGTTAGAATTTCCAGTATAATAGCGACCTTTTTTGCAATTCTTCCTAGAAAGAACAATGCCAAAATTTCCGCAGCAGAAAGCATAACGAGCTGAGTAAAAGGATATTGTATGCGTACTAATTATTGTGGGCAGTTGAACCTGGCCCATGAAGGCCAAAAAGTGACTCTTTGTGGGTGGGTAAATCGTCGCCGTGATTTAGGTGGCTTGATCTTTATTGATATGCGAGATCGCGAGGGTATCGTTCAGGTATTTTTTGACCCAGACCAGAAAGAGGTCTTTGCTCAGGCTTCTGAACTGCGTAATGAATTTTGTATTCAAATTACGGGGATTGTGCGTGCGCGCCCTGATAACCAAATCAATAAAGATATGGCAACCGGCGAAATTGAAGTTTTCGCAGAAAGCCTGATGGTTTTCAACCGCTCGGAGCCATTGCCACTGGACAGCAACCAGAATAACAGTGAAGAGCAGCGCCTGAAATACCGCTATCTTGATCTGCGTCGCACTGAGATGTCGCAGCGTCTGAAAACCCGTGCCAAGATCACCAGTTTTGTGCGTCGTTTTATGGATAATGCGGGTTTCATTGATGTTGAAACGCCAATGCTGACTAAAGCAACACCAGAAGGTGCGCGTGACTATTTAGTGCCAAGCCGTGTGCATAAAGGCGAATTTTATGCACTGCCGCAGTCTCCACAGCTTTTCAAACAGTTGTTGATGATGTCTGGTTTTGACCGTTATTACCAGATTGTAAAGTGCTTCCGCGATGAAGACCTGCGCGCCGATCGTCAGCCTGAATTTACCCAGATCGACGTTGAAACCTCGTTTATGACCGCTGAACAAGTTCGCGAAATCATGGAAAAAATGATCCGTGAACTGTGGCTGGATGTGAAAGGTGTCGATTTGGGCGGCTTCCCCATTATGACATTTGAAGAAGCCATGCGTCGTTTTGGTTCAGATAAACCAGACTTGCGTAACCCTCTGGAATTGGTGGATATTGCCGATCTGGTTAAAGACGTAGAATTCTCTGTCTTTGCTGAACCTGCAAACAATCCAAAAGGCCGTGTTGCGGCTATTCGCGTTCCCGGCGGGGCAGAGTTAAGCCGTAAGCAAATTGATGAGTACGGTAAATTTGTTGGCATTTATGGCGCGAAGGGGTTGGCATGGATGAAAGTGAATAACCGTGCTACCGGCTTAGAAGGCGTGCAAAGCCCGATAGCTAAGTTCCTGTCTGCGGAAGTGGTTGAAGACCTGTTGTCCCGTACCAATGCTCAGGATGGTGATATCCTGTTCTTTGGCGCTGACAAGAAAAATGTTGTCACTGATGCTATGGGAGCACTGCGTCTGAAACTGGGCCGCGACTTGAATATTACCGATCTGGCAAGCTGGAAACCGCTTTGGGTTATTGATTTCCCCATGTTCGAAGACAATGGCGCAGGTGGTTTGACGGCAATGCATCATCCATTTACTTCTCCGCGTGATATGTCGGCGGCTGAATTGGAAAGTAACCCAGAATCTGCTATTGCGAACGCTTACGATATGGTGATCAATGGCTATGAAGTTGGGGGCGGTTCTGTCCGTATCCATCGTAACGAAATGCAGCAGGCGGTATTCCGCATTCTGGGTATTCATGAGCAGGAACAGCAGGAGAAATTTGGTTTCTTACTGAATGCCCTGAAATACGGTACACCGCCACATGCTGGTTTGGCTTTCGGCTTGGATCGTCTCGTTATGTTGTTGACTGATACAGATAATATTCGTGATGTGATCGCTTTCCCGAAAACAACGGCAGCGGCATGTTTGATGACGGATGCACCAAGCCCGGCGAATTCAGCCGCGTTGGAAGAATTGGCTATTTCAGTCGTTAAAAAAGAGAACGAATAATGGCTTATAAGCGCCCTGAATCTGTACTGGTTATGATTTATGCCGTTGACAGCAAAAGGGTGCTGATGCTACAGCGACGGGACGATCCTGAGTTTTGGCAATCTGTGACAGGTAGCCTTGAGAAGGACGAAAAACCGTGGGAGGCGGCGTTACGTGAAGTACAGGAAGAGATAGGTATTGATATTATCAATGAAAATCTTGAACTGAAAGATTGTCAACGCTGTCTTTATTATGAGATTTTCTCGCACCTACGATATCGATATGCTCCTGGGGTCACGAGGAATAAAGAACATTGGTTCTCTCTGGCATTACCTGAAGAGCGAGAAATTTTGCTGACCGAACATCTGGCTTATCAATGGCTGGCGGCGGAAGAAGCGGCCACATTGACGAAGTCGTGGAGCAATCGGCAAGCAATTGAAGAGTTTGTCATTTAGTCTATAAGACGTTTTATCGGAGATATTTGCATGGCAGGTCATAGTAAATGGGCCAATACGAAACACCGCAAAGCTGCACAGGATGCGAAACGTGGTAAGATTTTTACAAAAATTATCCGTGAATTGGTAACGGCTGCACGATTGGGCGGTGGTGATCCCGATTCTAACCCACGTTTGCGAGCTGCCGTCGATAAAGCGCTGTCCAACAACATGACTCGTGATACGTTGAATCGTGCAATTGCCCGTGGTGTTGGTAACGACGAATCAGATAACATGGAAACCATCATTTATGAAGGCTACGGCCCTGGTGGTACAGCAGTCATGGTTGAATGCCTGAGCGATAACCGTAACCGTACTGTTTCTGAAGTTCGTCATGCATTCACCAAAGCAGGCGGCAACTTGGGGACTGACGGTTCTGTTTCTTATCTGTTCACCAAAAAAGGGGTTATTTCCTACGCACCAGGCCTGGACGAAGATGCGGTAATGGAAGCCGCATTGGAAGCAGGCGCTGACGATGTTGAAACTTATGATGATGGTGCGATTGACGTCTATACTACTCCAGAGTCTTTTGGCGAAGTTAAAGATGCATTGGATGCAGCCGGTTTCAAGGCAGATTCCGCAGAAGTTTCTATGATCCCGTCAACGAAAGCAGAACTGGATGCAGAAACTGCGCCTAAATTACTGCGTCTGATCGATATGCTTGAAGATTCTGACGATGTGCAAGAAGTTTATCATAATGGTGAAATTTCTGATGAGGTTGCAGCACTGCTGTAATTGGCATTAGGGTTCACAGCGTAGAGAAAGTGTTCCTCAAATCAGGGCACTTTCTCTAACGTTTTTATCCCATATCACAGGCAAACCGATTTAGGCGAATAATTCGATATGGCGATTATTCTTGGTATTGACCCTGGCTCCAGAGTCACGGGATATGGCGTTATTCGCCAGCAGGGACGGCAACTTATCTATCTCGGCAGCGGTTGTATTCGGACAAAAGTCGATGACTTACCCAGTCGTTTGCAGAAGATTTACGCCGGAGTTACTGAAATCATCACTCAATTCCAGCCCAATGCTTTTGCAATAGAGCAAGTTTTCATGGCAAAAAATGCAGACTCAGCCTTGAAATTGGGGCAGGCGCGTGGAGTCGCAATTGTTGCAGCCTCTAACCAATCCATACCGGTATTTGAATATGCAGCCCGTCAGGTTAAACAGACGGTGGTTGGTACGGGGGCGGCCGAAAAGAGCCAGATTCAGCACATGGTACGTTCGATGTTGAAATTGTCTGCTAATCCACAGGCCGATGCCGCTGATGCGTTGGCCATTGCTATTACACATTGTCATCTCAGTCAAAATTTGCTGCGGGTGGGTGATGCGCGGTTAAATTTAACGCGTGGTCGTCTGAAATAGTTGATGCTGGATATACGTCCAGCTTTTTTTGTGCTATAAGCTAGCGGAACGATTTATTTTATTTTCAGGGGGTAAACAGTGATAGGGCGTTTGAGAGGAACCGTGTTGGAAAAACAGCCACCGTTGGTTTTATTGGAAACTCACGGTGTCGGTTATGAAGTTCATATGCCAATGACCTGTTTTTATGAACTGCCTGAAATTGGCCAGGAAGCGATTTTATTTACACAATTTATTGTGCGTGAAGATGCTCAGTTATTATACGGTTTTAATGATAAACAAGAGCGTGCACTGTTCCGTGAACTGATTAAAGTCAATGGTGTTGGGCCTAAATTAGCGCTGGCAATTCTCTCGGGCATGTCGGCCCAGCAATTCGTTACAGCGATAGAACAAGAAGCTATTGCTTCATTGGTTAAGTTGCCGGGTGTTGGCAAAAAAACGGCTGAAAGGCTGGTTGTAGAGATGAAAGATCGCTTTAAGGGGCTTAATGGCGATCTATTTAACCAAAGTAGTGATGTTAATTTGCCGGCTGTCAGCAAACAAGCGAATTCCGCTGCCGAGATTGAAGCAGAAGCCGCAGCGGCACTGGTTTCTCTGGGATATAAACCACAGGAGGCCAGCCGGATGGTGAGCAAGGTAGCTAAACCAGGTGCAGATTGTGAAACCCTTATTCGAGAAGCACTTCGTGCGGTTCTGTAATCACAGGAGTTAAGTGATGATTGAAGCTGACCGTCTAGTTTCAGCAGGCGTTCTGCAAGATGATGAAGCGATTGATCGTGCTATTCGGCCGAAATTTCTGTCTGAATATGTTGGACAACCCCATGTTTGTGAACAGATGGAAATTTTTATCCAAGCGGCACGTCAGCGTGGTGATGCACTGGATCACTTATTGATTTTTGGCCCCCCTGGATTAGGTAAGACCACGCTGGCAAATATTGTGGCAAATGAAATGGGGGTTAATCTTCGTACTACATCTGGGCCGGTATTGGAGAAGGCAGGGGATCTTGCCGCTATGCTCACTAATCTGGAACCACACGATGTCTTGTTTATAGATGAAATTCACCGTTTATCGCCGGTTGTGGAAGAGATCCTTTATCCGGCAATGGAAGATTACCAACTGGATATTATGATTGGTGAAGGGCCAGCCGCCCGCTCCATCAAGATTGATCTTCCCCCCTTTACTTTGATTGGTGCGACCACTCGTGCAGGCTCTTTAACTTCACCATTACGTGATCGATTTGGTATCGTACAGCGTCTTGAATTTTACAATGTTGATGATTTGCAGAGCATCGTTTCCCGTAGTGCACGCTATATGGGATTAGGCATTTCAGATGATGGTGCAAGGCAAATCGCGATGCGTTCTCGTGGCACTCCCCGTATTACGAATCGATTATTACGTCGTGTGCGTGATTTTGCTCAGGTGAAAGGTAATGGCACAGTTGATAGTCATATTGCATCTCAGGCACTGGATATGCTGAATGTCGATTCGGCCGGATTTGATTACCTTGATCGTAAGTTGCTGATTGCCATTATTGATAAATTTATGGGTGGCCCCGTTGGGTTGGATAATTTGGCCGCGGCGATTGGTGAAGAACGAGAAACGATTGAAGATGTACTGGAACCTTTCCTGATCCAACAAGGATTTATCCAACGAACGCCACGCGGGCGTATTGCAACCCATCATGCTTACCGGCATTTTGGATTGAGCAAGGAAGCCGAATAATAATCATTCTGACATACCAGCTCCGGTTAATTACCAGGGGCTGGATATATTTCTTATATTGTAAAAAATCAATCTATTTTCCTCTTAAATAGGTTTTCATAATACTGAGAGTATCAGATGTTGGCGTTCCTTACCCCGCGCGGAGCGCGGGGTAAGGAATACTCCTATCGTTTTGAAACGCTATTTAAAAGAATGCCATTTTTTAATGGTTGTATTTAATATTTTAAATTAACCTTTGTTTTTGATAAGGATGTTTTCCTTTTAATATATTTTTTATTTTAAAGGATGACATTTACCTTTAAAAATTTTCTTGATTTTAAATTGTATGATTTGTTTTTTTAAAATAATACTTATTTTTAACAGAGGTATCTATTTTAAAGGTTACAAATGTGTAAGATTTATTTACATTGTCATCTATAGCTATTATAAATTCTATACCGATTTAACTTCAAGATGCGTGTGATTTCTCCCCGCGAAGCGGGGGAGAAATCGGGTTTCATATCGTGTTGTAAATTGCAACTTGAAGTTTAATGCGTATAGTTGGAAATTGATTAAGAGGTTGCAGAAATACACAGTATCATGCCTTCCTGTAAATCAATGTGCATGTTTTAATTCTAATTTAGAACCCACATCCCAAAGAGTATTCAAAAGCATATGAGGAAGATGATATGTTCTTAAGTAAAGAATCGTTCAGTCATGAGGAGTGGAATGACCCAAAATTTCAATTACGTAACTTAATTAAAACATCTGAGGATTTAGGTAAATGGATTGCATTAACGGATGGAGAAAAGAAAGCGATTGAGGCTGTGAAAGGAAAATACTTATGGCAGAGCACGCCTTATTATGCTTCGCTTATGGATAAATATGACGAGAATTGTCCCATTCGATTGCAAACTATTCCTCACTTAAGAGAGATGAAAATAGAGTACAATTCTGATAATGATCCGGTAGGCGATACTTCAAACCTTAAAACAGCCAGAGTGATCCATAAATACCCTAATCGAATTGTTTTACTTGTTTCCGATACTTGCCCTGTTTATTGTCGCCATTGTACACGTAAATTTCATACGACAGATGTTAACGGAACCTATTTTGGGGCCGATATTGCTGCATCATATGAAGAAGATTTTGCTTATATTGAGAGCCATCCCGAAATTGATGATGTCCTCCTGACTGGCGGTGATCCCTTAATACATTATGATAAATTTCTTGAAGCCATTATTAAGAGACTAAGAAGCATCAAACATATTAATATCATTCGTATTGGAACCCGTTATCCTGTGTTTGCTCCCCAGCGAGTGACAGAAAAATTCTGCCAAATGTTGGAAAAGTATCATCCTATCTGGGTTAACACACATTTCAATCATCCTAAAGAAGTGACCGAAGAGGCGGCTGCTGCTTGTGACCGATTGCTGCGACATGGCATTCCAGTGCAGAACCAGTCTGTTTTGTTAAAGGGTATCAATGATGATGTGGAAACGATGCGCTCATTGCTGAAGGCCCTCTTGAGAATTAGGGTTCGTCCTTATTATTTGTACCATTGCGATAATGTATCTGGTGTTTCTCATTTCATGACGACGCTGGAGAAAGGGCAGGAGATTATGGATGCACTGGTAGGATTCGAAACAGGTTTTAGTGTACCTCAGTATGTCGTCACAACCACATTAGGCAAGTTGGCTGTTAACCGAAAATATATTAACACGCATGAAAATGGTCGCATTATTGCGAGGAATTATAAACAAGAATATTTAGATATTACTGAATATATTAAACCTCCCTCTGTATTGAATTATGGCGCCGAAGCACATAGTAATGGTGAAATTATTCCCTTCAAGGCTGTCGATTATAAAAAGAGCGATCTGATTAATTTAAATGTAAATTAATAGAGATATTCATAATGATGCAAGAGAGAAATTTCTCAACCCGCATTGCAAGCAGGTCAAAAAATATTAATGCCTCAGTAACAGTAGGGTTGGCAGATATCGTTGCTAAACTAAAAAGTGAAGGTCGTGATATTATTGGATTGAATGAGGGTGAGTTGGATTTTAATACCAGTGCCACTGTTGTCAATGAAACTATTCGTGCATTGATAGATGGCAAGACACGTTATAGTTGGCTTGATGGTGAACCTAAATTAAAAGAGAGGATTTGCCATAAAATATTTGAAGATAACCGAATTAAAGCGACACCTGAAAATATCATAGTGACCAATGGATCAAAGCAAATTATTTATGAAATACTACAGATATTAATTGAAGAAGGTGATGAGGTTATTATTCCTGTTCCCTGTTGGGCAACCTATTTAGAAGCGGTGAAATTAGCGGGTGGAAAAGCAGTTTTAATTGAAAATATTGGTGTGGATCTGGATATAGAAAAAATCAGACAGGCAGTGACTGACAAGACCAAACTTATCATTATCAATACACCGAATAATCCGACAGGCGCTGTTTACTCAAAATCAGCGTTACAAACATTGTGTCAATTGATTAAAGAAAAACAGATTTTCGTGTTATCTGATGAAGCCTATGAACAAATTGTATTTGATGTTGAACACCACAGCTTAGCTGCAATTGATGACAACGAATACATTATAACGGTACAAACATTTTCCAAAAGTTTTGCCATGACGGGATACCGCATTGGTTATATGGTTGCCCATCCTGAGTTAGTCAGCAGGGTTTCTGACCTGCACGGCCATATGACTGACAACGTTTGTACGTTTGCACAATATGGCGCTATTGCTGCACTTGAGATGCCAAAGGATTTATATCAAGAGCGGCTGGAAATACTGAAACAGAGACGGGATCTGTCATACCGATATGCCCGCGAACTTTTTGAGTGTGAATTACCTAATGGCGCATTTTATTTGTTCCCGAATGTCAAAAAATACCTCAACGGTCGTCATCGCGACGCAACTCAATTATGTGAATATTTGCTCATTCATGCAGGGGTCGCGCTAATTCCCGCAGAAGCCTGTCTTTATCATGGACATATACGTATCTCTTTTGCTGCATCAATGGATGCTATTGAACAGGGATTTGAAAGGATAGCAACTGCATTGCGGTAACTTATGACAATGAGGATTAATAACCATGAACCAATCTATATATTCAATTGAATTGTCAACTTCAGAAATTGATGAAATTCAAGCCCTCATCGGGCAATTGCAAAAACGTTATCACTCTACTGATGATCAAGATTTTGTTAGCACCTTGCCAGAGTGGGTAGAATCATTACCAACCCGATTGCGTATTGAATTGAAGAGATTCCGTAATCAGGGTTATCCACTGGCTGTAATAAAGGGATACCCTGATATGTCAGGGACTATAGGGCCAACTCCCAATCATTGGAAGGATGTCTACAATACGAATAGTAACTATGATTATTATTGTTGTTTGATGTCGAGCCTGTGTGGCGATGTGGTGGGTTTTTCTGATTTGCAGGAAGGAAAACTGGTTCAGGAAATATTCCCAATCAAAAAGGATGCCGGTAAGCAATTGGGTACAGGTTCGGTAAACCTATTACTGCATACTGAAGATACTTCCCTAGGCTATCGGGCGGATTATCTCGGTTTTATGTGTATCCGTAACAACTATCGAATTCCAACTTGTGTATCAATACCGGATTTTTCCAAATTGAGTGAAAAAACGGTCACCATCCTCAAAAGAAATAAATTCCGTATTTTTAATGACCGACCTTGCCTGTCGAAAGAAGAGCGTGACGAAAATTATACCATCTGTCCCATTCTTACCGGCGGTGGCGATAATATCCATATGCGTTATGATCCACTGTATCTGGATAAAGAAGCCTTGGATGACGAAGAGCGTGAAGCTGTGGCCGAACTAGAGGAATTAACTGAGGCAGCGGTATTTGATTTGGTTTTAAGCCCAGGTGAAGTTGCCTTTATTGATAATTATCGTTGTGCTCATGGCCGCAAGGCGTATCAACCTAAATACGACGGAACTGACCGTTGGTTAAAGCGCACCCAAATATTAACGAGGTTGCGTGATTTCAAGCACATGATGCTACCCGGACGCATTAACGTATTGCCTTAAATCTAAGCATAGGGATTAGGCTTTTGCTTTCTTTAAACCATGAATTGCCAGGTTGATAAATGAAACAAAAGCCTGTGCGGATTGTATCTATGTCATCTTTTTTATTTGGCTTATTTTTTATTTGGCTTAATAGTTATGCATAAACAAAACAAAAATGCAGAGAATGAGCGTTTTATCGAGCAATGGCAAGCCTGCTTACAGGGGCTTGATACGGATAATATCCTTATTCTGGCGTTATTGAAAAAAGCACTTGGCGATGTTGATGCAATACGATTTAACGACATGCAATCTAAGCGTCAGCTAAGTTGGCGCCAATTACTGTGCAGCATTGTCCGCGTTTATCGTTACTTATGTGAGCTGGAGGTTGCACGTGGCCAACGGGTAGTGACAATTTCACATAATCGCTGGGAGTTATTGGCCATTGAGTTTGCTTGTCAGATTAAAGGGGCGATTTATACCCCACTGTATGCCAGTTATCCTGAAGAAATTATTGCCCATTGCCTGTCACTGACAGAACCCATTTTAGTTATTACTGAAACCGCGGAGCATGTGCAATCCTTGCCGCGGAATTCTTCGTGGCATGTCATTACATTGGAACCTTCCAACGTTTTTACCGATTTTTCCACCATTGATAGCGACATTCACCAAGTTACCGAGGATAAGACGGTCAGTGATGAGGGGATTGGGGCAGAGTTGCACAGTTCGCTGATTACAGATTTACGGGCGACACAGGCAGAGCAAGCTTTTTGCCTGATGTTCACTTCAGGCTCCAGTGGGAAACCCAAGGGTATTGCTTAGTCAGGCCAATATTCTTTCACAGCAACAAGCTCTGAAAGAGTTATGGCATTTCGATGGCCCACAATCTTTTCTCAGTTATTTACCGTGGCACCATAGTTTTGGTGGCTTATTTGAAAAATATACAGCTATTTTTAGTCAGGCCGTATTACATATTGATAACAGCCGGGGGTGGATATTGCGCGGATGTGCGCCAACCTAAGCCAGCTAAAGCCGACGCGGTTTTTCAGTGTACCGAAAATACTGACCGCGGTTGCCAATAAGATGAAGGATTCAGCGAATTTTTACCACGAGGTGGCTCCTTCATTGCAAATGATCTTTCTGCGGCTTCCAAACTGTCTGCGGACATTGAAGATTATTTCAACCGTTGTGACATTCAGGTTGCTGAGGGCTGGGGGCTGACTGAAACCAGCCCATGCCTGACACTTAAAGGCCCGGGCTATGAAGAACCGAACAGTGTAGGCCGCCCTTTACCCAATGTGACACTCCGTATTGATGAAGAAACTGGGGAAATTTTGGCTAAAGGGTCGAATGTTATGCTGGGTTATTATGCTGATGAAGCTGCGACCCAGCGCTGTTTCAAGCAACAATGGTTCAGGACTGGCGATCTCGGCAAAATGGTTAATGGAGAACTGGTGCTATTGGGGCGGTTAGATGCCGTCAGGAAACTGTCTAATGGTGAAAAGGTTTCCAGTGATACTATCGAACAGAGTTTGTTTGCTAAGACCGATATTATTAGCCATGCCATTATTGAGATTGAGCAAAGGCCATACGCCACAGCGTTATTGTTTATCAATCCTGAGCTTCGTCGCCAGACGTTAAGAGAGGATTGTACACTCCAGCATTCAACACGTTTGCGGGAATATATCTTACAGATCTTGCAGCAACACAATCGTCAGGTGACGGAAATTTCCCATAAGTTGATAGCGGTTGCGATCACAGAAACACCGCTGTCTGCTGATAAAGGTGAAATCACGCCATCATTTAAAGTCTCCCAGCGTACCGTGCGGGAAAATTACCGTGCTGTGCTTGATGCACTATATGACACTGATAGATCTTTCAATTTAAATCCGGCATGTCGTTCATTTTTGAAAGTTTCAGAAAATCACCTTGTTTCGCCCATTATTTTCCAAGATAACCTACTGACAGGCTCTATTAATTGGGAAGGGTTTATACACATCATTGGTCAAGTCAGAGGACAAAATCTGTCAGGTGATGATACTCAGAGATCCTTGCTTGACCTTGGTTATAATTCATTGACGATAGTTCAATTGGCGGAGAGTTTAAGCCAGGCTAGCGGTCAAGTCGTCACAGAAATAGAGCTGTTCTCCAGTTCGTCAATCCATCAACTTTGGCAAAGATTAGTGACACGGACGACGGGGAAAACTTTCTGCCATGCCAATACCACAGAACAGATGCTGTCAGGACAGGATCAGGCCGATGTGGCGATTATCGGCTATGCAGGGCGTTTTCCCGGCGCTGAGGATTGTGAGCAGTTATGGGAAAACTTGCTTGCAGGCAAAAGTATGTTTAGTCGTTGCCCTGACGATCGCCCCTTTATGACTACGTTGCTGGCAGAATTTGCAGCCAAAGGCACCCAATTAAGTGGGGCATTTTGCAATAGCATCCGTCAGTTTAACCATCGCTTTTTTCAAATCAATCCTAAAGACGCCCGATTGATGGACCCCAGCACCGGTTATTGTTGATGGTGACATGGGAAGCCATTGAACAGGCTAATCTGAGCCTGGATGATTTGAAGGAGAGCCGAACAGGTGTATTTATCGGTATCAGCCAAAATGGCTATCGGCAATTGTTACATGATTACCAGGCCGAGACGGGGGAAGAGGGTTATCCGAGTAGTGCAATTAACAATCAGAATAGTATATGCGCCAATCGATTGTCATATTTTCTGGATTTAAGGGGACCTTCATTAGTTGTTGATACCTTGTGCTCATCATCATTGGTGGCATTGCACCAAGCGCGTTTGAGTATTGAAAGGGGAGAATGTGATACTGCCATTGTCGGAGGAGTGCACCTGCAATTGGATATGGCTCATTTTAGGGAAATGAGCCAGTTGGAAGTGTTATCCAGTGATGGAATGTGCCGCCCTTTTGATGCCGAGGCGAACGGAACTGTGCTGGGTGAGGGCGCAGGGGTGGTGATCCTTAAACGCCATGATCTTGCCATGCGTGATAAAAATGATGTCAAGGCAATCCTGCTGGCTTCCGAGGTTTATCATGGTGGCCGTAGTAACGGTATTACAGCACCAGATCCACTTTCACAACAAAAGTTATTGGAGCGGTGTTGGACGAACGCAGGCATAAGAGCGAGTGATATCGCTTATTTCGAAACACATGGCACTGGCACACGTTTGGGTGATCCTATCGAGCTGGCTGGAATTAGTGCTTGTTTTCATGACCAAAAAACGCAGGCTCCCTGTTATCTTGGGGCTATCAAAGCCAATATTGGCCACCTTGAAGCCGCCGCAGGTATTACCGGGCTGATCAAATTACTATTGATTGACCAGCACAGAATAGCGCCACCAGTGGCAGCATTTAGCCAATTGAATCCCCGGATCTCGCTGGCCGAAGGGCAACTGGAGATCCCTACGACAATACAACCGTTACCTGCTGAAAAAAGTTGTTTGGCTGTCAGTGCTTTTGGTATGGGAGGAACGGGTGCGCATGTAGTCATTAAAAGTAATGGCAACCGCCCTTTTTCTGATGCGGAACAAATAAGCGAAACGTTGCCTTGTGTGTTGAGTGGATGTGATCAAGCTCATCTCCAGGCTATTGCCACCAGTTTATTAACTTATGTGCAACAGCAAGTGATGCAACAAAAATTTGTCCTAATGCATTTCTGTCAGGCGTTGGCTCAACGCACGGTGCTACCGGTTGTTTGTACTTTGGGGGTAAATAGTGCTGAACAATTGATTGAACAGTTATCTGCAATAGCCAGCGGGGAGCTTGTTGGTTATCGTGCCAGTGCAGCCAATAGCCAGGATAATACGACAACCCTGGCATTGGTTTTTGCCGGACAGGGAACCCAATCGGTGGCAATGGCGGAACAGTTGTATCGTCATAATGTGCAATTTGCACAGTGGCTCGATCACATCGATCAATTGTGTTCTGAAATAGCGCATGAAAGCGGGCAGCCAAAGGTGAAGGTAAAACATCTGCTGACTGAGCAGGTGGATGAACAGACGATCCATCGTACCGAATTTGCACAGGTGATTTTATTTGCTTTCGAGTATGCACTGTACCAATGCCTGCGCCCTGCTATCGGGCATGTCGATATTCTGCTTGGCCATAGTCTTGGCGAATATGTCGCGGCCTGTATAGCCAATGTATTTTCATTGAAAGAGGGGCTTAGGATCATCATTAAACGCGCCCAATTGATGGAGGCGAGTGATCCCAATGGTGCCATGATGATGGTGAACTGTTCAGCAGAGCAACTTGGCACCTTCATGGAGGCGGTTAAAACCGACAATGGAGTGGAGGAGGGCGCTAGCCTGACTATTGCTGTTGAAAATAGTGAAACCAATACAATTATCAGTGGCTCACGTAGTGTACTTGATCATTTCCAGTCGCAATTAGAGCGGCATGGTTTCCATTCTCGCTTTATCAGTACCAATAGGGCATTCCATTCTCCGATGATGGCAAATGCAGCCCACGAATTTGGAGTATTTCTCGCCAATATCCCCCTTAAGGCAGCAGATATACCCATTTTGTCTAATCTGACGGGGCAACCGGAAACAGATTGTTTCGCTACGGCAGAATATTGGCAACAGCATATGTTAGGTCGTGTACTGTTCCGTCATAACCTGAATAAATTAACTGCCATGGTTGGGCTGAAGATCATTGAGATTGGCCCCAAAAGTATGATCGGCGCGTTGCTCGATGAAGCTCCGCAACATCATCTGGCTTTAGCGTATTGTCCTGCCCAGAAAAACCAGCAGCTCAATTATGGTGATTTAGTAGCAGTGTTAGCCAGTGAGCATTTATCTGGTTCACCAAGAGATTGGCTGGCAATGTATGCGCCATTCACGCCGAAACCTGCCTTATTACCAGCAAGAAAATTATTGACAGAAGATTACTGGTTTACGGGAACTGCCATTGCGCCTTCATTGAATGGGGCAAGGCAACAAAAACCTGACGAACATTTCAACCTGACTGAGCGTGAGCCTCTCGCCATCATGCAACAACAAATTGACTGTATGAACGCTATCTTCCAGGCTCAATCAGAAATTATGAAGGGAATGTAACATAATGACTCAATTGCCAAATGAAATTAAACACTCTCTGCAAAGTTGGTTACAGTCAGAATTAGCAAGTGAACATGTGCCTACCGATACTGACTTTTTGGCACTGGGTATTGAATCTCTCACATTGATTAGACTGAAAAACAATATTAAATCTCAATATGGTGTTGATATCGGTATTGGAAAGTTTTTTAAAGGATTATCGACTATTGATAAGGTCGCTAATTTTGTTAGCAAGCAGGCACAACCTGCCTCGGTTGATAACTTGAGCAATCAACCACAGACAGTATCTGTGCCGATACCGCCAATAGCAGAGCCGGAGGTACAAGCGCATGTTCTAACGCCTCCAACAATATCGTTATCACCCTCTGTATCTCCTTCGGCGATGATGTCTAACAAACAGATTGTTACTAGCCGCGAAAACCAGACTGTTATTAGCAATAGCCCAGGCATGGAGATCAAACACGGCATTATGGCTGCCCAATTAAACGCCATGCAGCAATTATTTCAACAGCAGCTGGCAGTGTTGCAATATCTTGGGGGAGGAAGCGCTGTTCCGACGACTGGTGACCAGCTACCCGCCGCCGTTCAGCACCAGATCCCACTTTAATTTCAGCATCAAGCAACCTTTCATCTAAAGAGAGTGTTGTTAGCGAGCCATTAGTGACATCTGGTGAAAAAGCCAAATTTACCTACAAACCCGTTGATACTGCCGAGCCTGTACAGTGTGATGCTGAAACGACGGCATTTATTCAGCATTACAACGCGAAAACCAGTGCATCAAAAGCGGCTATCCAGAAATATCGGAGGGTGCTCTGTGATAACCGCAATTCGATTCAGTTCAACAGTAAGCTCAAAGAATTGTGTTATCCGATTGTGGGAAAAACCGCAAAAGGAGCACATTTTACTGATCTGAACGGCAATGTCTTTATTGACATTGCGATGGGGTTTGGCGTCAACTTTTTTGGGCATAATCCTGATTTTATCCAACAGGCTTTACAAAAAAGGCTTCAACGTGGTTTTCATCTCGGGCCGCTTGATGAGTCTGGTATGGTTGTTGCGGATTTAATCGCTGAAATCACGGGTGTTGAGCGAGTGGCTTTCACTAATTCAGGCACCGAGGCAATTATGCTTGCCTGTCGCGTAGCCAGGGCTGCTAGCGGGAAAAGGAAGATTGTTATCTTCAATAATGCCTACCATGGTCACTATACGGAAATCCTCTTTATGGGAGGAATGAAGAGGGAGAGATATTCCCTCAATCTAGCGGCATTCCTGAAGATTTGGGGCGGGATATAGTGATACTCAATTATGGCGAACAACAAAGCCTGGACTATATTACCGCTCACGGAAATGAAATTGCTATGGTCATGGTTGAACCCGTCCAATCGCGCAATATCAACCTACGGCCTAAATCTTTTATTCAGACGTTACGAAAAATCACGGCACAGCAGAATGTGGTATTGCTATTCGATGAAATCATTACTGGTTTTCGTTATCACCCAAAAGGGGCGCAACATTACTATCAGGTCAAGGCTGATTTGGTGACATATGGCAAAGTCATCGGGGGTGGTATGCCTATCGGTGTTTTGGCTGGCGATGCGGCAATAATGGATTACCTTGATGGTGGTTTCTGGCAATTTGGTGACGCGTCTTATCCACCCAATGAGACCACCTTTTTTGCCGGAACGTTTTGTAAACATCCGCTGGCGATGGCCGCAGCTGAGGCAACGTTATTACATATGAAAACGATGGGGCCTGCATTACAAACTGATTTGAATGACAGAACCTCAGGCTTTGTTGAGCGGCTCAATGCGTTGTTCACTACAGCAAATTGCGGTATAGAAGTTGCGAACTTTGGCTCATTATTCAAGTTCAATCAGAAAAAAACACACGAACTATTTTTCCATAACTTGTTAATGAATGGGGTTTATACTTGGGAAGGGCGTACCTGTTTCCTCTCTACAGCTCATGATGATAACGTGTTAAATGAATGTTTCGATGCTTTTGAAAAAACCATCGAGAAGATTTCTGCCAAACCCCGCTTGCTGAACGTACCTGTAGAATCAAAAGCGCCAGTGAACGTTGTCGTACCCGAATTTAAGATGCAGAAGAATTTGGCGATGTCCAGTTGGTACGATCCGGCGGCATCAAAATCTTACAATGAATTCGTTCAGTATGTGATCACTGATGGATTGCAGCTGCATCGTTTAAACAGCACTATTGAGTATTTGTTCAATCGTCACCAACAATTGCGCCAGGTTTTTTGTCCTGAAACCTTTAAAACGGTGACCGGCCAATTTGATCACCATGCCGCAATACGGACTGAACCGGCGATCATGGATTCACCAGAACAGTTTTTACAATGGCGGCAAAGTTGTCTGGATGAAGAGTTTGCGCTTGATCGTGGACCGATGTTTAGAGTGCATGTAGCACAGATTGATTTAGCTCTGCCATTATGGAGTGAAACACCTTTAGCACAACATGCACTTAACTATAGCCGTGTGGATATGATTTTTTTGGTTGCCCACCATGCTATTGTTGATGGTGTCTCTTTGGATGTATTAATTGATGAGCTGGTGGCTGTTTATCATGGCACCGGCGATTTGCCACCAGCCTGTCAGTATCATGATTATTTGGAGCGTCTGGCTGCATTCAAAAAGACCCCGGATTTTATTCACCAGAAATCATTTTGGCACAAGTACCTGTCTGGCTGGCAGAGGGATTTGGCAAATTTACCCGAACCGGCTCCTGTCGTGCTGACAGAAGAGGGGAATGTACTCGCGACGGGGGGATTTTATCTTGAGAAATTATCGGTTGACTTGACGGCTAAGATTTTGGCTTATGCGGCTGTACAGCGTGCGACTCCTTACATGCTGATGTATACCGTCTACTCTATTTTTTTGGGTACGGTACTCAAACAATCCCAATTTGTTATGTCTACTTCGGTATCCGGGCGTAACTTTGACAATTTCGACAATCTGGTGGGCTTGACGACGGCAATGTTGCCCGTTCGGGTAAATACCTGCAATGGTGAACAACGTTTCAGTGAGTATCTTGACCTTACTTGTGAACAATTGTTGGATATTTTTTCTAACCAGGATGTCACGATTGAAGATTTGACGGTGCAGAATTGCAGCCTGGGGCATCATTCGGAAACGGTAAACCGTTATCTTAATTACGACTTCAATTTCAGTCCCCGTAAACTTAAGCTTAATGAAAGTGGTAGTTGGTCTTTGTTGTTGGATAACCCCAAACGCTACATTGTTGGTCAATTGTCTTTGGATGTATTTCAGAGCGAGCACGATCTGTATTTACATTGGGAATATGCAGCACAAGCCTACAACAAGGCGCAAATCAAAACGCTGTCAGGTAAGCTGGTACAGTTACTGGATTATCTCATTAACTCTCCGGAGAGGGATACACTGACCCTGGCTGATATTGTCACTTATCTGAACTCGCTGGATACACCCTCTATTGCCATTGGGCCGTTGCGGAAGGATTTTCTGTACAAGGCACCAATCCATGCCTTGTTTGAACGGCAAGCCGCCGATGATCCACAGGCATGTGCATTAATCGATGCCAGTTTGAAAGAAGGACAGCGTCAGCTTTCATTTGCCGAATTGAACCGACAGGCAAATGCATTGGCACATCATTTGCTGCAACAAGGTTTACAGCCAGAAGAGCCTGTTTTTATCAGTGTACGTCGTGGGATACCCTTAGCCATCTCGGTATTAGCAGTACTGAAAGCGGGGGGCGTGTACGTTCCTATTGATAAGAAGCTACCTCTTACCCAAGTCGAATTCTTGCTCTCAGAACTTACTCCGCGATTTGCCCTGCTCGATGGGGATTATGGAGGCTTAAATGATGGTAATGAGGTGAGAAACTCTGACCATATTTCGTTGCTGAAAACGCTATCTCATGTCCGGTATTTCAACTTTTACGATGAAGGGATGTTGCTGCGTCAATGTGGGGTTGCCCCGGGGGATACCGCGTTACTGCAAAATCCGGGAAAAGTAATACCTGCGGGGCAAACAGCCTATATTACCTGTACCTCAGGAAGTACCCAAAATGCTAACAACGTGATGAACTCCCATGGGGCTATCGCCCATCACTGTTTGATGATGAAGGAATATCTGGCGATTTGTTCGGAAGATCGGATGCTTCAATTTACCGATTTGTGCTGGGATATCGTTCTTGAGGAACTTTTTCCTGTTTGGAGCGCAGGAGGCAGGGTTGTATTTTTCGGTGATACCCCGCCAAATACGTTTGCTGATTTCAACCAATTGCTGATTGAACAACAGATTACGTTGGCCGATTTACCGTCTACCTATTGGCAAGGATGGGTGGATAGTTTGGAAAATCCTGCCATAGGTTACCCATCCCACTTACGGCGTATTTTAGTGGGAACTGAAAAAGTTGATCCACAGACGTTGAAAAAGTGGCAGAAATTTGTACCTGAAGGGGTAATTTTCTCCAATGCTTACGCCCAAACTGAAACCACTATTACCGCTACGGATTCAGTGATTACTAGGGATACACCGGTGGGAGAAACTGTGCCGCTTGGGAGGCCGCTAGCCAATACCGGATTTTATGTGCTGGATGAGTCAGGCAAACCAGTGCCACGCGGTGAGCCTGGTGAATTGTATATCGGTGGTCCGCTGGTATCTAAGGGATACTATGGCAATGACACTCTGACAGCCACCAGATATGTAGTTGATCCTTATATCCCTGCTGAAATTTGCAACCAGACAGCACCACTTATGTACAAAACCGGTGATTTGGTCAGCATGGATGAACAGGGATGTCTGTCTTTTCTTGGTCGAACAGATTTTCAGATCAAGGTACGAGGTTATCGCATTGAGCCAACCCAGCTGGAAAGTACCATTGGTCAGTGGGAAGAAATCGAACAAGTTGTACTGACGACAAACAGCGTGATTGATCCGACTATTCCTGTGGCAGAAACAAAATTGCTTTGTTATGTGAAAACCCAAGCCGACAAAGCGGTACAAAGAGAATTAAGTGAACGGATCCGGCAGTTCATCAACTGTAATTTTGCTCATTATATGCAACCACATCGCATTGTCTATCTGGCTGAATTCCCTAAAACCGCTAACGGCAAAGTTTCGATAAAGCAGTTCCCTTTGCCGGAACGAACTGTACCCAATGATCCTTTACAGTATCTTAACAGTGCGGCGGGGCGTTTGCTGATGACTCATCTTAGGCAACGTGAACTGGATATGGGCGAAAGTTTCGTGGCGTCGGGCGGGGATTCGTTAACCGCGATCAAGATCTTATCTGCATTGCAAAAAGAGCATGGAGTCACCCTTAAGTTGCCGGAGTTTATGGCTTGTCCAACATTGGCTAGCCTGATCGAATGGATAGATTCAACATTGGTTGTGAACAAAGAAGAGGTTGTATCACAAACATTCGTGTCGGATAGCCATAAGCAGATAGCAGGGCGAAAAGAAAAACCTGTATTACAGGCTCGTCGTCGTAACAAAAAGGGAATTGTTGGATGAAGGGCATACATGGATTTTATCCGCTCTGGATTGGCATCGCGGTGTCGATATTTGGTAGTGAATTGACGGAATTTGCTTTCGGGTTATGGCTGCTTCAGAAACAAATGTCAGTCATGGCTTATACGAATATGTATTTAGTATTAGTGCTTCCGGCCTTTTTATTGATGCCGTTAGTGGGCTATGTGATTGATCACTACGATAAACGCAAGGTGCTGCTACTCACTGAAGGGATTGCGGGTTTGGCCTTGGCAATTGTGCTTTTGTGCAATCATTTTGGCTATATCAATTCCATCGTAGTCTATCTGTATATCGCCCTGACCAGCGTGCTGACCGCGTTGCAGATTGACTGTTACAGCACTCTGGTTTTTCGGCTGGTTCCACAATCTTCATTAAATCGGGCAAATGCATTGGGCAGTCTTAGCGATTCATTGCCACAAATGCTTGCTCCGGTTGTTGGTGCGTTTCTGTTTTCTCACTATGGCCTGGGTATGGTGCTGACGGTTGATCTTTTAACCTTTATGGTAAGTGCGTTCGCCGCAGGGTTATTGTTCAGGGTGAAGTCTGTACAGTTTCTGCCGCACGATGATGGCACATTATCTAAGTTGAACTGGAAAGCCATTTTTCCTGATATGGAATGTGTTCGTTTGGTTAAGGCATCGCCAGAAATGACTTATATGATCGGGTATACCTTCTTTAAGTCAATTTTGGTTGGTGGAACGCTAATCACGATTGTTCCTTATTTTACCACCTATTTTTCTGTCGCAGATGCAGGCTACATGATGTCTGTCGGCGGAGTTTCTATGGTGATAGTCAGCCTGATGTCGGCATGGAAGCCCTCTATATTGCGATATATGCCATTGCTGTTATTGGAGTTTTTATTTGCGATTGGTTTTTTGATATTGACGCAGATAAAAAATGTTTACGTCTTAGGGGCTTGTATTGCTATCAGCTTTATCACGATGCGAATAAGCATTATTAAAATGCAAACGTTATGGCAAACCATTGTGCCGAAAATCTATCATGGTCGTGTTTTTGCCTTACGTAATTTGGTTAAGACATTCAGTAGCTTCATTATTTATCTTATCACTGGGATTGTCTTGGAAATATTACTGGCTCAAGAGGGAGGGTGGGCGATTTGGGGGCAAAGTAACCCGATGGATCTTTATTTTATTGGGATCACCCTTCTGATATTACCTCCCTTGCTTATCACGACACAAAAACTGTTATTAGCGATAGGGGGGAAATAATATGCTGAAGATAGGCATTATCGGTACAGGTGCGGTTGCATGTTATTTGGCTCATCAATGCAAGAAACAAGGATGTCAGGTTTTTTTATTATCTTCACGAGGAATAAGGAACCAGACATTACCTATCAGTCACATACAACTCAGTGATGATACAAATCATAAGCAGGCAATCAGCAAGGATCTCGGCAGTATCGTTATTGATGGTCATTTCACTGATTATGCAGATTTTCTGTCTAAAGATTTTGATCAATTGTATGTGTGCAGCAAGACGGTATCCAATCAACATATTTGCCAGCAATTATCGCGCAATAAACATCGGCTCCGTAGCCCTGTGGTCATATTCCAAAATGGTTTTACCACAGAACAAACCTTTATTGATGAGGCATTAGGTGTCACGGTCATCCGTGGTGTACTCAACTTTTCGGTGACTTTGCATAGCAAACAAAACCTGAGATTGATGTTTCTTAAAACCAGCTATCTTGGATGCATTGAACTCACTGAACAGGCAGAAGCGGATATTTTGGCGGTTTTGGATTTACTCAACCGAGTCGGCATTCCCTTCGAAGGTTGTGAAGATATCGGACATAAAGCGTTTGCCAAAAACACGCTCAATGCGGCGGCCTCGGTGTGCGGATTAGTCCGTATCGGTGTATATACAGCGATGCGTAATTATGCTTCCCGATCTGTTATTCAGTCGATTATTGACGAGTGTGCTGCCATTGGCGAAAAAACCGGATATGTCAAAGATAGCGAAAGTTTCCGGCGTCAGTCCGTGGGGTATTTAATGTCAATTCCCGATTTTAATTCTTCTTTGGTATTGGATGTGATCAATGGCAGGGAAACAGAGGCAGATACCTTACTGGCTTCCTTGGTCAAACTTAGCCAACGAATAGACATTGCCACGCCAAATCTGAATTTTGTTTATCGTTATTTCGATTTTTATAACACATATATAACCCAATCCCAGACATGCACGAAAACGATCCTGGTCGAAGGAGATGCCTAATGAGTAATAATACTACAATCGATACTACAGTCATGTTACCTGAAGGTGGTGAAGGTGTTCTGAATAACGTATTTTCTCCTTATGCTGATTATTTTGTCGACATGATCGACCAGCGTCACTCTCATATTGCGATTGAACCGGTTGGAATATATGAGAGCCAAATTAAACATTATGTTTGCCAGGATTATTTCAATTACGAACAGAAAGAACTGTGGAAAAGTATTCCCCAGTTTATAGCGCCCATTCAATCATTGGAAAAAGTAGGGGATTTTATTACAGTCGATTATCAGGGGCGTGTTCCGATGATTGTGAGTAAAGTCGATGATAATCGTTGTGCTGTATTTGAAAATGTCTGTCCTCATCGGGGAGCCAGACTTGAACATCATAAGGAAGGGTGCAAAAAAGCTTTTGTTTGCCCTTATCATAGTTGGTC
This sequence comes from Xenorhabdus thailandensis, assembly GCF_037996785.1. NCBI lineage: Bacteria > Pseudomonadati > Pseudomonadota > Gammaproteobacteria > Enterobacterales > Morganellaceae > Xenorhabdus > Xenorhabdus thailandensis. The sequence continues at coordinate 182,584 of NZ_JBBMXF010000009.1, forward strand.
ATTCAGTCATCAAGGCCATCTGATAGCTGCTCGTTGGCGAGAAGCTTTCCCTGAAATACCCGATCAATATCGTTCACTTAATGCAATTGATACGCTACAAAAGTTTAGTATGTTGTGGCAAATGCCGGGTGAATCTATGCCTGACTTTTCGCTGGAACATTGGTTTTCTGCCATTGATGATCAAATTTCCGCTATCGGCTTTGAACAGCACCAATTGTTGAATTCCCGTGAAAGGATGATTAAAGCTAACTGGAAATTACTGATTGAAAATTTTATTGAATATTATCATGTCCAGTCTCTGCACCGAAACAGCCTGGCTCCCACATTAAATGGCCAGCTTTATTCATTGGATTCTTTTGCCCAGCATGGACGGATTTTGACCCCACTGAAAAATTTGGCTCAGGTTCGTCGACAAACACCACATAAGACACGTCGGGAGATGGTAGCCACTTATTTGCTGTTCCCCAATGTGATTATCGGGGTACAGCCTTATCATGTTTTTGTCTCTTTTTATCATCCTGTGTCGGTAAACCAAACCTGGTCGAAGACGTTCAACTTTATCCATAAAACAGATGAGGCGATAAGCGAGGTATGCCAACTGGATGTGGAATATCTGGCAGAAGCCCTTGAAGAAGATTACGAGGCGATTGAGCAAGTCCAAAGAAATCTGGAAGTATGCACCGCGCCGAGTCTGCTGTATGGCGAAGCGGAATCCCTTATTGTGCAGTTGCATCGCAATTTGGCAGCCATTTTGAACCAAAGTGGTAAGGGAGCAAACAAGGTATGAGTGAGATAAGAGATCTGGAGCATGCTGGTTTTGAGATTGATGAAGTGCCGGTCTCTGCTGGCCAGCAAGATTTGTGGTTGGCAGAACAATTAACTGCAAAACAGCTTTACATCGTACCCGTAACCTACGAATTAGTTGGCTCATTAGATCAGGATAAATTGCTGGATGCGATTGCCCAGACGATACAAAACAGTGAAGCTTTCCGTACCGCATTTGTCGAAAGCGATCAGGGATTGGTTCAGCATATCTACCCTGAGATTGAATTACCCGTTACTGTGATAGATCTATCTAGGCAAGGCATAGCATCAGATAATGATGAGCGCCTGCAACAGGCATTGACGCACTGTCAGCATAATTTGGAAACCCCATTTACTTTGGGAAAACCCGGTTTGGCACGTTTTTTATTGATCAAGTTAGGAGAGCAAAGCCACATTTTGCATTTTTGCCTCCATCACCTGATTTGCGACAATGATTCAGTGGCATTGATTCTTAATAATATTGCGACAGTGTATGCGGGTGGTTCGTTACCGAGCGGTGATACTGATCGCCTTGAATACGCTGAATTTGCCAGCTGGCAGGATGAATTGCTGCGCGGTGATTATCTGGCTAATGATGAAGAATATTGGTTGACAGAACTTGAAGGGGTAGATGGACGCTTGGAACTGGCTATTGGTAATCCTGTTCCATCGAAAAGTGAGCAAGGTGGTATGATCCGGTGCCAGCTAGCCCCTTCTTTAGTTACCTCCTTCAATGATTGTGCCGCTACTTTGGGTATTTCACCAGCACTGGGTTATTTTACCCTATATGCTTCTCTTTTGTATCGGCTGACGGGGCAGCAAACCATAGTGTTTGGGGTACCGGCCTCTTTGCGAGATGATCAGCGTTTGGAGAAAACGATAGGTTATTTTATCAATGTGTTGCCGATTAAAGTGATATTCCATCCGCAAATCAGTTTTGCTGATATTGCAGCCCAGCTTAGTCGCCAGCTCTACAATGGCATTGAACACCAGCAATTGCCTTACAGCCATATTGTACGTTGTGTCAGCCATGCCCAGCAAATCCCGCAGTCCCCCTTATTCAATGTGATGTACAACTATTTTGTTGGTCAGGGAGATTGGGTATTGCCCGGAACCCGATCTCGTCAACATGAGTTGATACCTGTTGGGGGAAAATTCCCATTGACGTTGTTTGTGGTTAATCACGCTGATACCGTAGAGCTAAGTTTTGAATATCAATACGCACATGTTGCCGCAGATTATGCTGAAGTATTAAGCGACAGTTATCAGCAATTGTGTACGGCGATGGTTTTTGATGTTGATCAGGAAGTGTTGGCGCAACCTTTGTTGAATGAAGCTGATTATCAACGCCAAGTCCTGGCATTCAACCAGACTGACACTGTCTTCCAAGATGATTTTTGTCATCATTTTTTCCGTCAATTGGACGCTGAACCTGAGCTAACGGCGGTTGAATATTGGGACGAATCGCGAACTGGACGACTCAGTTATAAAAAACTGTACCACTTAAGCCAATGGGTAGCTGACGAATTACGCAGCCATATTATTTCAGGTTCATCACGGCAGGCTAAGGTGGTCATTTTCTCTGGCGTCACCCCCTTGTCCCTAGCCACGATTGTTGCTTGCTTGATTGAAGGTATTGTATGGATACCGGTAGATAGCCAATTACCCCTCAACCGTCTGTTGCTGATTGTTCAAGATGCCATCCCCGATGCCATAGTGATAGAAGATAAGATCGCGGGCAAAAATGCATCTTTATTGGCGGCAATGGAGCGTTTCGATATACCCGTTATTGAGTTAAACAGCGAATGGGAAATAAGAGATGATAATAATCATATAGGCTGCATCCCTTTGATTCCTCGTTGGAAACTCATTGCAGAAAATGATTGCCTTTGCTACATGATTTATACCTCCGGTACGACAGGGAAGCCAAAAGGTGTCGAAATTTATCGCAAGGGCCTTAACAACTATCTCAATTGGACAACACAGGCTTATATGCCGCCAGGTACGTCTGATTTGGGGGGATTGGGTGTGCCAGTGACCACTTCCTTCGGGTTTGATGCCACTATTACGAGTTTGCTTCTGCCATTAATTGCGCGAGGATACGTCATCCTTTTTTCTGCGCAGGCCAGCCAAAATGCGGCATTATTGCGCTTATTTGAGCTAAATCAGCCTTTAGGATTGATGAAAACGACGCCTTCACAATTGGAGCATTTAGCATTAAGCATGGGGCAGAAGCAGACTCCGCTGGATGTTAAGGTCATAGTGATCGGGGGTGAGCAAATGAGTCGTGCCCATCTGGGCTATCTCAAAACAATCGCGCCAGAAAGTAGGTGTTTTAATGAATATGGACCGACAGAGACTGTTGTTGGTTGTTGCGTGGAGCGGTTGAATATCGCTGCTGAATCAAACCAATATTATCATGGCGTGTTACCGATAGGTTCTCCCATAGCTAATACACAGATGTATGTGTTGAATGAAAGAGGTTGCCATCAACCCTCTGGCGTGATTGGTGAATTATGTATTGGTGGGGAGGGAGTAGCTAAAGGATATTGGCAACGCCCGGATTTAACAGCCGCTGCATTCATTGCCGATCCATTCGCAAAAGTTAATGGGAAATGGCTTTACCGAACTGGCGATCTGGCTTGTTTTACCATGGATAATAAACTCTTATGTCTGGGGCGAAAGGATAATCAGATCAAGCTTCGTGGTTACAGGATTGAACCGGAAGAAATTGAGTCGTGGATTAAGCAGGTGCCGGATATTGATAAGGCTGTGGTCGTGATTGAAAAACAGCTCCATGAACGGCTTTGTGGCTACCTGGTTGCATCTTCACGGTTTATGGGAAGTGCGCAAGAACTTATTGATAAGGTCAAACAGTATCTGCAAGGCCAATTGCCGGATTACATGATCCCAACACAATGGCGGGTAATTGAAGCCATTCCTTATACAATTAACAATAAGATCGATACTGCTGCATTATTGGCATTAGGGGGGAACCGAATCTCTTCTGATGCAGAGGAGCATCTGGAACATGACTTGGATTCTGATATAGCAAAACAAGTCTTGAGCCATTTTAGTGAGGCGCTAAATCGCCATATTGTTTCGCTAGAGGATAATTTCTTTCAACTAGGGGGAGATTCTCTGATGGCAGTGCACCTGCTGGCAAAAATCAACGTACATTTCGCTATTGAAGTAAAACTCAAGACGTTCTATCAACAGGCATCCCTGAAAAATTTGATTACGTTGGTAGAAGAAAGGATCCGTCATGGTAATAGACATATTGGCAAGTGATTTGAGGAGTGTAGTTTGGAAAATAATAAGTTGTTTATTATACCAAAACCGATCAGTAGTCCGAGGCTGAGACTCTTTTGCTTTCCATATGCGGGGGGATCTGCGAGAACTTATCTTGATTGGGCAACGTATTTTAATGATGATATTGAGATAGTGGCAGTTCAACCGCCAGGGCGGGCAACTCGAATTGGTGAAACCTTGTATGAAGATTTGCCTTCTCTGGTCGATGAGTTAATCGCTCATGCTGCATTTATTACGCAGATCCCTTATGTATTTATTGGACATAGCCTGGGATGCCGTGTGGCATTTGAACTTGCTTGTCAATTGCAATCCCGTGCTTATCCCATTCCTGTCCACTTCTTTGCGTCAGGGTGTCCAGCTCCACATTTGAAGGATAATAATCCTTATACTCATAACTTGCCTCGTGACCAATTTATCCGTGAGCTACAAAAAATGAATGGCGCCACTGATGAGATATTGTTAAATGATGAACTTATGGATATATTGCTGCCGGTTTTAAGGGCTGATTTCAAGATGGCTGAAACCTATCAGCCAGCACGATTCGTCCTAAAAAGCCCAGTAACTGTTTTAAGTGGTGATTCCGATCCTGACGTTAAACCAATTGAACTTTATGCCTGGTCAGAATTATCCAGCGAAGATTTAACGATACAATATATTCAGGGAGATCATTTTTTTATTGATCAAAATAGAAGGCGGGTTATAGAGGTTATGTTGTCTGCATTATCACCAATGTGACACCTTGCCTATCGGAAAGGGTTATAACTTACCTAAATATAACCCTTGTTATACGCATCAAACTTCAAGTTGCAATTTACAACACGCTATGAAGCTCGATATCTCCCCGCTTCGCGGGGAGATATCATATGCATCTTGAAGTGAGATTGGTATAGTTGTATTTGAATTGTCGCTAAAAATCAGTTTCTTGCCTTGAACGTTAAGCTCAATGCAAATAACACTGCCGAACAAAGTACAACGGAAGGTCCTGCCGGTGTGTTATAAAATGCCGATAATGTTAACCCTCCCGTAACAGAAAGCATACCGACAATAATTGCAAAAACGGCCATTTGTTCAGGTGTGCGGGAGAAACGACGGGAGGTAGCGGCAGGGATAATCAGCAGGGAGGTGATAATTAATGCCCCAACGAATTTCATTGCCAGCCCAATAGTTAATGCTGTCACTAACATCAGCAGGATACGCAGACGTTGAATTTTAATGCCATCAACAAAGGCCAAATCTTGGCTAACTGTTATTGATAGCAGGGCGCGCCATTGCCATGTCAGTAATCCAGTAACAATCGCGACACCGGCCGCAATGAGCCAGAGATCTTCGTAAGTTACGGACAATAAATCGCCAAACAAATAAGCCATTAGATCGACCCTGACACTGGTCATAAAACTCACGACGACTAAGCCCAGCGACAAGGCGCTGTGAGCCAGAATGCCTAATAAGGTATCAACTGCCAATTGCGGGCGCTTTTCCAGCCAAACTAAAATAGTGGCTAAGATAAGAGTCACTGCAATCACCGCATAAAATGGGTTCACATTCAGTAAGAAACCAAATGCAACACCAAGCAGTGATGCGTGTGCCAGTGTATCACCAAAATAGGACATTCTGCGCCAAACGACAAAAGAACCAAGAGGCCCCGCAGCAATTGCCAAAAAAATACCGGCGAGCCAGCCGGGAAGCAATAATTCAATCATCGACGTGATTCCCCAACATTTTTCAAAATAATTTTCCCTCTCAGATCATGATGATGATTGTGGTGATGGCGGTAAACTGCCAGTTGCTCTGCGCCATGATGCCCAAACATTGCAATAAACTCTGGGTGCATTGACACCACTTCTGGTGTGCCAGAACAACAAATGTGCTGATTGAGGCATAAAACCTCGTCTGTTTTCGCCATGACTAAGTGCAGGTCATGGGATACCATCAGTACAGCGCAATTAAGCTCTGTCCTGATTTGGTTGATTAAGTCATAAAGCGCCAGTTGGCCATTGACATCCACGCCTTGTGTTGGCTCATCAAGAACCAAAAGCTGGGGGTGGTTCAGTAAGGCCCTGGCGAGTAATACCCGCTGAGTTTCTCCACCAGACAGCTTTTGCATGGGTTGCTCTAATAAGTGAGCAGCCTTGACTCGATTTAATACCGGTATGATATCTGCTGGTTTTACGTTTGGCCTTAGCAGCATAAACCGCTTAACAGTCAGGGGTAGAGTGGGATCAAGGTTAAGTTTTTGTGGAACATAACCAATTCTTAATGTGGGGTTCTGTTCAATCGTGCCCGAAGTGGGTTGGATTAAACCAAGAACGACGCGAACCAGCGTTGATTTTCCTGCACCGTTTGGGCCGATCAGGGTCAGAATTTTCCCTTGCTTGAGATTGAATGAAATATTGTTTAATACCTTGCGGTTACCAAATTCAACCGTAATATTTTTTAGGGTAATCATAATTGATGAGTTAAACGTGTCTTGCAGAATTATTGAAATGTTATAATATAACATAATTTAATTTTCTGCATGGAATATTCATAATATGTTACACAACTCACAAAAATACCCGCATAAATTTTTTCATAACATCGCATTAGCGACTATGTTAATGGTAGGAATAAATTGCTCCGCACAGGCCGATGTTGTCACATCTATTCGTCCATTGGGCTTTATTGCTGCTGCCATTGCCGATGGCGTAACAAATACTCAAGTACTTCTTCCTGATGGCGCTTCTCCACATGATTATGCGTTACGGCCTCTGGATGTACGGAAAATTAACCAAGCTGACTTGGTTGTTTGGATTGGCCCAGATATGGAAACTTTTTTAGCAAAACCCATAGCTAAAATTGAACGAAGTAAACAACTGTCACTGGCTGAATTATCTACCATTAAGCCACTTTTATTGAAAAATAGTGAAGAAAATGGTAATGATTCCGGTGCTGAATCATATCAGCATGAACATGAGGACGATCACCATCATCATGGTGAATATAATATGCACATTTGGCTTTCTCCAAAGATCGCGGAAAAAGCCGCTCAGGCAATATACGATCAGCTTATTGAGCAGTATCCTCAACAAAAACAGCAATTAGAAGTAAACCTACGTAAATTCAATGGACAGCTTGCACAAACTGATAAGAATATTACTTATGTTTTAAAACCCATACAAAAACAGGGTTATTTTGTTTTTCATGATGCATATGGCTATTTTGAAAAACATTACCAATTGGCTCCACTCGGTGTTTTCACGCTCAATCCTGAAATACCACCCGGTGCGCAGAGACTACACAAGATACGAACACAATTGGTTGAGCAAAAAGCAAGGTGTATTTTTGCTGAACCTCAATTTAGGCCAGCCGTTATTCATGCCGTAGCAAAAGGTACTGATGTACGTATTGGAATACTTGACCCTTTAGGGAGCGGTATCACATTGGATAAAGATAGCTACATGAAATTTATAACTCAGCTATCAAAACAATATGCGAGCTGCCTAAGTTAGTACAATAAGGAATTTTTTAGTGCAGCAGATAGCTAAAACTATCGTTCTGGTATACAACAACCTGCCTAAACCCCATAAGATCATGCTAGGGTCTCTAACGCTAGTCACTTTGGCTATCGCGATATGGCGGCCTGTTGTTTATCATGAACGAGAAGAACAACGGACAGGTAATATCATTATCAGTACCCCCGATAGCATTCCAGATGCGACGGATGATGTTGCTGGGGATGCTAATGAACAACTTCCCAATGAAGGTATTGGGGATGATGATGGTAGTGCTGTTGATACAGCAGCAAATGTTCCGCACCAATATGTTGTTTCTAGTGGTGATACCCTGAGTTCGATTTTAACTCAGTTCGGAATTGATTCCTCTGATGTCGCTTTGTTAGCAAATCAATATAAGGTGTTGCGTAATTTAGGTATTGGTCAATCATTATCGTGGTCTACTGACGATAATGGGAATCTAAAAACGCTGACATGGAATATATCACGTCGTGAAACCCGCGTTTATACTCGTGAAGGGGATGTTTTTAACGAAACGCAAGAGTTCCAGAAGGGAGAATGGAAGAACAGTGTTATCACAGGCATAATCGATGGCAGCTTTAATAGTAGTGCCTTGGTTGCTGGACTAACAAGTGGTGAAGTCAGAGAAGTGACTAAAGCACTGCAATGGCAGATAGATTTCCGCAAATTGCGTAAAGGGGATCGTTTTTCTGTGTTGATGTCCCGCGAAATGCTTGATGGAAAAAGTGAACAAAGCCAGTTGTTAGGCGTTCGCTTACAGAGTGGTGGCGACGATTATTATGCCTTCCGTGCCGATGATGGTCGTTTTTATGACAGCAATGCTTCCGGTTTGGAGCGTGGTTTCCTGCGCTTTCCCACAACTAAACAATTCAGAGTGTCTTCTTCTTTCAATCCTCGTCGTTTAAATCCGGTAACAGGCAGAATTACAGCACATAGAGGGGTTGATTTTGCTATGCCAGTGGGAACTCCGGTTCTAGCGGTAGGTGATGGTGAAGTCGTTGTAGCCAAATTTGATGGGGCAGCTGGTAATTTCATTGCCATTCGGCATGGTCGCCAATATACAACGCGATATATGCACTTGAGGAAAATATTGGTAAAACCGGGTCAGAAAGTGAAACGGGGTGAGCGTATTGCGCTATCAGGAAATACGGGGCGTTCAACAGGCCCACATTTGCACTTTGAATTCTGGGATAACCAGCGACCTGTGAATCCTCTCACGGCAAAATTACCGCGTTCTGGTGGTCTGAGTGGTAAAGAACGTACAGAATATATCGCTGCGGTTAAAGAAATTAAGCCTCAATTATTGCTGGATTAAGTGCATTAAATCCCGATTATTGACAGACATAAAAGCGGATGATGGCTATCGTCCGCTTTTATATTATTTTTTGTTATAAACTTGTTCTTCGATAGCAAGTGTTGGAATCATCAGAGCTAGCTCATGAATAAAGAAAAAGATACAGACAGTAAATTGGGATATGTCCCTCGATTTCATCGAGCTTATTTACATCCCCGTTATTGGGGGCTTTGGGCTGGCGTAGGAATATTGGCAGGGTTATCTTATGTCCCTGTAAAATGGCGTGATCCATTTCTGGCTAGAATAGGTATTTGGGCAGGAAAAAAAGCGAGCAGTGCTCGTCACAGAGCGAAAATCAATTTAATTTACTGCTTTCCTGAGTTAACGGAACAACAACGTGAAGAGCTGATTGATTGCATGTTTGCTACTGCTCCTCAATCATTTGTTATGCTGGCGGAACTTTGTCTCCGGGGAGCAAAATCGACACTTAAACGTACCCAATGGCATGGCGAGGAGATTATTCAAGCCTTAAATGCCCAAGGCAAAAATGTGATTTTTATGGTTCCACATGGCTGGTCTGTTGATATTCCCGCGATGTTATTGGCTGCACGTGGCCAAAAAATGTCAGCGATGTTTCATCATCAAAATAATCCTGTGGCTGATTACTTATGGAATAAAGCGCGCTGTCACTTTGGTGGTCGTTTGCATTCCCGTGATGCGGGAATTAAACCCTTTATCTCTACAGTGCGTGAAGGCTTTTGGGGATATTATTTGCCCGATCAGGATCATGGCGAAGAACATAGTGAATTTGTTGATTTTTTTGCCACTTACAAGGCTACGTTGCCTGCACTTGGGCGCTTAATGAAGGTTTGCCGTGCTGCTATTGTTCCGTTATTTCCGGTTTATAATTGCCAAACTCATCAATTGGATATTTATATCCGTCCACCCATGGAGGATATTGCAGGGCAGGATGATACCTATATTGCTCGCCGAATGAATGAGGAATTGGAGGAATTGGTGAAGCCGAATCCTGAACAATATACTTGGATCTTAAAATTACTTAAGACGCGGAAAGCAGGGGATATTGAGCCTTATAAAAGGGAAGATCTGTGATGTTTGGGATAATAAAATTAATCATAATAAGAGGCAGTGTACTGCCCCTTATCCTTTACCATTTGTTTTTATGCATAGCCCATTATTCTACTTCAAGTACGCGGCAGGTATTGGTACTGCCAATCGTTCCCATTTGATCACCTTGGGTCACGAGTACCAAATCCCCAGGGATGAGATAACCTTTATCGCGTAGACGATTTACTGCTTCGCTAGCCGCAGCGATCCCATCAGTATGTGAGCTACAATAAACGGGGGTTACACCACGATAAAGGGCGGTACGGTTTAAGGTTGATTCATGGCGAGACATAGAGAAGATAGGTAGGCCAGAACTAATGCGGGACATCATGCGAGCCGTGCGGCCAGATTCAGTCATGGCAATAATTGCCTTAACACCTTTCAGATGGTTGGCTGCATACATAGTAGACATTGAAATCGCTTCTTCAATGCTATCAAATGTAATATCCAAGCGATGCTTGGAAACATTAACACTTGGCATCTTTTCCGCCCCAAGACAAACTTGTGCCATAGCAGCAACGGTTTCCGCAGGATACTGACCTGCCGCTGTTTCAGCAGAGAGCATAACAGCATCAGTACCGTCTAGTACCGCATTGGCAACATCCATGACTTCAGCACGCGTCGGCATTGGATTGGTAATCATGGATTCCATCATTTGCGTAGCCGTAATCACGACACGATTTAATTGGCGAGCACGGCGGATCAATTTCTTCTGTACACCAACCAGTTCAGGGTCACCGATTTCAACACCGAGATCACCACGAGCAACCATGACAACATCTGATGCCAGAATAATTTCATCAATAATTTCGTCACTGCTGACGGCCTCCGCTCGCTCAACTTTTGCGACGATTTGGGTTTCGCAACCGGCATCCCGTGCAAGACGACGGGCATAATTTAAATCTTCACCTGAACGAGGGAAAGAAACAGCAAGATAATCAACCCCAATTTTGGCTGCTGTAATGATATCTTCCTTATCTTTTGTTGTTAGTGCTTCAGCTGATAACCCGCCGCCCAGTTTATTAATTCCTTTATTGTTGGAAAGTGGGCCTCCTACGGTTACTTCCGTGAACACTTTCGTTCCCTGGACATCCAGGACTTTCAATTGAACTCGTCCATCATCCAATAGTAGGATATCGCCTGTCGTGACATCAGACGGCAGGCCTTTATAGTCAATACCGACTTTTTCTTTATCTCCTTCTCCTCTACCCAGATTGGCATCCAACAGGAATTTATTCCCAACATTCAGGAAAACTTTTCCTTCCTTAAACGTGGATATGCGTATTTTGGGCCCTTGAAGATCACCAAGGATGGCAACGTGATAACCTAAGCGGGCAGCAATTTCGCGCACTTTATTGGCTCGTTGGATATGCTCTTCCGCAGTGCCATGAGAGAAATTAAGGCGGACGACGTTGGCTCCCGCTTGGATAACTTTTTCTAGATTGTCGTCACGATCTGTAGCTGGGCCAAGTGTAGTGACGATTTTTGTTCTTCTGAGCCGTCTGGACATGTATTACTCCGTTGACCTATGAAGCATACCTTTTGTTTTTCAAGTTACCGTCTCGTTGAGCGGTAACTTGAAATCCATTGGGTATATGAATTTTTGATTACCGTAGAATAACCCTTTAATTTATTGCTTATTAACCCCTGTACTGTGAATATGTAGATGGGGAAAGATCTATTATGTTATCAATCTGAAGAGTTGATAAATAGTGAACAAAAACACAGTCTATTTTCAGGTTTATTCATGCTTATCAAACCGCGAATTACGCAACGCCTCTTTGACCCTCTTCAAATTATCCCTAAATTTTGAGCCTCGGCGCAGAGTGAAACCTGTGGCCAACACATCAATGATGGTTAATTGAGCAATTCTTGAAACCATCGGCATATAAATATCTGTATCTTCGGGTACATCCAACAGGATGGAGAGGGTAGCTTCATGTGCTAATGGGGAACCTGTTGAGGTGATGGCAATCACTGTTGCATCGTTCTCACGGGCCAGTTTAGCAATTTCTACAAGACTTTTTGTTCTTCCTGTATGGGAAATTAATACGACGACATCTCCTTCAGTGCTGTTTATACAGCTCATTCGTTGCATCACAATATCGTCAAAATAGGTCACTGGAATATTGAAGCGAAAAAATTTATTCATGGCATCATGGGCTACAGCGGCTGATGCTCCTAAACCAAAAAAAGAGAGTTTTCTGGCTTGTGTCAGAAGATCGACTGCACGGTTAATTGCTGCAATATCTAGATCACTTTTGACCGTTTCCAGGCTTGCCATGACCGACTCAAAAATTTTATTTGTATAAGAGGTGACGCTGTCACTTTCTTCCACGTTGCGGTTTACATAAGGTGTACCATTGGCGAGGCTCTGTGCCAGATGCAATTTAAAGTCAGGAAACCCTTTGGTATCGAGGCGACGACAAAAACGATTAACTGTCGGTTCACTCACATTCGCCATTTTAGCCAGGGTAGCAATGCTTGAATGGATGGCGGTCTGTGGTGAAGCAAGGATGACTTGAGCAACCTTTTTCTCTGATTTACTCAAAACATCAAGACTATTTTGGAGCCGTTCCAGTGTGTTCATAAAACGAAGTTCAACCTCGGTTTTAACGATTTCATTAACAGGAGAAATCTATGTCATTTTTATGAAAATATACTACTTGTTATTGAAGTCTGGCAGTGGCATAACAAGATAACTTAGGATTTTTCATGAAAATATGACAAGTGTCTAACTTTCATCTTAGTAAGATTACTTCTTAATAGTTGTAAACTTTCAATTGACGAACGTTATTCGTATAAATTATGGACATATTGTCAGTGAATACGATAATGAGCAATCAGTGTTTACTGCATATAACCAAAAGAGTACATTATCTACAAATTTTGTAAAAAAATTACAATATCCCGTAATTGAGGAGATGCAACATGGCGGTGACGTCTACAGCTCAGGCTTGTAATTTGGTAATTTTTGGGGCGAAAGGAGATTTAGCACGCCGGAAATTAATGCCTTCCCTTTACCAGTTGGAAAAAGCGGGTTATATCCATCCTGATACCCGAATTATCGGCGTCGGTCGAGCTGATTGGGATAAAAAAACCTATATCAAAGTCATTGAAGAAGCATTGGTGACATTTATGTCTGAGGAACTAGACTCTGAATTGTGGAAAAGGCTCAGTTCGCGTCTGGAATTTTGTAATTTGGACGTAAATGAAACAAAACATTTTACCGAATTGGCAAAAATAATTAATAAAGATGGCTTACCCGCTATTCACTATTTTGCCATGCCTCCAAGTACATTTGGAGCAGTATGTCATGGATTAGGCGTTGCGGGGTTGAATGCGGAACCCAACCGTGTGGTGATGGAAAAACCACTAGGAACAGATCTTGCTTCTTCCAGAGCGATTAATGATGAAGTTGCAAAATATTTCAATGAAAATCAAATCTACCGTATTGACCATTATTTGGGAAAAGAAACGGTATTGAACTTGTTAGCGTTGCGTTTTGCCAACTCGCTTTTCGTCAATAATTGGGACCATCGCACGATTGATCATGTGCAAATTACCGTTGCTGAGGAAGTGGGTATCGAAGGGCGTTGGGGCTATTTCGATCAGGCAGGGCAGATGCGCGACATGATCCAAAATCATCTTCTGCAAATTCTGACTATGATTGCTATGTCACCACCGGCTGACCTGACAGCAGATCGCATTCGCGATGAGAAAGTGAAAGTACTGCGTTCATTGCGTCGGATTGATCAAACCAACGTCAGGGAAAAAACGGTTCGCGGGCAATATACCGCAGGTTTTGTGCATGGTAAGAAAGTTCCGGGTTATCTGGAAGAAGAGGGAGCGAATAAAGCCAGTAAAACGGAAACTTTTGTGTCGATTCGTGTCGATATTGATGACTGGCGCTGGTCTGGTGTGCCTTTCTACCTGAGAACTGGAAAGCGGTTGCCAGCTAAGTGCTCTGAAGTTGTCGTCTATTTTAAAGAGCCTTCTCTAAATCTGTTTGCTGAATCCTACCAGCAATTGCCGCAAAACAAATTGACAATCCGCTTGCAGCCAGATGAAGGTATTGATATTGAGGTGCTGAATAAGGCGCCGGGATTGGAACATAAACACCGTTTGCAAACGACCAAACTGGATCTGAGTTTCTCTGAAACATTTAACCAGACGCATCTTGCTGATGCTTATGAAAGGTTATTGTTGGAAGCAATGCGCGGTATTCAGGCATTGTTTGTCCGTCGTGATGAAGTGGAAGAAGCCTGGAAATGGGTGGATTCCATTATGGATGCGTGGGCGGCGGATAATGAACCACCGAAACCTTATCAATCAGGTACGTGGGGGCCAGTGGCTTCTATTGCTATGATTACGCGTGATGGCCGTTCATGGAATGAGTTTGAATAACCTGCGCGTTTTTAATTCGCATTAACTTACTCATTAAGAAAATAACAGCCGGACTTGATATTTATACGCATTAAACTTCAAGTTGCAATTTACCAACACGCTATGAAACCTGATTTCTCCCCGCGAAGCGGGGAGAAATCACACGCATCTTGAAGTTAGATTAGTATATATAAATACTTATGCTTTGTATTTGCGAAATTTTAGGGGCAGAAAATGATGTTCATTTTTGCCGAAGCAAGAGACTAAATTTGTTATATGAATAAATAAAATTCAGTATAAATAAACGGTTATTCAATTTTTCTTACTAAAAGTAGAGTTTGATTAACTAAATACAAACCATTGCTTTTTATTTTGGACTATGATAGAAATACATCATTCATTTACTAATATGAGGGTTCGTAGTATATCATGCGATAGTTATACGATTGTCGTGTGATGAAAGAATAAAACATCATGAATAGCGCCAAAAGCGTCAACATTCAACATAGTAATAAAATTCAACGTTGTACCCATGTTTTTTTCCTCTCAACTATTTTATCCAGTGAGCACTATTGGTGCGGCGCTCTTTAGGGCCTTCTCCTACTAACCGGTTCTTCACCGGCAATTTTTATTTGCCAAAATATTTCGCTAAGAAGTCAGTTTGATTCTGATATTGCATAATCGCATTTGCAGCCGACTTTGTTGGCATCTATAGCTTGATATCTTGGCATGCTTATCAGTATGTTCAGGAGAAAAAAATGATTTATTGGATATTTCTTGTACTGGCGATCATGACAGAAGTGATTGGCACTCTGTCGATGAAACATGCCAGCGTATCGGGTGATTTCACAGGTATGATCGTGATGTATACCATGATCACAACTTCTTATATTTTGCTGGCCGTTGCTATAAAAAAAGTGGCATTGGGCGTGGCTTATGCACTTTGGGAAGGTATTGGGATCCTGTTTATTACCACGTTTAGTGTGATGTGGTTCAACGAGTCACTGTCACCGATGAAAATGAGTGGATTAGTATTGTTGATAGCCGGAATCGCCTTGATCAAGATGGGAGAGAAAAAGAGTAAAGGTCAGGCTTCAAACAATGCATCCCAAGATAATCCACCAACAGTAGTAAATAATGTTTCGAACAAGCAAATCAGGGAGGCATGATATGCAAATTCAATTTGAATGGTGGCATGGTGCATTCTTAGTTTTGGCTGTTGTTTTGGAAATTGTGGCTAATATTTTATTGAAATTATCCAATGGATTTCAGCGCTTCTGGATGGGTATGCTGTCTCTGGTTGCTGTTTTGGGCGCATTTAGTGCGTTGGCCCAGGCAGTAAAAGGGATAGAACTTTCCATTGCTTATGCTTTATGGGGGGCATTCGGCATTATTGCTACAGTGGCAGCGGGCTGGATAATGTTTAACCAAAGACTGAATTTTAAGGGATGGAGCGGTATTGTGCTGCTATTGATAGGCATGATTATTATTAAGATGGCTTGATTTTTACTCTCCATTCCTTAAATTTTATTTCTAAGCATGGCATTGAACGAGCAATAGCTCATTCAATGCCATGTTTGTTTGGTCGGTGTGGATTATAAAGCGGCGATAATTTTGATTTCGACTTTATACTTAGGATCCATCAATGCTGCTTGAACCGTGCAGCGGACTGGAGCACTTCCGGCAACCACCCATGCGTCCCAGGCGGTGTTCATACCTGCAAAATCAGCCTTATCCGCCAGAAAAATCGTCGCATCCAGGATCTTGCTTTTATCTGAACCAAGACGGTGTAACAGGGTATCAATGGCTGCCAGAGTATCGGCGGTTTGCTCTGTAATATCACCGTCCAGTTGTTCTGGCACGCTGGTATAATAGATAGTGTCATTGTGAACGACCGCTTCTGACCAACGGGTATCTGGATCAATGCGTCTAATAGTCATTAAATCTCCTGTTAATTTATCCAGTTTTTTGCTGAATTGAGTAGTTATTACAACTTAGTATTGGCATAATTCTGCTACATTTTATTGAAAGAGACTGTTTGTGTCAGACGATTTTGCGAAAAATGGCATACTAGCCAAAGCCATACCCGGTTTCAAGCCACGCGATGCCCAGCGGGAAATGTCTTCGGCTATTACAGTTGCGATTAAAAAACAGCAACAATTGGTCGTAGAAGCGGGAACTGGAACCGGTAAAACATTTGCTTATCTGGTCCCTGCTTTGCGTTCCGGTAAAAAAGTGATTATTTCTACTGGTTCTAAGGCATTGCAGGATCAGCTTTACAGTCGAGATCTACCCACTATCGTTGATGCGTTAGGTTTTACTGGCAATCTGGCGCTATTAAAAGGGCGCTCAAATTATTTATGCCTTGAACGCCTTGAACAACAGTCAATCGGCAATTCCCAGTTAGAAGCTGAAGTTCTGGCGGAAGTCATCAAATTGAGGCATTGGTCAGGCCATACAACAGATGGTGATATCAACACCTGTCATCAAGTGGCGGAAGATAGCACGGTTTGGCCATTGGTCACGAGTACTAATGACAATTGTCTTGGCAGTGATTGTCCATGCTATCAGGAATGTTTCGTTCTGAAAGCCCGTCGAAAAGCGATGGAAGCTGATGTGGTGATTGTTAACCATCACCTATTTATGGCAGATATGGTGGTTAAAGATAGCGGATTTGGTGAATTAATCCCGCAGGTTGATGTGGTGATTTTTGATGAAGCGCACCAGCTCCCTGATATTGCCAGCCAGTATTTTGGTCAGCAGTTAAGTAGCCGCCAATTGATGGACTTATCGCGCGATATCATCATGGCTTACCGTACTGAAGTGCGGGATCAGGCACAACTGCAAAAAAGTGCAGATCGTCTCAGCCAAAGTGCACAAGATTTCCGTTTGTCACTAGGTGAAAACAGCTATCGGGGCAATCTTCGTGAGGTTTTGCAGCAGCAGCCAGTTCAGAGGGCATTAGTGCGGTTGGATGATGCTCTTGAACTTTGTTATGACGTGATGAAACTCTCTTTAGGGCGTTCAGTCATGTTAGATGCGGCTTTTGAACGGGCAACGGTTTACCGCCATCGTCTTAAGCGTCTGATTGATGTCAACATACCCAATTACAGCTATTGGTTCGAAAGTTATGGGCGGCATTTTTTGTTGGCACTAACACCGTTATCTGTTGCCGACAAATTCAGTGAGATGATCCGTGAACAATCAGGTAGTTGGATTTTTACATCGGCAACATTATCGGTTAATGAACAGCTAAGTCATTTCACTGAACGTTTGGGGTTAAACCAAGCCCAAACATTACTCTTGTCGAGTCCATTTGATTATCAACGTCAAATGTTATTATGTGTTCCGCGTCATTTACCATCACCGAATCAAAATGGTGGTGCAAAATGGCTTGCTCGTATGTTGAAACCATTAATTGAAAGCAATAAAGGGCGCTGTTTTTTCCTCTGTACTTCTCACCAGATGATGCGCAGTTTGGCGGAGGAGTTCCGTGCCAATATGACATTGCCGGTATTGGTGCAGGGTGAAACGAGCAAGACACAATTGTTGGCACAATTTATCTCTGCGGGTAATGCATTGCTGGTGGCGACCGGCAGCTTTTGGGAAGGGGTGGATGTCCGTGGTGATGCATTGTCCTGTGTCATTATTGATAAATTGCCGTTCACTGCGCCGGATGATCCTTTGCTTAAGGCCCGTATTGAGGATTGCCAACTTAAGGGAGGAGATGCTTTTCACGAGATCCAGCTTCCTGATGCCGTGATTGATTTGAAGCAGGGGGTTGGGCGCCTGATCCGTGATATTGATGATTATGGCGTTGTCGTCATTTGTGATAATCGGCTGGTGATGCGTCCATACGGTGAGGTTTTTCTAAACAGCCTGCCTCCCGCTTCCCGTACCCGTGATTTATCAAAAGCAATTGCTTTTCTGAACTCACGCCCACTGCGGTCTGAGTAATAAAATGTCAGGGCGATGATGTTGGGGCTATGGTAGTATAGCCCCTTGTTTTGAATCCTATATCTTGCCGGAGTTAAGGCATGTCCACGCGAATTTTAGCTATTGATACTGCAACTGAAGCCTGTTCTGTTGCGCTTTGGAACGAAGGTGCTATTGAGGCACAGTTTGAAATTTCCCCACGGGAACACACCCAACGTATTTTACCGATGGTTCAAGCGGTCTTATCAAAAGGTGGAGTGAACCTGCAACAATTGGATGCGTTAGCGTTTGGCCGTGGACCGGGCAGTTTTACCGGTGTACGGATTGGTATTGGCATCGCCCAAGGGCTGGCATTGGGCGCTGAATTACCGATGATTGGTGTTTCCTCGCTGAAAACAATGGCACAAGGGGCTTTTCGCTTAAAAGGGGCAACAAACGTTTTGGTTGCTATTGATGCGCGGATGGGAGAAGTTTACTGGGGACAATACACGCGTAATTCACAAGGTGAATGGCAGGGTGATGAAACGGAAGCGGTTTTGAAACCTGAACAAGTGCGAGAGATTATGAGTTCCTTATCAGGAGAATGGGGAATTGCTGGCACGGGATGGGAAGCCTATCCTCAACTATTAGACAGCCACTTAATATTGACAGCAAGCGATGTTACTTTACCCCATGCGGAAGATATGCTGCCATTGGCAATTCAAATGTGGGAAATGGGGGAAGCGACAGCGGTTGAACATGCTGAACCCGTTTACTTGCGTAATGAAGTGACATGGAAAAAATTGCCCGGCCGTTAAGGAACTTCTGTCTGGCGCCATGAAATTCATGCAACTTGTGGCAGAAAGCGGTGTCCATGAGTATAAAGGGCTTAGTGTATGGCTAACCCAATGGATGGTTAGTCTCATAAGATTTGGAGGCGTTATGCTCAATGGAACACACTATCGAAGCATACTGCAAACGGTAACATTATTGGGCACCCTGCTACTTGCGGGCTGTGTGTCAGTTCCTGATGTTATTAAAGGAACGACTAAAACACCGGTGGAAAACTTGCTTTCTGTCAAGAACATGCCTGAGTTATACATTGGGCATGAAGGAAGATTTGGTGGCAAAGTTCTTAGTGTCTTGAATGAAAAAAACCAGACTCGTTTGGAAATATCGGCTATGCCACTAGCAGGCAATGCTTCCCCCCGTTTGGATGCACCTTCTTTGGGGCGAGTTTATGCTTACGTAAATACTTTTTTAGAACCCAGTGATTTTAAAGATCATTATGTGACCGTTGTAGGTTTGATTACTAGCCTTGAAAAAGGGAAAGTAGGCAATAGTCCGTATAATTACGTTGTGATGAATGCAACAGGAGTGAAACGTTGGTATGAATCTCAGAGAATGATTTTTCCTCCTGCTGTCGGAACGGATCCATGGAGCTATTATGGCAACCCTTATGATCCGTTTTGGCGCGGTTATTCACCACTCCAGCCCGTATCAGTTGAAACAATTTTAACTGAATAAACCTCTTGTCACCCCAAAAGTACCTGATGGCAGGTATTTGTTTCATAACAAAAACAAACCTGCCACTGGCGATACCTAGGATTATCCCATCTGTATAAGGGACGGCTTTCCGTCATTTAGTGACACGAACTTCTAATAATTATATTTTTGAAGGATATGTTTATTTATAACTATTTGGAATAATAGTAAGACACCAAGTCAAAAAATTAGTAAAGCAGTGTATAATTAACTAATTATAAGTCCAAGTGCTAATAATTTAACTATTTTATTGATAAATAATAAAAAACACTCAGGCGGCAAAAGCTGCCTTATTTTTTTGTAGTCATTGGTAGCATTAAATTAGTGATGTATATCGCCAACCTGAACATTGTTGCTTTGCAAACTGGTACGCTGAGTTAATAATTTGTTAAATATACGAGTCAGTTTTTTTATGGTCAGTGGTTACATCGCAATTAGATTTCAGGAGTATTCAACTTGGAAAAAGTTTGGTTAAAACATTATCCGGCAGATGTTCCAGCAGAAATCGATCCCGATCGTTATTCATCGTTGATTGAAATGTTTGAAAATGCTGTAACGCGTTATGCCGATCAAGTCGCATTTATCAATATGGGCGAGGTAATGACTTTCCGTAAATTGGAAGAGCGTAGCCGTGCCTTTGCTGCCTATTTACAAAATGGCCTGGGCTTGAAACAAGGGGATCGCGTGGCATTGATGATGCCTAATTTATTGCAATACCCCGTGGCACTATTTGGTATTCTGCGTGCAGGTATGATTGTTGTAAATGTGAACCCGCTCTATACTCCACGTGAATTGGAGCATCAGCTTAATGACAGTGGTACATCTGCTATTGTTATCGTTTCTAACTTTGCACATACCTTAGAAAAAATTGTCTTTAATACACAAATCAAGAACGTTATTTTGACGCGCATGGGTGACCAACTTTCTCGCCCCAAAGGAACCCTTGTTGATTTTGTCGTTAAATATGTCAAACGACTCGTGCCTAAATATCACTTACCGGAGGCTATTTCGTTCCGTAGTGCGATTCATCAAGGCTACCGTATGCAGTATGTCAAACCGGATGTGAAAAACGAGGATTTGGCTTTTCTGCAATATACGGGGGGAACCACAGGTGTGGCAAAAGGTGCAATGCTGACCCATCGTAATATGCTGGCAAACCTCGAGCAGGCCAAAGCCTGTTATTCTCCGTTATTAAAGCCTGGGCAAGAGTTAGTGGTAACTGCATTGCCGTTGTACCATATCTTTGCTTTGACAATAAATTGTCTGTTCTTTATTGAATTGGGTGGGCAAAATTTGTTGATTACCAACCCTCGTGATGTAAACGGCACGATCAAGGAACTATCGCGTTATCGCTTTACCGCACTATCAGGTGTTAACACATTATTCAACGCTTGGCTGAATAATGCGGAATTCCAGAAGTTGAATTTTTCCTCACTACGTTTATCTGTTGGTGGCGGCATGGCCGTACAACGAGTAGTGGCTGAAAAATGGCAAAACTTGACAGGTCGTCGTCTACTGGAAGGATATGGATTGACGGAGTGTTCCCCTCTGGTTTCAGCTAACCCGCATAACTTGACCTATTACAGTGGTAGCATTGGCTTCCCCATTGCTTCTACAGAAATCAAGTTGGTAGGGGATGATGGCAATGAAGTTTCACCGGGCGAGGCAGGTGAAATGTGGGTGCGTGGACCACAGGTAATGAAAGGTTACTGGAATCACCCTGATGCAACGGATGAGGTATTGAAAGATGGTTGGCTGGCAACAGGGGATATTGCCAGCGTGGATGAAAAAGGCTTTATCAGTATTGTTGATCGGAAAAAAGACATGATCCTAGTTTCTGGATTTAATGTTTATCCAAATGAAATAGAAGATATTATTTCTTCCCATCCTAAAGTGTTAGAGTCTGCTGTAGTCGGTGTTCCGAGTGAAAACTCAGGAGAAATTGTCAAAGCATTTGTGGTACGCAAAGATCCCAGTTTGACTGATGATGAACTGAAAACTCACTGCCGTCGTTACCTGACAGGGTATAAAGTGCCGAAGATCATTGAATTCCGTGATGAATTACCAAAATCCAATGTAGGTAAAATTCTTCGCAGAGAACTTCGCGCTCAAGAGTTGGCAAAAGTGGGTAATACAGCTACAAATTAACAAAGCCGCCGCTTAAAAGAGGTGGGAATAGAAATAGTAAAGTGTTTTAAGATTGCTTATCACATGAACAACACCGGTTTTTTACCGGTGTTGTTGTGTATACCCCATCAGGCTAGTATTACGTTCGAGCTCTCAAAGTTGTGGTAAGTGGAAAATATGTCTAATACTATACAAACCGCTATCCGGGTGAAGGACGTTTAGAGATTTTTATTGTGTGTACATAACTGTGTACATTGTTATGTTTTTTTAGTATTTATGGTTGTGTAACATAATGTATTTAAAGGATATTTTATTGTCTGGTTGTCATTGTCAGTTGATTACTACCGATGCCCAATTACAGTCAGCCTGCGAGCAGGCAAAAAAACACGCAAGAATTGCACTAGATACTGAATTTGTACGTACACGGACGTATTATCCTCAATTAGGTTTGATACAATTGTTTGATGGTGAACAGCTTTCTCTGATTGATCCCCTCGAAATTTCGCAATGGCAGCCCTTTAGAGAGTTATTGACTGATCCGAACGTATTAAAGTTTATCCATGCTGGTAGTGAAGATTTAGAGGTTTTTAGTAATAGTTTTCAGTGCTTGCCGGAACCTATGATTGATACTCAGGTGCTGGCTGCATTTATTGGTCATCCTATGTCATGTGGCTTTGCGACATTGGTTGCTGAGTATTTACATACCGAATTGGATAAAAGTGAGTCCCGCACTGATTGGTTGGCTCGACCGTTGAGCGAAAAGCAATGTCAATATGCTGCGGCAGATGTCTACTATTTATTACCATTGGCCGATATTTTGATGGAAAAAACAGGGCAGGTGGGATATTTGGATGCGGCAAGAGATGAAAGTAACTTGATAGCCCAACGCCGTAAAGAAGTATTAATGCCGGAATATGCTTATAAGGATATTGGTAACGCATGGCAATTGCGCCCAAGACAATTGGCGTGTTTGAAAAAACTGGCTGCATGGCGTTTAAATCAGGCTCGTGAGCGTGACCTGGCAGTTAATTTCGTGATCCGTGAAGAAAATTTATGGCAGGTTGCCCGTTATATGCCAACTTCTTTGGCAGAATTAAATGCCTTGGGTTTGAGTGGACAAGAAATTCGTTGCCATGGTCGCCGGTTATTGGCAATAGTTGCAGAGAGTAGGGATATTCCAGAAGAAGAATGCCCGGCTCAAATTGTGAATTTGGTTGATTACCCTGGTTATCGTCAGGCATTTAAAGAAATTAAATCCTTGGTCATTCAGGTAGGGGGATCCCTTCATTTCAGTGCCGAATTACTGGCTTCTCGCCGTCAGATTAATCAATTACTTTGTTGGCATTGGAAATTGAAAGCATCGGAGTATCAACCTGAGTTAATTAGTGGTTGGCGAGGTAAGTTACTGGCTGAACCTATCGCTGAAATATTGGCAAATTATTCGCAGTAATAGCGTAAATTCAGTAACAATCATGGTCTTATTTATGGGATGTAGTGCTTAAGATGTAAATTTTATTCCCTGCCTATCTATCAGGCAGGGAAATTGTCTTTACTTCCTGATCTATTATTCAGATAGCCAATTGTTTTACAAGAATCACCGCCTTAAATTAAATAACGGCGTTTGATACTGTTATTTTGTCGATTCCTCAGCCTCTGGTAGTGTTACATTCAATTCTAGTACAGAAATATCATCATTTTTTTGCTCAAACTGCACAGAAAGCATATCTGGATCGATTTGTACATACTTACAAATTACAGCCAGAATATCCCGTTTCATGTCGGGCAAATAGGCAGGCTCAGAGTCACCACGGCGTCGCTCTGCCACGATGATTTGTAGCCGCTCCTTGGCGATATTGGCTGTCGGTTTTTTTCTCGACAGGAAGAAATCTAACAAAGCCATGCGTTACCCCCCAAACAGGCGTTTTAAAAAGCCCTTTTTTTCTTCTTCGATGAAACGGAAAGGCCGCTCTTCACCGAGTAAACGTGAAACAGTATCTTCGTATGCTTTACCCGCGTCAGAGTCTTTATCCAAAATGACCGGTTCCCCTTGGTTGGATGAACGGAGAACAGATTGATCTTCCGGGATAACACCAAGCAAAGGAATGCACAGAATTTCCAGTACATCTTCCATACTCAACATATCGCCGCGGTTCACACGCCCTGGATTATAGCGTGTCAGCAAAAGGTGCTCTTTGATAGGTTCATCACTTTGCTCTGCGCGGCGTGATTTGGATGCCAGGATCCCTAAAATACGATCAGAGTCACGGACAGAAGAGACTTCCGGGTTAGTTGTAATAATTGCTTCATCGGCAAAGTAGAGCGCCATCAATGCACCGCTTTCAATACCAGCAGGTGAATCACAGATAATGAAATCAAATCCCTGTTGAGCCAATTCATTCAGAATTTTCTCAACGCCATCTCGGGTGAGTGCTTCCTTATCGCGGGTTTGGGAAGCGGGCAGAATATAGAGATTATCAGTGCGTTTATCTTTAATCAGTGCTTGATTCAAGCTGGCGTCACCTTGAATGACGTTCACGAAGTCAAAAACCACGCGGCGCTCACAGCCCATAATTAGGTCGAGGTTTCGTAAACCGATATCAAAATCGATAACGACGGTTTTTTTTCCTCTTTGGGCTAGGCCGGTAGCAATGGCCGCGCTTGAAGTGGTTTTGCCAACGCCACCTTTACCAGATGTAACAACAATAATGCGTGCCATGAAGCGATTCCTTGTTATAAGGGCTAGACTAAAGTTTCAATAGTTAATTCATTGTTCACCAGACGAAATTTTGCCGCCTTGCCGACAAAATTTTCTGGAATTTTCTCGCTGAGCCAATATTGACCTGCAATAGAGGTGAGCTCAGCGTTTAAATGGGTACAGAAAATCTGGCTTTCTTGATCACCAGATGCGCCTGCCAATACGCGTCCACGCAGCACACCATATATATGAATATTTCCATCAGCGATTAACTCTGCACCAGCGCTCACATTATTTGTCACAATAAGATCACTGTTTGGTGCATAAATTCTTTGTCCTGAACGAACAGGTGTATTAATTATACGAGTTTTTTTGAAAATAGGTTCAGTCGGTTTATTTTCTTGAGCAAACGCTTTTTGACTTTTACCTTCTTTCAATAAAGGAAGTTCAGATTTTAGAACAAATTCTCGTTGTTCTTCGTTTTGACAACCGCTGATGCCAACAATGCGCAACCCAACGGATTCAATGGCTCGGTGGAGTGCGAGAAGATCTGCATCAACAGGGAGGGCAGATATATTGATAACAACGGGAGCATTTTTCAGGAATTCGGGCGCTTGCTCCATTTTTTCCTGCATAGCTTTATGAATAACTTCCGGTTGGTCATCATATAAATGAACGACCGAAAGTGTAAAATTACTGCCTTTTAGCTCAATTGGCGATTGTGACATCGATATTCTGACTCAGCAAGGTTAAGTTTCCCAAGGTAGTTTAACAAATATGTTCCAAGCCTCGGGGAGACAATATTCTTAAATATAATAAGCATGTTATAGTTAGTGAATTATTCAAGCAAGTCACAGCGTTAATTTAAAAGAGTTTATAACAATGATTTGTGTAATCTACAGAAGCCCAAAACGTGACCAAACATATCTATATATTGAAAGAAGAGGGGATTTTTCGCGCGTTCCTGAAGATTTGTTAAACGCATTTGGTGAACCTCAATATTCAATGATGATTTCATTAACAGAAAGAAAAAAACTGGCTAATGCTGATATTGAAAAAGTAAAAACCGCGTTGAATGAGCAAGGTTTTTACCTGCAAGTGCCACCACCAGTGGAAAATTTGCTCAATGCGCATCTGGCACCAAATAAGCCGTCTAAGCAATAAAAATCGCTGGCAACTGTCTGATCCTGAATTGAGGAGGAGCCGATTTATGAAATTAATCACTACTGGGCTAACCTTATTGACAGCAACTCTGCTAGCAGGGTGCAGTACATTAAGTGGTAAACAATTGTACAATCCATCCGTGTTGACTTCACGATCCCAAGCTGAAGCCAGGGCATTGGCGCAGGATTTTCCATTGAATACTCGTGAGCCATCACAGTTTCCCGCTTATGTGATCTTGCTAAAACAGCAAGCTAGAGAGCAGGGGATCAGTGAAAAAACGTTGGATCGGGCATTTGCCAATATCCATTTTATTCCGCGCGTCATTAAAGCCGATCGTAACCAGCCAGAAAAAAAAGTGACTCTGGATGATTACCTAAACCGCGTTTTACCAGCCTGGAAGATTGAACAGGGTGCCAAGGCATATGAAGAGAATAACTCCCTGTTAGAAAAGATCAGCCACAAATATGGTGTACCTCAAGCCTATGTTGTTGCTTTGTGGGGATTAGAAAGCGGTTTTGGCAAATTTCAGGGAAATGAAGATGTCATTTCGGCTTTATCTACGCTGGCTTTTGAGGGACGTCGAGAAGTGTTTTTTATCAGACAGTTACTGGCAGCGTTAGAAATAATTGAAAATCAATATATTGATAAAGATCGGGCACTAAAAGGTTCTTGGGCGGGCGCAATGGGACAAAACCAATTTATGCCAACCTCTTACTTAACGTATGGTGCCGATGGCGATGGTGATGGTCAAATTGATATTTGGCGTAATAAAGCAGATGTTTTTGCCTCGACTGCCAATTACTTACATAAGGAAGGATGGAAACCAGGCTTGCCTTGGGGGTATGCCATTTCGTTACCTACAGGCTTTGATATCGCTTTAGAAGGTGTTAAACCCGAACAAGGAAAAACCATTGCTCAGTGGCAGGCATTGGGGATTTCATCTCCACATTTTGCTAAGTTGCCGGCAGAGACTAAAGGCTGGATAGTTATCCCTAATGATTCGGCTCAACGGGCATTTTGGGTGACACAAAATTTCCGCACCATTATGCACTGGAATCGTTCTTACTATTTTGCCCTCAGTGTTGGTATGATGGCAGACGGTATTATGCAACGTACTTATTTTCTCACTCGCTGAAAATCAAATCCTGAAAACAAGATAAAGGAACCATGTTATGTATCAACATCGGGATTGGCAGGGGGTATTGGTGGATTTTCCTGCTAATAAGGTTGTTTGTGTCGGTAGTAATTATGACAAGCATATGAAAGAAATGGGCTCTCAATCCACTGAAGAGCCTGTGATATTTATCAAACCTGAAACCGCGCTGTGTGATCTGCGCCAGCCTGTTTTCATTCCACAGGAATTAGGTGTTGTGCACCATGAAATAGAATTAGCTGTTTTGATTGGTTCAGCACTTAAGAATGCCAATGAAGAACGAGTTAGTCAGGCGATTGCAGGTTTCGCAGTTGCACTGGATTTGACATTACGTGATTTGCAGCGTGAATTTAAACAATCGGGGCAACCGTGGGAAAAAAGTAAGGCATTTGATCGATCATGCCCGATATCAGGCTTTATTCCTGTCAATGCCTTTGGTGATCCACAAAATGCCGAACTTTCTTTGACAGTCAATGGTGAATTACGTCAAAACGGCAATACTAGTGACATGCGAATGCCTATCATCCCGTTGATTAGCTACATGTCGCGTTTTTTTACCTTACGTCCGGGCGATATTATCTTGACGGGAACGCCTGAAGGCGTAGGGCCATTGCAATCTGGTGATGTGTTAAATGTTTCTCTCAATGAGCACGTTTTGACAACCAGAGTGATTTAACTACGAGGAATGACAGAAATTATGTCTCAACCTTTCTGGCAGGTGAAAACCTTAGAACAAATGACAGATCAGGAGTGGGAAGCATTATGTGATGGTTGTGGTCAGTGCTGCCTGCATAAGTTGATGGATGAGGATACGGATGAAATTTATTTTACCAATGTTGCTTGCAATCAACTGAATATTAAAACCTGCCAGTGCAAGAATTATGAAGATCGTTTCAGATACGAGCCTGACTGTATCAAATTGACCCGTGAGAATATGAATACCTTTGAATGGCTGCCAAAGACGTGTGCTTATCGTCTGATTGGCGAGGGACAAAGACTCCTTCCTAATAAGTGACCTGGTGCTTAACTGTCGTCCCGCTTCGCAGATACTTGTGTGGCGAACAGAAAATCACGGCGTCAAGCGAGCATTGGGAAGAGCATATCCTTAATAAACCCATGTAATTATCTTTTGTTTGATATAAAAGGGATTTTATATCATGCATCGGATGTTGTTGCTTCAAATATAAGTCAAATAATATGTAGAAAAATTGTGCAGTTTTGTGAAATTGAGCACATTTATTAAGGTTGCTTTTGTTATAATTACAAATGTTTATTATTTATTTTTATGGTAATCATTCTGGGTCAGAAAACTTTTATTAACATGAATAATGACTATATAACGATTATTGTCTGAGGACGAGATGAACCAGGTTAAAAATGAACAGGAGTAGATAAGCTATTTAATACTAACTATCATCTTGCCCTAAGAATGTCGAAATCAGATATAATATCCGATTATCTGGAGGTAGCCATTCTTTATTTTTTCCTTAATCACCTATTTCTCTAAGCTTTCTCGATAATAGGGAAATAGCATCAGACTGTTGAGTGGAACTTAGATTCCTTGATTAAAAGGTATCTCAGTATTATTTTTTGGGGAGGTAAGTATGAGATATTCGTTATTGAGCAATACTAACAACTGGATGAGTTGCGTCGATGACGGTAAAAGTTTAGCGTGCATATCTATTCCGGGAACTCACATCAGTTGTGCCAAAAAAGGAGCGTCGGGGCAACCGGGCTTTATTGATAGAAGTATTGCTACACAAAATTCGGATTGCACAATAACAAAACAACTGGAAGACGGTATCCGTTATCTGGATATTAGATGTTGTGCCATTAATGACGTATTCGCCATCCATTTTGGTAAGTTTTATCTCAATATAAACTTTGGTGATGTTTTAAATGAATGCATTTCCTTTTTGGAGAATAATAGTTCTGAAACCATTGTTATGAGAATAAAACAAGAAGGATCATCTATTCTTGATAGTGAATTTTTAAAAATATTTAATACACATTATTCAAGCTATCATAGCAGCATGTATCTGGAGTCTACTATTCCAACACTTGGTGAAGTAAGGGGAAAGATTGTTATTCTTTCAGAGGTATCTACATTGCCAGGAATTCCCTATAGTTCTATAAACGTTCAGGATGGGAAGGATAAGGATGGGAAGAATATTGGTTTCAATGAAGAAAATAAAAAATCAGCAGTAGTTAACCTGATTAATGAGTCAACGAAATCAAATCGAAATAATGATACATCTGAAATATATTTAAATCACTGTAGCGCACCAGAATTCCCAGTCACTGGAGGCCCAGAACTGTTTGCCCGAGTATTTCTACGCATTCTGACCAAGGAATTTAAAGAAGGGGTGGGTTGTGATTTGGTAGATAACTCGAAAAATGAGGCACCACACATTGGGATAATTGCAATGGACTTTTATACTAGTGCACTGGTTGTCGAGATAGTAAAGAGGAATGAAAATAGAGACCTATATAATTTTCCGATATATTCTATTTTTAACGAATATTATGGGAAGCATTATTTCTATGCTTCTTTATATATGGATTCAGAAGGGGACAGGAGACAGGTTTTTGGCTGGGCTCCGGGAAATAAGGTAATTAACGGTTTTTGGATGTTAATTCCTTACGATGAAAACAATGAGCAATATTATATATTTAACACCTATTATAAAGAGTTTTTGTATGCCAGTACTTTTATTGAGGATAATAGAAGAACTGTGTTTACCTGGATTAATGGTGTGCCAACGAGCGAAAGCGTCTGGACTATAAAAGATGGTAACATTTATAATGAATACTATAAATGTTATCTCTATGAAAGCAGTCTTTCATATGCAGAGAATAGAAAACTTGTCCCGTGTTGGGCTCCGGGCGATCAAGTGGCACAGGATGAGTGGAAAATGACTTTTGAAAACAAATCAGGCAATTAATTTTATCATAAAAGACTCACGAACAGGATACATTGTGTTTTCTGTTCGTGAGATTTGTAGCATTGTATTTTGGTTAAAAAGATTACCCAGTTAATATTGAATAATCATAACCGTAGAAGCGTTTGTTAGTGATTATTGAAAATTATCAACAATATTTGGACAAACCTTTCCAGAAACTAATTGCTGAATATTTTGCAAAGTTGTTTCACTGATACTGGTTAAGGCTTCTTCGGTTAAGAATGCCTGATGGCCGGTGAATAGCACATTATGGCAAGAAGATAAGCGGCGGAAGATATCGTCTTGAATAACGTCATTTGATTTATCTTCAAAGAATAAATCTCTTTCATTTTCATAAACATCCATACCCAGCGCACCAATTTTTTGTTGTTTTAGTGCATTAATAGCAGCCACAGAATCAATTAAGGCACCTCGGCTGGTATTGACAATCATCACGCCATCTTTCATTTTGTTGAACGCTGTTTCATCCAATAAATGGTGGTTTTCCGGTGTCATGGGGCAATGCAAGGAGATTACATCCGATTCCGCATATAAAGTATCCAGATCTACATATTCCACACCTATATTCAAGGCCTCAGGATTGGGATAGGGGTCATGTGCCAGTAAACGCATACCAAAGCCTTTCAAAATTCGTAAAGTAGCAATACCGATTTTTCCTGTTCCGATAATACCCGCAGTGCGTTTATACATGTTAAAACCAGTTAATCCTTCAAGAGAAAAATTGGCATCGCGGGTACGTTGGTAGGCGCGGTGGATACGTCGATTAAGACATAACATCAATCCAACAGTATGTTCAGCAACGGATTCAGGAGAATAAGCAGGCACTCTGACAATCTGGATACCTAATTCTTTCGCTGTATCCAGATCGACATTGTTGAATCCGGCACAGCGTAGTGCCAGGATTTTGATGTTCATCTCTGCCAGTTCTTGCAGCACTTCCCGGCCACCATCATCATTGACAAAAATACATATGGCATCTGCTCCAACGGCATTTTTGGCGGTTTGTGGACTTAAAGGAAAATCAAAAAACTCGATATGATAATCAAAGCCAAGTTTTTGGTTGAGCATTTCAAAATGCTTACGATCATACTGCTTTGTACTGTAAACAACCAGTTTCATAACAACATCTCCACTATACAGTAACTATAGAATCATTCGAGCCTGCAAAAACTGCCTGCAATAATGACGCTCCTGAAGGTTCTAAGCGTTATCTTTCGCTATACTCGAATAAATCGCCGAATAAGCTATTCATCGGGATAGCTTGTATAATAAATCGGCTTAGAGCCTGATATGAGATTATCATAACAGGAAGTTGTTCTCAGGGTGATAAGAAGAGACAAGGGTTTAATGGCAAAAATACTAAAAGTGTTTGCAGTGATGGTAGTTCTGTTGGTGTTATTGGGATCGGTGGGATGGTATACACTTCCACGTTGGTTACCTTTGATTGCCAGTTATTGGTTGCCACAGGGTGTCACTTTTTCTTTGAGCCAACCTCAATGGAAAAATAGTGCATTGTGGTTAGACGAACTGTCATTGCAGACAAAAGAGTGTGAATGGGTCAGGATCTCTGGGTTATCTGTGGAATACTTATCCGGGAATCGCCATTGGAATATTCATGCCACCAATATTGACAGCCAGAACCAATGCCTGGCTCAACTTCCTGTAGCAGAAGAGCAATCAGCCCCGCTATCTGTGCAAGAGATATTATCCGCAATACCTTCGCTTAGTCTTACTGTTGATCGGCTGGCTCTTATGCCTTGGCTCGAATTTGCTGGCAAACTTCAATTGAGTTCATCATCCCAAGGGCAAATGTTCTCTTATCAAGGGGAAAAATTAAAACTCAATGCACATATTGCAGATAAACAAGATCTCATTGTGCAGAGTTTTTTTGTGAAGCTACCTGAACAGGTGATTTCCCTGAATGGAAATATTGCATTGCCCTTAAATACTGCAACGCTACCAAGACATGGCCAAATCATAGCGCACGTATCTTTGAGCCAATATCCCGAACCATTGCAAATGGCATTGAGTTGGCAGGAACAGCGCGGGTTGTTCACCGTTATTAAAGAAAAAAATCAGCAGCTATTGGCAGAATTACCTTGGTCATTCGACGAATCGCAGCTCCAGATTGTTAATGGAAAATGGCAATGGTTGGAGAGTCATCAAGCGTTGTCTGGACGAGTAAATATTACACTTGAACAATGGAAAAAAGGTCTGTCAGGCATGTCTGCCAGTGGGCGGATAAGTCTAGTTACTCAAAATAAGCAGGGTAAAGGCAATGTTGTTCTTTCCGTGAAACCAACCCCAATCAATATAACCAATGCTCATATTCCGTTTCAGGTTACCGGGCAAATGAATAGCGGCAGGATGGTTATGACGATGTCATTGCCTGCTGTTATAACAGGGCCATTGGTTGATCCTAAAATTATTTTTCGTCCAGGTGCCCTGTTTCGGGCATGGGGGAGAGTCAGTGAAACATTGACTGTCAAGGAAGCCAGATTACCTTTAGCGGGCACTTATTTGACTCTTGGTGGTTTTACTGGTCGCCTTCAAGCCATTGTGACGGCACAAGACAGCTATTGGGGGAGATTTAAGCTACATCTGGATGGTTATGCAAAGGATTTTATACCCGATCAGGGAAATTGGAATTGGCGTTATTGGGGAAATGGGCATTTACCACCGTTACAAGCCAAATGGGATATCGCGGGCAGGGGAAGTTGGAATCAATCAAAGATAACAGTAGATACATTAAATACCGGCTTTGATCTTATCCAATATGGTTTCGTGAAGATGCAAGCACCGCGATTAAAACTGACAAATGCGTTAATTTGGGAGCGGGCGGTAGATCGTCCCAGCTTAACGGGAGATTTACAATTATCTGCCCAGAAAACAGAATTTCGTTCTGGTAGTTTTTTACCTGCTTTTGATTTTAAAGCCACGCTTGCAGGAGGATCCCCTGATAACTTTCTGTTGAATGGTAAGCTGTATTCTAACGGCATTGGCCCCATTCCCTTTTATAGTCGTTGGGATGGAGAGCGATTAAGGGGAGAAGCCCGCTGGCCGAGGCAATCTTTATTAGCCTTTCAATCTTTAATTCCGCCAGATTTGGGGATTACCGTGCTTGGTGGAACTCTCTATGCTCAGGCTGCTTTTTCCGCAGCAAAGGGGCAAGGATTGCTGGCTGGTGGTCATTGGGTGGTCAAAAATGCGGGTATATGGCTGAAAAATGGGGAAGTTAATGACCTGAATTTTGTTTTGCCATGGCGTTTACAGGAGGACACGTGGCAATTAGGGTTGAGATCGCCCGTCCAGTTGCGGATCAAGGCAATTAAGGGCCTGTTTGATATGCAAAATGTAACAGCCGATCTGCTAGGATACTATCCCGCAACAGACAAACAGCCATTGACGTTGACCAATGTGAATGTAGATATGCTGGATGGAAAATTGGCGATGGATCAATTACAGATCCCACAAAAAGAAGCTGCGGTATTGCGGTTTAACAAACTGAATTTGAGCAAATTATTTGGCGTATTGAAAGTCAAACAAATGGCGATGTCAGGAAAAATTTATGGTGAATTACCCGTATTATTAAACGATAAACGTTGGATTATTCAACGAGGATGGGTATCCAATGAAGATTATCTGACATTAAGGTTGGATAAGGACACAGTTGATTCTATAGGAAAAAATGACTTATCGGCAGGTATGGCAATGGATTGGTTGCGTTATTTAGAAATCGATCGGTCAAAAGCTTACGTTACGCTCGATAACTTGGGGATCTTAACATTGCATTCAGAGATTAGTGGAGTAAATCCCGTGGTGGATAGAAAACGTGAAGTCAGGCTTAACTATCATCATGAGGAGAATATTTTTCAATTATGGCGTAGTCTGCGTTTTGGCAGCAATCTGGAAGAATGGTTGCAGAAAAATATATCTGTGATAAGTGGGAGTGATAAATGATAACAAATATTGGATTCAAGTTGCCAATAGCAAGAATGAGTGTAATGTGGATTAGCATAGCCTTATTCTGTATGGCATTGATGGGCTGTCTCAGGTTGGAAGTGGCGACACCGGATAAGCCTATCAACATCAATATGAACGTGAAAATTGAGCATGAAATTCATATTAAAGTTGACAGGCAAATTGAAGATATGCTTAAAAATAATTCTAACTTATTCTAAGGGCTAACACATGAAAAAAGTAGGAATGATATTTCTGTTAAGCCTGTTATTCAGTTCTTTTGCTAATGGCATGACGTTGAATGAAGCAAAACAACAAGGGCTGGTGGGAGAGACATTCAGTGGCTATCTGGCACCAGTAAAGAATGCCCAAGAAGCCCAAACAGTAGTGAAAAAAATTAACAATGAGCGGCAAAAGAAATATGCGGAGATCGCGGCTCAAAACAACATGACGACAGAGCAAGTTGCCAGGATGGCAGGAGAGAAGTTGGTAAACCGCGCAGCTTCAGGTGAATATGTGCTTGGTATTAATGGTAATTGGGTGCAAAAATAGGGGAATGATCGGTTTGACTAGAACATAAAAAAATTAAGCTCTACATTTTATGTGCTATATAATTAGTTAACATTTATTGCACTTATCCTTCTTTGTTTTTCTAAGAGTGGAAGTTATTTGGCGTGTGACATAGCTACTGGTAAGGAAGTACCGAACCAATCAATATATGTATATATTTTATGTGCGCTGTGTTCTAATTGAGTATAAGCATAATGTAACAAAGGATAATATTTTACATCAAGCTGTGTAGATTTATGCATACTGCATTTATATTAATCAATGTATTATTTATTCTTCGGTATGACTTTATTAAATAAATTAAAAGTCACCTTCTAAAATACTATATATGCATTGCAATTTACAACACGATATGAAACCTGATTTCTCCCCGCTACGCGGGGAGATAATAAGACGCATCTTGAAAGGCGATTGGTATAAGTTTTTATTACTTCTCTTAATTTCGTGATATTTTTAAGCAACGGTTTTTTCAGATTGCTTCTGTCCCATTTTCGCTATGATATCATCTATCGCGTCACGGGCATCTTGATGTGTCTGGTTAGCGGATTCGGCTCCCTTAGCTAAGCCTTCAGCAAATATAAATTCCACATCTGTAATGCCGATAAATCCAAAGAAAGTGCGTAAGTAGGGTGTCACCAAATCTGTTGGACTGTTTTTGTGAATGCCGCCCCGGCTGGTCAAAATAACAGCGCGCTTGCCTTGTATTAACCCTTGTGGGCCTTTTTCAGTGTACTGGAAAGTTACACCAGCACGGGCAATCAGATCAAAATAGGCTTTTAGTTGAACAGGGATTGTGAAGTTATACATTGGTGCGGTGATGACAATAACATCATGTTCTTTTAACTCTGCAATTAATTGATCTGACAGGGCCAATACTGTTTTTTGACGTTCTGTCAATTCTGCATCGCTTGGACGCAAGGCACTGACTAACTCTCCGTCTAGTACTGGAACTGGGTTTTCAGCCAGATCACGTGTGGTAATGTTGCTCTCTGAATGATCAGCTAACCATTTTTCAACAAAGTAGTTAGCCAGTTTATTGCTTTGGGAATATTGCGCCAGGATGCTGGATTTCAGAACCAGTACTTTACTCATTCTCTACTTCCTCAGTTATCTACAACCCAAGTTACCTAAGATACTAATAACTTCATTGATAATATTGCTTGTGAAGCATATTTTATATAGGGAATTGTTCAGTCAATAGCTTAATATTTTGAGATATTCATTCAAATTTATTGAATTAAGCGATGAATTGGTGAGGGGAGTACGTGAGATCACTCAAGATATGTTACACTTCTAATATTGTTATGTCATAAAAAAACAATCCTCTGAGCCTGCAAAGACAGCGCTACTCAGTTAAAAAACGTCACAAGGATTTATCACGTGAAATCACCTTTGACAGCACCATTTGCTGAATTATTCGCTGAACTTGATCACACACCGCTGCGCGATCAGTTCCGTTTAAAAAAACGTCTGCATGGAGCAGCAAAAATTAAGAATCAAGTCTCCTTGCAGGCTGTAGCACAATCCATCGCTGCGGATATAGCGACGGCAAAACAGAAAATTATGAATCGCCAGGCTGCGTGTCCTTCGATTCAATATCCTGAAAACCTGCCGGTTAGCCAGAAGAAAGACGATATCTATAAGGCTATTCGGGATAATCAGGTTGTTATCATTGCCGGGGAAACCGGTTCAGGTAAAACAACTCAGATCCCCAAAATCTGCCTTGAATTGGGAAGGGGAGTTAAGGGGTTGATCGGCCATACTCAACCCCGTCGTTTGGCAGCACGTTCGGTTGCTAATCGTATTGCGGATGAACTGGAAACACCGCTTGGCTCGACGGTTGGTTATAAAGTTCGTTTTAACGATCAGGTCAGTGAAAATACGCTGGTCAAATTGATGACTGACGGTATTCTACTGGCAGAATTACAGCAAGATCGCTTGTTATTGCAATATGATACGTTAATTATCGATGAAGCCCATGAACGCAGCTTAAATATCGATTTTATCCTCGGTTATCTGCGCCAATTACTGCCAAAACGCCCAGATCTAAAAGTCATCATTACTTCTGCAACTATCGATCCTGAACGCTTTTCCCGGCACTTTAATAATGCCCCGATTATTGAGGTATCTGGACGTACTTATCCGGTAGAAGTGCGTTATCGTTCCGTGGCGGGTGATGAGCATGACAGTGATCGCGACCAGCTTGAAGCTATTATTGATGCGGTGGATGAATTAGGGCGTGAAAGCTCAGGCGACATACTGGTATTTATGAGCGGTGAACGAGAAATTCGTGACACGGCGGATGCCCTCAATAAGCAAAATTTCCCACATACCGAAATCTTGCCACTTTTTGCACGGTTATCTAACAGCGAGCAGAACAGAATATTTCAACCCCATGTTGGCCGCCGTATTATTCTGGCCACCAACGTGGCGGAAACGTCCCTGACTGTACCTGGCATCAAGTACGTGATTGATACCGGTTTTGCACGTATTAGCCGATACAGTTATCGCACCAAAGTGCAGCGCTTGCCGATAGAACCGATATCGCAGGCCTCTGCCAATCAGCGGAAAGGGCGTTGTGGCCGTGTTTCGGACGGGATTTGTATTCGCCTTTATTCGGAAGAGGATTTTTTATCACGTCCAGAATTCACCGATCCGGAAATTTTGCGCACCAATCTGGCCTCCGTTATTTTGCAAATGACCTCCATTGGGTTGGGGGATGTCAGCGCCTTCCCGTTTGTTGAAGCGCCGGATAAACGTAATATCCAGGATGGAGTTCGTCTGTTGGAGGAGTTGGGGGCTATTGATCCGGAGTCATTGTCAGAAGGGGGTTATCGACTGACTTCAATGGGGCGACAATTGGCTCAGTTGCCTATCGATCCCCGCTTGGCACGTATGGTACTGGAAGCTAAGGTACATGGTTGCGTTCGTGAAGTGATGGTGATTGCTTCTGCATTGTCAATTCAAGATCCACGGGAACGACCGTTAGAAAAACAGCAGGCTTCTGATGAAAAACACCGCCGTTTTGCGGATAAAGATTCAGATTTCATCGCCTTCCTGAAGTTATGGGATTTTCTGGTGGAACAGCAGAACGCGCTTTCCAGTTCCCAGTTCCGTAAACTTTGTCGGCAGGATTATCTGAATTATCTTCGTGTGAGGGAATGGCAGGATATTTATACTCAGCTACGGCAGGTTGTGAAAGAAATTGGGTTGCCGATTAATAGCCAAGAAGCTGATTATCGCAGTATCCATGTTGCTTTGCTGTCAGGGTTGTTATCCCATATTGGGCAGAAAGATACGGATAAACAGGAATATACCGGTGCGCGCAATGCCCGTTTTTCCGTTTTTCCTGGCTCTGGGTTATTTAAAAAACCACCAAAGTGGGCGATGGTGGCTGAATTGGTGGAAACCAGCCGTTTATGGGGACGTATTGCCGCGCGCATCGAGCCTGAATGGGTAGAGCCATTGGCGGTTCATTTAATTAAAAGACACTATAGTGAACCGCACTGGCAGAAATCTCAGGGAGCGGTAATGGCAATGGAAAAAGTTACCTTATATGGTTTGCCAATTGTGACGGGGCGTCTGGTCAATTACAGCCGAATCGATCCCATGTTATGCCGCGAATTATTTATCCGCCATGCACTGGTAGAAGGCGATTGGCAAACTCGTCATTCGTTTTTCCGCGCTAATTTGAAATTACGTGAAGAAGTAGAAGAACTGGAACATAAATCTCGCCGACGGGATATTCTGGTGGATGATGAAACCTTGTTCAGTTTCTATGATCAGCGCATTGGCAAAGACGTTGTTTCATCGCGCCATTTTGATCGCTGGTGGAAAGTTGCCAGCCAGGATCAGCCTGAATTGCTCAACTTTGAAAAGAGTATGTTAATCAAGGGAGATGCAAACAAAGTCAGTGCGTTGGATTATCCAAATTACTGGCACCAAGATAACTTGAAATTCCGTTTGAGTTACCAATTTGAACCGGGAACCGATGCTGATGGCGTAACAGTGCATATTCCTTTACCGGTATTGAACCAGGTCAAAGATGAAGGATTTGATTGGCAAATTCCGGGCATTCGCCATGAATTGGTTGTTGCGTTGATTAAGTCATTGCCAAAACCAATACGTCGTAATTTTGTTCCGGCACCTAACTATGCGCAGGCATTTCTGGAGCGTGTGACACAACCCCAGGCCCCTTTACTGGATAGCCTTGAGAAAGAGTTGCGTCGCATGACGGGGGTGACAGTGTCACGTGATGACTGGCAGCTAGAACAAGTACCTGATCATTTAAAGATCACATTCCGCATTATTGGAGAGAAGAAAACGGGTGAAAAAAATAAATCGTTAGCAGAAGGCAAAGATCTGTCTGCATTGAAACTGAAATTGAAAGAAAAAGTCCAGGAAACGCTTTCCGCAGTTGCAGATGATGGTATAGAGCAAAATGGATTGCATATCTGGAGTTTTGGAACATTGCCTGAATGTTATGAGCAGAAGCGTGGGGGCTATTCTGTTAAGGCATTTCCGGCATTGGTGGATGAGAAAGACAGTATCGGTATTAAACTATTCGAAACCGAGTCCGAACAACAGAATGCTATGTGGGAAGGAACGCGCCGCCTGTTATTGTTGAATATTCCATCGCCGATTAAATACTTGCATGAAAAATTACCAAACAAATCTAAACTGGGGCTGTATTTCAATCCATATGGAAAAGTATTGGATTTGATTGATGATTGTATTTCCTGTGGTGTTGATAGATTGATTGCAGAAAATGGTGGACCAGCTTGGGATGAACAGGCATTTTCCAGTTTGCATGATAAAGTTCGTGCTAATTTGAATGACGCCGTGGTTGATATTGCCAAACAAGTTGAGCAAATCTTGACTGCGGTCTTTAATATCAACAAGCGCCTGAAAGGGCGGGTGGATATCTCTCTCGCACTGGCGTTATCTGATATTAAAGAACAAATTTCTGGTCTGGTATTTAATGGATTTGTGACTTCCCACGGTTGGAAACGCCTGGCAGATGTCTTGCGCTATTTGAATGGTATCGAACGTCGATTGGAAAAATTGGCGGTAGATCCTAATAAGGATAGGGCGCATATGAGCAGAGTTGAAAATATCCAGCGTCAATGGCAACAATGGTTGGCAAAATTGTCTGTTCAACAGAAGCAGTTAACGGAAGTAAAAGAAATTCGTTGGATGATTGAAGAACTTCGGATCAGTCTGTTTGCCCAACAATTGGGTACTGCGTATCCAATATCGGATAAGCGTATTTTACAGGCGATGGAAAATATCGCGTCGTGATAAATAGGGGCAGTTGTGGCTTACAGCTGCCCAAAATACGCTTAAAAGAATCCATTACTATTTTAGTTACAACATACTAGTTTAACTCACTAACACCCCCCACTTAACAACATTACTATCAAGCAGGAGATAACTATCATTTACTGATATGTAAAAGTGATTGTTGCTGTTGCATCTGCTTTGCCCGGCTTAATTTCTGCTTCCGTTTGGATATAACGGGCGATTAATGGGATAGTTATATTTCCACCAGACTGCGTGGAGCCAAATACAACGGGAGTACGCATCGTTATGGGATGGTTTTGATATAATATTTGTAAACCAACTCCTTTTGCCGCGACGTTGTCATTATTGTCCAATGCCCAGATATCTTGGGTATTCCAGTTTACCGAACGGCCATCTAGCATCAACCCAACATCCACATTAGCATCGCAATTTATATTGATATCAAAACGTTGCATTCCCGCTGTACTGTAAATGCCGCGAAAATCACTTTTTTTAATATCCCCCATATTGACTAAGATATTTTTTTGATTGAGAGAGCAACCTTTGGTCATGATATAGGTATTCGACAAATAGAAAGTATGGACGGGGAGATTGTGGCCTAATGTCGCACGGGTCAGTTTTGCCGGCTTAACCATCCCCGAACCGGTTGTCTGTGCAGTCTTGATTAACTGTACAGTTAAATAACCCCATGATTTACCGCAATATTGTTTTTTCCAATGAAATTTGGACGGAGCAGGGCAAGTAATAGGATAGGTGGCAGTTCTGGGGAACCAATCAATACCATGACCCGCTTCCCAGGTGTTAATGCGGATACCCACTCCTGGAACACCGGATTCATAAATGGCATCCTGATTATAGTTTGCAGGTGTGAGGTCGGGTTGTTCCCATATTGTAGGCAAGGAAGTATTGCAGAGGGCAATATTGTCTTTTTCATCCACTTGATCCAGACGTATCTCTTTGATAGTTGTCCCGATAGGATGCTCCCTAGGAATTGTAATTATTCCAAAAGAAACTGGAGTCATACCAGGTACAAAACCCGCAGAATATTGGCAATAATGGTTCGCTAAGCTAGAAAAACTACTCATCGTGCCGATGAGAAATGTACTTGCCAATAATAATTTTAATTTGTTGGCCATAGAATAAATTCCACTATTTTTATATATATGCATTAAACTTCAAGTTGCAATTTACAACATTATGTGAAGCTTGATGTCTTCCCGCGAAGCGGGAAGACATCACACGCATCTTGAAGTTAGATTGGTATATGCCATTTGCAAGAGATTATTTGCAAGAAGCTTCAACCATATACAAACCTGAAGCAGGTTCTTCATCAGAGAGTCGATAGTTGGCATAACACTCTTGTATTTCTTTATATCCCCATTTAACCCATATCCGACCAAATTTAGGAATACCACTGAGATAAACTTGCCCATTATTACTGACAATTGCATTGTTGGAAGCATCAATATCATGCTGTTTTTCCAGTGTCACAGTTGCACCAAATGGGATCTCTTTGCCTTGATGAGAAAGTATCAGTAAAGCGCGATAACCAATACGAGTCTGGAAATTAGCCAGTGTCAGTGAGCCTTGAGTTGGAATAATAGTTTGCGTATTGATATCAATATCAACGTTATTACCCATTGAATGTGTATCCAGGGCAATGCGATTTTTCCGATAGCTACTGGCATAAGGCACAATGGCATAGCCTTTCCAGTCAGTTTTGATACCAGCATGGTTTTGCACTTTGATTGCTGAAGCACCATTGGCGCGCACTAATACCGGTGTATCCCCCAAAGGCTGGGAAAGGGTGATACCATAAGGATGTGCGACAATCCCACCATTTAAACCATAAGTAAGTTGTTTGGCGTATTTGTCGTAATTGTAACCAACGTTGACCTGGCCATATGTTCCTTTATATTCTGCGCTGATATTTCCGCCAACGCTTTGATTACGGTCAGTATAATTTTGCTGAATGCTATAAATCAGATTGCTATCTTCAAAAGCTGTACCATTTAAGCTGACTTGGTGAGATGTATCACTGCTTTTGTTGCTAGTCATGCTATAGCTTACCCAACTATTTTTCAGCCAACGATCAAAGGGAACTTGCACACTGAATGAAACGATTTGTTCACTGCGATTTGAACCGGGGAAAGAGCTATGAGAATAATTCAAACTATAATTGATTGAATTGTAACTTGTGTTATAACCCGCACTGATATTTCTTTCGTAGCCTTTTTGATACCAGTAATCTTGTTGAAAAGCAGATAAATAAAGGGTTCCCCAATCACTAAGGGATTGATTAATATGTAATTGTAATTTACTGCGTTTATTGCTGCTCCTTCCATCTATTGCAGTATTCAATTCATTTGCTTCTTTAAAATCGTAAAAATTTTGTGTCGAATAACGATAACCTGCAAGAGTGAGGTTAGTGCCTGTCTGAGAGAGATCTTTAGCATATTGGAAACGATAAGATTGACCATAATGACTGGAATTCGACATTAAACTGGTTTTAGCATAAGTTACATCAAAAGAAAGGGAACCCCAGTCGAAAAGGCTATAACCTGTCCCTAAAGCTAATGATTGATAATCTTTGGCGATTGTAGTTCCACCATAGGCAGTGACACGATTAGAAATACCATAAATTACCGTACCTTGCATAAAGTAGGGTTCTTTTCCATAGTGTGAATTAGATTGGTATTTTCCCAAGGTTAGCGAATGTCGTAGGCTATTTTCTCGTAACATAATCGGTACAGTGGAAAAACTCTGCACAGAACGGTGTTCTTTCCCATTAGCTTCTTTGACAATAACTTCTATATCCCCGGTTGAAGTTGTTGGATAAAGATCATTGATGACAAAAGGTCCAGGAGAAACGTAAGATTCATAGATAATGTAACCATTTTGTTTGATGGTGACTTGGGCATTGCTTTGGGCGATCCCTCTAATTATTGGTGCAAATCCTTTTAGACTATCGGGCAACATATTATCATCGGAAGACAATTGCATACCACGAAACTGAACGCTATCAAAGATAAGTGAGGGAGTATAACTGTCTCCAAATATTAATTGGCTTTTCAATGCATGAATATCTCGCTGAAGATATATATTGATATTCTGCCATTTTCTATTTTGACTACTGTAAGTTGAATAGTTACGCAAACGCCACGCTTCCCAATTAATGCCCGTTCTAAGATTGAGAAAATGGTTTTTCGTTGAACCTGCTTGCTCATCCTGCCAAGTCATCGAGCCACTATAGCTATAGTTGACCAACAGGGACGTGAGTCCCTGATCCCATAAATGAGGTGGCACATAGTCTCTTGCCTGATTTTTCAAAGCTGCTTGGGGAATACTAATATCCAGACGTTGATGTTTGAAATCGAAAGACGTTGATGCGGATGGAATATATTGTCCAAGATCAGAAAGTTCAGTTTCTTCAGGCAAAGTAAGTAGTACGGGGAATGAGTCAATATTTACCCCAATATCCTTGAGTTGTTGTATCTTAATTTTGGGAGATAGCTTGTTATTGAGGATAATAAAATCGACATTCCCTGTATCACCTTTTCCCGATTAAGGTAGATATCTACCCAATAGCGACCGGGAGGTTGTTGATCATCTTGGGTAAAGATAGATAGATCAATATCTTCAAAACCTGAATGAATTTCTAACGCATTGATGTTGAAATACTCTTCAGCGTAAGTTTTATTGTTATACATCCAAAGGGATGTGGTTAACAATGCACAAAGAGGCACTTTACAATATAGACAATGCAAGCTTAGCTTGATAAGCAACGTCCAATTATCAGGACTATTTTGTTGAAGATAATGACGATAGTTATCCATAATAAATTTCTAATAGTTTTTTAATTACAACTTGCGTCTTTCTTCTGACGTTACACCACCAAAGTCATTAATCGTTTTCCAAGTTACGTGATTAATATTTTTTATAGGAATATCCCAACTCAATTGTTGAAAAGGTGGGATCATTCCCGCAGATTTAATCTTGTAATTTTCTACATTGTTGCTGGTAGCTAACTCAGAAAAAGAGATATAGTAGGGTGTTGGGTTTTCTGCAATGAGTTTGTTCCCATTGGTTTTAAACTTCAGGGTCTTATAAGCAATACCGGCATTGTCAGATAAGTTGGCAGGGCGATAGAATAGCTTAAACCGAGATTTTACCGTGATTTGCAATTGATTTTGTTCTGATTTTGTTGTAGCAGGAATAGATTTAATATTGAGCCAAAACAAAGACTCTTTGTCATCAGGTAAATCATTGCCAATTTTAACAATTCGTAAAACATTCTCATTCTCGGCTGTTAATTTAAAAAGAGGGGGGGTAATAATAAAAGGCGTTTTGGTTTTATCATTCTCACTTTCAACCCACGATTGAATGAGATAAGAGATATCAGTTTCTGGATTATTAATAGAAATAGAGGCTTCTTTCTGGTCACTAATATAAACAACACGTGTGCCGCCAATGACGACGCCAGCAAAAGAGATATTCGTATTGAAAATGTAGATGAGAATAAAAATTAAAATGCGAAAGTATTTCAAAGTGATTGCTCCAAACAATATTTAGACCAGAGTGATATTGTTTTGGCTTCCCTGCCATAACTTCCTTTGCTTATAGGTAAGTTAGTTATAGATAATAGTGAAATTAGCTACTGCGTCACCCGCACCTGGAGTCACAGTTTTAGCTGTTGCAATGTATTTGGCAACGAATCTCAATTCTTCGGTTTTTCTTTGCGAGAAATACTGAGGACGTGAATTTTCTGCCAGATTGATCATGGTATTACTATCATCTTCAT
This sequence comes from Xenorhabdus thailandensis, assembly GCF_037996785.1. Taxonomy (NCBI): domain Bacteria; kingdom Pseudomonadati; phylum Pseudomonadota; class Gammaproteobacteria; order Enterobacterales; family Morganellaceae; genus Xenorhabdus; species Xenorhabdus thailandensis. The sequence continues at coordinate 227,217 of NZ_JBBMXF010000009.1, forward strand.
AAAGTGCAATTGCGACACCTTGAGCTGGATTCTCTCCTCCATTACCAGTTAACGCTAAAAATCGGCTACTAGCTCTGTCTGACTGGCCGTCAAATTTGACCTGTGCGTGTTGGTAATTTTGTGGGCAGTCGGTCAATTTAATACTAAAACGGGTAGGGGCAGAAGTACTATAAGCTCCAGAAAATGAGTTTGAGCTGATAGTTCCCATATTTACGGTTTGATTAGCCGAATTTGAATCGACTTTACACGCAGTGGCGGTAATTTTTCCAGTAAATTTAATTTGCCCGTCAGCAGCATGAGCTGCGGACATAAGTACAGATGAAACAAATAAAGATGAAATAATTAGCTTGGCTTTCATGTTTTAATACATCCTACCTCTGACGAATTTACTCGACAGAGAAACAGATTATTAGGTTAATGTTAATTCCGTACATAAATACGGCCACGGATTACTAGATTTACTTCTAAAAATTAACGACTCATATTCTCTCATCAACCGATGAGATAAAAATATAGTAGCGAGTAATTAACAAAGATCAAAATAATAACTTGACTAATCTCATAATTTGAAGTTTTTTGCTATTAAGAAAAAATTAATAGAATTGTTATGCATAACATGGATTTTTTTCTGAACATCAATGAATTTTTATTCTGTCTTATAAGATTAATTATTAATTGATAGCACTCTGTATACAGAATATATCTTAATTTTAACCCTTTGTTAAAACTTTAGATAAATTATTAAGAGATTATTATTTATTTGTAATGCATATTTTGTTTTTAGATTTTTAAATCTAATTATTTTAATTAATTAAGAGATTAAATCTATACTTGGGCTAAATGAAAATAACTTATATCTACTTAAAATTAACTTTTTATTGACTAATTATTTATAATAAATACCTTGTTACAGCTTAAATCCCATTTATTTTAAAAATATATTGATGTAGAAACATAAGTAATGGTTATGATTTGGCTACAATGTAACCTGCTCCTTATTACATTAGTTACAACATACTTTTTAAAAAACAAAAAAGGGAGAAAATAAATCCTCCCTAAAACTATTTCAATACTAATGCATTAAATGCCATATAGATGGAATTGTTACCAGAAACAGAACCAAAATGGTTGTTTTTTCTATAACAGTTAACGGTACTCTTTCTTGATTTTGTCTGCGTGCATATAGAAAAACCAGTAATCCAGGAGCGTATAGTACTACTGAAAGTAAGAGGTTCATTAGCCCCGAAGCATAAAGCAACCATAACCCATAAGTACAAGAACCCAGAGCAATAAAGAGTAAAGCACGGCTACTACGTTGAAAGGAAACTTTCACTAAAAATGCCCCGACAAGAAAGTAGGGGACAAGGATCATTTCAGAAGCAATAGAGAGTAATGTGTTGTAATTACTGCCGCTTAGCCAAATTAAAACCAAAGAAAGTTGAACGGCACCATTTGTGATCCAAAGTGATGATTCAGGAGCTTTCTTGCTATTTTGTTTTTTGAATACTTTAGGGAATGAGTCGTGTAAGGAAGCGATAAACGGTACTTCTGCTGCCATAATTGTCCAGCTCAAATAAGCCCCACAAACAGAGATGATCAAGCCAGCAACAATCACGATTTCACCCGCAGAGCCTATTAACTTAACCATCAAAGTGGCCATAGAAGGATTACGCATATCCGCTAACTCTGGTCTGGTGACCAACCCTAGTGAAAGCAAAGTAGTCAACACATATACCCCTAATGCTGAAATAACAGCCAGTATAGTTGCGATACCAATATCTTTACGCTTTTTAGCTCTGGCGGAAACAACAACAGCACCTTCAACACCAATGAAAACCCATAGTGTGATTAGCATCGTGTCTTTAACTTGCTGCCAAACAGGAACGCCCATCTCAATGCCGCTGAAATCAAAAGAAAATACGTCCATTTTGAAAGCGATAACAGCTAAGATAATAAATAGCGTTAATGGTAATAATTTTGCCATTGTCGCCAACAGGTTAACTCCCGCAGCCGTTTGGACACCACGCAATACCAACCAGTGAACAAACCAAAGTAAAATAGACTCACCGATTAACGATTGCCAGGTATTGCCATCGCCAAAAATTACTGAGTGTTCGGTATCAGTGAAAAAACTTAATGCGGCAAAAACAATAACTAAGTAAGAGACATTGGCAATAATGGCACAGAACCAATATCCCCATGCAGAACAGAATCCAACTAACTCACCAAAACCTTCTCTTGCGTAAGTGAAAATCCCGCTATCCAAATCAGGACGAAGTCGTGAGAGTAAAAGTAAGGAAGTGGCTAAAAAGAGAATACCTATGCCTGTTATTCCCCAACCAATCATTAATGCAGCAGGACTGCCTACTTGTGCCATGTTTTGCGGCAAACTGAATACGCCGGCACCGACCATAGAACTGAGTACCAGTGCAGTCAGAGACGTAAGGCCTAATTTCTTTTCCAAAGATAGTTCCTAAAAATAATATAATCGACACGACTGGGTAGAATACTTGTCCTGAATATCGAACACATATTGGACATTTATTGCATCCATGCTATGAATTGCAGAACAAATTCAGTAGATAAATCTAAAAGCAGGGCGATTCTACGGAGTGAAAGAGCTGGATGCAATGGTTGACTATGCAAAAAAACATAAATTTTATGCACAAAATCATGGGTAGGAATAAGAAAACAGATTACAGATAATTTTTTAATGCATGTTATTACCTTAATCAACATGGAAGTGCTTACAAGATAAGCATATTGGATAATATTGGCTGTAAATTTTACAATATTAAAACAAGCAATAAACATTTATATGAGGGGTATTGATGAAAATGAAGGATAAATAGGGTAGTTTACAAATCTTTCTGTATTTTAATGTTAGTGAATTTTTTATCTATAAATGATGTAATATCAAATAGATAAGATAAAAAAAGCACAAATTTTCTTTGTGCCTTTTTTATCGCTTGCTGAACGATAATAATATGATTATTTGAATAAATCTGCACTGATGGTGACATTACCACCATTAGATTGCCATTCTCTAGTAATATGGTAGTATTTTGCCCCTTTTTCTGCCGCACGCTTGGCAACCTGATAAGAAACCTCCGGTGCGGTAGTATAATAACCATAAAAGGTAATAGAATCGAATGGGACCATTTGAGCCGCTGATGCTTTATTCAGCTCTTGAATTTTAGTGCCATCAGGTAGAGTAACGGTGTAACGACCACCTTTTGATGACTGAGTTTCAAAAAAACGCCCGACTATACTGCTTGTTGAAGTTGAAGAAGCAACACCTGGAATTTCAACTTTTCTGGATTCTTCCCCACCTTTTGCCAGAGCCTGGCGCCCCGCTTCAGAATCGGCTGGGATCACAGCTTCACTAGACTGAACCTTACGTTTTGGCGCATCTTCTTTATAAACATATGCTGTGACTATTTGATTTCCACCATTATTTGGTGAAATATCACGGACAATATAGAAAGACACAGCATCTTTCTTTTTAGCTGCTTTGGCGATGGCTTCTTTCAGATCAGGATCAGTCGGGAAATAACCATTAACAGTTACAGTATCGAAAGGCTCTAAAGTAATAGCTTCAGTTTTAGGTAACTCTTTGATGCCACGATAGATACGATAGTGAGGCGTTTTATCTGCTTTTTCCGCATCTTTGTGGTATAAATCGGCGACAACACGTAAATTACCACTTCCATTAAGATCATCGAGACTCTGAATGTAAAAACTGGCAGCCCCTTTTTTATCTGCCTGACGGGAAACTGCATCCGCTGCTTCATAAATTGCATTAAAGCGGCCAGTAACTGAAATTCGCTCAAAAGGTTTAAGCTCTGCCGCCTGTTCTGGTGTTAATTCTTTAGCTGCATGTGCAGCGGTTATCGTGGTTAGTGAAAACATCGCAGTAGCGATGATCGTTGTCTTCAGCTTCATAAAAAATCCTTTCGCCTTGCGCATTAAAATATTTATAACGTGCTGAACATTGTTATATATCACATAGGTCGTAATTATTACATGTAATAATGCTAATTACCGCAAGAAATTATGCCTACTAAAGAAACGTTTGCTAGCCCTTAGTATAAGATGCTAAGAATTTTAATAAATATAGTAATTTATACAAGATAAATAATTATTTACATTAAAAGGTCATTTTGTTTCTCTCATTTTATGATAATTCGTTGACATTATTTTCTTTAAGTTACTATTTGGTATTCTATTGATAGGTCTTGTTGATAGCAGCAATAAAGTTAATCTAATCGTTAAATAGGTTCCAAAGAGGTAATAATCAGCAATATTTCATTAGATAAGGATACATTATGCGTATTGGTGTACCAAAAGAGCGACTTTCCAATGAATCGCGCGTTGCTGCCACCCCATCAACCGTGGAGCAATTGCAGAAATTGGGGTTTGACGTCACAGTTGAGACAAAAGCAGGGCAACTTGCTAGTTTTGGTGATGTTGCTTATCAAAAAGCAGGGGCTGATATAGCAGAAATCCACCAAGTTTGGCAATCAGACATTATTTTAAAAGTAAACGCCCCTGAAGAGGATGAAATTGCCTTAATGAATGAAGGTGCTACGCTGGTTAGTTTTATTTGGCCAGCGCAAAATCCGTCATTAATGGCAAAACTAGCGGCACGTAAGATCACTGTTTTTGCTATGGACGCAGTTCCGCGAATTTCTCGTGCTCAATCTTTAGATGCCCTCAGCTCAATGGCAAATATTGCGGGTTATCGCGCTATTGTCGAATCTGCCCATGAATTTGGCCGTTTTTTCACAGGGCAAATTACAGCGGCAGGCAAAATACCACCAGCTAAGGTCATGATTATTGGAGCAGGTGTTGCAGGATTGGCTGCAATTGGTGCTGCCGGTAGCCTTGGTGCAATTGTCCGTGCTTTTGATACACGCCCAGAAGTTAAGGAGCAAGTTCAAAGCATGGGGGCTGAATTCTTAGAATTAAATGTCAAAGAAGAAACGGGCAGTGGTGATGGTTATGCAAAAGTGATGTCAGACGCTTTTATCAAAGCAGAAATGGAACTGTTTGCTGCACAAGCAAAAGAAGTTGACATTATCGTTACAACTGCATTAATTCCAGGGAAACCGGCACCACGACTTATCACGAAAGAAATGGTTGATTCCATGAAACCTGGCAGCGTAATTGTCGATCTGGCTGCCCAAAATGGGGGTAACTGTGAATATACGGAAGCCAATAATCTTGTCGTGACCACAAATGGGGTGAAAATTATCGGCTATACAGATTTGCCCAGCCGATTGCCGACGCAAGCATCACAACTTTATGGATCAAACCTGGTCAATTTACTGAAACTATTGTGCAAAGAAAAAAATGGAGAAATCACCATTGATTTTGATGATGTCGTTATACGTAGTGTCACTGTCATTAAAGAAGGTGAAATCACATGGCCAGCCCCGCCTATCCAAGTTTCGGCACAACCTACAGTTGCCAAACCGACGTCAGTAAAAAAAGAGGGGAAACCAGCAGAAAAACCTAAATCTCCGTGGCTGAAGTATGGAACGCTCGTACTAGCGATAATTCTGTATGGCTGGATAGCACACGTTGCGCCAAAAGAATTTTTATCTCATTTTACTGTTTTTGCCTTGTCTTGTGTGGTGGGTTATTACGTTGTCTGGAATGTCAGTCACTCATTACATACGCCATTAATGTCTGTTACCAACGCCATTTCAGGGATTATTGTAGTTGGAGCCGTATTGCAAATTGGAGAAGGAGGATGGGTAAGTTTCTTCTCATTCATTGCCGTGTTAATTGCCAGCATCAATATTTTTGGTGGCTTTACTGTCACTCAACGTATGCTGAAAATGTTTCGTAAAGGATAGGGGGTAACTTATGTCGAGCGGAGTAATATCAAATGGAATAGTTACAGCAGCCTATATTGTTGCCGCCATTTTGTTTATTTTCAGTCTTGCCGGACTTTCCCATCACGAAAGCTCTAGACGCGGTAACATTTTTGGTATCGTTGGTATGGCCATTGCGCTGGTTGCCACAATATTAGGACCCGATACTGGTAAAATTGGCTGGATTATTTTAGCGATGGTTATCGGTGCAGTTATTGGTATTCGTCTCGCCAAAAAAGTAGAGATGACCGAAATGCCAGAATTGGTAGCTATCCTGCACAGTTTTGTCGGATTGGCGGCGGTTCTGGTTGGGTTCAACAGTTTTATCACCCATAATAATTTTACCAGCTCCATTATGGAAAACATTCATCTGACAGAAGTTTTTCTTGGGGTATTTATTGGTGCTGTAACCTTTACTGGCTCAGTTGTCGCATTCGGTAAATTACGCGGAAAAATCTCTTCCAAGCCATTGATGTTGCCACATCGGCACAAACTTAATTTGGGCGCATTGATTGTATCTTTTATCTTAATGCTCATCTTTATTAAAACAGGAAGTATTGGCTTGCAAGTTTTCACTTTACTAGTGATGACAGTTATCGCACTCGCTTTTGGCTGGCATTTAGTCGCCTCGATTGGTGGGGCAGATATGCCTGTCGTTATTTCCATGCTGAACTCATATTCAGGCTGGGCAGCCGCCGCCGCCGGTTTCATGCTAAGTAATGACTTACTGATAGTTACAGGTGCTTTAGTAGGTTCTTCGGGGGCAATCCTTTCTTATATTATGTGTAAAGCGATGAACCGTTCCTTTATCAGTGTCATTGCTGGCGGTTTCGGTACAGATGGTAGTACTTCAGGTGATGATCAAGAGTTGGGAGAGTACCGCGAAACAACAGCAGAAGAGGTCGCTGAACTGTTGAAAAATTCCACCTCGGTCATCATTACTCCAGGCTACGGTATGGCAGTCGCTCAAGCGCAGTATCCTGTTCATGACATTACAGCCAAATTACGAGAGAGGGGCATCAATGTTCGTTTTGGCATTCATCCCGTTGCGGGACGATTACCAGGTCATATGAACGTATTACTTGCCGAGGCTAAAGTTCCTTACGACATTGTCTTAGAAATGGATGAAATTAATGACGATTTTCCTGAAACAGACACGGTTTTAGTTATAGGGGCTAATGACACCGTAAACCCTGCCGCTCAGGAAGATCCTTCAAGCCCTATTGCTGGAATGCCAATTTTAGAAGTCTGGAAAGCACAAAATGTCATCGTATTTAAACGTTCGATGAATACGGGATATGCTGGAGTACAAAATCCATTATTCTTTAAAGAGAATACACAAATGCTGTTTGGCGATGCGAAAGAAAGTGTAGAAGCCATCCTTCGAACTTTATAACTCAAACCAACCTTAAAATCTCAAGAGCTTCGCGTTATAACACGAAGCTCTTTTATGATTTGATGATGTTCACTATCTGCGATAGACTTATGTTATTCGTGAGAAAAGAAACAGCAATGGAAAGTTGACAACAAAGTCGGTATCAGCGCTTTCAATGAATTTTACTGATGATGATAAATATGTGGTTATTTGATAACTATGATTCACGAGTAAAAATGTTTTTATCCATAATAAAGTCATATAAGCCTCGTTATTTTTAACGAGGCTTATATGACTTTATTAAAATATTTTTAATCAAACCATTAATTATATTACTCTACCTTCATAGCGAGCATAATAAGCGACTTTTCCATTATGCAAACAAGCATTATCACGTGGTTTAGATTTTAAATACCATTTAATTGTTTTACCATTATATTTTTGTTCAAATGAACTAGCAAAATTGTTTCTATCATTGACAACGACTCTTTCCCACTTAGAGCCATTAGAACCATAAAGAGGTTTGGGTGTTTCATTCGGACATTTATCTGCTGCCAATGCAGTCCCAATTCCTCCAGTTAATGCAATACTTGCGGCTAATGCCCCAACAGTCAATAATTTCTTAAACATAAACATTCTCCTGTAATATTTTATAATTTTCTATTTAAATATAGTACTTATAAAGTCTTATTTGATAACGCACGTTAAATCTAAATCACCACCTAACGATATTGCAATTTCAAAATTTGGAAACTTATTATATTTTTATATTCTGGATTGGAAATATAATCCCCATTATCATCATTTGTAATCAATAATTATTTTTCTACTCTTTTCAAGATGGGAATGAATTATTGGAAATTACAATATAATTCATAATAACAACATTGATTTAATGCAATCTAATTATCCACTTATTAATTAAGTTGGAAATATTAGATAAAGATAGATATTAAAAAAAGGGGATATTATAAAAACAATGGATACTATAAATTCGATTCATCCCACAATACCGATATCACCTGTCATTAATATGCAGCGGTTAACCCGTGTTTATCAACAGGGTGGAGAGAACCCAATACCCGTTCTAAAAAATATAACGGCACAAATTTATGCTGGTCAGAGTTGCGCTATTGTCGGAACATCAGGTTCAGGTAAAAGCACCTTACTAAACATCCTTGGTTTGCTGGATAAACCCACCACCGGTGAGTATTTTCTTTGCGGCGTTGATATGTCAACAGCAGATACTGATCTCAGAGCCAGAATGCGCAATAAAGAAATTGGTTTTGTTTTTCAAAGCTTCCATTTGTTAGCCGGAATGACAGCCACAGAGAATGTCGCTTTGCCGCTTCTTTACCGCGGCATTCCTACCTCACAAGCTCATAAAATTGCCAAAGAAAAACTACATTTGGTTGGTCTCTCACATCGTGCTACTCGCTATCCGGCAGACTTATCTGGCGGACAGCGACAACGCGTTGCGCTCGCCAGAGCATTGGTCGGAGACCCCTCGTTATTATTGGCTGATGAACCTACCGGCAATCTGGATCGCCAAACCGCAGAAGAAATTTTATTACTACTTTCTTCTCTTCATACAGATAAGGCGATGACGCTGGTCGTAATAACCCATGATGCTATGGTTGCGAACCATATGCAGCGTGAATTACGCATCATTGACGGTCAGTTGCATGAAACCAGAGGGATGACAATACATGCATGATAGCAGCTATGGCATGTCGATATTAATGATCTGGAGAGAAGCTTGGCGTAACTTAATGGCAACTGGAAGAAGCACTTTGCTGGCTTTATCGGGTATTGCTATTGGTTGCTCTTCTATTGTGGCATTTGTGAATACCGGACATAACGCGACACTGGCTGCGTTGAAAATGTTCAGCGGGCTGGATATCAATGTCATTACAGCAGATCTGAATTCCTATAATCATGGGATTGGTAGTGAGTCAATTACAATGGCCGATCTGACAACCGCTATTCCGGGATTATCTTCCGCAGCCCCCTGGATTTATTATCCTTCGCCCGGTCGCTATAACGGAAAAACAGAAACCTTTACCATGATAGGCTCCTCTGCGGAACTTGAGGAAGTCATGCAATTGCGACTTCGTTATGGCCGATTTATCACAGATTATGATCAGCACTCTTCTTATGTGGTCATTGGTAATGAAGTCGCAGTTACCCTGGGTGAAGGGGACGCATCCCGTATGCTTGGCAAACAGATTCAGCTTGGCAACTATTTATATACCGTCATTGGTATTTTCGCTATAAAAGGGCAAAACCCTATCTTTCCTTTTTCGCTGGATTCGGTGGTGATTGCGCCCATCAATGCCATGCGTAAAATCTCACCCAATACCGATTTAAATGGCATCATTGCTCGCACGATAACGACCGCAACCACAGAAAGTGATGCGAAGGATTTATTGGCCTTGCTCAAGCGCAAATTTCCGGCAGTTGATATTAATGTTCGGGTAGCCCAACAATTACTAAAAGGGCAGACAGAACAAAGCAAAACCTTTTCTTTTATGTTGATCGGGCTGGCGGGTATTTCGTTGCTCACCGGCGGTATTGCAATTTCCAATGTAATGCTGATGAACGTTTCCGCCCGCAGAAAAGAGATCGGGTTACGTATGGCTTTGGGAGCAAGAACTCAAGATATCAGGCGCCTTTTTTTGTATGAAGCAGCAGCCTTGACTTTAGCCGGCGCCATTCTTGGGACACTGGCAGGTATTATCGTCGCCTTTCTTTTTGTCCTTTATTCTGGCTGGTCATTTTCTTTAGCCCCTTTATCTATTCCTTTAGGGATAGGTAGTTCAATCATGGCGGGACTTATCTCTGGTTTTTATCCCGCACATAAAGCCTCTCAAATGGAACCCGTACAGGCATTACGTGATGATTAAAAAATATTTTCTTTATGGCGCTCTGACCTTGTTTTTCATTTTTCCTCAAACAGTGCTCTCTGCATCTGAACAGGAACGAGAACCTGATTACAGTCTGCACCGGAAAGCCTCAGAACAGGCTATAGGCTTATCGTTGAGTGATGCAATATCACTGGGTTTAAGAAATAACTACGCAATACGTAGTGTTTATCTGGATCGTATCGCCCAAAAATTTGATTTACGGGTAGCAGAAGATCGATTTACACCAAAGCTACAGCTAAGTGGGCGTTACATTGCGGGTAAAAATCAGGATGCAAATTTCAAGAAAACTAACCTTTCACCGAATGCTACACTATTCACCCCGTTGGGAACTCGTTTTACTCTTTCCTGGACGCGTGAAAGCACGAGATCTGGGATTAATAGCCTTCACAATGATGGCGCAAGTATTACTGTAGTACAGCCTCTCTTACGAGGAGTAGGAACCGATGTTAATAATGCTCCGATCTTATTGGCTAAACTCCAGGAACAAACCAATAGGTTGAATTTAAAAGCGACTATTTCCGATTCCATCACGCAAATTATTTTTGCATACCATGCATTACTTCGTGCTCAGGAACAACAATCATTATCTATCGCTTCCCTTAAGCGGATGCGAAAATTAGTCGAGATTAACAAAGAGTTGATTGATGCAGGCAGAATGGCCCAGACAGATATCATACAAACACAGGCTGATTTGGCGATGCAGGAACTTTCGGCCAAAGAGGCGGAAAACAATGTGCATTCCACCAGGCTGGCATTACTCAAGTTACTTGCCCTAAACCATAAAACTCCCATCTATGCTACAGATACGCTAAAAGGAACGCATGTTAATCTGAATATTGAACAATCAATTGCCAAGGCACAGGCCCAGCAGCCTGACTACCTTATTCAATTACTTTCTGCAAAAACAGCCGATATTCAATTATTGCAGGCACGAAATGACCGGCTCTGGGATTTATCATTGGTTGGTGGCACATCGCAGAATCGTTCATCCTCTTCTGAAACCCGAAACTGGGAAAATTTTGTGGGTATACGATTGGATATTCCAATCGGAGATATGACTCAGAAACAAGCAGAAGTTCAGGCGAAAGTCAATGTCCAGAAGCAAGCCTTACGCTTGGAAGAGGCAAAAACGAATCTGGAGCAAAAGATAATCAATGCAATCCGCGACACAGAATCACGCTGGCAGGAATATCAATTAGCGATAAAAGCCAGTTCACTTTCTCAAAAGAAACTCGAAATTGAACAGGAAAAATTACAGGCTGGCCTATCCAGCAACTTTCAGGTTCTGAGTTTTGAAACTGACCTAAGAAATGCTGAAAATGCACGCCTGAACACACTTATTCAGTATCTCAATGCTCAAGCTGAACTCGATCAAATTCTTGGTACTACACTGGAAAGCTGGGAGATAACACTCAATGATTAAACGTTATCGATGGACCATTGCTGGCATATTTATTGTGGCGGCTTGTTTTTTAGTCTTTTTATCCTTAAAGCAATCACCAGCTCAGGAGTCAGTACAATGGATTGAAGTAAAACAAACCGTTATAGAAAAACAACTTGGTTTGGTCGGCAATCTACAATCTGCACGTCTTGAAACTATACCTACTCCATTTGATGCGATTATCAAACAAGTTTCGGCCAAAGAAGGGCAGTGGGTGAAAGCTGGCCAAACATTAGTGACGCTTGATACCCGAAAGATTGATATTGATCTTCGGCAAGCGCAAGTTGAGATGATAAAAGCCTCATCAGTCGTTGACCAATTGCATGACTGGGAAAACAGCCAGGAAGTTATCCGCGCCAGAAGAAACGTTGAAAATGCCAACCATATGGTTATGGAACTGAAAAACAATCTTGCCAAAACTCAGGCTCTGTTTTCACGGGGCATCGTGCCAAAAATGGAAGTGGAAAACCTCCAGCAGCAACTTCGCCGACAATTAACGGAACTTGCTTCAGTACAGGACGATCTTGCATCCATCCGACAAAAAGGAAGCGTGAATAATGTGCGTGTTGCAGAGATGGAACTTCAGAATGCAACAAGCCGCTATCAGACATTACAAGAACAATATTTACATAAAGAAATCAAAGCGCCATTTTCGGGTGTCGTACTTAGGGCAACACAGGGAGAAAGTAAGAAGCTGTTAACGATTCAAACAGGCGTTAGAGTGACCGAAGGTATGCCATTACTGGAAATTATGGACACAACCCAATATCAGGTATTGGCGCAGGTAGAAGAAACCGATCTCGCTAAACTTAAAGAAGGGCAGGCAGTAAAAATTACTGGAGAGGGATTTTCTCAACATCCTCTGGATGGAGAAATTGAGACTATTGCGATGCAAAGTGTGAGTACGGATAAACCAGGATCAGCAATTTATTATGATATTGTGATCAAAGTGATTTCATCTATGAATCAAAGTCATCCTATCAGATCTGGAATGAGTGCCAAAGTCAATATTGTTATTTATCGCAATGAACAGGGAATTGTTGTACCCGAAGCAGCGCTAACTCGCGCTAATAATGGACAATTAACCGTAAACTGGCGCCCGGATTTAAAACAGCAGGCTGTAACTCGTCAGGTCACTGTTGGCGAAGCTATGCCGGAAGGAATAGAGGTTCATGGCCTGGAAGAGGGATTTATTGCACTGCCACGTTAAAAATAATCACTCAACTTTCTATTTGGTAAGGCATATAAATATATCACTGAGCTATTTCAGTACGGTCATCTTTACTAAGAAGTCGGCCATTTTCCAGTTTGATACAATGGTCAGCCAAGTGGAAAAAACGATCGTCATGTGTAATAGCCAACACGGCCTTACCTCGCGCGGCTAATTCGGGCAGTAATTCCTGATAAAATACCGCCTTAAACAGCGGATCTTGATCAGCCGCCCATTCATCAAACAGATAAAATGGCCGGTCTTCCAAATAGGCAACCACCAAGGCAAGACGTTTCCGTTGTCCTAACGATAAATCACGGGTCGAAAAACAACCGTTCTCAATTTTTACCTTGTGATCTAAATGTAGTTTAGCGAGTAACGCATTAGCACGTGCATCCAATGTTGAATCCGAGTCACCCAGACCGACCAAAGTTTCGAAAAGGTGGAAATCAGAAAAAATCGCTGAAAATAATTGTCGGTAGTTTGCCCTATTGTTGTCAGTAATTACCTGTCCATCAGCAGTAATGACACCACTTTCCGGTGTATAGAGGCCGACTAATAACTTGGCTAGAGTCGTCTTACCACTACCATTCCCACCGATCAGAAAAGTAATTTCTCCCCTTTTAAGTTCCATATCAATGGGGCCAAGTTGGAATACTTCATCCTCTTTCTCTCGATAATAACTATGGGTGATACCAGACAGGCGTAGTGAATGAACTTTCCCAAATTCATTAGCAGAGATTTGTTGACCAAAGTGATCTTGTGCATTCAATTCAGAAAGTACATTTCCAATTCGGTCTAGCGACACACGAGCAGCATTCAGTGCTGGAATACTGTTTAGCAACCCATCCAAGGGCATCAACATAAACAGAAAGATAATTAGATAACCCGATAACCTTGCTGTTTCAAGAGAGGGCATTACTATCGGAGCGAATATTACCACGCCCAAGAACACATAAAATAAGAAGAGGATCCAACCAGTGCCAAAGGCATAAACACTAAAAGCACGAGTACGATGCTGGCGTACCGCATCAATTTCACTATTAAGCGAGTGGGTAAAAAAAGACTGAGCACGTGAGAAATGTAACTTCAACTCTTTTGCACCAGAAAATAACGCATTGAAGTGACTAAAGAGACGATCTTGCGCCTTGCCCGCGGCTTTGAACGAAGAGATAGCTTTAGCTCCACCAAGGCTATAACCCACTGAACCAATGATGACTACAATCAATGCTAAGGAAAATATAGGCCAGGATAACCAAGCCAGATAACCGAGGCAGCCTAGTACAATAGATCCCTGCATTATGATATTAGGTAAAGTGAAGAATAATATTGATACATTAGTTGTATCATCAGTAATAATAGATTGACCTTGAGACGAGCCAAATAGCTCAATCTGGCGAAAGGGGGCACTAACAACGCGCTCTGAAATAAGTTGGCGCATTTTCGCTATTGTGTTCTGGCTTAATTTAGCGAAAATCACGCCACTCAATATGCGACAAGTAATAGCCAACACAACCAGGATACCGAAATACCAAGCGAGTGAAGAGTAACTTTCTTTGGGGATCGTCACAGCTCTATTAATTAATGTAATCAAAGAAACACTAGAAATACCATTGGCGATACTGGCAAAGATAGCAATGATAAATGCCCAGCGCGAACGAAACAAAAGTAAGAATAAAATCTGATAGGCTGGTTGCTTTATTGTCGAAATATTCATTTATGGATCCATAAATTTTGTAGGTTACTAGCCAAAGTATTTATCCTTTCTGGCGAAGGCGCTTGTCCCGTAAGCCTGGCTAAGGTGATGAAATTGTACCACTCTGTTTCATAAAGTATCCTCAATGCACCCTAAATACATTATAATTATTAATACAATCCGATTTTCTCCAAAGCTTGTCAGGTAAAATAAGTGACGATGTCACAAAGTAAATCAGTTAAACCCATTTTCAGAGTAATTACTCACCATTGGAAACAAATACAGGCACACCAATTACAAGAACAATACTTACATAAAGAAATCAAAGCGCCATTTTCGGGTAAGGGATAGAGGTTCATGGCCTGGAAGAGGGATTTATCGCACTGACACGTTAAAAATAATCACTCAGCTTTTGGGGTCATTCGGTTACGGATATCACGTCTAAACACTTCAATTGTCCACATCCAAATAATATGGCCAATGATCTCAGAGAAAATCTCATCGAAAGGCAATTGCCAGAAAGGTGGTGACCATCCATTCATGGGCAACACCATGCCGTGGAAAACAACGGTAATAAGCAGGGCAAAGGCGACACTGTGCCATAATTTTACGGTCGGAAAAATAGAATAAACCATGGCAAAAATGATGGAGAAGAGATGGTGAACGCTTGCCACTCCCCAATTAACAATATGTCCAGAGTAATGATAAACCATATCGTTTACTTTAAATCCCCAATCTTGCAGCATTTCAACTGGGGGGATAGCTCTGTCGGGGGTTCTGGGGGGCATAAGATTTTCTGTTCCCCATTTCACAAAGATTTCACAAAGCTGGCAATATTTCCACCGAGAAAACCCGCCCATAATGCAATACCGTAATGCCGGGTACTTTTTTTAGTTGCTGCCAAAAGAGAGTTCATAGTACTTCCTTATAAAATATTTTTATTCAGCATTCTCTTTCTTCTCTCCCTTGTTATACCAGTAATAACGTCAAAAATTACAGATTTTATTACCCCAATGTTGAAGTTTGAATAAATACAATACTCCCATCTTATATCTATTTCATAGGATTACTATCATTAGGATCCGTGTTGAGGAGGTTGGGATGAAAATCACCTTTGAGCAATTAAAAGCGCAACTTACTCAGATATTGCTTGCTCATGGTGTTCAAGCTGAAACCGCAGATGCATGTGCGGAGATGTTCGCCACCACCACCGAGTACGGTGTGTATTCACACGGCATAAACCGCTTTCCCCGCTTTGTCCAGCAGCTTGATGCCGGCGATATCATTCCCGAGGCCAAGCCTGTATGTGTGGCATCGTTGGGGGCCATTGAACAGTGGGATGCACAACGTGCGATTGGCAACCTCACTGCTAAGGCAATGATGGATAGAGCCACAGAATTAGCAGCGGAACATGGCATAGGTTTGGTGGCATTACGTAATGCCAATCACTGGATGCGGGGAGGAAGCTACGGCTGGCAAGCCGCAGAAATTACGAACGCCAAACGGGTGAGGTGATTATTAAAACATTTATCGAACAAAATCTCGATCCAATGAAAATTCCTGCCATTTTGGTTCATTCCCACGGGCCTTTTACATGGGGGAAAAATGCGGCGGATGCGGTACATAATGCCGTTGTTCTTGAAGAATGCGCTTATATGAGTTTATTTTCCTGGCAATTAAACCCATTACATTTATGCAGCAAGAATTACTGGACAAACACTATTTACGTAAGCATGGAGTCAATGCTTATTATGGACAAAAAGATAGCCTGTAATTTTTTGCGAATAAAATATGGGTTTTAATTATGAAAGAGAAAATTTCTGTTCTAGAAAAAATAGGATACGGATTTGGCGATGCAGGTTGTAATATTGTTGGTGGGGCTGTATTTCTATTTTTAAACTTTTATTATACAGATATTTATGGCCTTAATGCTGGTACAGTTGCCGCTATTTGGCTAGGTGTCAGGCTCATTGAAGCGATATCAGATCCCATCATTGGCTATCTTGCAGACAGGACGCAGACAAGGTGGGGTAAATTCAGGCCCTATATTCTCTTTTTTGCCTTCCCATATGCCTTATTTACGGTATTAATGTTTACTACCCCAAACTTGGGCTACACTGGCAAAGCTATCTATGCATTCATCACTTATTTAATGATGTCAATAAGTTATTCATTTATTAATATTCCCTATTGTTCATTGGGGAGTGTGATGAGTTATGACAACCACGAACGTGTTGCTTGCCAAAGTTTCAGATTCATTGGGGTTGGT
The DNA here is from genome assembly GCF_037996785.1 of Xenorhabdus thailandensis. Taxonomy (NCBI): domain Bacteria; kingdom Pseudomonadati; phylum Pseudomonadota; class Gammaproteobacteria; order Enterobacterales; family Morganellaceae; genus Xenorhabdus; species Xenorhabdus thailandensis. The sequence goes on from NZ_JBBMXF010000009.1 coordinate 244,017, forward strand.
GTTGCCACTCTTATTTTGACATCATCGTTACTGCCGTTGGTCAGCCTATTTGGTCAGGGTGATAAAGCAAAAGGCTATCATGGTGCGATTATTCTGCTGGCTTCGGTTGGCCTGGTTATGTTTGTGCTCTGTTTTTCCTTAGTCAGAGAGCGGGTGAGTCCGATGATCCCGACGCGGGATTCAATCTTAAAAAACTATCGTGATATTTTGCGCAATGATCAATGGCCTCGTTTATTGCTTATCACTTTCATTAACGCATTGCCCGGTTTTATCAGAATGGCTGCTGCCATGTATTTCCTGAAATGGGTGATGCACGCCACTGAGCTATTTTCCACCCTATTTTTGAGTTTAGGCGTCATTGGTATGACGATTGGCAGCGCTTTAGCCAAGCCGTTAAGTGATCGTTTTTGTAAACTCAGGATATTTTATTGGGTGAGTTTGGTTATGGCGCTGCTTTCCTTATTACTCTATTTCGTCCCCCCAGATATGTTTTATTTAACATTGGTCATCTATTTTATACTCAATATTATTCACCAAATTGCTCAACCGATTAATTGGTCAATTATGGCTGATGTTGATGATTACGGTGAATATAAATTAGGCAAGCGTTTAACTGGAATTAATTTTTCATGTAATTTTTTAGCGCTTAAATTAGGCTTGGCTTTTTCAGGTTCATTAGTCAGCGGATTACTGACATTGGTTAATTATGATGCGAATCAAATGGCACAGAGTGAGCATGTTCAGTTATCAATCATCATGCTTTTTACCATTATTCCTGCAATAGGTTATTTTCTGACTGCTCTCTCTGTGAAGTTACTAAAAGTGGATCATTTTGTGATGCAAGAAGTTGCAAATGGATTAAAGAAGAGAAGAGCCAGAACCGACATTCCTAAAATAGAAGGGTAACGATAATGGAAACATATTTAGAAAAACTCTGCTCTCCTGCTATCTGGGCAGAAGGTCCGGTTTGGCTCCCAACTGAAAATGCTATTATTTTTAGTGATGTGAAAGGAAATAAGATGTTTCGCTGGTCAGAAAATGATGGGGTCAGTGTCTGGAGGCAACACTCTAACTACGCCAATGGCAATGTGTTGGATAAAGAAGAAAGGGTGATCAGTTGTGAACATGGTAGGCGATGTATTTCTCGCACAGAGAAAGACGGTAGCGTCATAATGCTGGTGGATAAAATAGATGGTAAAAGATTCAATTCACCCAATGATGTCGTTGTGCGTTCTGACGGAACGATTTGGTTTACTGATCCTCCTTACGGAATTATCAGTGATGATGAAGGGTATAAATCAGAAAGCCAGATTATTGGGTGCTATGTATATTGTTATGATCCAGATGATGGTCGTATCTCGATTGTAACCAGTGATGTTCAACGTCCAAATGGACTGGCATTTTCTCCAGATGAGAAATGGCTATATATTGCTGATATGTCTATTATCGATTTTCCTAGGAATGGCAGACATGAACTTCGTATCTATCCAGTACAAGGCAAAACATTAGGCGCGGGCAAACATTTTGCTACTGTATCACCCGGATTTCCTGACGGTTTTTGTGTTGATAAGTTAGGGAATATCTATTGCAGTTGTTTAGACGGTGTTATCATCTTTAATCAATTTGGTGCACAGATAGGTAAGATTAAAGTCCCAGAACAAGTCTCGAATTGTACATTGGGCGGTGTTGACGGTGACCAATTATATATTACAGCCACAACATCGTTGTACCGGATACCTATTGCATTTCTCTCTCCAAGTGACCACAGATCAGCCAGGTGGAAAACGATCATTGTGTGTAATACAAGGTACCGAAATACCAAAGAGAGCGAAGAGTAATTCAACAAAATACTCTCCAGAGTAATTTTTAACCTCTTGTAATAAATTTTCATTAAATTCAATTTGTTATCATGGATTATATTTAGACTTTTTTCTTCAAAACACTTCTACTTATTAAAAGAGCCATTTGAAAAAGTAAGATTTATTGCATAAGATGAGCAAAGGGAAAACTGTGATTTTTACAGAGCGCAACCATCAAACCCTCACCAAATTGAACAAAAATAAACCATAAGGAAAATGGAAATGTCTATTCCGTTCAACCACGAAAATAGCAATGATGAAAAATCATTGATTGTACCGATCGATTCCCAACAAGAAACAGGGATGCTGATGTCACTATCAGCATCGGAAAAACAGTTCCATAACAACCCCGCCATTGCTTATCTTGTCAGTCTGGGATCAAAACGCAGCCGCCAAACTATGAAATCATTTCTAGATATCGTGGCAAAAATGTTGGGATATCAAAATGTGCAGGACTGTACTTGGCATGCACTTCGTCGCCACCATGTTCAAGCCATTATGGAAATGCTTTCAGCTTCAGGTAAAGCTCCCGCAACAATTAATACTTATCTTTCGGCCTTGAAAGGAGTTGCATTAGAAGCATGGACAATGAAACAACTCGATACCGACAATTTTCAGCATATAAAACAGGTGCGATCTGTCAGGGGAAATCGGCTGCCAAAAGGCAGGGCACTTGAGCGTTCTGAAATCAGAACATTATTTTTTACCTGCGAAAATGATATCAGCACAAAAGGGTTACGCGATGCTGCCATTATCGGTGTGCTTTTGGGGTGCGGGCTTCGTCGCTCAGAAATTGTTTCACTCGATATGAAGCACATTATTCATCGCGAACAAGCATTAAGAGTCATGGGAAAAGGGAATAAAGAGCGGTTGTCCTATATGCCAGAAGGAACCTGGGAACGTTTAAATCGTTGGATAGAGGAAGTACGTGGAGATCACCCAGGCCCACTTTTTACCCGAATTCGTCGTCATGATGATGTCACTGATGATCGTTTATCAGATCAAGCTATCTATCACATTCTTGAAATACGCAGAATAGAAAGCGGATTGGAAAAATTTGCCCCGCACGATATGCGCAGAACTTTTGCGTCAGCCATGTTGGACAATGGTGAAGATATCGTGACTGTCAAAGATGCAATGGGGCATTCAAGCATCACGACAACCCAAAAGTATGATCGCCGTGGAGATGAACGTCTAAGAAATGCGGCCAAAAATCTGGATTTTTGATAAAAAGATGACCGAGATTCTGTTCTATTTTTCTTCGGTCAAATATTATTCGACAAATTACTTCATTCAGTGTTAATTATTAACCTTTTATAAATAACTATAATAGGTATATTTGTATGGCCAAAAAAACGACACTTTGGAGTGCCTACGGTTCAACTTCCTTTTTTGTTTTATTATGGAGTAGTGGCGCAATTTTTTCTCGTTGGGGATTGGATCATAGTTCTCCTTTTGCCATTTTGATAGTGCGTTTTACGATTGCGTTTCTATTTTTGCTACTACTCTGCATGTTCAAAAAACGTTTTCTTCCTGCTTCTGGAAGCAGAAATAAAATTGCCGCAGTGGGATTGTTGATCATTGGAGGATATTCCATTTTTTATTTTCTGGCATTAGAAAATGGCATAACCCCTGGTATCCTGGCTACAGTAATGGGAATTCAGCCAATTATTACACTGTGGGTGATAGAAAGAAACTTCACTGCGTACCGTTTAGTAGGATTGTCCCTGTCTTTCATTGGATTAGTACTTGTTGTTTTTCAAGGATTAGTTTTGACAAGATTTTCCTTTTCCGGGACTTTTTTCGCTTTAGCTGCACTGGCCTGTATGAGTATTGGCGCCATTTTTCAGAAACAAATCCAGCAAGATCCCTCCGAAGTATTACCATTACAATATGGCGTAAGTTTATTGCTTTGCCTGTTATTTATACCTTTCACTCCCTTTCATATTGAACCTGTCATCGGTTTTATTGTACCTGCATTATGGCTTGGTTTAGTGATTTCTGTAGTCGCTCAATTATTATTTTATCGACTTATCAGAGCTGGTAATCTGGTTAATGTCACTAGCTTGTTTTACCTTGTTCCAGGAGTAACAGCAATAATGGATTACTTATTTCTAGGTAATACATTATCTACTTTAAGCATCCTTGGAATGTTCGCAATAATAATCGGTTTGGCTCTGGTTTTTCGTAAGAAAAAAACAAAGTAAATTGATCATCTTAAATAAATTCAACTGGCTAAAATCATTGTGAATTTATATGAATCATTATGTACAATTTATGACTGCCCGAAATAAAATCCGGGCAATCTATCAACGACTAAACACATTACTCAACATCTATCTTGATTGGGCAAACAAAACCATCAGGCTTTATAGCTAATAAATCACATTTTAGTCGATCAATGACATGTTCGGCAGTATTACCAAGAAACGCGGCTGATAACCCAGTTCGACCAAGGATACCTAAAACAACCACACCAGCGTTGAGTTCATCACATATTTCAGGGATGACTTTTTCCGGTATACCTTCGTGAACGTGAGTTTGCTGCTCATCAATATAGAATTTCTGCCTCAGCTCTTTCATTGCGATTAAATGTTGGCCACGCAACGCCTGGTTATACACATTAGGGTCAAAGTCAGGCAATTCAGTTGCAATATTTAAAGGGGCTACTGGATAAGCACTAACAAGATGGATCAGAGGGTCTTTTACAACTCGATTGGCGAGTTCTTGTGTCTCACGCACCAATTTCAGATTCAGTTCATTATGGTAAGGTTCTTCATTAGATAAATTGACAGCAACAACAGCGGAACCATTTTCTGGCCATACTTGATCTTTAACCATCCAGACTGGACAAGGGCACTTACGTAGCAGATGCCAATCAAGTGGTGTAAAAATCATTGATTCCAATCGGGAATGTTGATGTGCCATTTTCAATAATAAGTCGTGATTTTCACTAATAATTTCTTGAATAATGGCTTCATAAGGGCGATTATGCCAAACCACTTTTATCTCAATATCAATGCCTGATTCAAGATAGTAATGGGCTTGTTGTTTTATCCAAGCGACTCGTTGGCCTATGACCCCTTTCCGCATAGCATTCCTTTCCTCTGGGGAAAGCAAGGTGGTCATGTCATATGAAAGATCATAAATAGGTAAAAACGCTTTAATCTTCCCACCATTACGCTGCACGATATAGACTGCGCGCCTTAATGCGGGCTGATCATCCTGATTAGGGTCAATTGCAACCAAGAGGTTTTGATAGTTTGCCATATAAGGTTCCTCGCAGAGTCTGAATACCTCTTTCATAAGAAGATAAACCAATATGGACAACTATAACAGGGTAAGAATAAGCCAAATCAGCAAAATATCGTGATTGGCCTAAAATTTAACTAACGTTTATTAAGAAACATTAGCTGGAGACTTACCAGCCAACACGGTCAATTTATTCATATCTTCTATCGCGATATACTTACCTTTGACGGCTAAAATTCCATTTTTTTGGAAACGGCCAAGTAAGCGACTAATTGTCTCAACAGTCAGGCCTAAGTAGTTACCAATATCACCGCGTGTCATAGTGAGGCGGAATTCACGCGGTGAGAAACCGCGTTGTGAAAAGCGACGTGACAGGTTGTAAATAAAAGCAGCCAATCTTTCTTCTGCGTTCTTTTTGGAGAGTAACAGGATCATTTCTTGGTCGCCTTTAATTTCTCCACTCATCAAACGCATCATTTGTTGGCGAAGATTGGGCATTTTCCCAGAAAGATCATCTAGAGTTTCAAAGGGAATTTCACATACCATTGAAGTTTCCAACGCTTGGGCGAAGCTTGGGTGTTCAATATTAATGATCGCATCAAATCCAACCAAATCACCAGCAAGGTGGAAACCTGTAATTTGTTCATCACCCTCTTCAGTAATAGTATAGCTTTTAATAGTTCCAGAGCGGATGGCATAGAGTGATTTTAGTGCATCACCGGCCTTAAATAACGTTTGCCCTTTTTGGATAGGTTTCTTACGTTCAATGATGTTATCAAGCTGGTCAAGTTCATGTTCATTTAAAGTAAAAGGAATGCAAAGCTGGCTAATGCTACAATCCTGACAGTGGATTGCACAACCACCAGATTGAATCCGACGAATAATACGTTTTTCCGGGATCATAAGGAGTGCTCATTAGAAGTGATTAATATACGTAAACTTAACATATTTAGGTTGCTCTGATAAGAGCAAGATACTGCCATTAATCGTGGTATTTATCATCACCAGATGAAAAAATGAAATTTTTTTGTTCAATATCGAGCCTGCATGAAATTTACACCACTCAATATAATATCTCAATAAAACTGAAATTGAGTTAACAATATATGGATATAATATGCGTCGATGACGTTATCTGGTTACAAAGAAATGGAATAGAGGATTGTGAGATGAATGAATGGTCGTTAATTGCATTTACAATGATAGTACAAAGCTCAGTAGGGTTCGTATTGATGAGCAGTCTTTATATTTACTGGATTCAGCATGGGTTAAACATGCTGCAACATTCAGCGACCATTTTTGCTCAAAAAATATTCCTAAGAACGTTATTAATCAGCAGCACGTTGGCAGGAATAGGGTTATCTGCTTCTTTGAAGATAGAAGAATACCCATTTAGTATTTATCACACATTGCAAAATGTAATACAGAAATGGGCAAACACAGAAACAATTTTTGCAATCATTTATTTTAGTCTACTGGTTTTATATACGATTTTTTTTATGATCACAAAACGTACCTATATCTACATTGTTTTGGCAATTGGAATTATTGGTTTAATTGATCTTTACTATATGACAATTATTTATGTCAATAATGCCATGCTGACTTGGACAAACATTAATACCTATTTTCTATTTTATAGCGCAGTATTTACGTTAGGACCGGCATTAGCGCTGTCAGTTATTTACTACCCGGTAGGAAAATATTTTCGAGGAAGATTAGCGCTCAAATTAGTGATATCAGCTTTACTGGTTGTTTTCATTAGCGTCACAATGCGACTGATCGAACAACCTGCCTATATGGAATGGTTAACGGAAAGTACAATTGTTAATAATAATATCATTTTTCCACATCAAGCTGAATTTAATATCAAAAGTGCCTTTGGATTAAGAATGATTTCATGGTGCCTGTATATTATCGCAATGGCAATCTGGACTTATTCCCTATGGAAGGAAAAATATAACTCATTGATTAATAATAACTATTATATTATCTCTGGGACGGCACTTATGTTTGTTGCAGAAACAATCAATCAATATACATTTTTTATTATGTGAAAAATATGATAAACAATTAATACTATCTCAACTGGTTATCATACTCTTTTCACTCTTCTTTCGACATAACAGAAACTATGGCAATGTCATAGTTTCTGTTATGCATAAAAGTCACCACATTTATATTTTCAAAAAAGATATTTGTAATTAGTTACTATTGGGTGTCTTTTCATTTCTTTGTGGTAGCGCACAAAATTAATAATAAGTTAATTATTAATGTAATAAGGATTATATTTTATATCTATATAAAGTAAGTTGATTCGCCAGCATAATATTACAGAATGTTTTTTCTGTGGCAGAAAATTAAAAAATCGTTTTCGGTTAGTTATTGTAGGGGTTTTATCACTTCCTCAATGCACTTGTCGTTAAAAACAGAAAATAAAAATAAATCCATTAATGATTTTATAAAAACTCAATTTAAGACAAGATAAAAATAATCAATTAAAAAGGTTACTCATCATGACTAAACAATTTCATCCTAATTTAAATGTAGATGCATTATTTTTGGGACCAAAATCAGAAAACGCTGTTTTTTTTAGAGAGATGATAGATTATGCAGTGAGCGAACATTTACACTGGCGTTCAGGTTTTCACCCCGAAGATTCAACCCTAGTCACATCCGTTGATCGCTATGAACATAACTATAGAGAAACACTTTATCGTACAGAAGGGATCTTAAATCAGCTGTCAGCAAAATTGAAAAACACGTCTATTCCTTTCTTTTCTCCTCGTTACCTTGGCCATATTAATAGCGATACCTTAATGGTTTCTAATCTTGCCTACGTTATGGCCATGATGTACAACCCGAATAACTGTAGTTACGAAGCGTCTCCAACAACAACAGAATTAGAGCTTGAATCAGGATTAGATCTTTGCCGCATGTTTGGTTATGACCCGAAAAAGTCCTGGGGACATATCACATCGGGTGGCACAGTAGCTAATTATGAAGGGCTGTGGGTAGCCAGGAATTTAAAAACATTGCCCTTTGCTATATCTCAGCATCCTAAAGCAAAAGATCTCATCGAACATAAAACGTCCCGGCAATTGAAAAATATGCCAACCGCTGAACTTTTAGATCTGATTACCGCGCTACAAGAACGTGAATTGTTTGAAGAAATTCGCGACATGACATGCCGTGGTACGGGAGTTAAAGCAGAAATTCTAGGCAAATTACTGGTTCCACAATCCAAGCACTATTCTTGGATGAAAGCTGCAGATATTTTTGGTATTGGCCAAGAAAACATTATTCCATTACCTGTAAATGATAACTATCAAACTGACATTGCCCAAATACGGAAAATCATCTTTGAATTAATTGAACAAGGTGAACCAATCCTGGCAATGATTGCCGTGGTGGGCACAACGGAAGTTGGAGCCATTGATCGGATTGATGAAATCATTGCGTTGAGGAAAGAGTGTGAGGAACGTTATGGCGAATCATTCTACATTCACGTTGATGCAGCTTATGCAGGATATGCGTGTTCCATGCTCCTAAATGAGCAGGGTGAATTTGTAGAATATGATGAGTTGGCCAGTTACCACCGTTCGGTGGGGATTATGCCGGAAAATATCAATTGGCCAAAACCTGAAGTTTACCAAAGCTTCAAGGCATTAAAAGAAGTCGATTCGATTACTGTGGATCCACATAAAGTTGGTTTCATTCAATATGCAGCGGGAGCTGTCTGCATGAAAGACAAGCGTATTCTCGAATTGATCTCTTCACATGCAGCCTATGTATTTGAAGACCACGATGAAAAAACAAATAGCGTCAGTCGGGGAATTCTTGGTTCATCCATCATGGAAGGTTCAAAATCGGGAGCAACAGCAGCGGCACTTTGGGCTGCTCATCGTCTGTTACCTTTGAATATTAATGGATATGGTAAAATAATTGCGGCGGGTATCGTCACAGCACAAAGGTTGTTGAATAAATTGGCAAACTTACCACCAATAGAGATTGGTAAACATCAATTTGAAGTACATATCTTTCCATCCCCTGATTTCCATATGATCAACTTTACGTTCAAAGAAATTGGCAGCGAAAGTCTGAGCAATCATAATGCGCTTAACAAGCGTTTATACGAGCTTTGCTCATATTCCACAGGACGTGCTTATGCCAATGATTTTCTCACTTCCTCAACCATATTAGATTATAAAGAATATGGTGATACACCGTGGCACTATGCAGAGAAATGCGGTTTTAGCCGTAATGAATGGGAAAAAGTACGCAATATCTATGTACTACGCGCAGCGGTAATGACTTATTGCTTACGCAATGAAGAGCACTTTGAAGAGTTTTGGCAGCAACTTCAAGCTATCTTTGTGAAGAAATTGAACCAGATTGTTGATGAAGAAGAGAAAAAGTCCCGGTTAAAATTAGAACTAGATACACCATTTATTGGTTAATAAATATCAATTTAAATGTTTATACCAATAACTTCAAAATGCATGTGATTTCTCCCTGCTTTGCAGGGAGAAATCACGTTTCACAGCGTGTTGTAAATTGTGCGTATATCGATATTGTTTAACTAATTGAAAAACTGCTTATTAATTAAAAAAAGAATTATATTTATCTAAGCTCTTTCTTATTTCAAAAACCCACAACACAAACATAATCATTTGAAATATAAAACAATAAATAAAAACAACAATCTATCAACATAATAATGTGATTATTATCACAAAATAAAGATATTATCAATGCGAACTGAAATTATTGATGTTTAAATCATAAATCATCACGATTAAATTTATTCTAAATAAAAACATAATATTTATTAATTAAAAAATAGAAATTAAATATAAATTAACGGCTTTTATTATTTAAATATGATTTTTATTACACATCAAATAAATTAACCAAATCATCAAAGAATAAAGAGTCAATATAATCAAAAAAGATTAAAATATTTTATCATTTTATATTAATTTTTTTATAAAACATAAAATCACCAATAATCTCTAACTAAAGAAGGAATAATATATGTCGTTTAAAATCGAGCCTATCAAGGGAAGATTTGGTGCTTATATAACCTGCCAAAGTCTTTCAGAGTTATCATCAGAAGAATATAAAAAAATAAAGTTATACTTATCAGAATACGCTCTATTGATTTTCAAAAATCAAAAGATGGATGATGAGGCACTAGTGAATTTTGCACAGTATATAGGAAGCGGAAGACTCGAAGAACCAGCCAGAAAAATTTCATTATCAGACAATCGAAAATACATCGCTTATTTAACAAATATTTGTGATAGCAATGGTGAACAATTGGGTTTTGCCGGAAATGATACCGACTTTTGGCATTCTGATCAGGAGTTTAGGATTAATCCGGCCTCCGTTAGCATCTTATATGGTGAAGTTGTGCAGTTTAGTGGGGGCAATACATCCTTTGCTTCAACAGCGGTAAACCACCTTGGTTTCACCCATGATGAAATATCGATAATGAATAATTTGTATTCTACTCGCCAGCCAGCAGCTTCACATGACAATGTGCCTCATATTACCGTTGCTCATCCGGTCATGCTCGAAAATATACAAACGAAACGACGTTTTGTTTATGTTAGTGAAAATACTATCGCATTTTTTCTCGATAAGAAAATATTACCAAACTCAGACATACTCAAAAACGCCATTTTAGATAAGATCTTGTCACCAGAAAATATTTATTCCCATCAATGGGAAGAAGGCGATTTGTTACTATATGACAATAGCCAACTTTTACATCGCCGCGAATGTTTTACCGGAAATAGATTTATCAAAGGATTGAAAATATATCCTGATACATCCTACCAACCGGAGATACCTGGTTGGACTGTTGGGGGGAATTTGATATGAACCTATCAAGAGAAAAAGAGAAATCCATTACTCAATTGATTAGAGATAGTAATAAAAAATATATTCATGGGCGTAATCTTAGTCCTGCCGAACCTATGTTAATCAGGGCAGGAATAGCGGGTGATTTGCCATTTAATAGCTTAACCACAGATGTCGTAACTGGTTGTTTACCAGAAAGTATGGCTTGTTATGGCATGTGTTTTTCCGCTATCTCTAGTTGGGAAAATGGGATCGACTTTGGTAAACGTATCGATAATCACTTGGATGAAGATATTTTTTCCGGCGATCTACAAGCATTACCTGATTCACAAAAATACGTCAGATGCGGGTGGAATAGTGATCCTTCATGGAATTGGGCCGTATCTACGCGAATGGCTGAATTGGCACGAGAAACTGGGATCTTAATGATTTTCATCACCAAATTCTTTAAAAAGATGACTGATGATATTGCGCAGCGTTTAATCACGGTAAAGGCTGAGATGAGAGTTTCGGTTAGTGCATTAGATACCAATGAGCAATTAAAGAAACGGCTCGCTTTTATTGAGTATTATCGCAACGCAGGAGGGATCGTGATCCCCATTGTGTTAACAACATTCTTTAAAGATATTGGATTGATGGAACGACAACAAAATATTGTCGATTGGATGGTAATTCATGACTATCCGGCAGCCGAAAACAGCTTGCGATTCCCTAACAAGGCTAAAATTTCTGAAATTGTTGATCCTGATATGGTTAAGCCATTGGATAAAGGCGACGAATTTTGGAGTGGTCGGTTATACCCTGATCAGCTCGTATTTCCTACCACAACCACTGTTCCAGAAAATTATCAAGGGATTAATAGTGGTTATCTTTCCGAACTGGATATGGATGAAATCCATCAATTATTCCTTGATCCCGTTAAAACACATCAAGAAGTTATGCAATCTAACTTGCCGTTGTCCAGTCCAAAAATGTGCGGAGTCTCTGATATGCATCGCCGTGCCCAAGAATATTGAGAAGGTGTAAAAATGAAAATCAGCGAAATAGTAGAGTCAGAAAATGGCTCCAAGAAATATTTGCTATCAGCAAATGACTCAGATTTAAGAAAAAGCGTTGAATCGACTTTCTTTATGCATACAGATCAACATTTGCCTTATCTCTGCATATCCAGCCAATACGGTTGTGCGGTTGGTTGCGTGTTTTGTGAAACAGGCAGACAACAGCCGTTGGGAAATATGACAACAGAACAAATAGTACAGCAAGTCTTGTTATGTCATGAACATTTATTGCATTCAGGAGCATTGGGTGACAGCCAAAGGCTTAATACGATATTGTTTGCAGGAATGGGTGAGCCAATGTTGAATCTGAAAGAGATCAGCGGGGCAATAACTGAGTTCAAAAAACAAACATTGGCAAATAGGGTTACCCTGACAACAGTGGGTATTCGCCACGCTGGAGATAAAATTTATGAGCTTCCGCTTGATATGATTTCCATTTCTCTTCATGCCACCACAGACGAACAGCGTGACATGCTCATTCCATCAAAAGCAAAATTTGGTATCAAAGACCTTCTTGACCATTTTTCAACATATCATCACCATACAGGTGTACCTGTTATCGTCAATTATCTGATGATAGAGGGAATCAATGATTCCCAAGAGGATTTGGCACGGTTAAAAGATCTGGTGGATAAAGACACATTCATTATCAAGTTAAAGTACTTGAATGAAGTGAGTGATATCAATGGCATAACATTGAATCCTTCAGAAAATATGCCGTTTTTTGCCCAATCACTTACCGAAGCCGGTTTTCGGTGTATATCAGATAAAAGTGATGGAACAGAAATTTGGGGAGGTTGTGGACAATTAAAATCTCAAGTCAGGGATATTCGCAGTAAGTACCGAATTATGTAATGTGTCACTATTACGTCATCAATTGGCTCGTGCGATGGATGCTCCACAAGACATCCATCGCAGATATTCTTTATTTTATTCCCATCCATACAGTCCAAAAATCTTTCTCAACGATATCTGTATCATTACCCAGCGATTTTTCAATATGCTTGATTAGATAAGCTATCTCTTCATCACTTAATTCATGCAATATAGAGCGCCCTTTACGCGCCTGAAGCTCTACGGCTAATTGTGAAAAATTCTTATAGACAGTCTTTTTTTCCAAAAGAGAAAATGCTTTAACTTGTTTAAAACCAACGGATTGTAAGCCATCAATCACTTCAATATTGTCTGGCCTGCGTTGATTTTCAAAATTCATCAGGTGAGGATAGACGTCGAAGATATAACCACGAATATGTTCAGGCGATCCAGGAAATTGGATATCTTGCAAGGTTCTATCCTGCAAGAGATATACTCCGCCAGAACGCAATAATCGATGAGCTTCAGCAAAACAAGAGATTCTATTTTCTCGACGGATATGGTGGATCAGCGCTCTTTCAAAGACAATATCCTGGCTACTATCAGGTAAGCCAGTGCAAAGAGCATCACCTTGTTTGATAACGATATTTGGCAAACCTTGGGTATTTTCCGCTGCATCAGCTAACATCTGTTGGGAAAAATCAACGCAAGTGACTTTTTTAGCGCCCATTTTCCGCCAGGCCAGAGAATAAATACCACCACCACAACCAATATCCGCGATTTCCTTATCACATGGATCGACCAACTTCTGCATTAAATCGAACCATTCTTGTTGAGCCTCACGACCAAAATAAGTATGTTTATTTTCTGGTGCGTTAAAGTTGATTGGCATAATCGTGACCTCTTACGGTTGTTTTAAAATCACTTTTGTAACGTATCAATTGGTGATAGGGATTACCCCCAAAGAAACACCTAATCCCATTAAAATAATGCCAATGATACGATTAAGTACGGTTTGCTTTTCTAACATTGTGGCTCTGAGTTTATGGTGAGAGAAGAAAACAGCCACGCCAATAAACCAGATAAGGTGCATAAGAGACATAAAGATCCCATAACCAATTTGTAATCCAATACCAGTCGATGGTGAAACAATTTGAGTAAATATACTGACAACAAAAAGTGTTGTTTTTGGATTTAATACATTAGTTAGAAAACCTGTCCTAAAAGATGCCATTGAAGCAGTTTTGTTTAAGTTAATATCAACACCAACTGTCGTTTTTGAGATAAGTGTTTTGTAGCCGATATAGATCAGGTAAGCCGCTCCAGCCATTTTTATAGCAAGCAATATATTGGGAGAATGAGCAATCAAAATACCAATACCCAGAATGGAATAAGTAACATGAACCAAGACACCTGACGCTATCCCGAAAGCCGCCACTATACCTGCCCATCGGCCATAAAGATAACTGTTACGAGTAATCATCGCAAAATCAGCGCCAGGGCTGATAACAGCAAGAATAGTAATAACGGCTACAGCAATTAACTCTGTCATTATGTCCTCTGATCATCATTTATCACATTTTACTGACTTATTTTCTTTATTTTTTGGCTAAAGAATAACGATTAATTTACGCTAGAATGATTGAGAAAAAATCAACGATAATGCGCAACACCGCTCAAAAGGACAGCAATGAAAAATCTTCCCTCATTAAATGCACTACGAGTATTTGAAACAGCAGCCCGTTACCAAAGTTTAGTTAAAGCATCGGAAGAATTATTCGTCACCCAGGGGGCGGTAAGCCGTCAAATCCGACAATTAGAAGCTACTTTGGGGGTAATCTTGTTTGAACGGAGAAATAGGGGGATCTTCTTGACAACGGCAGGTGAAAAACTCAAACAAGCCTGCCAACAAGCATTTGGATTACTGACATTGACAATTGATGGGCTTCAACAATCTTCACAATTAACACCATTAGTTGTTTCATGTGAACCCACGATTATGATGAAGTGGCTCATTCCAAAGCTAATAGCGTTTAAAGCAAATCATCCTGATATCGAAATTCATTTAGTCTCTGGGGGTGGAAATATCGATTTTTCACGCAATTCAGTGAATTTAGCTATTCGCCGCAATGATTTTCTTTGGGATAAACGTTATGTTGCTGAACAGTTGGGAAGGGAATGGATAGGCCCGATTTGTTTACCTAACGCAGAAAATCATGTTACCACACACCAGCCACTTACCTTATTACATACCCGTACTCGTCCTGAAGCATGGAATGACTGGATGTCAGAAATTAAGCAAATTATCCCAAAACAGAATGAACTCTGGTTTGAACACTTTTATATTTTATTAGAAGCAGTGATGGCTGGACATGGCGTTGGAATAAGCTCCATATATATGATTGAACAAGAATTGAGTGATAGGAGAATAAGTGCACCTTATGGCTTCATTCCAGATGGTTCTGCTTATTATTTGATATCACCTGAAATTTTCGAGGTTAATACACCACAAGCTATTTTTCTTGCATGGTTGAAAAAAACATTCCATGAAACCCAAATTCGACTTACTGATTTTTGCCGTCATTAATCGCCTGCTGGCAGTTATTATTTTGTGAAGGTGTTTACTATCTTTAATAGCAGTTAATGACGTTAATTAGGTGACGGTGTCACTAACATATCTTTCAGTGTTAGTCCAATTGCTACGATAAAACAGCTTCCCAGTAGCATCACCGTTACTTCAGTACCATATTTTGTCAGCAACATAGTAGCGACAGGAAGTAAAGATAAAATGGTTAGATTATTCAAACTTTCTGAGATAGCCAGTATTTGACCTTTATCCTGCTTTGCACGACTTGCAAGAATTGAAGTGCTTATCGGAGCAGCAAGTCCAAGTGCATATCCCCATAACATCAGACAAGCCAAACTAAAAATCAAAAACAGGGGAAATAACATAAATGCAATACTGGTGATGAAAATTAAAATTATGGCTAACAAAAGAGCACATTCATCTCTGATAATCAGGTGCTTCACGATATTTACGGATAGATTACCCAAACCAAGCCCGATGCCAAATACAGAAACAGAAATACCGACAACTCCTGTTCCCATCACGTAATGATGCCTTAAAACCTCTCCGGCTAATATAAAGGCAGATACTGCTGTACCATTCCAAAGCCCTTTCGCAATAAGGAAGTATATTAAATTTCTTTGGCATCCAATTTGAAACATTGTCTTTTTATGAACTGTTTTTAGGGCGTCAATCTTGTTTGGAATATATTTTCTTCTCAAAACTTTTTTACTTAAAACATAGAGCAACAAACAACCTACCGCACTCACTAAAAATGGCACTTGCCAGTCAAATAACTCTGTCAAGACACCGGCAAAAATAGGACCTCCTGCAATTCCAGCTGTCATACCAAGCATAACAATGCCCATTGCCGATGCCTGTTTATGGGATGGGAAAAGTTCTGCGATCAGCGCAAATATGGTCGGAATTAAAGCGGCTGAAGCAATGCCACCCAAAATACGTAACCCCATTGCAATCTCCAAGTTGGGAGCTATCGTTAATGCTAATCCATCAAGGAATAGAAACAGTAATGATACCAACAATAATTTGCGTCGATTTATCCGATCAGATAACCAACCGAAAATTGGTGCTGCAAGTGCGTAGGCGAGGGCATAACAAGATACCAGCCAAGTGGCCTTGTCTGTTGTTGTCCTAAATGCATCGGCCAAGGGTTTTAGCATGGGGGATAACATAAATTCTGTCGCACCAATGAAAAATACAATAAGTGAAAATATAAGTAGCATCATAGATAGAACAGTACGTGGTGGCATAGTTAAGCCTCCTTCAATATAAGAAATGGGATTGGTAACAGTAGAATTATTTGATGAAAAAAGAACGAGAAATAGGGGAAGTTAGTACGATGATATTAAATAACATACTAGGGATTATTATATATGGCAATTGATCGACTTTACCAAGACAGTGACTTAGCCCAGTTTTATGATTTCGATAACGAATGGGGACCAGATTACGATTATTACGTTGAACTTGCTAAAAATGCTCATGCCATTTTAGATCTGGGCTGTGGCACTGGAACACTCACGAATAAAATTGCCCTCACTTATCCCGATAAAGTGGTATTTGGCTGTGATATTGCTAGCTCCATGTTGGATATCGCTAAATCAAAATCAGCAGGAGCACGAATCACTTGGGTACAATCCGATGCTAAGCAGTTGGCATTATTTCAGAAATTCGACTTAATCATTTTATCCGGTCACGTTTTTCAAGTGTTCTTAACTCATCAAGAGCGAGTTACCGTGCTTAAACGGATTTATGAACACTTGGCAGAAGGAGGACAATGTATCTTTGACAGCCGTAATCCTTTAGCAAAAGAGTGGTTGACTTGGACAATAGCAGATTCTAAACGTGAGTTTATCCATCCAACATTCGGCCCTGTTTTGGCATGGAATGATTTTCGAGTTCACAATACTACTGTGACTTACGGCACTTACTATCAAATTTTAAATAACAAGCAGGAATACCAGGCATTTTCAGCAATTACATTTGCCAGTTTTGCTGAGATCCAGCAAGCATTGGCTGACGCGAATTTAATTGCGACAAATGTATTCGGTAACTGGCAAGGAGAAACTTATCATGATCAGTCAGAAGAAATGATTTTTATCGTAAGCAAGAATAAATGAGACGATAAAAGAAAACTCACTGCCAGCCCTTGCCAGCAGTGAGTTATTTACATTTTACTTCGTCGTAGTTGCTTCAATATCAAGTACATTAATCGGGCCAGCATTTCCTGCCATATCTTCACCATATGCGCAAACACGCCATGGTGCTTCAGATTTTGCTAACATTGTTAGCCTCCAGGGATAGCTATAACCTGTTTTATCGTCACAATTTGTTGTTGCTTTAGACCCATATTTAATTTGTACACTTGAGATATCATACGGGCGAGTGTTAACGGTTATACGCCAAACATCCCCATAATCATCCTTATTTAACACGGGCTTAATTGATGGAGGAGTATTATCAATTTCTCGCAACATGACAGAAGCATCTTTTGTCTTTTGCCATTGTCCATCATTATCCTGGTGAATAACACAGAGTTTATAGATACCTTCTTTATCAGGAAGCAGCATGTTTTGCAGCGGGCTTTGGTTTGCAGGAATAGAAGCACTGTATCCTGCTTCAGCAGAACAATCGATATCACTGATTAATCCTGTTTTATATCGAATATTCTTAACGTTAACATTTTCCTTGATAACGATGTCCCATTTTGCTTTCTCGCCGTCAACAGGATTAACGCTCTGAGTTATCCAACGTGACCAAAGAGGACTTCTTTCCAGAATATTACCGCTGTTATTTTCCAATTTAGACAGATCTAACTTGTTATCCCTGGTCAACGCATTGGCAATACTATCGACAGGGATAAAATAGCTGGCACCTTCTGTTGGAACGCCTGTATTGTTTTCGATAGTACAAGGCCTGCCAAGGCCACAACCGGTCATTCCTGGTGTTACGGTTGTATTCAGCACACCAATCACGTCTGTTTTATCGTTTTCGAAAACAGGGGAACCAGACGTTCCACCAGCGACTCCATCACAATTCACGGAGAAAACCGGAGTCCAAATCCATGGAGAGCCACCCTCATATAAAACGGGTGATTTTCCGGTGATGTTACACTCAGATTTTCTGAGATAAGCGTAATTGTAATCAACGTTATCGACAGGAATATGAGTCAACACAATAGGTTGATGTTTCATATCTAGGTTTTTTTTCAACTTCAAAGGATGATAGCCTTTTTTCGCTAAATCACTAGGGGCTGTTGACGTTTTGAGTTCACCATTTACTCAACCCACATCGGTAACCATATAATGACAAACGCCAGTGCCAACATACTGGCGTAATTTCGCGCCAATTTATCGTATCTTGTCGCAATAACTCGAAAATGTTTTATTCTGGCAAACGCATTTTCGACCAAATGCCGATAACAGTATAAAACTTCATCAATACTTTTATCGGGTTTTCGGCTATTTTTTCGATAGGGAATGACCGTTTTTGAACCTTGTTTTTCAACGAAATCTCTGAAAGTACCGCTATCGTAACCTTTATCCGCGATCACAAAATCGGATGCGGGTGAATGGGTGACCAAACTTTCTGCATGTACAATGTCGTGCGTTTGACCCCCTGACAGCTCAAAATGGACAGGCAAACCATAACTGTCTACGGCCAAATGAATTTTAGTCGAACGTCCACCTCGACTTTTACCGATGGCTTCATCTTCTGTTGAAGCTGCCCCTGAGCTATGTTGATGAGCGCGGATAATACTCCCATCAATGAATAACCATTCGGTGTCTGTATTTTCAGATAACAATTTGAATAATAATTCAAAAACACCTTTCTTTGACCAGGCGTTAAAGCGCTTAAAAAGCGTATTCCATTTGCCAAATTCATCGGGTAAATCCCGCCACGGACATCCCGTTCTCATTCGATAAAGGATCCCTTCGAAAGTCAGGTAATGCGCGTCTTTGTGGTAAATACATCCATGTTGTTGCATTAATACAGCTAGCGTATTCCATAAAGATTTTGATAACATTGTTCTTGGCATGATGAGCTGGGGTAATGGTTTTTTCGCGAAGACAATGATACCAGATCATCATGCTGTTCAAACTTCCCTCCACGAAACGTCAACACGCCCTATAAGTTGCATCCAATTGTAATACCGCAATATCTTCGTATTTCATCGTTGAATATAAAATACGGTTGACTTTTATTGGTGATAACTCTTCTTTCTTATCAATGAAATAGTCTGGTGTATATCGCCAAAATTCAGGTGCAGGTTGATCAACGATGACATCATTTGTACCTACATTGCTATCTACACAGTGCCCTGCGGTAAGTATCAAAGCTGGTGTATCCTCATTCGGTACATTTTCACCAGAAATCAAGGTTGCAGTACAGTGTGAGGTTCCATTGAATTTACCAACAGTTCTAAATTTTTCAGCGCCAGGATCGGTTGATTTCATCAATGGAGCACCATTATTATTTAAAGCTAAAGAACTTGTTGCAACGGAAAATAAACTGATTAATAAGATTTTATGATAAGCCACAATTTTCCTCCTTTGGATCGATTTAATGACTCAAATACATTATCTAATTTAATCATTATTTGGTGCTACCAAGGTGATTTGTGCCAAAGTGGATACAAAGACCTAAAAATATCGAGGAATAAAAAAACTCACTACCAGCCCTCGCCAGCAGTGAGTTTCTGCTATCAAAATGCAATTTTTATTAACTAGAATTTCCAGTTGGCATTCAGGAATACCCCATTATCCTTATGGCTGTCCGATAAAACACCGTTATACCCCAGTGACAGTTTAGTATTTTTACTAGTTTCCAATTCCGTACCTACCTTGATTACAGCAGCATCACGCGCGGCTGAAACACTGTTGACAGTAAAGGTGGCATCACTATTGTTAAAACTTAATTTAGTGCCTTGATCTACCTTACCAAACCGATGTTGCCAACCCAATTCAGCATATGCTGCTACAGTGATTTCATTTTCGGATTGCCATTTTTGATCGACACGTAAACCTAGTGTGGAGAAGGTTGCATTTTTCGATTGTTTCTTACCGTTCAATGCAGCGGCACCGCCATGTTCATTAATACCCTCATTGCGGAAATTAACATAAGACAGATTAGCGAATGGCTCCAGATTCAGCCAGGAAGTATTTATTTCGTAAGCTGCTTCAGTAAACAATTGACCGGTTTGAGCATCATATTTTGCTTTCAGATTGTCTGATTGACGACCAAAAGCAACTGAGCGTTTGGTATCAAAACGATGCCAACTGTAAGTAGCGCCGGCACGTAATGCCAAAGCATCAATCCGTTTACTACCGTATAGCGCCAAATGGAAATTGTTACTACGTGCTGAAGTGTGATATCCACCGTTCAAAGAAGAGCGGGTATATCCGGTAGCGATACCGAGTCGCCAATTATCACTTAACTCTTTATCTGCTCCTAATAACACACCATAGTTAGATACACGATAACCATTGACTTCACTGTTACCATTAGCACGTTGCCAGTTACCTATTACTTGTCCCCAAGCGCCGTTTTTATTTACTTTAATATTCTGTTCGATAGTTCCACCATTAGCCTGACGCAAACGGGTATTCAGCGTATCGCGCAGATAGCGGCTATTATTGATTTGTGCCGCAGCAATATCAGCATGGATCTGGCCGGAAGAAAGTTGTTGAAATGCTTGGCGAGCTTGTGCCGCTGTATCAAACATCAAGATACTTTCATAAACGGGATGCCCCAAACTCAGCTTATCAGCGGCATTAGCTACAGCACGTTCATTAGCAGTTACTCCTAAACTAGCAAATGTGGTGGAATTACGTTTTATATCCAACATTACCCGATTAGATTGAGAACTGGACGGGTAACTAAGTTCAGTACCAATAAACAAATAGTTTGGCTCTACAGTTGCAAATTTGCCGTTGATTCCCCCGGTTGCTTGCAGAATATTATATTGCTGCCCAAGCAAACTACGAACCTCTTGCTTCGATAACAAATTGTTACTATTTTCCAGAGTGACTTGCACTTCACCGCCTTTCAGCATAGCCGAACCATTGCTAATAATGCGATCACTATATCCCTGGGTATTTGGCGCCACTTTTACCAGATAACGTGAACCAGCTTGGAACGTCACATTACGATCAACGTTCAACGTACCACTGGAACTGACAGCGTTAGAACTTAAGCTGCTTGGTGCAATACTGGCACCAGAGTTGGCTATGATTGAACCGACAGTACCATCACCGCCAAGAATTGCGTTATCTTGCACAGTAACGTCTGAAGTTATGGAGCCGCTAACCAATAAATGACCTTGTTCAACCAAAGTTGGCCCTTTATAAGTGCTATTTTTACCGGCCAACTCAAGTATACCGTTACCGGTTTTTGTCAACCCACCATGACCGGAGATATCATTTCCCCAGCTGTCATAAGCACATTCAATACTATTACAGATTCGTTCTACAGTAGTGCCTTTCTCAACTATGCCACCAATACCTGGAATATTGGCAATAAATTGAGTTTCAGAATAAGAACCAGGAATATAGTATTTCTTCGGAATATCCTTTTCGGTAATAAACATCTTAGGGCCATCAATAGCATCTTTCAGATTCAACATTCCCCAACCATACATATCATCCAAACCCGGTTTACCTAAATCGGTTGCCGTGGTTTTAAGGACATCTGCGATTTGCCCAGCAGTCATATAAGGGAATCGTTGCATCAAAACGGCAGCGGCTCCAGCCACATGCGGTGATGCCATTGATGTACCTGTGTAGGCATCATGGGTAGGATCTATCGTCAACTCACCATTTTGGAAAGCCTTTTCGTCGATTTTTCCATTCACGTTAGAAACGAATTTTCCCGTACTACTGTAAATTTTTGTGCCCGGTGCCGACAAACAATAGCTGGCGGTATAACCACAACGGGTTGATGAAACGTTAATCTCGTTTTCCCTGGTTAGGTTGGCAACACTGAGATAATTTTTCAATGCGTCAGGAAAGAAATAGGGCATACCCGCATGTAACCAAGTGACGTTATAGTTATTCGCATTCCCCGCAGCAAAAACAACTAATTTGCCTTGACGCGCTGCCCGCAATAGACCCGCAGTTTTCGTCGTATAGTCGTCCAGTTCTGGAATTGGGGAACGGCTTAGCCTATCCAAATCATCTTTAATTGGTGTGACATAATTAATGAGATCTTGCAGTGTGACTGGGTAATACTTAACAGTCCCATTTTCCCATCTCTTAGGCTTACCATTTTCATCAGTTTCATAAGAGGGACGAACGCCCCAGCTGTTATTAATGACACGTGCGTTGCTTTGGATCATGGCTTCTGTACGGTTATACGGGTTTTGTAAATATTTCCCAGTAATCAAACCTGCATCAAATGCCACACCATGCATTTCCTTGCCGTCCCGGTTTGCTGCAATGATCCCAGAAACATGGTTACCGTGAGCTCCAAAACTGATAATCCCTGTGTAGGGATCTTTATCGTAGTTCCAAGTATCGTTTGGGCTCAAAATTTTCAGTTTTCCGGCAAATTGAGGATGGTTGGTAACAGCTTCATCCAATACACCAACATTAATGCCTTTACCCGTGTAACCACGAGCATAGGCATAATGGGCACCAATAGCAGCCAATCCCCACTGATGATTAAATTCATCTGATAACCAGCTATCCGGTGAGTTTTTCTTACCCTGTTCCTGATATTCAGTAGCAGCTATTGAAGTGTTAATAGGTAATACCCCAAAAAATAATGTCATCCACAAAAAAATCGGTCGTGCCGAATTGTTTTTTTTCATAATAGAAGTTCCATTTTTCAAAAATTGGCAAAATTGGCAACTTTCAATTTGCTGTTTTTCAAATTGCTCATTGAAAAGTTATTATTAATGAAACCGATGACGATGATTGAAATGCAATAAGTAAGCTATGGTGAGATTGACCTATATTTTGATTAGCTACAGAGCAATGCAGACCATAAATATTCTCTGCCTACAAGTTGCTATAGCATAATAATAAGACTAAAAATGCAAGTGAAAAAATTAACTTTATTATAACTATTTTATAACAATAAAAAGATCATGCACATAGTATCATCCTTCTTAAATCTTCTTTAAAATGGCATGGTTTTGGCATAATGTTAATTTATTGATTGTATATTGTTAATTATTTGTGTTACATGTATGTGATCACCACTTGCGATACTAACTTGAGTGATGATTTATTAAATGACTGTTTCTATCAAGGTGTTTATAAAATTTTTCTAAATTTAATTGCTTTCGTTTTAATAATTATTATTGGTTTTTTACTCTATTTAGAGTAGATAATTTATTTTCAAAAATAAATTATCCCGTGTGAATAAATTGTTATCCAATATAAATTAAACATTTTTAAAAAACCATAACAAATAATCATAACCGAATGCGAATGACTCATCATCTTTTTACATAAACAATTAATCGTAAATGTCTTTCTAAATCAGTGACCATTGATGTGTAATCGAAACTAGTTTCCTGTCCATTTACATTTAACTCCCGTATTCCATTACAAGGTTCATAGATTTCATGTCTATGCCACATATCACAAAAATCCGGTGATATTTTAATCAGCTTATTCACAATCTCTTGAATATAACTGTCTTTAGCGACAAGAGCATAATCACGCCTAAAGCTAGCGAGTAGACGATAAGCATCTCGTTCCCAATGGCACAATAGTTCACGATAATACTCACTGGTAAATAATAACCACAAAAAATTACGTTGTTCTCCTGTAAATAGACTAAAACGAAAGCATTCATCTGCTGGTTGATTAAAAGCTAAAACATCCCAATGCAAGTTCAGCACATAAGTTAAATGAGGTGATAAATCATCCATAATCTGTTTGATCAATGGAGAAACAACACACCAAGTTTGCCCAGTTTCGATAGGCTCACGCATGTGTGCCAGTAGGTATAAATGCCTGCGTTCTGCGGTGGTCAGTTTTAATATTTTGGCGAGGTTATCTAAAAAAGCAGCGGACACGCCAATTTCTCGGCCTTGCTCCAGCCATGTATACCAAGTGACGCCAACACCAGCCAAAGCAGCTATCTCTTCGCGCCTCAACCCAGGAGTACGACGACGTCCAATATGAGGCAATCCAACGGATTCAGGGCTGATACTTTCTCTCTTTGTGCGTAAAAAGTTAGCTAATTCAATACGAGATCTTTTCATTTTTGTCATTTATTTCAACCCATTACTTTTAGTAATAGTATAAATGGTTAAATTGTAACAGGCTAATAGGGTGATTAAAATCTGTTTATCTCAAACATGGTGAGGATTTTTATCATGACTAAAAGGGACTATTTAGCCTTGTCGGTTTTGTTATCAGCTGGATTTGTGACTATTTTTGATCTTTTTGTTGTCAACGTTGCTATCGCCAATATTCAATTACACTTACAAGCCAGTTTATTCCAAATTACACTTATTATCGTAACCTATGAAATTGGATTTGGTTTGTTACTGATTACAGGAGGGCGCTTAGGGGATCTATTTGGGCGGAGGAGATTATTTCAATTAGGTATGCTCGCTTTTATCTTAACATCCTTGCTTTGCGGTTTTGCACCTACAGCAACTTTTTTGGTTTTTTCCCGGTTTTTACAAGGATTATCAGCAGCTCTGTTATTTCCTCAAGTTTATGCCAGTATCCGTGTCAGCTTTGACGCAGAAAATAGCCGTCGCGCATTTGGGTTATTAGGAATGATTTTAGGTTTAGCAGCAATTGCAGGTCAAACCTTGGGAGGGTGGATGATTTCCGCCAATTTATTGGATTTACAATGGCGCTCAATTTTCTTGGTTAATGTACCAATCGGTTTATTATCCTTAATTTTCTCAGGTTATCTCAACGAAAGCATTGCTCAAGAAAAAACGGAATTAGATTTAATTGGAGTAGCACTTTCCAGTATTGGCATTTTTGCTTTGTTGTTACCACTTTTGATTGGACCAACATTGAACTGGCCAATGTGGTGCTGGGTATCTCTCTTTTTAGCCTGCCTGACACTGCTGCAATTTTTCTATCATGAAAAATGTTATGTAGCCAAAGGAAAAACACCATTATTCAATTTTGATTTATTGAAAAACAAACAATTTAGTTTAGGTTGTTTATTGGTTTTGTTTATCTATTCAACATCAAGTTCATTTTTCCTTGTTTTCGCCTTACTTTTACAAAATGGTTTAGGTTTCAATCCATTCAATGCAGGATTGATTTTTGCTCCAGCAAGCGTGGGTTTTGTTTTATCTTCACTCAATGCCCCTTATTGGGTTAAACGCTTTGGTAGTAAAGCCATCATTACTGGAAGCTTACTTTATATGCTTTCTTTCATTGCCTTGATTGTTGCCATTGCCACCCTGTCACCAACAAATTCATTGATATTTGTGATAGTACCAATTCTAATATTCCTTGGATATGGTCAAGGTTTTGTTATGACGCCATTGCTTAATATCGTTTTGGCTTTTGTTAACGTGAGATTCGCAGGTATGGCATCAGGAGTAATTGCAACGTTGCAACAAATTGGCGCTGCTTTTGGGGTTACCGTGGTTAGCATATTAATTCAATGGCATTTTGATGAAATAGAAACATTGCTTCTGTTTACATACCAAAAAGCCTTTGTTCACAGTATGCTTTACAATGTCGTAGCGACTTTTATTGCATTTTACTTATTGAAAAGATTAAATAAAAATAAGTTAAATCAATAGGATATAAAAAGTGAACAGACCATTTACAGGAGCAGATATGGTTTGGCTCGAAGCTTCTATCAAAGCTCATAATTTTGTGGCGGCTGAATTCTGATAGTTTGGCCGCGGTTTTTGTATCGCCAGATAAACAGGGGCAGGGAATTGGTAAGGCATTAGTGAATGATGCTAAAAATCGAAGAACTGAACTCACGTTATCGGTCTATTACGGGCTGTGATAAAAAAGAGAAAATGGATTTAAATAAGGGAGCCACATACTCTCGGCTAAAATTTTTGAGCCGAGAGTATGCATAAGGGACTGAATATTGTTTATCTACATACCATACAGATAATTTCTGCTTTCTTCACCAACATCTTCACGAACTTGCTTCAGTGCCTTAGCATAAGATTTAAGTAGTTTCAGTGTATAGTTAACGCGACTTTCAAACTCCTCATTGTTGCAAATGAGATCTTTTAAAATCAAACTTTCACCCTGACGGAAGATTAAATGATCAGGCAAGAAACAAACATGATTATTTTTAAAACCCGTCATCCGTAATTCACAAAGAGGATAAACACCGTTAATTCCATGTGATACACTCACCAATAGTGCTGGTTTATGGCCTAATTCTGCTATAGAACAATGCAATAAAAGGTTCTTCAACGCCGGAGTTGACATTCCATGCCATTCTGGAGTGACAAAGATAAATGCTTCACTTTCTCTTAAATGTTGTGCGATTGGCTGCCAGGGATGAGATTCTGCTGATATATCTGTTGTAAAACCATCATGTAATGGTAATTCTACACTGGAGAGATCCAGAATTTCTATTTTAGTAAACCCATACTCACTACTTAACTTTTGTAAATAACACGCTACACGTTGGCTGAAAGAGTTTGGGCGTTGACTACCTGAAATTATAGTAAGTTTCATTGATTTTCCTGTCATTCTGTAATAGCTAATCAAATCGTAGGATTATCGGTTTTTTCTATCTGGTTTCGAGGAATCGAAAACCAAACAGCGATAATAATCGTGCATGCACCTAACATTTGTGGCAAGGAAAATGTTTGATTTAGAAACAAATATCCTAAAATACAAGCAGATAGGGCACCAAGGAATCCCAAAAATGAGATTGTTACAACGGGTAACTTTTCAATTCCTCGAAACCAAATAATATAAGAAAACACCGCTCCGATTATACACAAATAGCTATAGCCGAAAATATTGGTTACAGTGAGGTGTTGTGGTAAACCTTCTATAGAAATAGCAACAGGCAATAACATTAACCCTCCAAGAGTTAATTGCCAGCCGGTAAAACTGAGTAATGATAAATTGGTGGGGCGGTTCCAATATTTAGTAAGCACAACCCCTAAAGCCATACAACTGCACCCCGCGAACCCCGTAATAACGCCTTGCCAATTTAAGCTACTGGCTGAGTTTAATACTAATAAGCCAATCCCGACAACGCCCAATATTGCCGAAATAATATGTTTGATTGTGAGAGAAGTTTTCAATATGTAAGTACTTAACAAGATAACAATTATGGGTTGGCAAGCCATGATTAATGATGCCGTACCACCAGGTAGATATCCTGCCGTAACAAAGAGAAAATAGAAGAAGACACCGATATTGAGCAAGCTCAACACCATAATACGTAACCACCAAATTCCTTTGGGCATAGTACGGCAAATCAACAGTAATAATATACCAGCAGGTAATGCTCTAATGGTAGAAGCTAGCAAAGGCATATTGGGTGGTAATACTTCTGTCGTAATAATGTAAGTGCTTCCCCAAACAATTGGGGCTAATGCAGTCAATAACATATTATGGATAGATCTAATTTCTAGCATGCTGTTGTCCTTCTGATTTGTTCGTTTTTTGTTCTTAACATCACTTTTTTTAGTACTCCTTTTTAGTGCTTACTACCTAAAAAAATCATCAATAAAAGTATCTTTATGTAAAGATAAATTAAAATAATAGCCTAATTGATTTTTATCAAGTATCTTTTTTGTCGAAATAAAATGAATAGGGAAAAAGCATGAAGTACGATCACGTTGACCGATTACTGAGACAGTGGGAACAGCAGCGCCCAGATCTTGATCCGTCGTCGATAAGCGTTATTGGGCGGTTATGTCGCATTCACAAAATTATTGAACAACGCTTGCAACATGCTTTCAAAGAACACAGCCTAAGTCTCATTGAATTTGATATTCTTGCGACATTGCGTCGTAATAACATACCAATTACACCTACTGAGCTATATCAATCCGTTATGTTAACTTCTGGCGCAATGAGCACGCGTATTGAGCATATGGTACAACGGGGATTGATTGGGCGTATTGCCAACGAAGAAGACCGACGTAGTTGCAAAATTTTTCTGACTCCAGAAGGAAGGGCATTGATAGACAAAGCAGTGGAAAGCCATTTGGAGAACCAAACTGCGATTCTCAAGCCATTGACAAAAACCCAACAAGAACAACTGGCAACACTGCTACGACATTGGTTGCTGGAGAATGAGTCAGAGAGTTTTTAAGAACGAAGTTTTCAGACAAATTGAAAGTAGCTTTCCATAAAGATATCAATAAATTGACTCAATATCTTTACTTAAAGATTTTTTCCAAAACACTCGCCCTGATTTATCCCAGGGCGAGGTAGAGTTAAGAATAAAGAATATTAGAACTTAACATTAATTCTTGCCCAGTAAGTGCGCCCAGGCTCATTTACTGCTGTATTGCCGGAATAACCAAAGCCCTGATTGCCCGCTAGGTTAAGGTGTTCGCTATAAGCTTTATCAAAAATATTGTCAACACCAGCACTAACTTGAATGTTTTTGGTCACCTGATAGGCTGCATTTGCAGATAAGATGGCGAATTCTTTGCTACGATCAAAGTCTTTGCCGACAACGTTACCTTCATTGATTGCCACTCGGTGCTGGCTATTTACCAAACGCAACAAACCACTGCTAGTCCAGTCACCATATTCCCAAGTCAGGCCGAGACGCGCTTCCAGAGGTGGGGTTTGTGGTAATGGGCGATGATGAGTGGTATTTTGCGCCCAGGAATATGCCAGGCTGGCATCAGTTTTCCAATTTTCGTTAAAATTATAAGAAACTCCCGTTTCTCCACCCATAATGGTGGCATCCACGTTACCAGCCACCACATTCTTGTTATGATAATCGAACAAGATAAAGTCATTCACTTTACCTATATACGCTGATATCCAACCTTTCAGTCGGTTATCATTATATTGTGCACCGATATCCAATTGGGTTGTTTTTTCAGACTTGATATTAGTGAAAGCATTGCTGCCTGCTTTACCCGAAACCAGCTCCCAGTAATCAGGAAAACGCTCGGTATAACCCAGGCCGACATAGAGCATCACCGGAGATTCTTTCAGGTTATGTTCAAACCGAATAAAGCCAGCAGGTAGGGTCTCTTTACGTTCTTGTTGAGTCGTATATTTATACGCTGTTGCACGATCTAATCGCACACCACCGATAACTTTATTCTGTGTAGTTGCATCCCAGGTTAATTCACCAAAAATACCGTAATCACGGAAGCGGACATTTTTCATCCAGCCATTTCTTTCAGCTTCAGCCATCATGCGATCGGTATTGGTACGGTGAATATTAGTTTGCATATCCACACCGCTCTGTAACTTGAAATCTTCCCACACCCAAGTTCCCATCATACGGCCACCCATTGTCAGGCGGTCAGGTTCTGAGGCCATTTTCATTTTTGAATGACGCATGGAATAGTTATCCATCACATGGTCGGTGTAGTTGTAATAAAAATTGGATTCGAATTTGTCAAACACTTCGCCAATGTTGGATTTCTCAAAACGCACACCAAAACTTTTGCGCTTAAATTGAGTACCATCCATATTTCGCGTGGCGTAACGTGCTTCACCATCGCCGTGTCCAGCGCTTAACTCCAGTAACGTATTTTCATCAGGTGTCCAACCTAAGGCGACATCGGTATTCCATTTATCCCAGCGGGAAGGAACGTGATTGCCATCACCATCTTTATAATCATTGGAGCGGGATTTATTACCGATCAAACGGATATATCCTAGTTCATTGCCAATACTGAGATCAGCGTTACCATCCCAACGACTATTAGAGCCAATAACTGTGCTGACATTACCTTGAGCACCAAATTGTTCAAACTGAGGGCGAATACGCTCGAAACGGATCGTTCCCGCTGAATTACCTGGCCCCCAAAGTACAGTTTGTGGGCCTTTAACTAAACTCAAAACATCAAAACTTTCTGGTGAAATATAAGAACTTGGCGCATCCATACGTCCACCGCAAGAGCCCAAGATTTCACTGTCATCAATTAACATTCTCAGGCGAGAACCAAACATGCCACGGAATACAGGATCACCGTTAGTGCCACCGTTACGGATCTGTGAAAACCCTGGAATGGTTTTCAGGTAATCAGAACCATCACTAGCAGGTATTGGTTGACGAGGTACTTTTAGTGAAGAAACGACCTCAAGTGGTGAAACTGCCGGTGCAGTTACCGTTATCACAGTTTCATTATCGTGCTCATGAGTAATGTGTTTTCCTTCTGTTTCTTTGGTATTGGCAGCCCAGCCACTGCTTGGCATTGTGAGTGCGATAGTCAAAGCTGCTGTCAGAGGTGATATACGAAATAGTTGCGTAATAAACATAAAAAAATCCCTTAATTAGTAACATTGCCATACAAATTGCGTAAGGCAAGGAAAATAAAATGGTTTATTTCAAGCAGACCGACTAAATAAGGGGTGGGGCGCGTGGTTGTGATTCGCCATAAAACAGCCGAATAACAGGGCCAAAGAAACGCAATATTGGTGGTGCCCTGAACACAATGAGTGTCAGTAAAATGAAAGGAATAAAACCACCAGCTAATAATGGCAGATTAATCAGAAGTTGACAGTAACCACAAGCGATATCGTCCATTATGCCCATATGGACATGATCTACACCATGATGATTCATCGTGTGTGTCGATGGCATATCAGACACAAACACACAATGATTTATTTCACTTTTTATTTCTTCACGGTGGTGCTCCAGTGTTTTTGATACCACCGGTGCAATGAACAACATCAAAATCGCCAGTAAGGCGATGATAGCAGGTGTTCGGTTTTGTGAGAGGCGAAAAAGCGATAACAAGCTAATGATCCGGATCAATTTCTACGATTGAGGGCTAATCTTACTGCATTTGGGATGGGATTGTTAAAATATTTTAGGATCTTGTATCAGTCACCAGCGTTCCAGTGCATCGTAATTTCACTAGAACGCTGGATTTATCTGTTCTCTTCCAAGAAGACCCGCCTTCCTGTTCAGATATGGCCTGCATCTTCTCCTACCCATATCACTGTAACTCATTCTCCATTACATTGTATTTCCATTTTGTCCTTTAATATCGCCATAATCATAATTTTTCATTATTGATTTACCTGGCGTATTTTTATCAGTTTTGAACATACATGACCCAGTATTTGAACATATTCTTATGACAAATTCTTCTTGAGGTGAAAGACGTATATCGTTAATGGTAAAGGCATCTTCCTCGTTGTTAATCCTAATCAAGTCGTTGATATATTCAAATGTATTATTTCTATACATAAGCCTAGGCGTTACCCCATCATATAATGATATATAATAAATTTCTGGAGAATACCAAGGTATATCATTACCAAATAAGTTAACCACTGGATTATCAGGAACGAAACCGAGAGCATAACCAAAATGACGTACTAATAATATATACATATATCTTTTTACTGCTTCATGTGGATTATAAATATCACTAAATGTTCTCATTATCGCTTCTATTATTTCATCATTCATTCCTACAAGGAAATTATCAATATATATACCATATTGTCCTGCAAGATTAGCATTCCTTAATGCCAATGTATTTATATATCCAGTTTGTGGTATATAAGCGATAGCAGGTTCAAGACCAGGTCTTCCTGCTAACATACTTAATGCCGAAGAATGACCAATCCTGAAGTTTGCTTCCTGAGAATTATTTGCGCGCCTAATAGTTAATTGTGGATATAGATCACGAGCGACATTTCGCCAAAAATCTATAGCAGCCTCAATTTCTGCGGAGTAATCAATTCTACTCGTAGCATCATAAATTTCAGCATGAATTACAGCTCCATTAGGCGGTATAGTATAGCGAATCTCCCCTCCATAAGCTTCCACTGGGTTATAATTATTTTCATCTTGATCAGTTTGTGTGATACTAGCTCTATATTTTATTATCTCATTAGCGTTAACCTCCATTGCATTTAAAATAAAGAAAAAATAAATCACCCTTGTAAACATTAATAATAGAAATTTAAAATATGCTTTATCATTCATAACACCCATCCTATTTTTAATAAACTTAATGGATATATACAATTTGATATGAAGTGAATAATGTTTTATATATTTAACTTAACGTGTAATTTTACTCTTATTCATTAAATTTAATTCCTCCTAATGTGCATAATTAATTAGTTTATCAATCCTCGTAATAAAAGCAATCAGCGGATGGAAAACATCATATTTTTATGATTATATCTATTTTAAAATTTGTGAGTTTCACTTTTGTGAGTAAACTCATCAATAATGATTCGATAATTGAGGTATTTCATTGCAACCTCTTGATTACAACCTTGTGCGAGGAGCTATAAGATGCCAGATAGAAATCATTTCCAAAAACTGAACTTTAAAGCACACTGGATGCCGTTCAGTGCTAATCGTCATTTTCAACAAGATCCACGTTTGATTGTCTCAGCAGAAGGAAGTTGGTTATTTGATGATCAAGGTCGTCAAATTTATGACAGTTTATCAGGATTATGGACGTGTGGAGCAGGCCATTCACGCGCTGAAATTCGTCAAGCTGTTTCAGATCAACTGGGAACATTGGATTATTCCCCAGGTTTCCAATATGGGCACCCTTTGTCATTTAAGTTGGCAGATAAAATTGCCAGCCTTATGCCTGGTAATTTAAATCATGTATTTTTTACTAGTTCAGATTCAGAAGCTGTCGATACCGCAGTAAAAATGGCTCGTGCTTACTGGCGGATTCAAGGACAACCTGCAAAAACTAAATTTATCGGTCGGGCACGGGGTTATCATGGTGTCAATATCGCAGGAACCAGTCTTGGCGGTATTGGGGGTAATCGCAAAATGTTTGGTCAGTTTATGGATGTTGATCATCTTCCGCATACATTACAATCGAATATGGCTTTTACTAAAGGGATGCCAGCAGCTGGTGGCATTGAACTGGCAGACGAATTACTAAAACTCATTGAATTGCATGATGCCAGTAATATCGCTGCTGTTATTGTCGAACCACTTTCTGGATCTGCCGGCGCTATTATCCCACCATAAGGTTATTTACAACGTTTACAGGAAATCTGTACTCAATACGATATCTTGCTGATTTTTGATGAAGTGATTACTGGTTTCGGACGTCTGGGATGCTGGAGTGGTGCTGAATATTTCGGTGTGACCCCAGATATCCTTACTTTTACCAAACAAATTACCAACGGTGCAATTCCTCTGGGAGGTGTGATTGCGTCCAGCGAGATCTACGATGCCTTTATGTCACAATCTCTGTCCGAACATATGATTGAATTCAGCCACGGTTATACCTATTCAGGTCATCCAGTTGCTTGTGCAGCGGGATTAGCCTCAGTGGAACTGCTGGAAAAAGAAAAGCTGCCTCAACAAGCCGCGGAATTGGCACCGCATTTTGAACAAAAACTACATGCACTAAGGTACTGCCCAAATGTCGTGGATATTCGTAACTGCGGGCTGGTGGGAGCCATTCAAATTGCCCCACGGGATGGAGATGCAGTTGTCCGGCCTTTTGATGCCGGTATTGCATTATGGAAAGCGGGTTTTTATGTCCGTTTTGGTGGTGACACGTTGCAATTTGGTCCCATGTTCAATGCTAAAATTGATGATCTTGATCGTCTGTTCAATGCGGTTGGTGATGTTCTGCACCAAATTCAATAAAGGTCATTATTAACTTATTCTATGGGCGGTATCCTAACCGCCCAAACCCACATCA
Source organism: Xenorhabdus thailandensis (assembly GCF_037996785.1). Lineage (NCBI taxonomy): Bacteria > Pseudomonadati > Pseudomonadota > Gammaproteobacteria > Enterobacterales > Morganellaceae > Xenorhabdus > Xenorhabdus thailandensis. The sequence continues at coordinate 278,232 of NZ_JBBMXF010000009.1, forward strand.
AAATCATCTAAATATCCAAAACTGGGCATTGGGTCTTCTGCCATGCATGGGGAAATTATGTCTACAGACAGTAGACGAAAGCGTCCTTCTATTCTTGTTGGTGGTTTGTCATCATTTTACCTCTTTAAAACCGAATAGATTTTCATTATGCAAAATAAAAGCTCTATCCTATTGCTGACCTTATCAATCGCAGTTTTTGGTGTTATTACTACCGAAATAGCCGTTATTGGATTCAAAAAACGCCGCTGGCCGTAAGGCAAATCTCGGGGCGGTTCGATAATATTCAAACCAAGTTCTTTTGCTTTCGAAAAATAGGGGGCAACATCCTCTACAGTATAGATCCTTTACTTTGCAAACTTGCGTGAGCCAGCTACACAAAAAATTATCCCGACAGTGACAACTATCATCAATAGGCTTACTGATTCACCAAGTAAACTAGCGGATAGGGCGAGGCCAAAAAAAGGTTGTAGTAATTGAAGTTGGCCAACAGCAGCAATGCCTCCTTGCGCTAAGCCACGGTACCAAAAAATAAAACCAATCAACATACTAAATAGGGATACATAGACAAGGCTAATCCATGCAGGAGTACTGACATTCGCAAATGAGTTTGGCATCAATAGAAATGTCAGAATAAACATTATTGGTAATGATATAAGTAACGCCCAACAGATGACTTGCCACCCTCCCAATATACGAGAAAGTTTTGCGCCTTCTGCATAGCCAAGTCCACAAACAAGGACAGCAGCAAGCATTAATACATCTCCGATCAATGAAGCAGATAAGCCTTGTAAAAAGGCAAACCCGATCACCAATAAACTTCCAATAATAGAAAATACCCAAAAAGCGGGGCGAGGGCGTTCTCCACCTCTCCAGACACCAAAAATGGCTGTAGTAAGAGGTAATAAACCAAGAAATACAATTGAGTGTGCCGAAGTGACATACTGAAGAGCTAATGCGGTTAAGAGTAGAAATCCAACAACAACGCCTACGGCAACAATAAATAATGAAAACAGTTGACTGAATTCGGGGCGTTTTTCTTTAAAAACGAAAAGAAGAATGACTGCTAATAAACCCGCAATGGATGCGCGAGCGACCGTTAAAAAAATAGGATCAAAATCCATAACCGCTAATTTTGTTGCAACATGATCATTATTCCCATAATTTAGTTCAGATAAGCACCTATCTATGTTATTAAAAATCTTTCCGTAAATATTCTTAATCACCAAATGCTTATTATCGTTGTAATTCATAACATGTTCTGCTCCTTCAATTGCTGCTAGTTTCGCTATCTCATATTGTTGTCTATCACATTCATAATTGCGTAACCAGTTACGAAAGAGAAGATGTCGAATATGTTCTGGGCAATTTTCACCAAATACATGTAAATTTACGCGCGGTAAATCAAGCCTCAGCATTCTATGCTGATACCAAGAAGGTTCCCTTACCCTTAATCGGTAACCTAATTTTTCTAGAGCAGGAATGTAGTCCGCTTCTTGTGTAGGATCAGCAACGATTAAATCGATATCAATAACAGGTTTCGCAGATAAACCAGGCACAGCTGTAGAACCTATATGTTCAATACTAATAATTTTATCTTGAAATTGTTTCTGTATTTTGTTTTTTTCTTCATTGTAAATAGTATTCCATTCTGTATTGTAGGGAACGATAATAATAGGATCTTGTATCTGATTAATACCATCAACCCAAGGGTTTTCATTCGGATTCCCATCACAGAAAGACATAATAAGTGGCTTTAGGGAAATCAATGATTCTGACATATATTTCTCCAATCATAATTTCATAATGTTATCATTTTGTATATTGGTCGAATCATTATATCAATATAAAAAACAGGAAATACTATGACTTATAATAGTACTAGAACCGATCTTTTCTCGCCTGCCAAATTAGGGGAAATTGAACTTGCCAATCGCATTGTTATGGCACCTTTAACACGTAGCCGTACGAATGAGGAGGGTGTCCCAAACGAACTTAATGTTACATATTATGCTCAGCGAGTAAGTGCCGGTTTAATCATTTCAGAAGCAACTAATATTTCAGCACAGGGACGTGGCTATGCCATGACCCCCGGTATCTGGACAGAAGATCAGGTAACAGGATGGAAAAAAATCACCGATGCTATTCACGTTGCTGGTGGAAAGATTGTAATACAATTGTGGCATGTTGGTCGTTTCTCACATGTTGATCTTCAACCTAATAAAGAAGCACCAGTAGCACCATCTGTTATTAAAACGGATGGTAACGTTTATACTCATCGTGGTGTTGAGAAAGCGTCCATTCCACGTGCACTTAGAACCAACGAAATCCCTGATGTTATAGAGCAATATAAACATGCGGCGGAATGTGCTAAACGGGCAGGGTTCGATGGTGTAGAAATTCATGCTGCTAATAATTATCTATTGGAACAGTTTCTGCGTGATTCCACTAACCATCGCACCGATCAGTATGGTGGTTCAATTGAAAACCGAGCTAGATTAATTCTCGAAATTGTTGAAGCTGTAACCCATATTTGGGGGAGTGGACGGGTTGGCATTAGATTGTCTCCAGTGACAACAGAAGTAGGAGATACTCCGCTTGATAGTAATGTGATGTCAACTTATGGCTATCTGATTCAGCAACTCAATAAATTCAAACTGGCTTATCTCCATTTTGTTGAAGGAACAACAGGAAAAAGCCGTGATATTCCTGAAGGTGTTGATTTGGATAAACTAAGATCATTATTCGATGGGGCTTATATCGGTAACAACAATTATGACCTTGAAATGGCGATTTCCCGTCGTGCGGAAGGTAAGGTAGATGCAGTTGCATTCGGGCGCCCGTTTATATCTAATCCGGATTTGGTGGAACGTTTACGCTACGGGATTGAACTGACTGATATCAATAATGACGCTTATTACGGTAATGGAGCAAAAGGATATACCGACTGGTTAAAGGCGAATTATTAATTTTATCGGCGGCTTAGCTGAATAATTTCAGAAAAAGCAATGGTAAATAAAAGGTAATCCTAACCCCTAAAAAAATTGTATAAAAGACAGAAAACTTTTCTGTCTTTTATGGAAAAATCATTCTAATTCGCTAAAATTTTGTTGCCGAATTTTGGTAATGTTCTTATTAATTTTATGGCGTAACTTATTAGCAAATAGGGCTTTATCTTCGTCACTGAGTTTCTGTGAATGTTTTGCAAAAAAGCTATCAGGATCATCAAATAGGCCAAAATCTTGCGTAATTCCTGCACGCTGAATATAGGTATCATTATCACCGTTCCATTCAACCGGTGGGCTTTGTAACTCTTCAATAGCCACACCGTAACCAATAAAAACTCCATTATGATCAGCGTATTTTTTTTGTAATGCTGACAAATAAGGCAAATCAAGAATAACTCCTTCAAAGTTATGCCATTGTCCATCTATATAAGCCTCAACCCAAGTATGGGAAATTTCTTTAGGCATCCGTTCGTATAGCGTTCCGTTCATAATTCCTTTTTGTAAGGTTTTATCGATTGTAAAGCCATGCAAACGACAAGGTATTTGAAGTGCGCGCAACAGCGCCATAAATAAGATAGATTTTGTGTTACATTGTCCATAGCCAGATCGTAAGATCGATGACGCAGTTAATGAATCATCTTCATTAAAGCCAAATTCAATTTCATCACGGACAAAATTATAAATGGACTTGACTTTTTCATTCTCAGAGAGAGTCCACCAATGGCGTGATTCCACTAATTGCTGGATGTTCTCAGCCTCAAAATCTAGCAAATGTGTTTTTACTAAATATCTATCCATCATTATTCTCCTAGTGGGTAAATAAAGAACAATGTAAGCAATTTATTCCTCCGTAACTTTCAAAAATTGGCTGACATATTTGGCAAAACTTGGTTTTATTCCCATTAGTTTTCGACATGTGGCAGATAAATGAGAAGGGGAGTCGAATCCACATTGTAGTGCAGCATCAGTGATGCGATTGCCTTGTGAAATCAGCCAAAGGGCGCGCATCAAACGCTGAAAGAGTAGATAGTTTTTTAAACTACTGCCGGTTATATCTGTAAAAAGATGTGATAAGCGGCTTTTAGATAAATAAACATCTTCTAATAGTGAATCTTGTTGAACAGGAAGTTCATTTGCTAAAGAAATCGTTGTAAGCACCTGTTGAATACGTTGATCACTGATATCATGGGGAAGATAACAATGGTTAATTGCTAAGATAGCAAGTAGTTTTTCCCATTTTCTATTATAATGCGAAACATTTAGTGTTCCATTTTGAAGGTTTCTTGCATTAAAAGATAATGCATCAGAAATGAAGTTAGAAAAACAAGAAAAAGATTTGTTCTCTGGTAGGTACTGGTGCTGTAAACAGTATGCTAGTGAGGAAGTGTGATTAATTAATATTAACCAAAATGGCTGTCGAACTAGAGAAATTGTATGCATTACTTTGCTATTGATTAATATGGCTTTACTGACAATAGAGTTCTCTTCAATATTTATAGTTATCGGTTGATGAGTTCGAGATATGATCAGATGTAAGAAAGCATGGCGGTGAGCAGATGTACTTATACTTTCACCTAGCAATGACAAATGATTTTCCGCAACGACTGTGACTGTATTGGTTGGCATTTCTTCTCCCTTATCCATTCTGACAATTTCTTCATCACCGTTACTGCCTAAGCAGAGTAGACAGGCGAGATGCTATCTTTCACTTAATATCTGTACCAGTTTTTTTATTATCTTGGTATGGATAAGGTAAGGGGTGGATGACGATAATCTTGTCATTAGTTCCATTATTTAACATAATATACATTATGCGAATCAATGATGTAATAGCAAAGTTGTAATGTCCTACTATGTTGCTGGCCGGAGTTCATCATACGAAATAGCGACATGCTCACGATAAGCAGGTCTCTTAAGAAGGCGTTTATAATATGCCTCAATGTATGGGAGTGATTTTCTTTTTATATCAATATCATAATAACGATATAATACGTGTCCAAATTGGATGTCAGCTAATGAAAAATATTCACTCGCTAGGTAATCTCTGGTAGTTAATATCCCTTCGGCAATCATTAAGTTATTTTCAAATTGGTCAATTGCCAATCTGATAGCTTCTACATCCTGCTGAGGGGCGGACATTTTAACTTAGCCTTGACAAACGTGCCTTTTAAAAACGTACTGAGGTTTGACCCTGAGTACCCGATCTCGTTTGCCCTAAAAACCCTCTTAATTGGCGTTGTATACAAATCACTAATCACATTCTATTAGATAGAAACTATAACATGTTTACTGTCAACATGTACGTAGTTGTAATGAGTAAGGCTTCAAGCTGGTTTATGATCGTTAGGCTCTCAGCTCAACCTCATAAATCTTGCGTTTTGCTATCATTTTTATTGGTTTTTCAATAGCTCTGACATCCGTTAGCTCCCAAGCTAACCAACCCGCTTCGTAATACGATGCGCAAGCTGCATCAATATCACTTTCAACAAATGGCCTAACATTTTTAACTTTGACGATTGCGACAGCTTTCCCCATTTCCTCATCACCCTCTTTTAAAAGATAATGTTGGTTCTCAACAATCAACAAGTCTTCATTACAATCAAAGTTTGGTGCCCATTTTCTTATTTCTAACGTCTTTTTTCCTGCCACAATATTTTCACCTGCTGGTGCGACTATAGATATGGCTTTCATCAGTATGATTTTCTCATGTTATTCTTCGTAGAGCCTTCTGTAATTATTTATAATACATGTATAAATTAGGAAACTTCAACTTTGCTAACAGGTGGACATTTCTACTTAGCCTTGACAGCATGTTTAAACCAAATAGCTTAATTATCTATGTCGATAATGTTTCCCTAGGTACTGAGTTTTATAGAAAAATATTAAAATCTGAGCCTTTGGAAACCTATGAGGAATTCTCTGTATTTTGGTGGGTTTGAAATATGCCAGTCTGATGTTTCCCGCAACGATGTCGATTTGATATATCAGGAATGGAAAACTCTTGGCACTGAATTCGAACTCAAGCCAACAGATCTTGAATTCGGCTATACATTTGTAGCAATAGACCCATCGCTTAAGTAGCGAATATTGGTGCTACACCGGTAAACCAGGAGGCACTTGCGTTTTTTGTAGCCTCCTAGCTATGGAAACCACTACTCAAAATGAAACTATATCTGCTGGATTAAGAGTGCTTATTACCCCCAGAGCGCCTTTAATTAATGGGATAGCCATCGGAGAGAGATAGGAACCTAACGGAATCTTCATGTGATCAATGCAGGTTAGCATAGTAAAATCGTGGTTGTGTCCAATGAGATCATCGCTGATGGCTTTGCCAATGCGTACCGTTTGTGCTACCCCATGTCCGCTCCAGCCATGCACCATGTACACAGGGATGCTGTTACTACTTTTACGGGCATCAGTGGCACCGTTCAGGGTCAGATCGCTGATACCGCCCCAAGAATATTCCAGTTCAGGTTGTTCCAAATGTGGGAACACGGTTCTGATACGATCAAGTAAGTAGTTGTTCACATCACGCGGTGACCAGGAGTTACCTGTACCCTGTCCACCAAATAACAGACGGTTACCACGCACCGCGCGATAATAATCTATTTGTAATTGTGTATCGTAGACCGGCAGATCTGACGGAATAAGCTCTTTGATATCCACCAGCAACGGGGAAGTTACCGCCACATAGGTGAAAAAAGGCACAGTCGTAGAGGAGCCTGAGATAAACTCATCGGTGGAGCCGTGCACCCCCAGTACCACAGCTTTATTCGCTCTGATAATTCCCCATTCAGTTTCTATGATCGTGTCGTTGGTGTCTTGCCTAATGCCCTTTACTTTTGTATTGTCATACACTTGCCCTCCCAGTCCGACAAAGCCATAAATTAGGCCTCGCAGCAACGCCAGAGGCTGAACCTGTCCACCGATGCTATCGATATTGGCACCATAGTAGATACTCGAACGCACATACTCTTCCTGCAATTCATGTGGCCCAATAACCTTTACTGCCCTATCTCCCAGTTGGCGCCTGGCATCAGCATTAGCTACCAATGGCCCCATATGACCTGGATGTATCGCTGCAGTGATGTGACCATATTTGCGGTCACACTCAAAACCGTAACGTTCGCGGAGTTCATCCACAAGATCCATCGCTTCAATTGATGCAAAGCGCCATAAACGCTTAGCCTCATCTGGTGAAAATTTTTCCTGTATGTTTTCAGCCGCCCAGCGAGCAATGCCAGGGGTCATCTGCCCTCCATTACGACCAGAAGCTCCTGAACCAATGTGATCTTTTTCAACCAAAATTACATCTACACCCGCTTCAGCAAGATGCAGCGCAGTAGAAGCCCCCAACAACCCGCCGCCAATAACTACAACTTCGCAGCTTTGGTCTCTGAAAAGGTTCCCAAAAGCCGGCCAATTGGCCAAGGAGGCTTCATAGTAGTTAGCTGGGTTTTCAGCCACGTTTCTATGCCAGTTCCATATGCGGGGATCTAACCCCAATCGGCTGGTTCTGTACTGTGCATCTTGCAACAGAGCCGGCCGGAGTTGGTTAATATTGATGGCCGGATCATCAATCGCAGTTAAAGTCCGTGCGAGCAGAGATGTAACGGGAAATATGGATGAAAGTACTCCTGCCCCTGCAAAGGTCGCGGCAGTAGAGATAAAATCTCTTCTGTTCATTGCCATTTCAGCACTCCTTTATGACCGGAAATTACCGCTAGCAGACGGTGGATTTCCTTATGCCTGTGAGTGAATCCTAGTATTTGAACTATATTTATTGCTACAAGACTGCCCTTTCAAAGAAGCGAGAATCAATAAAATAACAGTGCCGACAAACGGAATAAGATGTAACAGTAACCACCAGGTGCTACAGTTGATATCATGTAGACGGCGAGCATTCACCGCCAGTGCCGGCAAAAAGGTCATCAGTAGATAGATAAAACTGAACCACCCCATATAAATTTCGGGGTTGGCAACCGCAAACAGTCTTTCCAAGAAAGAAATAATGAGAATAGCGAGGATCTGAAATAGAAAGAAATACCAGAACTCCTTACGCTGAGCTTGCCCTCGGAAACAGGTATAATTCTTTAACACATTTAAATACCAGTGCATTGTTGCCCTCCAGTACATGTCCTCCCCTGCCGCTACGAGCATATATCCCTTATTTGTCTCTGTTTAAGCGGCAGAATAACCCATATTACTTTTCCTCTTTATAGTTCAGTGAGATCGAGCAATACAGATTTCAGAATGTTGAGCGCCTCATCAAAAACTTCATTTTGTATGGTCAATGGTGGAAGGAAGCGGATAACGTTGCCATGTACACCACACGTCAATAGAATTAGGCCACGCTCTAGCGCTTTCTGACGCACTGCGTTGGTGAAGCCAGCATCGGGCTCCTGACTGTTCGTACGGTTAAATTCCACCGCAATCATCAGCCCAAGTCCGCGCACATCAGCTATCTGCGGAACACGCGGCTGTAGTTCATGCAGACATTTTTTTAGCTGCTCCCCCAGTTGTGTAGCACGCTCAGCCAGCTTTTCTTCTTCGATCACATCCAGAACCGCATGACTAGCTGCAATCGCTACCGGGTTACCTCCATAGGTTCCTCCCAAACCACCAGGTACGACAGCATCCATCAGCTCTGATCGCCCCGTTACAGCCGCCAGTGGAAATCCCCCTGCCAGCCCTTTCGCCATCGTGGTCAAGTCGGCCACAACCTCATGATGTTCCATAGCAAACAGTTTACCCGTACGTGCGAAACCCGTCTGAATCTCATCGGCAATGAGTAAGATACCGTAGTGATCCGCAATTTCGCGTAAGGATTTGAGCAGTTCGGGAGGTGCAGGATAGAAACCACCTTCTCCCTGTACTGGTTCGATGATAATGGCAGCGATGCGCGTAGGCTCAATATCGGTTTTGAAGAGATTATCCAGTGCATTTAGTGTCTGTTCTACGCTGATACCGTGCAGTCCTACCGGAAACGGGATACGGTAAACGTCACTAACCAGTGGGCCAAACCCCATTTTGTACGGTGTAACTTTGCCAGTTAATGACATACCGAGAAAGGTACGGCCATGAAAAGCCCCGCTGAAAGCCAATACTCCACTGCGTCCGGTAGCGGCACGTGCGATCTTCACGGCATTTTCTACTGCCTCAGCCCCAGTAGTCACAAAGACAGTCTTTTTCGCAAAATTTCCCGGCACCAGACGGTTCAGTCGTTCAGCTAGCGCTACATAATTTTCATAAGGCACTACTTGATGACAGGTGTGGGTAAATTGCTCCAATTGTTCTCTGGCTGCGGCAATGACGCGCGGGTGACGATGGCCAGTATTTACTACAGCAATACCGGCGGCAAAATCAATATAGCGTTGTCCTTGGGAATCCCAAATCTCAGCATTTTCTGCGCGTTCAACATAGACTTGTGTGGTTACTCCTACGCCTTTTGCGATAGCCGCATTACGCCTTTTAGCTAACATAGATTCAGTCATAAATAAAATCTCCTAAGCAATCTGAACAAGTGGGCTTTAGCAGATAAATGCCTTGGGTGATTCAGGTAGGATCACCAAACGCAGTGAGGGTATTTCACCATCGGTCGACTGGCTAATGTCTTGGTTCTTCAATAGCGAACCTGAACGGACTCCTGGTACTGTTGAAGTTACGACACGCGCATCGTCATTAATAATTAATGCTGGCTTACCGATAGCACTCAGAATCGGCAGAAGTAACCGATCCAACGTCGAGACGAGAATATCTACTGCTGCCACACCGGCAAATTTTTCTCCAATAAGTACCGGATGGGCTACCGTAATCGTGTAGGCACCATTACAGACATAATCCACATAAGGACCGTCGATAACGGGAAGATGACGACTGGCAGGTTGCCGGAACCATTCAAACAATCGGAAATCCAAACGCCTACGCTGTTCCTGATTATTCTCCAGCTGCGCATACTGAATAGTATTTCCTTCCTGACGCCACCACTCCAGCGTCCAGTAATCGTCGTTTTCCTTTCCAACCGCCTTTGTTACTGCATAACTGGCAAATCCCGCCCCGTTACACCAGATATTGTTACGAAGTACATCATGAATATGTTTTTGCAATGCGCTGCGTTGCTTCTGCTCCAAGCGAACACCTTCCGTACGATATAGCGGCAACTCTAATAAAACACGGGTTGTCTTATCTGCTAAAGTTGCAGTGGCTTGCTGCGCTGCGACTAGGATATCGTTCAAGATACCCCTGGCGCGCTCTATGTGTATGTTGTTATACATATGTCCTCCTTTCCTGAGATGAATACAATCGCATTACTCTCGATCAAATCTCTGCAAGAATGACGCATCAGTATCCATACGTAATTTGCATTCAAGCAGGTGGTCAGTAATTCGAGTAATCATCTTCTGTGCCAGTTGGTAACAGGCAAGATCATCTCCCTTATACAGAGCGGCTAAGAGTGTACGCCAGGCGGCGGCAACCTCGCTATGAATGGCATCTTCCCTGTACAAAAGCACCAGTAAAGGCGTCCATTCGGCCTGAATCTCCAACTCCTGATTAGCAAGCCTAGCCGACTGAGCCTGAGATGCCAGAGTTAGCAGACAGCGCATATCTGTCTGTATTCGGGTATCTGGCTGCGTCGCGGCCACAAAGCTGTCAATCAGTTGCCCAAGCCTTATTAGTTCACCTGGCATTGAACGCTGAGCCGCAAGTCTCGCGCTATGGCCAATCACTGCACAGTGAAACTCGCTAAAATCCGCCAGTTCGCCTGAAGCCATAAGCCGCAACGGGTGATATTTCTGCATTGTCTCAACGGAAACCTGGCACACAAAACTACCGCCATGACGTCCGCGCCGAGTATCGATCAACTGCCTAGCTCGCAGCGTGTTCAGGGCATCACGAACAGTTACCGGTGATACACCCAACAACCGCGATAACTCGTTTTCGTTAGGTAACTGCTCATCGGTCTGTAATATCCCGGAGATGATCGCGTTACTTAAACGTTCCACAACCTGTTCGGTTCTGGTAGCCTGATCTAGCGGTGCATAGACGATAGAATATGCCGTCATTCTCTAATTCCTGATTGAAATAATGCGGGATAAAACTAAAAAATGCCGTGGTGATGCAGTGCTTGTGCATCCTCTGGTACCGGTGCGATAGCATCCCAAAGCTCAGCAATTTTGCCATTCTCGACACGCCATAGTTCGAAATAGCTATGGCGTGCTCCGGCAATGCTCCCCTCTGAGTGAGTTAGAACAAACTGACCGTCAGCTACTGTACGGTGAATTTTTGTATAATGAAGACCTTGCCCTTCATCTTTAAGTTGCTTAAGAAACGCAATAACTGCAGCCGTGCCATCAGAAATATCGGGACTGTGCTGGCGAAACAGTTCACCATTGGTGTAATTTCCGAATTCGTCATAGTGTTCTTCGATCAAGGTTCGGGTGAAAAAATTAACCACTAGTTCGCGATTCTTCTTCTTGTCATGGCTATGTCCCGTTTCAGTAGGACCATCTAACTGTGTTCGGCCGCTGGCATTAGGCGCGGACTGTGGTACTAAGCCGTCCCAGTGCTCCACGATTAAGCCATCGGTAACTCGGTACAGATCGAAACCGACCAGTGGTTGATCGTCTAATCCCGTAAAACGGCCGTGGATAGCAACCAGATCACCGTCCTGTAGTACGCGAAATGATTCATGGTGCAGTTCAGGATGTGACTGGACTAACTCACGTAGTCCGATAAGGCCGTCTTTGATTAGTGGAGAATGTTCAATGAAATTCGGTGCAAAATAACGTTCAAGTGCCCCCATATCACGGTCAGTAAACAGCTCGTGGTGCGCACGTGATACCAAGTCGCGCGAAGATATATTTTGATTCATTATGGGTGCCCTTGTATTAATCGTTGGAACTCATTACGTGTTTAATACGTGTATATTCTTCGAAACCATAAGCTGACAAGTCCTTACCATATCCTGAGTTTTTGAATCCACCATGTGGTGCCTCTGCTGTAAGGGGAATATGGGTGTTAATCCAGACTGTTCCAAAATCAAGCTCGCGGGACAGGCGTAACGCGCGGCCATGATCGCGGGTCCAGACACTGGAAGCCAATCCGTATTTCACATCATTAGCTTTCTCAATAGCTTCCTGTTCTGTCAGGAACTTTTGTACTGTGATAACAGGACCAAAAATCTCGGTTTGAACCACTTCATCATATTGCTCCAGACCAGTAATCACTGTAGGTTCAAAATAATATCCTGAACGATTGGCTTGACGCCCCCCTGTTTCAATACGGGCATGAGCGGGCAGACGTGCAATAAATCCTTTGACCTGCTCCAGCTGGCGAACATTATTAAGCGGCCCATACAGCGCCTCTTTATCTTCTGGATCACCAAAACGGGTAGCTTTAGCTGCCGCTACTAATTTAGTAACGAAAATATCGTGAACAGATTCATGCACCAGTACACGTGAAGCCGCCGTGCAGTCTTGGCCAGCGTTAAAGTACCCCGCAGTAGCGATGGTCTCTACTGCTTTGTCGATATCCGCATCAGAAAAAACGACCACCGGTGCTTTACCACCGAGTTCCAGATGTGCCTTGGTGAGATTAGTTGCCGCCGACGAAGCAACCTGAGAACCTGCCCGAGTGGAACCAGTGATAGAAACCATAGCAGGCATTTTGTGTGAAACGACCAGAGTGCCAGCGCTTGCATTACCTAATACCACGTTGAAAGCGCCGGCAGGGAAAAACGGTGCGGACAGTTCAGCCAGTAACAACGTACTTTCCGGTGTAGTATCACTTGGTTTAAGCACGACAGTATTACCTGCCGCAAGTGCAGGCGCTATCTTCCACACCGCCATCATCAATGGATAGTTCCATGGGGTAACCTGTCCCACTACACCTAGTGGTTCACGTCGAATACTGGTAGTCATATCAGGGAGATATTCAGCTGTAGCTCTACCTTCCAAAAAACGAGCTGCACCGGCGAAGAAGCGAATATGATCCACAGATGTTGCAACCTCTTCGGAAGCAATCAAGTGCTTGAGCTGTCCTGTATTACGACTTTGCAATTCAATCAGACGTTCAGCGTTTTTTTCTATCGTGTCAGCCAGCGCCAACAACGCCTGCTGACGTGCTGAGGGTGTGCTGCGTCCCCATATTTTAAATGCCTCTTTAGCCGATGAATAAGCATTATCAACATCCGCTGTAGTTGCGTTGGGAGAACGCGCATATGATTCACCTGTGACCGGGCTTACCAGATCAAAATATTCGGAACCTTTAGACTCAATATATTGACCATTAATGAAGTGCTTGAGTGTTGGTATCGGCATAATTGACTCCTCTCCTTATGGATTGAAAGTATAAAATATAAACTATGATTTAATATATTTATCGGTTGCATTTTAGTCAAATTTGTATCAAAAATGTAAAAAAGTAGATAATTTATATACATAAATGTAACTTTTAATGTTTTCATCAGAAAAAATATTCAAATCTGTGAGGGGGATCGAAGATTTAATATACTTGCGAACTTTATTAATTCTTAAGAGGATAATTTCTTGGTTCTAGATTGGCATAAACTCGATAAAACATGTCATGTTTTTATTATTTTATACATTTGTGACATATGTCACTGACAGATATATATAATATACTACCTTACTACCCATAATTTATATTATATAGACTTATATTTAATTAGTTATATACCAATCCAACTGCAAGTTGCAGCTTGAAAATCAATGTGATTGCTTATATCTCCCCGCTACGCGGGGAGATATAAGACGTATCTTGAAAGGCGATTAGTATATAGACCATCCCAGATAAATTAGGTGGAATTGTGTTTATTAACAAACGAAACCAACAATATACCAATTATTGAAGGAGCATGTCGCTGGTGGTATGACTAAATTAATTAGAATCAACGATAACTCTCTATACGCATTAAACTTCAAGTTGCAATTGACAACACGATATGAAACCTGATTTCTCCCCGCCTCGCGGGGAGAAATCACATGCATCTTGAAGTTAGATTGGTATATAAACAATATCAACTAAAGTTGAGGTTTTAAAATGTTAAAGAATTCACCCAATATCATTCCTGATCTGAAAGTGCCAGTGTTTTTATTAGCTCCTCTATTCATCCAATATTAATAATCTGAAAGCAGGTACGTAGGAGTATATCTATGAAATGAACAAAAACCATGAGCTGGAAAAATTTGCTCTAAATTGGCATTAACGCCAAAACTTTTCAATTTATCTGAATATATGAAGAGCGGCATCCTGCTTTCCTGCATGGTTATACATTTAAATAGATATTCTTATAAATTGTTAGATTGATAACTTAACAGCGATCAGTATATGAAATACATTCTATTCCTTTATTCTTTTATACATAAACAAAAAACAGCGTTGGTGTTAGCTATTGTTTTCACGGTAGTAGCCGCTTTAGCGGAGGTTTTATTTCCATTTTTAGTCCAGGAATTAGTCAATACTCTATTAAAGGATAAGTTAATTCTTTTCTTCTCATTTAATGAATTAATTATGTCTCTAATTGCAGTATCATTATTGATTGTTATCAGCCACGCCATTATTATTTGGATGCAAACAATTAATGCATCAGAGTTAAGTTATAATATGAGAAAATCGTTAGTCGATTCTTTCCTCTCTTTTCCTTATCATATCAACAGAAAATTTCATTCAGCGAATCTGGCATTCAGAATAAAAAACGATACTTATCTTGTATCGGATAGAGTTAGAGATCTATATAGCGAATTTCTCTATGATACGCTATCAATAATCGGGCCATTTATTGCCATGGCCTTGATTGATATTAAATTGGCTATTTTGGCATTTATGATAGTTTGTTTGACTACTTTAATCAGCAAACCAATTACTAACCGAGTGGCTGTTTATGAAAGAATTCTGCAAATTTATAACTCACGATTAACTGGTGTGATCCAAGAATCTCTTTCTTGGATCAAATCTGTCAAGATTTTCAATTCTGAAGAGTCGGAGAAAAAGAGAATTAATGATGCTAATACTAAAGTGAAAAATGTTGAGAGGATCACAGGGCTGTTCATGTCCTTATCTATTCCTCTTGGCTTTTTTGCACAGTTAGCATCGACAATTGCCGTACTTTGGTATGGGGGTTTACTATTAATGGATGGGACGATCAACCCCGGTAATTTTGTTGCTGCATTTACCTATGAGCAATTAATGTCTGATTCCATTAAGAGATACAGTCTTCATTTAAATAAGTTTGCTTCACTCAAGTCGTTGTTGGATAGGGTTTTCGAATTGTTGGCAACATACCAACCAAACAATCGCAAACAAAGCCAACCAATGGGCAATTGTAGAACTCATGCTATTGATATCAACATTAAGAAATTCTCCTATAACGACAGAGAAACTTTATTCAGAGATATGGATATCTCTATACAAAAAGGAGAACGAGTTCTTATTGTTGGCGATAATGGTCAAGGCAAAAGTACAATATTCGACATTGTGACTGGCTTAACACCATTAAACGAAGGCTATGTCTCAATTTTTGGCGAAGTTCTGGATAACCCCGATTCTCAGCGTTGGTTACAAAAATTTGGAGTGATGTCACAACAGACTCAGATTATAAAAGGCACGTTATACGATAATCTGCACATTGCTAATACAGAATCAACCAGGGAAGAGATGATTTCTGCATTGATTAAAGCGGGTGGTAATGAACTGTTGGGCAAATTGAAAGATGGTCTGGATTCATACATTGACGAAAAAGGCTCTTCCTTATCAGGCGGTGAAAGGCAGGTTATTGGATTAGCACGTTTGTACCTCAAGACGCCAGAAATACTGCTATTTGATGAACCGACTACCTATCTGGACAACAGTAAAATAAATAGCTTTGCAGAATCATTGGACAATATCGTTCGTGGTAAAACAGTACTCATGATAAGCCATGATCCACGTATATTTAAATTGGCTGAGCGAGTTATCCGAATCGACAAAGGAAAAATTGCATTTGATGGCTCTTTACAGGAATATATAGGCAAGCAAGAGAAAACTGATTACTGACTTTTTAAGCCCGCATTTTGCGGGCTATTTAACTTTGACTAATGAAAAACGACTTTTTCTATTAATACGAGCATTACGATAGTTATTCACAGATAAGAGGATAGTTATGATTGTTTTTGTAACAGGTGCAACTTCTGGTTTTGGTGAAGCAATTGCAAGAAAATTTCTTAAACATGGTTCCATCGTCATTGCAACGGGACGACGTGAGGACAGATTGGAGAAGTTGAAAAAAGAATTGGGCGAAAACTTTCACCCTATCCAACTTGATGTGAGAGATCGCACTGCAATCGAGCAAACTATTCAACAACTACCAGATAACTTACGTAATATAGACGTTCTTGTGAATAACGCAGGGCTTGCGTTAGGGTTAGAACCTGCTCACCAAGCTAACTCTGATGACTGGGAAACAATGATTGATACTAATACTAAAGGATTAGTGAACATGACGCGGGCTTTGTTGCCTAATATGGTACAAGCCAATCGTGGCCATATTATTAATATTGGTTCCACCGCAGCAAATTGGCCCTATGCAGGCGGTAACGTATATGGTGCTACTAAAGCCTTTGTTAAACAATTTAGTTTAGGGTTGAGGGCTGACTTGCATGGAAAGAATATTCGAGTCACCGATATTGAACCAGGTCTGGTTGGAGGAACTGAATTTTCTCATGTTCGTTTTAAAGGCAATCAGGAAAAAGTCGATAAAACTTATGCCGGTACTGATGCACTGACAGCAGACGATGTTGCAGAAGCGGTATTTTGGGTTGCTAACCTACCTTCTCACGTCAATATTAATATATTGGAAATGATGCCAGTTTGTCAGTCATTCGCTGGTTTAAGCGTATATAGGGACTAATAGTTTTGGTGTTACGTTAAATGGCCTAATCTTATAATCATAGTAAATAACACTATGAAAGAGGTTCCAACATGAACATTCGTTCTTTAATTGTTAAAAGTCTGTCTGCTATTGTTCTGGTGTTTTCCTTTTTCTGGCTAACCCCTGCGTTTTCCACGCCATGTACGTCAGAAAGCACATGTGTCACCATCAATGGTGAAGAAACTTCCTTGAGCAAAGAAATGACTCGTCAAAGCAAAGAAGAATGGAATGAACAAAGAAGGTTGCGCCAGAAAGTAGACAAGCGTAAAGAGAAAGAGTTTGATAAGTATGAAATGGAAGCTGATAATCGTGAAGCTTGTTTGAAAAGTACCAATATTAATGCGTATTGGGAACCGAGCACAAAACGTTGTCTGGATATCAATACAGGTCACCAGATTAAACCTTAATAAAATCAATACCGACATCAAAATAAGGAGATGATGGTGAAAAAGATCCTACTGACTGGAGCTTTGTTTTTTGTGCTTTCTCCTTTTGCAGTGCAAGCTCAAGTTTCACAAAAGTTAACATGTGAAAGCCTGAAAGAAGAAATTGCGCAGAAAATTAGCCAAAATGGTGTTTCAAAAACGGATTTTAGACTTGACTTAGTCCCTAGTGATCAAGTTACTGAAAACAATGCTACAAGTGGGAAAGTAGTTGGTCATTGTGATCGCGGTAAACAAAAAATAGTTTATATCCGTCTTTCTCACACTGACGCGGCTGGCACAATTCCAACCAAAACGCCAAGTGACAAAAAAAGCCAAGAGTAAACGTTTTTTCTGACTTTTGGAAAAGGGAGCATAATTTGCTCCCTTTTTATTCATAACTGAAAATCACCCCTTGTGAAGTGAAAGTGACCAGCAACAGGTTTTGGCTCTGCCTTATTAGCCTTTAGATTTTAAAGTAACAGAGGTGGTAGCAACTTGTTTTTAGGGATTTTTATTCTCTTTTTAATCAATTATCAAACGCTAATATCGCAGAAACATCCAGATAGCAAGATAAGTCACGTTCTTCTGGCCTTAAAAGATAAGGTATTTCCCCCAACTGTGGAGCTGGTATGTGACGCCGTAACCTTTCCAGCACCTTGGCGTAGTGTGCTAGTCCTGGATTGATGCGATTAGCGACCCAACCAATCAGGGGTACACCATCATTCATGATGGATTGCGCAGTGAGAATAGCGTGGTTAACACAACCTGCCTGAATACCAACTACCAAAATAACGGGCAGTTTTTCTTGCACAACCCAATCAAAATAAAACGTTTCATCGTCCAGCAACATACGCCAACCACCGTTACCTTCAATGATGACACGATCTGCCTTATAGCCTAAATTTCTTAGACTTTTTGTCATTTGAGTAAAATCAGCGCGATTTTCTTTTTCATAATTATTTTCCCAAATGACAGGGTTGATTTCTTCATAATCCGCTTGTATCGGTGAAGATTTATGTATGATTAAGGCATCACGATTACGCATTCCCTCCGGAGTTTCATGTTTTTCTATCGCAATAGGTTTATATCCTATTGCAGTTGTTCCTTCACGATTAAAGACTTGCAATAATGCGCGGGTAACAACTGTTTTACCGATGTTGGTATCCGTGCCTGTAACAAATAAGCGTGTTAACATAAATTCATTTCCGTTTTCCATAATAACAGAGCAGATTGATCAGTTACTTACTCTTTTAACAAGCAAGGAGTGTAGGGGATGTGTTCGGGATAGGGATTGCGTTAGCTCAATGTTTTGCGTGATGGATGTTATCCTTGCATGAGTTCAAGAAGTAATTCACCGTTATACAACGCTTGCTTAATTAAGGCTGCCGCAGGAAGTGTACCTGTATTGTCAAATTGGGTAGTCACAATATCAACTTGTTGGCTATAACCAGGAAGTGAACGCTGTATTATCTGTTGTTGAATGGCAGGATATAAGATGTGTTTTGCGGGGTTCAGCGGCGAACCAATTAAGATCCTTTCGGGATTAAAGATATTCACCATAATCGCCATGATGCGTCCGATTCGTTCCCCTACATCATGAACAAGTTCTGTTACCCGTGGATCTCCATCAATAGCTGCCTGACAAAGTGAATCAATCGTCAAAGAACCAGATTGGCTTTCCGTCTGGGAACGAAATTTTTGCAAAACTTTTTTGATACCGACTACCGTTTCAAGACAGCCTATATTGTTACAGTAACAACGTTCACCATTGGGTTCGACTTGAATATGCCCAATTTCTACAACACTATGATTTCCCGCGTGGAGCATTTGCCCCGATGTCATAATTCCTGCACCAACATTGTCATCAATAACAAGTTGAATAAGATCTTGGTAGTTCTTCCCTGCTCCATACAAAGATTCTGCAATTGTCCAGGCGGCTATACCATGTTGCAAAAAAATTGGCAGTCCTGTGCGTTGGTGTAAAAATTTTCCTAAAGGAAGATCTTGGATATCGTAGTATGGTGAGCTATGGATAATTCCATTGATCGGATCGACTATCGCATTGATAGTAATACTGATTGCGGTTAAAAGTTCTAGGGTAGATTGTTGATACAAAAAGAAGTTATCAATCTCATTGACGATGCAATCTAAAAAAGAACAATTTTGAGGCACAGAGAATGCTAATTGCTTTTCAACGACGAGATTACAGCTCAAGTCACGAAGCCCAATGACAATACGCCCTTCGTCAATACGAATACATAAAAATTGCCACCCTTCACTCTCTACTTTCAACCCAACAGCAGGGCGTCCTCTAAAACCGAGACCGGGGAATTCAGTTTCTTTCACTAAATGTGCATCAATGAGTTCCCGTGTGATTTTAGTAATACTAGCTGGTGCCAATTGGGCTTTTTTGGAAAGAGCAATACGCGAGATAGGCCCATATTGATCAATCAACCGATAAACCAACCCAATGTTGGTTTGTCTGATTTGGTCAACATGACTTGGTTGAACATCAACACTCACCTCGCCTCCTGCATTTAATTTACGCGGCTAAAAAATTAATAATGACGATTATGTCTCTGTTTAAATGAGAAGATATCCGTTTAAAGTAGAAATGTGATCTTTCACACGAACTTATCGTGATTATTACTTTTAATGAACATTAGACCCATTCACAATGTTTGAAATTAGAAGATGAGTTAACCGATCTGCCGCAGCGCTGTTATCGCAATTTCTGCGCTTAACCAACCAAACTTCGGAGTAAGCAGAATTGTTTGCCAAAGGCAGGTATTGAACACCATCCAGTTTCATTCGAGTAAATGACTCAGTAATAATGCTTACCCCTAATCCCGCGGCAACTAATCCTAATATCGTCATTGCTTCCCCCGCTTCCTGAGAAATCGTCGGAACCACTCCCACATTAGCCAATAAGGAAATAATTTCATCATACAATGCTGTCCCTACATCACGTTCAAAAAACACCAGTGGGTAATCAGATATCATCTCCAAATCCACACCTTCATTGGCATATTTCAGCAGAGGATGATCATCATGTACGGCCAACATAAAACGCTCGCGGAAGAGTAACTGATGTTCCAAGTTATCGGGTAATGTTGTATTACGCATAATCCCTATATCGATTCGGCCTGTCTGCAAAGGCGCTATTTGCTGTTTAGTATTCATTTGATGCATATGAATGGCGACATCAGGATAGCGTTCTCGGAATTGACGTAAGCTCAGGGTTACTTTTTGCATAAAAGGTGTGGTAGATGTAAAGCCAATAGATATCTCCCCTAATTCCCCTTGCTGCATTCTGGCTGCTTTGGTTGCTGCGGCATCAACTTGGGAAATGATTTGATATGCTTCCTGAAGAAACATATGTCCGGCAGGGGTTAAATTGACATTTCTGTTATTACGTACGAGTAATTTGGCATTTATATGGGCTTCCAGCGCCTGGATCTGCTGACTTAATGGGGGTTGTGAAATATTCAATCGTTCTGCTGCACGTCCAAAATGTAACTCTTCCGCCACAGCAATAAAGTAACGCAAATGTCTAAGTTCAATATTAGCCGTCATTATCTATCACCTAATTGATATTTATAATATATCATTTTCAATAATTAATATATTAGACAAAATATTTATGAATTTCTATTCTTGATCTACATCAAGTCGTTATCGTTTGTTTTAACATAGATAAGGAAGTAGCGTGAACACAGTCCAAAGCGTCAGTGGAAAATCAGCAGTCTCTGGCGTTGAAAGAGATGACACGATCAATCAAGGATACAAAAGTAAACAGCTCTACATTCAACGTGAAGATGCTGTGTACTTGCGAGTTACTCTTTCGTTCTTTACCGTTGGGTTGGCAACATTTGCATTGCTCTATTTTGTTCAACCTATTTTGCCGATTTTATCAGATGAATTTAACATTTCGCCGGCTAATAGTAGCTTAGCTTTATCCCTTTCCACCGGAATGTTATCCCTCGGTCTATTGATAACAGGTCCTCTATCCGATGCACTTGGCCGTAAATATGTCATGGTAATATCACTTATTGCCGCTGCCATTTTTACTCTTTTAAGTTCTGTCGCAACAAGTTGGCACGGGATTTTGGTTATGCGTGCACTCGTGGGTTTATCATTAAGTGGCGTTGCCGCTGTTGCGATGACTTATTTAAGTGAAGAGATCCATCCTAGTTATGTGGCTTTGTCTATCGGGCTTTATATTAGTGGTAATTCAATAGGAGGCATGAGTGGGCGTTTGATTACTGGTGTGATCGCTGATCACCATTCATGGCGAATCGCTGTTATCTTATTAGGTGTATTTGCCTTAGTCTCCGCCATTGTATTTTGGAAAATGTTACCAGAATCTAGGCACTTCAAATCCAGCTCATTAAAACCTAAATCATTACTCATCAATTTGAAACTACACTTCCGTGATCAAGGTCTTCCCTTGCTATTTGCCGAGGCTTTTTTGATTATGGGAAGTTTTGTCACCATGTTTAATTACATTGGTTATCGATTATTAGAAACACCTTATCATTTAAGCCAGACTATTGTTGGTTTGTTATCTATTGTCTACTTAACAGGAACCTACAGTGCAACTAAAGCTGGAGGACTAACAAGCAAATATGGGAGAGGAAAAGTATTATTAGCCGCTATTAGTATGATGCTAATTGGTTGTATAATCACCTTATTTTCCCCTATCTGGGCAGTAATGTTAGGTGTGATGATACTAACAACAGGCTTCTTTGCCGCTCATGCAGTTGCTAGTGGATGGGTAGGACAGAGAGCCAAACGAGCAAAAGCGCAAGCCTCATCGCTCTATTTATTCTGTTATTACTCTGGTTCCAGCATTGCAGGAACATTAGGTGGAGTATTCTGGCTCCATTTTGCATGGAACGGCGTTGCCATATTTATTTCATTACTAACAATGATGGCTTTTTATTTAGGCTTAAAACTCAATAAATTAGCAAAATAATAAAACAAAAAAGCCGACATCATATTGATTTACAATAATAAATGTCGGCTTACTCAATCAATACGTCCAAAATAATCTGAGTTATTCATTGTATATCTGATGCCTACGATAGCTTATTTTTAATAATAGGATTCAGTCGGTAACATTAAAACTTTTGTTAAATACCCATCAATAATTTCAATGCATCCTTCTTTTTTTAGCGAGAGTAATACTCGCTGTATACAACTGCGTGAAAGTGTACATCTTTGTTCTATAAATTTAATTGCCGTAATATTTTCTCTGAATTCTTCTGGTAGGATCATCAGGCGAGATAATAGGCTACACACAACCTCCTTATTTCCATGACGGAAAAGGCTAATATCTCTTGCATACAAGAAAGATATTTTATAGGAAATTATCCTCATCCACTCTCTATTGAGATCATGTTTTTTTATCGCATTCAACGCACTAATTCGAGGAATCTTATACATTTTGCAATTTCCTCCTAACTCAATGGAATAATAGATTTCTGCTCCAGAATAGAAAGATAATCCTATGACATAGGGTGAAAAAAGCGTAGCAATGATTAAGTTATCGTTAATTCTTCGGATATTGACATACCCTTGCTCTAATAAAAAAAACTTAGCAAACTCACTCTCTATTTTAATTATTTTTCCTTGTGTTGATAAATCGGTCGTGATTAATTCAGAGTACGGTAATAATGCATCCATAACCTTTTTAAAAGAATTCAATGGTTTAACTAATCTTTTCATATTTAACGACCTTGGTGTATGACCCACTCTATCAATCAGATAATTAGCTGATTTTCAATTGATGTGTTATTAATTTTTTATCACAATGTTAAATTATTTCGCAATAGGCGATTTCTTTTTTAGTTGACTTTTTGGGGGGATTTTGTAGATGTTTTTGTAGTTTTGATTAACATAAAAGAATGTTGTAACTAAATAAAGATTCGTCTTTGAGAATAATTATGAAGAAATATATTTCAGTAGAATCACTTACAACTTGCTTTAAAAAACAAGAAGAAAAACTATCTGAACTGGTTAAGTTGTTAATGACTTATCAACTTATTGATGCACGGGTATTTGAATTACCAAAAATAGAAAAAGGTAAAGAACATGAACAGATAACGGAAATCATAGTCAATCCGCTACAGGGAAATGAAGCGCTCAGTGTAGGTTTATGCTTCTATCAGAAGCTATTCATACACCACAACAATCCTAATGTCAGCAGTAAAGCTGCAAGCCGACTGCCAGGTGCATTATGTTTTACTGTCAACCACCAGCAATATCGAGAAGCAACAGCAATCATTAATGAAGTAAACCAATTAAAAATAGAGTTGGAAAACATCGTTACCAAAGAATCAGGTGTCAGCAAAGAACAACGTTTTGAATTTGTTCATGATCATCTACGCGGCCTCATTACCCTGAATGCCTATCGTACTATCACGCCCCTATTGAATCCTGACTCCATTAATTTTGGGTGGGCCAATAAGAACATCATTAATAAAGTCACCAAGCAACAAGTTTTGGAAAGATTAGAGAAAAGCTATAATGCAGGGAGAGTAGTCCCACCCTATTCCAGTGATCAATGGGCAGCATTAGTGGCATTAGAGATAACAGATATTAAAAAATTATCCGATGATGTGGTATTGAAAATAAAACGACCAGTAAAAGTGCAGCCTATTACCCGTGTATGGTATTCAGAAATACAAAAGCAAGTTCAATATGCTTGCCCAGTTCCTTTAATTGTTTTTTACACAGAAGATAGTGAAGCCGAGCCAAAAATCGGCAACTTACCCAATTACAATATCAATACAATTAAACATAAACATAAACCTAAAGCAAAACCACTCGAATTAGTAATCCCCCGCCTACATCTCTACAAAGAAATTTAAGGTATAAAAAACCGGAGTCAGTATTCTCCGGTTTTTGCGTTTTTGCGTTTTTGCTTATATGATAAGCAATTATTTCATGCTACCAACCATATCTTCAGGACGAACCCACGCATCAAATTCAGCCTCAGTTAAATACCCTAACTGGAGTGCCGACTGTTTCAATGTCAGGCCTTCTTTATGTGCTTTTTTAGCAATTTCAGCCGCTTTATCGTAGCCAATATGGGTATTCAACGCAGTTACCAACATCAGTGATTCATTCAGCAACTGGGTTATGCGTTCACGGTTAGGTTCAATACCAACAGCACAATGCTCATTGAAACTACGCATACCATCCGCCAGCAAACGAACAGATTGTAGGAAATTATGAATAACCATGGGACGGAATACGTTCAATTCAAAGTTACCAGACGAACCGCCAATATTGATCGCCACATCATTACCCATGACCTGGGCACATAGCATTGTCATCGCTTCACACTGGGTTGGATTTACTTTACCCGGCATGATGGAACTGCCCGGCTCATTTTCAGGAATGGAAATTTCACCAATACCACAACGAGGGCCTGAAGCCAACCAACGAACATCGTTAGCGATCTTCATCAATGATGAAGCCAAGCCTTTCAATGCGCCGTGTGAGTGAACTAACGCGTCACAAGTTGCCAAGGCTTCGAATTTATTCGGCGAAGTGATAAAAGGATGACCAGATAATTCAGCAATTTTCTGCGCAACACGAACAGCATACTCAGGGTGAGTATTCAGACCAGTCCCTACCGCAGTACCACCCAATGCCAGTTCACACACATGAGGAATACTATCTTCAATGTGTTTCAAGTTATGCACCAGCATGGCTGCCCAGCCAGAAATTTCCTGGCCTAATGTCAATGGCGTTGCATCTTGTAAGTGAGTACGACCAATTTTTACAATGTCTTTAAATGCTTCCGCTTTATCTGCCAGAGTTTTTTGTAGCACTTTTAACTCCGGTAACAAATGTTCGCGTAATGCAGTCACTGCTGCAACATGCATGGCAGTTGGGAAAACGTCATTGGAGCTTTGACTCTTGTTAACATCATCGTTAGGGTGAATCAGACGTTCGCTACCTCTTTCACCACCAAGGATCTCACTACCACGGTTCGCCAACACTTCATTCATGTTCATGTTGCTTTGAGTTCCCGAACCAGTCTGCCAGATAGCAAGAGGGAATTCTGTCGGATGCTTGCCTTCCAACACCTCGGTTGCCGCAGCGATAATTGCCTCGCCACGTTCTTGAGGCAGAAGACCCAGATCCATATTAACGCTGGCCGCAGCTTGTTTAGTCAATGCAAGGGCATGAATCAATGCAACAGGCATTTTTTCCTGAGAAATACGGAAATGCTCTAATGAGCGCTGAGTCTGCGCTCCCCATAATTGGTCAGCAGGTACTTCAATCGGTCCCATTGAGTCTTTTTCAATGCGAGTGGCTGCCATTACTATCTCCTTAGCACACAGAATAATTGAATAAGCCAGAACAAACTTCGCAGATAAATTAACCGGCATTATTTTATCATGCCATAAATTCATTATCGATAATGCGACCTAGCCGTGTTTATTGTATTGTTGTCATATAAATAAGTGACTTTTTATTATAGGAAATTCTGCCATGCTGAAAATGGTCAATAAAATACAGCACTATAACTGGGGAAGTAAAACCGCTCTTACGGATATTTACGGTATCGAGAATCCTGATAATCAGCCAATGGCAGAATTATGGATGGGGGCACATCCAAAATGTAGTTCACTGGTAACAGATCCTCAAACGGGTGAAACCATTGCCTTAAACACCTTAATCGATAAAGAGCCAGAAAAATACCTTGGAGAAAAAGCATCAACAATTCCAACGTTTGCCTTTTTTGTTCAAAGTATTATGTGCAGCTCAGCCTCTGTCTATTCAAGTGCATCCTGATAAGGCATCAGCAGAAATGGGTTTTGCCAAAGAAAATGCACAAGGGATACCGTTAGACTCAGCACAACGCAATTATAAAGACGATAACCATAAACCCGAATTGGTATATGCCCTGACACCGTTCAAGGCCATGAACGCTTTTAGGCCCTTAAGTGAAATCGTGCAATTATTGGATGATGTTTCTGCCGCACATCCAGAGATTCGAACATTCCTCCAACAACCGACTGAACAAAATCTGTCGTTTCTGTTTTCACAGTTATTGAATATGCA
>NZ_JBBMXF010000010.1:0-92447 GCF_037996785.1 Xenorhabdus thailandensis
TTGGCAGAATAGTACGGCCATATTGCTCATTCAGAACTTCAGCCATTGCCAGATAGAAAGCACTTGCCCCACAAATAACACCTTCAAAACCGGCAAAAGTCAGAAGGCTGGCGTTACCAGTGATGTTACCAATCGCCAGCAGAGCGAACAGTACAGTCAGGCTACCGAAAATGAACTGCAAAGTGCGGTTAGCTTTCAGAGTGCCAAAGAACATAAACAGCGTGAAAATACCCCACAGTGCAAGATAAACGCCTAGGAACTCAGCTGCTGGTTGCTTCTGCCAGACCCATTTTTGGCAGGAACAGCACACCGATCAGGCTCAGCCAGAACATTCCATAAGAGGTAAATGCGGTTGCGGCAAATGTATTTCCTTTTTTGTACTCAATGATGCCTGCCAGCACCTGAGCCAAACCACCATAAAAAATTCCCATACTTAAAATAACAGACGTTAATGGGAAAAAACCCGCATTATGCAGATTCAATAAAATGGTTGTCATGCCAAAACCCATCAAACCCAATGGGCCTGGGTTCGCCAACTGATTAGAACTCATATTTCCCCTAGAAAATTCAAATAAAACAAAATATTAAAAAAGTCGTGGCACTTTCCTGCACCAAAAACCATAAAAGGCGGCGGATCATAATGTGATGACATCAACTACACAATGACCTCAGAAAAATTTTTTTATTAAATCTCAATTTTTTTTCAATCTCCCCCTTGATGATGTTTGAATGACCCCATCTAAGTCTCAACTACAGTTACTACTGAATAGTTCAGCATTAGCTGGAAAACAAAATGAGGAATTTCTGGCAAACAGTGCCATTGAAAAGCAAACATTCATCCTCATATAGCTAGTAACTTGACCGAATATATGAATTTTTTGTGGAGGCGTTTAGATGGGTAAAATTATTGGTATCGACCTGGGAACTACCAACTCTTGTGTAGCTATTATGGATGGCACGACAGCTCGTGTGCTGGAAAACAGCGAAGGTGATCGCACAACCCCTTCCATCATTGCTTATACCCAGGATGGTGAAACTCTGGTTGGTCAACCGGCTAAACGTCAGGCTGTTACTAACCCGCAAAACACGTTGTTTGCCATTAAGCGTTTGATTGGCCGTCGTTTCCAAGACGAAGAAGCGCAACGTGACGTAGCTATCATGCCATACAAAATCATTGCGGCAGATAATGGCGACGCATGGCTGGAAGTGAAAGGCCAGAAAATGGCACCACCTCAGGTTTCTGCTGAAGTTCTGAAAAAATGAAGAAAACAGCGGAAGACTATCTGGGTGAACCAGTAACCGAAGCTGTTATCACTGTTCCTGCATATTTTAACGATGCACAGCGTCAGGCGACTAAAGATGCGGGCCGTATCGCAGGTCTGGAAGTTAAGCGCATCATCAACGAACCAACTGCGGCAGCGCTGGCTTATGGCCTGGATAAAGAAGTTGGTAACCGCACTATCGCGGTTTATGACCTGGGTGGTGGTACTTTCGATATCTCTATCATCGAAATCGATGAAGTTGACGGCGAAAAAACGTATGAAGTTCTGGCAACCAATGGTGATACCCACTTAGGTGGTGAAGACTTCGATAGCCGTATGATCAACTATCTGGTTGACGAATTTAAAAAAGAACAAGGCATCGATCTGCGTAATGACCCACTGGCAATGCAGCGTCTGAAAGAAGCAGCAGAAAAAGCGAAAATCGAACTTTCTTCTGCACAGCAGACTGATGTAAATCTGCCATACATCACAGCAGATGCAACCGGTCCTAAGCACATGAACATTAAAGTGACCCGTGCAAAACTGGAATCTCTGGTTGAAGACCTGGTTAAACGTTCAATCGAGCCTCTGAAAGTCGCACTTAATGACGCCGGTCTGTCTGTATCTGACGTCCACGATGTCATTCTGGTTGGTGGTCAGACTCGTATGCCAATGGTGCAGAAAGCCGTTGCAGACTTCTTCGGCAAAGAGCCACGTAAAGATGTGAACCCAGACGAAGCAGTAGCAATGGGTGCTGCGGTTCAGGGCGGTGTACTGGCTGGCGACGTGAAAGACGTTCTGCTGCTGGACGTCACGCCACTGTCTCTGGGTATTGAAACCATGGGCGGCGTGATGACTTCCCTGATTTCCAAGAACACCACTATTCCAACTAAACATAGCCAGGTGTTCTCTACAGCGGAAGATAACCAATCTGCGGTAACGATCCACGTAATACAGGGTGAGCGTAAACGTGCCAGCGATAACAAATCTCTGGGTCAGTTCAACCTGGATGGCATTCAACCAGCAATGCGCGGTACTCCGCAGATCGAAGTGACTTTCGATATCGATGCTGACGGCATCCTGCATGTTTCTGCGAAAGATAAAAACACAGGTCGCGAGCAAAACATCACCATCAAAGCCTCTTCTGGTCTGAACGAAGAAGAAATCCAACAGATGGTACGTGACGCAGAAGCAAACGCAGAAGCTGACCGTAAGTTTGAAGAGCTGGTTCAGATCCGTAACCAAGCTGACCAACTGATCCACGGCACTCGTAAGCAAGTTGAAGAAGCGGGTGATAAACTGGCAGCAGACGATAAAGCAGCTATCGAGAAAGCAACTTCTGAGCTGGAGACCGCGGCAAAAGGCGAAGATAAAGCTGAAATTGAAGCGAAAATCCAAGCTCTGGTTGAAGCATCCCAGAAACTACTGGAAATTGCCCAACAGCAAGCCCAGGCTGGTGCTACCGATGCTGGCGCAAACAACGCGAAGAAAGATGACGATGTTGTAGACGCTGAATTCGAAGAAGTTAAAGACAAAAAATAATAGCCCTTAGCGGGCAAAGTAACAGGGCGCCTGTTACTTGTTAACTGGCACGGGCGTTGAGGTAACTCCACGCCCGTGTGTGCGTGTTAAGGGTAAACAATACGATGGCAAAAAAAGATTATTACGAAGTTTTGGGCGTTTCCAAAACCGCAGACGAAAAAGAGATCAAAAAAGCCTATAAACGGCTAGCAATGAAATATCACCCTGACCGTAACCAAGGTGATAAAGAATCAGAAAGTAAATTCAAAGAAATTAAAGCAGCGTATGAGATCCTGACAGATCCTCAAAAACGTGCTGCTTATGACCAATATGGTCATGCTGCCTTTGAACAGGGCGGCATGGGCGGCGGCGCAGGTGGTTTCGGTAATGGAGCTGACTTTAGCGATATCTTTGGTGACGTTTTCGGCGATATTTTCGGTGGTGGCCGTCGTCAGCAGCGTCCTAGCCGTGGCTCAGACCTGCGTTACAACATGGAATTAACCCTGGAAGAAGCTGTCCGTGGTGTGACCAAAGAGATCCGCATTCCAACCCTTGAATCTTGCGATACCTGCCATGGCAGCGGAGCCAAAGCAGGAACCAGCCCAGAAACATGCCCAACCTGTCATGGGGCTGGCCAGGTACAAATGCGCCAAGGATTTTTCGCGGTTCAACAACCTTGTCCGCAGTGTCATGGACGCGGAAAAATCATCAAAGAGCCTTGCGGCAAATGTCATGGACATGGTCGTGTTGAAAAATACAAGACACTGTCCGTTAAAATTCCAGCGGGCGTCGATACTGGTGATCGCATTCGCTTGAGTGGTGAAGGAGAAGCAGGTGAACACGGCGCCCCATCCGGCGATTTGTACGTTCAGGTTCAAGTCAAGGCTCACCATATCTTCGAGCGTGACGGCAGCAACCTCTATTGTGAAGTGCCGATCAACTTCGCAACAGCGGCATTGGGTGGCGAAATTGAAGTTCCAACCCTTGATGGTCGTGTCAGCCTGAAAATTCCTGCGGAAACCCAGACTGGCAAGCTGTTCCGTATGAAAGGCAAAGGTGTTAAATCCGTCCGTGGCGGTGTTCAAGGCGACTTGCTGTGCCGTGTCGTAGTAGAAACACCGGTTAAGCTGAATGAAGAACAAAAAGAGCTGATGCGCAAATTGGGCGAATCTTTTGGCGGGAAAAGCGGTGAAACCAATAGCCCTCGTTCCAAAAGTTTCCTTGATGGCGTGAAGAAATTTTTTGATGATCTGACCAAGTAATTTAGATCTCTCATAAATCCCGCCTGATTATTTTTCTAATGTATTGGCGGGATTTCTAATTTATTAAGCCACCTTCAATTTTAACGGGAAGTTACCCCAGCTTCGTGACAATCACCCCAACCACAATCACAATACAAGCCAATAAACGCATTTTGCTAAACGGCTCTCGCAAGATAACAACAGACAATAACATCGCAAATAACACGCTAGTTTCACGTAATGCCGCAACCAGCACGATGGGGGCATGACTCATCGCCCAAATCACTATGCCATAACTGAGTAATTGCATCAGCCCACCCAATAACCCCTGTTTCCAATATTGATGAAGCTTCCTTCCGGCCGTATTCCAATACCTGAAATACATCATCACGCCCATGATCCAACCATTAATAGCAAACAGCCATAAGATATAGGCCAAGGTATTATCGCCAGCTCTGGAGCCAGCGCCATCGGACAAAGTATAACCGGCGGTAAATGCCGATGTTGTGATTGCCGCAAGTAACGTTTTACGATCCAGATGAAGAGCATTTTTCCCATGTGGAAAAGCAATTAACATAATCCCCACGATAATAAGCGCCACTCCCAGCATGGCTAGAGGCGGTAACATTTCCTGCAAAATTATCCAACTCAATAACGCGGTAATGAGTGGCGCACAACCTCTGGCAATAGGATATACCTGCCCCAAATCTCCCGTCGCATAAGAGCGACTTAAAAACAGACAATAAGCCGTATGTAAAACAGCAGATAAGATTAAGCACGGCACAGAAGGTAATGACGGTAATCCAACCCAAAACAGCCCTGATGTGGCAATAATTCCGGCAAAAAAGACAATAATTGAAATGCCCAGGAACCGATCAGCGCTAATCTTAACTAAGGCATTCCAACTGGCATGTAACAAAGCAGCGCCAAGGACAAACAGGAAAAGTAATGTTGTCATGGAGTATCTTACTCATCTCGTTATTACAAATAATGATTAAAATTTCTTCTTCTATACAGTGTAATTTATCAAAATTTTAAAAAATATTATTTCAATATGTTACAATTCGAATATCACGATCAATTCTGCACAAATAATCTACTTTTTCCGATGTCATGACTATAATAACATGCGTAACCTTGAGCAATTTCATAGGTTAATTTATCCATGACTGCAATCATTCGCCAATTTTTGAAATTAGAGGCCGCAGGGGGGATCCTTCTCATTATAGCGGCCATCATTGCGCTGGTTATGGCGAATACGCCATTGCAGGGTATCTATCATCACTTTCTCAATCTTCCTGTTGCAGTACAATTTGCAGCGTTGGAAATCAACAAGCCATTATTACTATGGATAAATGATGGATTAATGGCGGTCTTTTTTCTCATTGTCGGGCTGGAAGTGAAACGAGAACTCATGGAAGGCTCACTTGCGGGCCGTGATAAAGCCATTTTCCCAGCCATTGCAGCATTAGGAGGAATGTTGGCGCCGGCATTGATCTATCTGCTGTTTAATGGCAGTGACGAGATCACCCAACAAGGTTGGGCAATTCCCTGCGCAACAGATATCGCTTTTGCATTAGGGGTCATGGCGTTGCTGGGGAAACGTGTTCCCACCGCATTAAAAGTATTTTTGCTTGCGCTGGCGATTATTGATGATTTAGGTGTCATCATCATTATCGCACTGTTCTATACCAAAACAGTGTCCCTGGCTGCATTAGGCTTGGCTACCGCCATGATTGGGCTACTGGCCTGGATGAATTGGAAAGGCATCGCTAGAACATCCGCTTATCTGATTGTGGGTGCGGTTTTATGGGTGTGTATCTTAAAATCAGGTGTCCATGCCACATTGGCTGGCGTTATTGTCGGGTTTCTGATCCCTCTTCGAAATAAAAAAGGCGAGTCACCTTCTGAAACTTTGGAGCATGAACTGCATTCCTGGGTTGCTTATTTCATTCTGCCACTATTTGCTTTTGCCAATGCTGGTGTTTCATTACAAGGTGTCACATTAGATGGCTTAACCAGTATATTGCCTATCGGCATTGCCCTTGGCCTGTTTATTGGCAAGCCATTAGGTATTTTTCTGTTTAGCTGGATTTCGGTAAAACTGGGAATGGCTAAATTGCCGGAAAAAATTGGCATGAGACAAATCTTCGCTGTTTCCGTACTGTGTGGGATCGGTTTTACCATGTCTATTTTTATCTCAGGTCTGGCATTTGAAGGTCTCAATGACACTTTCAGCACATATTCCCGCTTAGGTATATTGATAGGTTCTACCACCGCAGCCGTTGCTGGTTATGGATTACTAACCATACTGTTACCGAAGAAAAAAAACGTAGTCAAAAACAGATGAATAGACTAATTTAAGCACAGATATAGAAAGAATTTCCGAGGTAACTCATTCTCTTAATATTCGCGGCAAAGCGTTTATAACTGCGATGCCGCGAATATTTTCATCGTCATAGAAAATAACAATAGAAAAATAGGAAAACGCCATAATTTGGCAACCTGAAATGTATGGTCACGACTGTTATACAGATGTGAGGCAATACACAAGGATAAATATATGCGGGTTTCACATTTAAATTTTAATCACCTCTATTATTTTTGGCATGTTTGCAAGGAAGGTTCGGTTGTAGGGGCAGCAGAAGCGCTATACCTGACACCACAAACCATTACAGGGCAGATAAAAGCGTTGGAAGAGCGTCTGGGAGGGAAGTTATTCAAGCGCCAAGGAAGAGGATTAGTTCCTTCAGAGTTGGGGCAATTAATTTTTCGCTATGCGGATAAGATGTTTACACTCAGCCAGGAAATGATGGACATCGTGACTTACAGCCGAGAATCAAATCTGCTGTTTGATGTAGGTGTCGCTGATGCACTGTCCAAACGTTTAGTGAGTAAAGTACTGGAAACAACCGTTGTGGAGCACGAAAAGATCCATTTGCGTTGCTTTGAATCGACACATGAAATGCTGCTTGAACAGCTCAGCCAGCATAAATTGGATATGATCCTATCCGATTGCCCAGTGGATTCGTCTCAGCAGGAAGGGTTGTTTTCAGTGAAATTGGGCGAATGCAATATCAGTTTTTACTGCCGCCAGCCGATCCCAGAAAAGCCCTTTCCAGCCTGTTTGGAAGAGCGTCGTTTATTAATCCCAGGCCGCCGCTCGATGTTAGGCAGAAAGCTCCTGACATGGATACGCAATAAAAATCTTGAAGTTGAAGTGCTGGGCGAATTTGATGATGCCGCTTTGATGAAAGCATTTGGTCTGTATCACAACGCTATTTTCATTGCTCCCTCTTTCTACGCCAATGATATTTTCGCTGATAGTGATATTGTTGAAATAGGTCGATTGGATACGGTACAGGAAGAGTATTACGTTATCTTTGCCGAGCGTATGATTCAGCATCCGGCAGTTCAGCGCGTGTGTAACAAAGATTTTTCCGCTTTGTTTAACTCGCCACCAAAAAGTCGCCCTGAAAAATTATATTAATATTCTGATCTAAAACCCGAAGATACAAAAAACCGGCTTAAAGCCGGTTTTTTTAGCATCATCAAAACCAATAATTACATTGCTTTGATTTGTGCTGCCAGAGCAGATTTATGACGTGCTGCTTTGTTTTTGTGGATCAGACCTTTGCAGGCGTGACGATCAACAATTGGTTGCATGTCATTGAATGCTTTCTGTGCAGCTTCTTTGTCGCCAGCAGCGATAGCCGCGTAGACTTTCTTGATAAAAGTGCGCACCATAGAACGACGGCTCGCATTGTGCTGACGGCGTTTCTCAGACTGTACGGCGCGTTTCTTAGCTGATTTGATATTAGCCAAGGTCCAACTCCCAAATATATTCTATCGAGGACAATTCAAAGGCCGAGGAATATGCCTGTTCAGCCTTCTTTTGTCAATGGATTTGTGCAAATAAGCGTCGTTGTACAGCGACGCTGGTTACGTTGTGATGGGGCAGGATTTTATCAGCTTACTCAGAGGGAATACAGTCTTTCGCAATAAAAAACTGAATGAATCACAGAGAAATGCGATAAATTAAATATTTTTCGAGCATCTAGCCTATTTTTATTGTATGAATCAGGTTATTAATTAAAACCCTTTGTGATCGTGGGTTAACCTTGTGCTTTGTACAAGGTATAATCCGGCAATTTCCACGGTATTGAGCCAGCTATGGAGCTAATTCGCGGTATACACAATATCCGGGCGCGTCACCATGGTTGCGTGCTGACGATTGGTAATTTTGATGGTGTCCATCGCGGGCATCAGGCTTTATTAAAACACTTGAAACAAGAAGGGCAGCGTCTCGGATTACCGACGATGGTCATGATTTTCGAACCGCAGCCTCTGGAAGTTTTTGTGGCAGATAAAGCCCCAGCTCGCCTCACCAGGCTGAGAGATAAAATAAAATATCTAGCCCAAAATGGCGTTGATTATCTGTTATGTGTGAAATTTGACAAACATTTTGCAGCCAACTCACCTGAAGCCTTTGTTTCACAGTTGCTCGTTGAAAAACTGGGTGTTAAGTTTTTGGCAATAGGAGACGATTTCCGTTTTGGCAAAAATCGCCGCGGAGATTTCCACTATTTGCAGCAAGCAGGTAAACAATACCGTTTTGATGTCGCCAGCACAGACAGTTTTTGTGACAGCGGTCTTAGGATCAGCAGTACAATCATTCGTCAGGCACTGCAAAATGATGACCTGACTTTGGCCGAAATATTACTGGGGCATCCTTACAGTATAAGTGGCAGAGTTGTTCACGGTAAGCAATTGGGACGCACCATCGGTTTTCCCACTGCCAATTTACCGTTGAAACGTCTCGTGGCGCCTGTTAATGGCGTTTATGCTGTAGAAGTCTATGGATTAGGTGATAACCCCCTACCGGGTGTTGCAAATATAGGCAATCGCCCTACGGTTGCAGGCCTGGGCCTGCAACTTGAAGTGCATTTGATTGATACCCAAATGGATCTGTATGGGCGTCATATCGATGTAGTATTACGTAAAAAATTGCGTAATGAGCAGCGATTTGCTTCGCTTGATGCGCTGAAACAGCAAATCGCAAATGATGTGGTTGCAGCGAGAGACTATCTCTTGCAGCGATCCAAGTCATGTATCTAGCGGAAAATTGGAACTGAGAATCTATAATGAGTGACTATAAAGACACCCTGAATTTACCGGAAACAGGGTTCCCTATGCGCGGGGATTTAGCAAAGCGCGAACCAGATATGTTAAAACGTTGGTACAAAGAAGGTTTGTACCAGGCAATTAGAAAAGCAAAATCTGGCAAGAAAACGTTTATTTTGCATGATGGCCCTCCATATGCAAACGGCGATATTCATATTGGTCACTCAGTTAATAAAATTCTCAAAGATATTGTTATTAAGTCCAAAGGGCTGTCAGGCTTCGACTCGCCTTATATTCCAGGTTGGGACTGCCACGGTTTGCCTATTGAGCTTAAGGTTGAGCAGATTATCGGCAAGCCTGGGGAAAAATTTTCCGCCGCTGAATTTCGTGCTGAGTGCCGTAAATATGCCATGACTCAGGTCGAAGCACAGAAAGCGGACTTCAAACGTCTGGGTGTTCTGGGTGATTGGGATAAACCTTACCTGACCATGGACTTCAAAACTGAAGCTGACATCATTCGTGCACTAGGCCGTATTATCAAGAATGGACACTTACTGAAAGGGGTAAAACCCGTTCACTGGTGTACTGACTGTGGTTCCTCCCTCGCCGAAGCGGAAGTGGAATACTACGATAAAACCTCCCCTTCCATCGACGTGCGCTTCACGGCTGTTGATGCTGATGCCGTGTACACCAAATTTGATGTACAACCCCAAGGTCTGCCTGTTTCTTTAATCATCTGGACCACCACCCCATGGACATTGCCAGCAAACCGTGCGATTGCCTTGGGTGCAGAAATCACCTACCAATTGGTCAAAATCGATGATGAATGCATCATTCTGGCGGCTGAGCTTGTCGAGAGCGTTATGCAGCGCGCGGGTATCACTGCATGGGAAGTTTTAAGCGATTGTACGGGTGAGGCTCTGGAACTGTTGCGCTTCAATCATCCATTCATGAGCTACGATGTGCCTGCTATCCTCGGTGATCACGTCACGCTTGAAGCTGGTACAGGGGCAGTCCATACCGCGGGTGGTCACGGTCCAGATGATTACGCTATCAGCTTAAAATATGGTCTTGAAATCGCCAACCCGGTTGGGCCGAATGGCTGCTATCTCTCTGGCACTTATCCTTCTCTGGATGGACAATTTGTCTTTAAAGCTAACGACATCATCGTTGAATTGCTGAAAGAGAAAAGTGCATTACTGAGTCTGGCAAAAATCCAACACAGCTACCCGTGCTGCTGGCGCCACAAAAAACCCATTATCTTCCGTGCAACACCACAATGGTTTATCAGCATGGACAAAAATGGTTTGCGTGAACAATCGCTGAAAGAGATCAAAGATGTCCAGTGGATCCCAGGCTGGGGACAAGCACGTATCGAATCAATGGTAGAAAACCGTCCAGACTGGTGTATCTCTCGCCAGCGTACATGGGGCGTACCAATGTCTCTGTTCATTCATAAAGAGACACAAGAACCACATCCTCGTACCGTTGAATTGATCGAAGAAGTCGCCAAGCGTGTTGAAGTCGATGGCATTCAAGCCTGGTGGGATCTGGACACAGCAGACCTGCTGGGTGATGAGGCCGCAGATTACACCAAGGCGCCAGATACTCTGGATGTTTGGTTTGATTCAGGCAGTACCCACTCTTCGGTTGTGGATGCCCGTCCAGAATTCAACGGCAATTCAGCCGATCTGTATCTGGAAGGTTCTGACCAGCACCGTGGCTGGTTCATGTCTTCACTGATGCTGTCCACTGCGATCAAAGGCAAAGCCCCTTATCGCCAGGTTCTGACTCATGGTTTCACCGTTGATGAACAAGGGCGTAAAATGTCCAAATCCATCGGCAATACCGTCAGCCCGCAAGATGTGATGAACAAACTGGGGGCAGATATCCTGCGTTTATGGGTGGCAGCCACTGATTATACTGGTGAAATCGCTGTTTCTGACGAGATTTTGAAACGTTCGGCTGATGCTTACCGTCGTATCCGCAATACCGCCCGTTTCCTGCTGGCAAACCTGAATGGTTTCAACCCAGAAGAGCACATGGTAAAAGCGGAAGATATGGTGGTTCTGGATCGCTGGGCTGTCGGTCGTGCTCAGGCCGCACAAGCTGATATCCTTAAATACTATGAAGAGTATGATTTCCACTCTGTCGTTCAACGCTTGATGCAGTTCTGTTCCGTGGAAATGGGCTCGTTCTATCTGGATATCATCAAAGATCGCCAGTATACCGCGAAAAGTGACGGCCTTGCTCGTCGTAGCTGCCAAACTGCCTTGTTCCATATTGCAGAAGCCTTGGTTCGCTGGATGATGCCGATTCTGTCGTTCACTGCTGATGAAATTTGGCATGAATTGCCAGGCAAACGTGTTCAATACGTCTTTACCGAAGAGTGGTATGACGGATTATTTGGTCTGGCAGATGGCGAAGATATGAACGATACTTTCTGGGCTGATCTGCTAACGGTACGTAGCGAAGTGAACAAAGTTCTGGAACAGGCGCGTAATGACAAACATATCCGTAGTTCACTGGAAGCGGCTGTCACACTCTATGCCGATGCAGCACTGGCAGAAAAACTCAACAAACTGTCTGACGAACTGCGCTTTGTCCTGCTAACCTCTCAGGTTGAAGTTGCTGCTTATGCAGCCGCCGATGAGAATGCACAGCAAAGCGAAATTGCAGGCTTGAAAATCGCCTTGCGCAAAGCAGACGGAGAAAAATGTCCACGTTGCTGGCATTATGCTAAAAACGTGGGCCAGGTGGCGGAACATGCAGAACTTTGCGGCCGCTGTGTGACTAACGTTGCCGGTAACGGTGAAAAGCGTAAATTTGCCTGATGAGTAAACCCATTTGTTCCACCGGACTTCGCTGGCTTTGGCTGGTTGTTGTGGTATTAATACTGGATTTGGGAAGCAAGCATTTAGTATTGCAGCATTTTACGCTGTACGAATCCATGCCATTGATACCTTATTTCAATCTGACTTATGCCCAGAATTTAGGGGCAGCCTTTAGTTTTCTGGCCGATAAGGGCGGCTGGCAGCGTTGGTTCTTTGCATTGGTGGCCGTTGTCATTACGGTTGTACTGTTGGTAATGATGTATCGTTCCCATGCCAGGCAAAAACTGAGCAATATTGCCTACGCTTTAGTGATTGGTGGTGCTTTGGGAAATTTGTTCGATAGGCTGGTGCACGGCTTTGTTGTTGATTTTATCGACTTTTATGTCGGAGAATGGCACTGGCCTACCTTTAATATTGCTGATTCTGCAATTTGCATCGGGGCTGCTCTCATTATCATTGAGAGCTTTATCAGCCCTGATGGCAAGGACAAACAAGCAGTCTCGAAAACTTAGTCATTGAAAGAATGATAATAAACCATCCCCAGCTTAGTTAACCGGGGATGGTAACTTCGTCTATACCCAATAGCGGTATATTTGTAATCATTTTTAAGTAAAAGGCTTGAGCAACATGTCAATGCAGGTGCAAACGCACAGTGCAGTTTTATTACATTTCACCTTAAAGCTGGATGATGGCTCTACAGCGGACTCAACTTACAACCAAGGTAAACCCGCATTATTCCGCCTCGGTAATGGTAGTCTCTCAGCCCCACTGGAAGAGCAGCTTCTTGGTTTGAAAGTCGGTGATAAACATCAATTTACTCTGGCTGGAGAAACCATTTTTGGCAAACACAATCCTGATTTAATCCAATATTTCACTCCTCGTGATTTTTCCGATGCCGGTGTGCCAGAAGTGGGAACCATCATGTTATTTACCGCCATGAACGGCAGTGAAATGCCTGGATTTATCAAAGAAGTGGCTGAAGGTTCCATTACTGTTGATTTTAACCATCCACTGGCTGAACAAAACATCACTTTTGAGATTGAAGTGTTGGAAATTGACCCTCAGTTGGAGGAAACCCATGCAAATATTGCTGGCTAACCCTCGTGGTTTCTGTGCGGGTGTTGATCGTGCTATCAGCATCGTAGAGCGTGCACTGGAATTGTACGGTGCTCCCATCTATGTTCGCCATGAAGTGGTACATAACCGTTATGTGGTTGACAACCTGAGAAAGCGTGGCGCCATTTTTATTGAAGAAATTTCAGAAGTGCCTGATGGCGCTATTTTGATCTTCTCTGCCCATGGTGTTTCCCAAGCCATTCGTGCAGAAGCCCGCTCCCGTAATTTAACTATGCTGTTTGACGCGACCTGCCCGCTGGTCACCAAAGTTCATATGGAAGTCGCTAGGGCAAGTCGCAAAGGCAAAGAGGCGATTTTAATCGGGCATGCTGGTCATCCCGAAGTTGAAGGCACCATGGGGCAATACAATAATCCCAACGGTGGCATGTATCTGGTGGAATCACCGGAAGATGTATGGAAACTGCAAGTTAAGGATGAAAATAACCTCTGCTTTATGACCCAAACGACACTTTCTGTTGATGACACCTCAGAAGTGATTGATGCGCTTAATGCAAGGTTCCCCAGTATTGTCGGTCCACGCAAAGATGATATTTGCTATGCCACAACTAACCGTCAGGAAGCCGTGCGTGATTTGGCATTAGAGGCTGATGTCGTGCTGGTGGTTGGTTCTAAAAACTCATCAAATTCAAATCGCCTGGCCGAACTTGCACAGCGCGTAGGCAAGCCTGCCTATTTGATTGATTCTGCCGAGGATATCCAAGCAGAGTGGATCACAGGTGTGAGCGCAGTAGGTGTCACAGCGGGTGCATCGGCACCTGATATTTTGGTACAACAAGTGATTGAATGCTTGAAAAATTTCGGCGCAAAAACAGTTAACGAGCTACATGGCCGAGAGGAAAATATTGTTTTTGAAGTACCAAAAGAGTTACGGGTTGAAGTGAAAGAAGTTAGTTAACTTCCGTTTTATTGAAACTCGGTTTTTCTAGATTGGAACGTATAATCGATTTATCTTGATACGATTTCCAATAAAAACTGAGTTTCAATGTTATCTTGAGAGCTATATCAAAAACACAAGAAGAAAATATTTATTATTTAGTGAATTACGATGGCAATATTACATCATATTGCACTGATAACTTACCTTTCTTCTCTTGTATAGCCTGTATCTGTAGCCCTTGAATTTGCCTTAATGACGATACATGTGTTCCACCACAAGGATAAGGTATAAATTCGCCAAAACCGACTTTCCTAAATCCATCATCATACATAGTTATTTGGCAAAGCAAGTTTTCATCAATAAATTGGTCACATTTTTCTTGGAGATTTTCAATTGAAAAGGTTTGTGCATGAGGTCCTGGCTTAAAGGTAACACTGCTTTCTCCAGGCCAGTGATGTGCCTTGATAGGATGCCAACCCAGAAGTTCGGCAATATGTCCGATAAGGTGTCCCGCAGAATGCAGCTGTGAATGTAATTGGCGACGTTTCTCATCAACACGGGCAAAGGCAATCCCTCTGTTTACTGGGCGGGTTGTGTAATGGACTATTCTATCGTTTTCTGACGCGACATAAATGACCTCTACATCATTAAGCCAGCCAATATCGCTGGGTTGACCGCCACCTTGAGGATGAAATGGAGTTGCTTTTAATTGGATCGCATACCGTTGATCGTCACAGAGTGAACAATCCAGAATTTCAACTTCACCTGCCAATATAGAGCTCGATAAATAAAGACGTTCAGACATAATCATATTCTCGGGTATCAAAACATTTCCCTTGATTGTATTAAATAGACCTAATTGTGATAATCCATCAAAAAATCAAATAACTTTTGACTTATGAGCATAAATAACACGATAAATTTAATGCGGGAGATGGCCATTTTCGCAAAAGTAGTTGAAACAGGTAGCTTCTCAGAAACAGCGCGTCAACTTGCAGCGACTCCTTCCGCCATCAGTCGCTCTGTAGCCAAACTGGAAAAAGCACTTGGAACTCGCCTCTTACAGAGAACAACACGCAAGCTACGTTTGAGTGAAAGTGGACAGGAAGTTTACAAGCGTTGCCTGGACATGATAAATGCTGCCCAAGAAGTTATGGCTGTATCAGGAAATTTTAACCATGAGCCACAAGGAATAATCCGAGTCAGTGTTCCTAAAGCGGTAGGGCGTTTCGTTGTTCATCCTCATATACCTGCTTTCCTTGCCCAGTATCCCAAAGTAGACGTGAACCTACGGCTTGATGATCGGTATGTGGATTTGATAGATGATCAGATTGATCTCGTTATACGAATTACTGATCAACCTCCTCCGGGCCTTATGGGGAGACGTTTATTGAACATTTGGCATATGTTATGCGCAACACCGGAATACCTTGCAAAACATGGCATCCCACAACACCCAAACGACCTGAAAAATCACAGCTGTATCTATCTTGGAGAAGAGCCAGGTGATTCGCGCTGGAAATTTAGTCAGGGAAGCAAAGTTGCTAACGTCAATATACATGGGCGTTATGCTGCTAATCATACGGGAGTCAGGCTTGACGCAATATTACAACATATCGGTATCGGCAGCTTACCTTACTTTACTGCTAAGCATGCCTTACAACAGGGACAACTACTTCAAGTACTCCCTAATTGGAACTTTAAGACTAACTACACTGGAGAGCTCTGGATACTCTATCCACCAACACGACATTTACCACCAAAACTTAGTGTATTCATAGAATTTCTAGCTAAATGCCTCCGTGACGAAGCCAGCCCGGACAAAATAATGGCTAAATATAGTTCAACCAATTATTACGAATTACCAGAAGCAGGAGAATAGATAAATTTTTTATAATTTCCAACCTGATCTCTGTTTTTCTTATGAGCAGGCTATAAATCTGGCGCTGCCAGTCCTTGCCAGTTAAGCTGTAGAACAGTTTCCTTTGTCACCTCAATTAAAAACGATTTACAGAGAGGGCCTTATGGCTGATACAGATATTCGCGTTGCTATCGTGGGCGCTGGCGGACGTATGGGACGCAATCTTATTCAGGCCGTCCAGCTGTTGGATGGTGTTACACTGGGCGCAGCATTAGAGCGTTCCGGCTCTTCATTGGTGGGAACCGATGCGGGAGAACTGGCAGGGATAGGTAAAAATGGTGTGATGATTAATGATGATCTGCATCAAGTCATTGAACAATTTGATGTTTTAGTCGATTTTACGCGTCCTGAAGGCACATTAGCCTACCTCTCCATTTGTCGGCAGCATCACAAATCAATGGTCATCGGCACCACCGGTTTTGATGATGCCGGTAAGCTAGCGATTACAGAAGCCTCCCGTGAGATCCCTATTGTTTTTGCCGCAAATTTTAGTGTTGGCGTCAATTTGGTACTAAAACTGCTGGAAAAAGCTGCCTCAGTGATGGGTGAATATTCCGACATCGAGATTATTGAAGCCCACCATCGCCACAAAGTGGATGCACCATCAGGAACCGCACTGGCAATGGGAGAATCTATCGCCAATGCATTAGGCCGTGATCTCAAAACCAGCGCTGTTTATGCCCGCGAAGGCTATACCGGAGAACGCGATCCTAAAAGTATTGGATTTGCCACCATCCGGGCGGGCGATATTGTTGGGGAACATACAGCAATCTTTGCCGATATCGGTGAACGTGTAGAGATAAGCCACAAGGCTTCAAGCCGAATGACCTTTGCTAATGGCGCAATTAAGGCAGCAATGTGGTTAAAAGGAAAAAATAGTGGGCTTTATAATATGAAAGATGTACTCAATCTTGACAGTATTTAATATTTAAAAAATATAACTATATGTAATTACGTAACTATTTTTTAAATAGTTGCGTAATATTGATATAGATAAATTTTATTAAAAAAAACCAAAATTAATCACCATTTTTATAAGAATAGTTAGTCTTTTTGTGACCTTTTTCCTATAAACACGAAAAAAGCCCTATATTTTTTCTGTTCTTAAGTTTTCTCTCACCATAATCGTTTATCTGCTCCCACTTTCCTTATGTTTTTCAGCTACATTAACTTAAAACAAGAGTGAGAGTTGTAAAAAAGCCAATAAAAATGCCATTTTTTGTAGACAACCCCCACTCTCATCATTAGAATGCGCGCAATTTGCCAAAATTTTGACAAAAATCCATGATTGGCATTGATTTTAAGGATTAACTCTGAATTAATATGCATAGGATGCGACTAATTATTCATCTTGGAGGGCGTTTTGATTAAGTCAGCTATATTGGTTCTGGAAGATGGAACCCAATTTCACGGTCGCGCAATTGGTGCAGAGGGTGTGGCTGTTGGGGAAGTGGTCTTCAATACTTCAATGACCGGATATCAAGAAATACTTACCGACCCTTCCTATTCCCGCCAAATTGTTACTCTTACTTATCCCCATATTGGTAATGTCGGCATCAATGCCGCTGATGAAGAATCCCCCGCCATTCAAGCCCAAGGCTTAGTTATTCGTGATTTACCCTTAGTGACCAGTAACTTCCGCAGTGAAGAAAACCTGTC
Organism: Xenorhabdus thailandensis; assembly: GCF_037996785.1. NCBI lineage: Bacteria > Pseudomonadati > Pseudomonadota > Gammaproteobacteria > Enterobacterales > Morganellaceae > Xenorhabdus > Xenorhabdus thailandensis. The sequence continues at coordinate 17,577 of NZ_JBBMXF010000010.1, forward strand.
TGATTACCTGAAACGTCATAATATCGTCGCCATCGCGGATATCGATACACGCAAACTGACCCGCCTGTTAAGAGAAAAAGGGGCACAAAATGGCTGTATCATTGCGGGTAATGCGGCCGATGCCCAAATTGCACTGGAAAAAGCAAAAGCATTTCCGGGCTTGAAAGGCATGGATTTGGCAAAAGAAGTCACGACAGCACAATCTTACCAATGGGTACAAGGAAGCTGGACATTAGCAGATGAGCTACCTGAAGCTCGCAAAGAACAAGAATTGCCTTACCACATTGTGGCCTATGATTTTGGAGTGAAGCGCAACATCCTGCGTATGCTGGTTGATCGCGGCTGCCGCGTTACCGTTGTACCGGCACAAACTCCCGCCGATGAAGTGCTGAAAATGGCACCAGATGGCATTTTTCTATCCAATGGACCTGGTGATCCAGAACCGTGTGACTATGCTATCGAAGCGATTAAAACCTTCCTGGAGACCGAAATTCCTGTATTCGGCATCTGCTTAGGGCACCAGTTGCTGGCGCTGGCCAGTGGTGCAAAAACCATAAAAATGAAGTTTGGTCACCATGGTGGCAACCATCCTGTCAAAGATCTGGATCGCAATGTTGTCATGATCACGGCACAGAACCACGGTTTTGCTGTTGATGAAAGCTCACTGCCAGCCAATTTACGTGTAACACATAAATCACTCTTTGATGGCACCCTGCAAGGCATTCATCGTACCGACAAACCAGCATTCAGTTTTCAGGGGCACCCTGAAGCCAGCCCTGGTCCACATGAAGCCGCTTCACTGTTCGATCATTTTATCGAGTTAATTGAGCAATATCGCCAGACAAACGTTCAGAGCACTAAATAATCAGGAGAAGAAGAAAAATGGCAAAACGTACTGATATTAAAAGTATCCTGATCTTAGGTGCTGGCCCTATTGTTATCGGCCAGGCTTGTGAATTTGACTACTCTGGTGCGCAGGCTTGTAAGGCGCTACGAGAAGAAGGTTATCGTGTCATTCTGGTAAACTCGAACCCAGCAACGATAATGACCGACCCTGAGATGGCTGATGCAACTTATATCGAGCCGATCCATTGGGAAGTGGTACGCAAAATCATTGAAAAAGAACGCCCAGATGCCATCCTGCCAACAATGGGTGGGCAAACGGCACTAAACTGCGCATTGGAGTTGGAGCGCCAAGGTGTCCTGGCAGAATTTGGCGTCACCATGATTGGTGCAACCGCTGATGCCATTGATAAAGCAGAAGATCGCCAACGCTTTGACAAGGCGATGAAGAAAATTGGCCTGGATACCGCGCGTTCTGGCATTGCGCACACGATGGAAGAAGCGCTGGCGGTAGCCGAAGATGTGGGTTTCCCTTGCATTATTCGCCCCTCTTTTACCATGGGCGGAACCGGCGGTGGTATCGCTTACAACCGTGAAGAGTTCGAAGAAATCTGCGAACGCGGCTTAGACCTCTCTCCAACCAATGAATTGCTGATCGATGAATCTTTGATTGGCTGGAAAGAGTATGAGATGGAAGTGGTGCGGGATAAAAACGATAACTGTATTATCGTCTGCTCCATTGAAAACTTCGATCCAATGGGTATCCATACTGGTGACTCCATCACCGTAGCGCCAGCACAGACACTGACCGATAAAGAATACCAAATCATGCGTAACGCTTCGATGGCGGTATTGCGTGAAATCGGCGTAGAAACCGGTGGTTCCAACGTTCAGTTCGCAGTGAACCCGAAAAATGGCCGCCTGATCGTCATTGAAATGAACCCACGTGTCTCCCGTTCCTCGGCACTGGCGTCTAAGGCAACAGGTTTCCCCATCGCCAAAATCGCCGCAAAACTGGCAGTCGGTTATACCCTTGATGAATTGATGAACGACATCACGGGCGGACGCACCCCTGCGTCTTTCGAGCCTTCCATCGATTATGTTGTGACGAAAATTCCTCGCTTCAACTTTGAGAAATTTGCCGGCAGTAATGACCGCCTAACCACCCAGATGAAATCTGTTGGTGAAGTGATGGCGATTGGCCGTACTTTCCAAGAGTCCATGCAGAAAGCCCTGCGCGGTCTGGAAGTCGGTGCGACCGGATTTGATCCTAAAGTCAATCTGGATGATCCACAATCCCTGACCAAAATCCGTAGTGAATTGAAAGATGCCGGCGCCGAGCGTATTTGGTATATCGCTGATGCTTTCCGCGCTGGCATGTCTGTTGATGGGCTTTTCAACTTGACCAATATCGACCGCTGGTTCCTGGTGCAAATTGAAGAATTGATCCGTCTGGAAGAACAAATTGCTGAACAAGGTGTTAACAGCCTGACCCCTGATTTCTTGCGTCATCTGAAACGCAAAGGCTTTGCTGATGAGCGTCTGGCGAAACTGGTAGGTGTCTCTGGTAAAGAGATCCGTAAGCTACGCTATGACTACAACTTATACCCAGTTTATAAGCGTGTTGATACCTGTGCGGCAGAATTTGCTACCGATACTGCTTACATGTATTCCACATACGAAGACGAATGTGAAGCCAACCCGAACAATGACAAACCGAAAATCATGGTATTGGGCGGAGGACCGAACCGCATCGGACAAGGCATTGAGTTCGATTATTGCTGCGTACATGCTGCCCTGGCTCTGCGTGAAGATGGTTTTGAGACCATCATGGTGAACTGTAACCCAGAAACCGTTTCTACCGATTATGACACTTCCGATCGTCTTTATTTTGAACCTGTTACACTGGAAGACGTGCTGGAAATCGTGCGTATTGAACAACCAAAAGGCGTTATCGTCCAGTATGGCGGCCAGACCCCCTGAAACTGGCTCGTGAACTGGAAGCCGCCGGTGTACCCATTATTGGCACCAGCCCTGATGCCATTGATCGTGCTGAAGACCGTGAACGTTTTCAGCAAGCCGTTAATCGTCTTGGCCTGAAACAACCCGCCAATGCCACCGTATCCACCATCGAGCAAGCAGTTGAAAAAGGTAATGAGATTGGTTATCCGCTGGTCGTTCGTCCATCTTATGTGCTGGGTGGGCGTGCAATGGAAATCGTATACGACGAGTCAGACTTACGCCGTTACTTCCAGACTGCGGTTAGCGTATCTAACGATGCGCCAGTCCTACTGGATCGCTTCCTTGATGATGCTGTTGAAGTTGATGTGGATGCTATCTGTGATGGTGAACGTGTCCTGATTGGCGGCATTATGGAACATATCGAGCAAGCGGGTGTTCACTCCGGTGACTCAGCCTGTTCTTTACCTGCTTATACTTTGAGCAAAGAAATTCAAGATGTTATGCGCCAGCAAGTTGAAAAACTGGCCTTTGAACTGCGTGTCCGCGGTCTAATGAACGTTCAGTATGCGGTGAAAGACAACGAAGTTTACCTGATTGAAGTGAACCCACGTGCAGCACGTACCGTCCCATTTGTTTCCAAGGCAACGGGTATGCCGCTGGCAAAAATAGCAGCACGTGTGATGGCAGGTCAGTCTCTGCTTGAGCAAGGTACAATTGAAGAGATCATCCCACCTTACTACTCCGTGAAAGAAGTCGTACTGCCATTTAATAAATTCCCAGGCGTTGACCCAATTCTGGGACCAGAAATGCGTTCTACCGGTGAAGTAATGGGTGTTGGCCGTACCTTTGCCGAAGCCTTTTCAAAAGCAATGTTAGGCAGTAATTCTACCCTGCGTAAGAAAAGCCGGGCACTACTGTCTGTACGCGAAGGTGATAAAGAACGTGTTGTCGATTTGGCAGCTAAATTACTTAAACACGGATTTGAACTGGATGCGACGCACGGTACAGCAATTGTATTGGGTGAAGCAGGGATCAACCCACGTTTGGTGAATAAAGTTCATGAAGGACGCCCGCATATTCAGGATAGGATCAAAAATGGTGAATACGACTATATCGTTAATACCACTGCGGGTCGTCAGGCGATTGAAGATTCAAAACTGCTACGTCGCAGCGCGCTGCAATATAAAGTGCACTATGACACAACCCTGAACGGTGGCTTTGCAACGACTATGGCACTTAGTGCTGATCCTACTGAACAGGTTATTTCTGTACAAGAAATGCATGCTAAAATTGCCAAATAAATAAACCTTAAAATAACTCTACCAAATAAGATACCGTCATTTTTGGCGGTATCTTTCTGAAAAAAACGACTTCCCCAAAGTTTGGAAATCTAACGAATAAAAAAACAAAGCCACTCCTGAATTGGAATGGCCACTATTAATTAAATTCAATGTTATAAACCCAGAATTGTTTCTGCTACACAGGTATATTGATTATTCATATGAACTTTAGGAGGAGTAAAACAATCCTCTAAAAACCAATTTGCCGGTGTTTCCAGGGCGATCGAAATAGCAACCAAATGCTCCAGGCTAATTTTATTGGTTCCGCGTTCATAACGTGACAATTGCTGATGGCTAACTCCAATTTTGTCTGCCAGCTCTGCTGCTGTCACTCTAATTTCTTTTCTTTTCATTTGGATTCTTTTTCCTACCAGCATACTGACTTGCATAATATCTTTGCTCTCAATTTATAAATAAGTTAAATAAACTATTGCGGTGCCTTCATATTTTCCAGCTTTCGGGGGAGTTAGCGTGTGCAATATTGACGTCAATTTGAAATCCTTGACCTCATTCTCTCCATTAGTAGTAACCTTCACCCCACTTTCCGCATTTTGTCCATCAATCTGAAACGTCGAATATATTTGCTTATCGGAATCAAGATAAACTTTTGCTTCATTATTAGTTGATCTGGCATGCAACATAATACTGTTACTACTAACAGCACATTTAAATTTACCTTCAATTGTTTTGGTCGCATTATTCACTTCTGTAGCAGTTAATTCCCCATAAGCAATTTCAGAAGGTAATTCAATTTTACAAACTTGGTTCGGGGGCGGCATTTTGTTGCAAGTGGAATTTGGAAATTGTTGAGCTTCACCATATCCCGGATCTATCTTAGTTGTATAAAACAAACCGATACAATCCGCATCTATGGTCATGATGGTAAATGTTACCCGTTTAGGAATACCAAATTTGTGTTTATAAGCTCGCATAACGTCAGCAGTTGTCTGATAATTATGTGCATCCAAACATACCCCTGCATCCATGCAGGAGCCGTACATTCCTGGCCGATGTCCACTCTTATACATCACATCTGGGCCAACATAGCATGCGGTATCTCCATAGCAAGGATTGGGTATCCCTTCTTCCTCTGTCCATGCAATGATTTCCATAGTCGTAATAGCTTGGTCTCCTGAGGAGAGCGTATCAACCGGCATAACATAAGCCCCACCATAAGCATGTGTGGCACTGACCAAAAGCAACAGGGCTGCTAGCTTCAACAACGATTTTTTAATATGGCGCATAACTTATTTTCCAATAGCATCAAACTCTGATTAAAGATCGTGGATGAAAAACCAGTCAGCATGACTAGTCGTAATTAACTTCAAAAGTCGCGATTGCAGTAAATGGACCAACACCAATCTTTTTTTCTTGAATAGAGCGGGGAGTAGCTTGTACATATGCCTGGAATGTAATCACGTTATCTCTGCTATTAGCTGATAACGGGAATTCACTGGTTTTATTAAACGGCATCGGTGTACCATCAATTTTTTCCATACCAATAGCAATGCCATGAAGACGATCGTTGGATCTCACTGCCAGCAACCCCGGTAGTTCTTGACTCATCTCCCCCAAAAATTTTATCCTTAAACGTTTTATCATCTGAGGATCACAATCCTTTAAATACAGATAAAATGGCTTGCCTTTTGTACGATGCCTCAGATAAAGATCGCTGTTAAGAATGTTGCCAAAATCCACTTCTATGTTTTGATCTTCTGTCTTAATCGAACAAGTGGGAGCAAGTACAGTTAGCGTAATTCTGACATCCTGACGCAGATTATCCCGTGCAGATGCACTTTGCTGGCTACCAATGCCGAAAAGAAACAGCATTGGCAGTATATGTCTGGATAATCTGATGCTTAACGGATTCATTATTATTTACCCTACATTTATCCAACTAGTTACCGAAAAAACTCACCATATTTCGGCTAATTCTATGTTGATGCCCCGTCAACACCTAGATTGACGGAGCGTCATCAATACAACTCAATCAGCTTTCATTAATTAGTCACAATTTTTGTCACTACGCAGTTATTGCCACTACAGTTGAATGTTAACTGTGGACGTCCACCATAATCATTGACATAGGTCAGTACTGGTGAATTGCCTAATGAGTTTGCGGTTCCTCCAAGTTTTTCACTGCTTCTGGGGGCTAACATTAGGGGCTTAAATGCCTCTACACTTTCACCGTTTACCTTATTCGATGCTTCTGAAATAGTGACATAATAAGGTGTTGGGTTATTCACCACATATTGATTGCCTTCGCGGGTTAAGGTGAGTTTTTCCTGCCAGGGATTATCAAGATCAATACGCCGTGCAATCACAGCTTCCGGACGGTAGAACAGCTTGACACGTGTTTGCAAAGCGATTTGCAGCACATTCGATTTTTCACTACGTGGTGGAATTTCACGTATGTTGAAATAGAACAGACTTTCCCGATCTTGTGGCAATTGGGTTATCGTCGGAAGTGTTTGAATTTTGACTTGGCTCTTTGCTCCAGCTTCAACACGTTGTACTGGAGGAACAACCACAATCGGGCCATTGATCTTATTTCCCTTATCATCTTCAATCCATGCCTGTGCCAAATAAGGCAAATCAAGATGCTGATTTTCAATGTTCAAGCTGACAGATTTTGTATTGCCATTAAAAATCACGCGAGTACGATCTAACGCTATCGCTGCCGTTGCCTGATGAATTGGCATCAAGCAACTTACCGTCATAGCGGTTATCATTAGAATATTTTTCAGTTTCATAGTGTCATTTGCTCAAGCTCAAAAGAGACTCATGTTTATATTTGCTGCACTAGCTAATCGCCGCATTTTTCAAATCAAACAAACATAATACTTTATTAAATAACGATTTTTCAGATAGTTTGATTACAATTCACTCACCATCGTCTGTTAAGAACTGGCAAGGTAGCAAAAGTGATGTTAAAGACTCTGGCGTCATTTCATCTGGCACTGTAATCTCGCACTGAGCTTGTCCATCCCAATGCACTTGCAGTTTTTCCCCCTGATTTATTCCACTCAGATAGGCGTATCCATCATCACTGACAATCCCTATTTCACGCTGAGCAGAATTTAAGACAGAAGCACCAAAAGGTGGGAATGAACCGTCAGGTAACCGGATGACTGTCATCGCTTTACTGCCTGATATCACTTGGAATTTACGATAACCAATCGCACCTTCCGTTAATGTTGCCTGCTGAACAGAACGCAGTGCCTCTACATCATCAGGTAAGTTATCTAAGTCAATATTTGCCCTGTTGCGATAGTAGTTATTCACATCGGCCAGCACAGCTTTACCAAAGTAATTGGTATGTACCGCTGAACCAAATCCTCGAATAGGCACATTGCTAACCCCTTCTGTATCTACCATCAAGCGAGTTGCGCCAGGCATATTAGTACGGTGCAGTGCAGTCCCTTTTGCCGTTACAGTCACCCCACCTTGCAGGCCAAGGGCTGCCGTAGTATTGCCACCATCCCGATAACTGGCACTGGCAGTGAGTAATGTCTGGTCACCATAATGGTTGTAATAGCCATCAACTGATGCCCTACCATCGACACTCGTACCCATTGAAATACGATAGTTATTGCGGTCATCAATACGATCAAAATAACCCACTGTATGTGCATTGCCCTGACGATTAACCAACCCATTGTAGCTGACAGTGCCACTTTCTCCCCACGGAATGGAAAGATTCAGATACATGCCGTCATCTTTTTTATTGTCAAAATTGTTACGATAGGCTGACAGATTGACACTGATATTTTTATAACGCCCAATATCAAAATACTTGGATAATGAAATGTTATAGCGATCGTTTGTTGGCCGATTCCAGTAAGTTTGATGGCTATAGTTAAGGTAGGCATTTAAACCAATATCTGTAAATTGTTTGTTGAAGGTAATGGTATACATCTCCTTACCGCTATTGGAAGAAACGTTGCGATAGCGGCGATCGATATACTGTCCCATATTCATGAAATTACGCTCAGAGAAACGATATCCGGCAAACGTCACCTGACTGTTATATTGATCAAAACGTTTCGAATAACTAAGACGATAAGATCCACCTGTCAGGGTTTTGTTTTCTCCCGGTAATCTTGCCCTCGACTCCGTCATATCAAGCGACAATGCACCAAACATCATCAAATCGCGGCCAATCCCCAGTGACAAGGCGTTATAATCTCCCGCAGCTAAGAGACCACCATACAGCGACCAACCGTTGTTAATTCCCCACGAAAATTCACCCAGACCGAACGCAGGCCCTTCACGACGATGCTTATCATTAGTGGATTGACCACCAACAAATTTATACTGTACTCGTCCAGGGCGGGTCAGATAGGGAATAGTCGCAGTATTAACCTGAAACTCTTGCACACCACCGTCTTGCTCTTCGACCCTGACATCCAGTGTTCCTACTACCGCATCACTAAGATCCTGAATACGGAATGGACCAGAAGCGACCTGGGTTTCATACAGCACTCTCCCCTGTTGCCTCACTGTCACCTTGGCATTAGTCCGTGCTACACCTGTGACTTCAGGTGCATATCCACGTAAATTCGGTGGCAACATATTTTCATCAGTCACTAAACTGACACCCGTATAGCGGAAACTATCGAAGATACTGGAATTGAGGTAATCCTCACCCAATGTCAATTTCGCTTCCAAACGAGGGATCGCACGATACACATAGTAACGGCTCCAATCCCAATCACGTTCTTTCCCCCTAGAAGAACTCAATTTATCACCACCCTGGTTTTTGAAACGGTTATATTTGGCCTGCCAATCAGCCCGAAAACGCCACTCCCCGACATTCATACCCGCTGTTCCGATAGCACTTATCTGTTGGCTACTATTACCGTGAACGGGTTTAGAGGTTTGTGCGTTAACGTTATAATCAAACAATAATCCAGGTATTCCATTATCCCAACGAGAAGGAGGATCCCAATCTGGTAAGTCATATTCCAGGTAAATTTTAGGTATGATTAAATAAAGCTTATAAGTAGCGAGATCACCTCTGGCTGATGTACCCGGTAAGGTAGTGAGATCAAGGCATTTACCTTCATGCTGCCAACCTAATTTTTCTACCCACTGTTGTTTCAGTGCGATTTGTTTCACCAATTCAGGGGATATACAGGCTTCACTCTCTGTTGGCTCATCAGGCGGGGCTATGAAATCGATGGAATAGGTATCCTGGAGTTCATGCTGATTCATCCGGACACTCATCATATAATTGCCCGGCATGATATAACCAGCACGTGCAAACTTATCCAAATCAATATTGGCTCGTTCATTGACATCCAGTGCACCAATATTGAATTCAATTGATGGCTTGGAATGAGTAACCTGAATACCAGACAATGCAAACAGTATAAGAGCAAAAAGAGGATTAATTCCGAATAGTAGGCGTTCTGTTTTTATTTTATTAGCTATTCTATTTTTATTAATCACATTATTTTTATTACTGATTATTTTTCTATTATTAGATAAAACATCATGATTCATAGAATCTGAAAACAAAGCCATAGCATCCTCTGAACAATGAATCGTTAATCATCCAGTTTGAAATTAGCCGCTGTCAAACATAACCAAGCCTGTATGCGTACAGGAGTTCTTACCTCATACATGGCGTCATTAAAGTTCATCGATCTAAATTGAGGAGTCTGACCGATACTGAGGTTGCAGAGATAGCCACATGTCCTGCCTAGCTGTAATATGTTACGTTCTCTGTTTGTGCTTCACTGATTAAATAAAAAAGGGTATTTCAATTTACCTCTATAGGGATAGATTTTTTAATGACACAATTTGCTTATTCAAGCATTAATAATATTGATTTACATCAATAAAATAGTTCTTGTTACAGAATATTGTAGTCATACCTTACTGACCCGTTATATCCCAGAAATACCCTAAATATATTATCAGGAAAGTCAAGGTTAACAATTAAAGTGAATTTCCTGATATTCAAATAATAAAAATTATCAGATAGCTTGCAATATTATAGGTAGTTTAAAGTAAAGTTTGCGATAGCAGTGAAATCACCTGGTTTCACTTCTCCAGTACCTTTACCGTCTTCTCCTACTACTGTCAGACCTTTCAGGTATGCTGCGAAGTTCAGATCATTGTTGCCTTCATGCAGGGACATTACGCCTGACTCTGTACCCAAAGGAATAACGTCATTGCCGTGGTTAGTGATTGCGATCGCTGCACCTTGTGCTGTACCTTCAATAGCCAGCAAACCTTTCTCACTCGCTTCTGCGCCAGTAAAGGTTGTTTTCACGCCATTTTTAGTCTCAGCAGTACAACCTTCTAATTCAATTTTGAAAGGCTTGGAAGCTGAACGGCCACCATCTTTCAGAACGTGGCTGGAAACGGCGCCCATATCAACTTCGACATTGGTGTGTTTGATTGAGCAAGGTGCATCAATGATGGAACCTCTGAATTTAACTGTACCACTACCTTGGTTAGCCGCACTTGCAGCACCAGCAGCCAAAACTGCACTAAAACCTACAACCATCGCTAATTTATTCAGTTTCATAATGTTACTTATTCCTTTAATCAAAAAGTAGATATTAATAACCAAAAGGAAGCCGAAGACCAGAAATTAATTTCTGACACTTAGGCAAATGATTATTTAGTTTTTTGACATAGATCATAACCTGTCAAAATAAACCAAACCGGCAATATCATTCTACATAATAAACCCTAAGTCAAATTTTAGCCGATAAAACTGCTTATGCTTCTTAACATCATATGAAATATGAATTTTTGCAAAAAAGTACGCATAATGAGTAGTATATTTTACTAATTATTTTTTAATTTTGGATTATTCCCCTGAGTTATATCGAGTAATGTTTAGTAATTTAGTATCTTAATTGGCGTTGTTTTATTGTTCTATTTTATCTGCCAAAAAGGATGTTTCATTTTATTATCCTGATATAACCATAACATTTGGTTTTTATTATCATGATAATCTGGATAGTTAATATAAAACAGAATATTTATCTAAATGACATAATTATCAATTGAAAACATTTCATAAAAAACCATTAAGGTTATATTAACTGTATTGTTTTTATTGATTTCCCAATCAAATTAGAAAAAGAGAAAACACCAATTAAATAAACGACTAAAGACTATTCTTAATAATACGTATAAATTGGCCTATAATTTATAAACAAAAAGCCCTTTCCAATAACGAAAAGGGCTTATAATTTTTTAATAAAATGCTAAAACTATTGACGCTTTTTTAATTATCACCCAGCAAAATGGATTCAAGCGCAATTTCGATCATGTCATTAAATGTATTTTGCCGCTCTTCAGCAGTGGTTTGTTCACCAGTACGGATATGGTCAGAAACAGTACAAATTGCCAATGCTTTTGCGCCAAATTCTGCAGCAACACCATAAATACCTGCTGCTTCCATTTCAACACCCAAAATACCGTATTTTTCCATTACGTCGAACATTTGAGGGTCTGGTGTATAAAATAGATCCGCAGAGAAGATATTACCAACACGTACGTTGACACTCTTTGCCTTAGCCGCATCCACGGCATGACGAACCAGATCAAAGTCAGCAATAGCAGCGAAATCGTGATCTTTAAAACGCAGGCGGTTTACTTTGGAATCAGTACATGCCCCCATACCGATCACAACATCACGGATTTTAACGTCTTCGCTAACCGCACCACAGGAACCAATACGGATGATTTTTTTCACACCAAATTCAGTGATCAGCTCCTTGGCATAAATAGAGCAGGATGGGATACCCATTCCATGGCCCATAACAGAGATGCGGCGGCCTTTATAAGTACCGGTGAAACCCAGCATACCGCGAACATTGTTAACCTGACGAGCATCTTCCAGAAAAGTTTCCGCAATGTATTTTGCACGCAGTGGGTCACCAGGCATCAAAACAACATCAGCAAAATCGCCCATTTCAGCATTAATATGTGGGGTGGCCATAAATTTATTTCCTTGTTTTTATTACGTATCAAAATAGACGAAAAGGGGGAGATCCATAGATCTCCACCAAAACTTAAAACATCGCTTTACCGTAATCCATTGGAGTCAGATCAAAGTATTTTGCTACTGTCTGCCCCATATCGGCGAACGTCTCACGATGTCCTAATGAACCTGGTTTGACTTTAGGTCCGTAAACCAGAACCGGGACATGTTCACGGGTATGATCTGTTCCCGCCCAAGTTGGGTCACAACCATGGTCAGCGGTCAAGATCAGAATGTCATCTTCTTTTACCAATTTCAGCATTTCTGGTAAACGACGATCAAACAACTCCAAGGCTGCCGCGTAACCGGCAACATCACGGCGGTGACCGTAGGAAGAGTCAAAATCAACAAAGTTGGTAAATACGATGGTGTTATCCCCCGCCTGCTCCATTTCAATCAGAGAAGCATCAAACAGGGCATCAATGCCTGTCGCCTTGACCTTTTTGGTGATCCCGACATTCGCATAGATATCTGCAATTTTGCCAATGGAAACCACTTCACCTTGCTTTTCATCAAGTAGTTTTTTTAGGATAGTTGGGGCTGGTGGCTCAACGGCCAAATCATGACGGTTGCCAGTGCGTTGGAAACTCCCAGCCTTATCCCCCACAAATGGACGGGCAATAACGCGGCCAATGTTATATTCGCCAATGTTCAACTCTTCACGAGCGATTTCACATAGCTCATATAGACGATCCAAGCCAAATGTCTCTTCATGGCACGCAATCTGGAAAACAGAATCCGCAGAAGTATAGAAAATCGGTTTACCGGTTTTCATGTGTTCTTCGCCTAACTTGTCTAAAATAACAGTACCGGAAGAGTGACAATTACCCAAGTAGCCTGGCAGATTTGCTCGTTCGACCAGTTTATCCAGCAATTCCTGTGGGAAACTGTTTTCTTCATCGCGGAAATATCCCCAGTCAAACAGAACCGGAACACCTGCAATTTCCCAATGTCCTGACGGCGTGTCTTTACCAGAAGAAAGCTCACTCGCATAACCATAAGCACCAATAATTTCAGCTTCTTTATCCAGGCCAATCGGGAACGTTCCGCAAGACTCTTCCGCTGCCTTACCCAATCCCAAACGGCTCAGGTTTGGCAAATGTAGTGGCCCATTACGGCCAATATCAGCTTCACCACGGGCACATCGTTCTGCAATATGACCCAAAGTGTTAGATCCCTTATCACCAAACTTTTCAGCATCAGCAGTTGCACCAATACCAAAGGAATCCAATACCATGATGAATGTACGTTTCATAATTTTCTCCTGCGTCAATTCACGCTATCAATGCGGAAACTGCCAGCTATTAAAATCAATTTTAATGCTTATATGCTTTATCCACGGATATAACGATAAACCATCGGTGTAGTGGCTTGTATCTCTCTTTCCTTAGAAATTTCTTTAAAAATAAATGCCTTACGTATTGCTTCTGCGGCTTCATGCCAAGCCTGCTCACTGCGAGAATGAATCATGGCCAAAGGGGTATCCGCATTCACTTTTGTACCAAGAGCAATGATATCACTCAGCCCCACGCTGTGATTAATAGGATCTGTCGCCTTACGGCGTCCTCCTCCCAATGCAACAACAGACATTCCTAGGGCTCTGGTATCCATTTCTGTAACGATGCAACTCTTTTCAGCTAACATTTGCCCAGTTAACACCTCTCCAGCCAATACTGGTTTGATGAATTCCGCAGTCGAGAGGTAGCGAGTGTAATTTTCGACAAAATCAGTCGGCCCTTTCTGTGCAGCCACCATGCGACCAAATGTTTCCGCCGCTTTGCCACTGTCCAGTACTGTTTGTAACTTATAATATGCATCATCATGATCAATGGCCAAATTACCTGAAACCAGCATTTCAGCGGACAATGCCATGGTAACTTCAAATAACCTAGGGTTACGGTATTCCCCCGTCAAGAATTGGACAGCTTCACGCACTTCCAAAGCATTACCTGCGCTGGATGCCAAAACTTGATTCATATCTGTCAATAGCGCCGTAGTCTTACATCCCGCACCATTGGCAACTTCAACAATGGCTTCGGCCAGCCGTTCCGATTGCTCGTAGGTCGGCATAAATGCCCCAGAACCCACTTTCACATCCATGACCAATGCATCCAGTCCTTCAGCCAATTTTTTACCCAAGATAGAGGCGGTAATCAAAGGAATAGAATCAACGGTCGCCGTAATATCACGTGTCGCATAAAAGCGTTTATCCGCAGGTGCCAGTGAACTTGTCTGTCCGATAATGGCAATGCCTACATCACGAATAATGTCACGTAAGCGGTGTTCATCAGGGAAAATGTCAAAACCGGGAATAGCTTCTAATTTATCCAGTGTTCCTCCGGTATGCCCCAAGCCACGCCCCGATATCATCGGCACATAGCCCCCACAGGCCGCTATCATTGGACCCAACATCAAGGAAGTGACATCCCCTACACCGCCCGTCGAGTGTTTATCGACAATCGGGCCGGGTAAATTCAATTTTTTCCAATCTAAAACAGTACCAGAATCACGCATCGCTAATGTTAGAGCAACACGTTCTTCCATCGTCATGTCATGGAAATAGATGGTCATTGCCAGTGCAGCAATCTGCCCTTCGGAAACTGTGTTATCACGGACGCCGTTAATAAAAAAGCGTATTTCTTCTTCATTCAATGAATGACCATCACGTTTTTTGCGGATAATTTCCTGTGCCAGAAACAAAGCTACCTCCCAATCATTATTATCTGAAAAGAATGGCAGTAATGCACACTAGCTTAGCCTATGTGCAATCAGTCATTATTGATCTCAATAACCACTACTCTGTTTTTGGTTCTGGTGTCCAAGCGTAGTCAGCAAACTGCCCAACAAACTGGAAGCACCAAAACGGAAATGGCGGGAATCAACCCATTTGTCGCCCATAATGCGTTCGGCCAACGCCAAATATTCTGCTGCTTCTTGAGTCGTGCGCACGCCACCCGCCGGTTTAAAACCAACGCGATCACCTACCCCCATATCACGGATCACACTCAACATAATTTCGGCACTTTCCAATGTTGCATTAACCGGAACCTTACCCGTTGAGGTTTTGATGAAATCCGCTCCAGCCTTAATTGAAATTTCAGATACTTTGCGAATCAGAGCGGCTTCTTTTAATTCCCCCGTTTCAATAATGACTTTTAGCCAGACACCTGATTCAGCACAGACTGTTTTACAAGCTGTTACCAAGTCAAAACCAATCTGTTCATTACCAGCTATCAAGGTGCGATAAGGGAAAACAACATCCACTTCATCGGCACCATAGGCGATGGCGGCACGAGTTTCAGCCAGCGCAATGTCAATATCATCATTGCCATGTGGGAAATTAGTCACCGTGGCAATGCGAATATCAGGGGTTCCCTGTTCGCGTAATATCTTACGTGCCACGGGAATAAAACGCGGATAGATACAAAGCGCGGCCGTATGTCCGGCGGGACTGTTTGCTTGACGACAAAGTGCTATTACTTTCTCATCTGTATCATCATCATTAAGTGTAGTTAAATCTATCAAACCCAGCGCACGCTGAGCGGTGACAATTAAATCGGTCATAAAACTCTCCAACGGTATGATTATCGTGACTGAATCAGACAACAGATTTAAAACAAAAGCAGGTGAGATCCCTCACCTGCATTCAATTGGATATATATTCTCTATGGCTTACAACGAGAGGAAGAATCCAGCAATTGTTGCACTCATTAAATTAGAGAGTGAACCCGCCAATATAGATTTCAAACCGAAACGGGCAATGTCACCGCGACGGCTTGGTGCCATGCTACCTAAACCGCCCAAAAGAATCGCAACGGAAGACAGGTTAGCGAAGCCACACAAAGCAAAAGAGATAATGGCTTTAGTATGGTCAGAAAGCACTTGCAGACCCGCAGCCTGAACGACATTATCCGCTTTCAGATATTCACTAAAGTTCATGAATGCCACGAACTCATTGACAACTAATTTCTGCCCGATGAAAGAACCCGCAATGGTTGCTTCATTCCACGGAATGCCGATCAGGTAGGCGATTGGTGCAAAAACCCATCCCAAAACCAGTTCCATCGACAATTGAGGATAATCAAACCAGCCGCCAATCCCTCCCAAGATACCATTCAGTAAAGCAATCAGTGCGGTGAATGCCAGAAGCATTGCGCCGACATTCAGAGCCAAGTGCATACCCGATGCCGCACCCGATGCCGCAGCATCAATCACATTTGCAGGACGATCTTCTGCCGCAATCAACGATGCCACATCAGCAGTATCGTGAGTTTTTTCTGTTTCTGGCACCATCAATTTCGCAAACAGTAAACCACCTGGAGCTGCCATAAATGAAGCCGCAATTAGGTATTCCAATGGAACACCCATAGATGCATATCCCGCCAATACAGAGCCAGCAACAGAAGCCAAACCACCACACATCACAGCGAACAACTCAGATTGGGTCATCGTCGCGATATAAGGGCGCACAACCAGAGGGGCTTCAGTATGACCCACGAAAATATTTGCTGTTGCAGACAAAGATTCAGTCCGTGATGTTCCCAATAGTTTCTGCAATGCACCACCCAATATTTTGATGATGAGCTGCATAATACCCATGTAGTACAACACCGCAATGAGTGATGAGAAGAAAACAATGACTGGCAAGACACGCAAAGCAAAGATAAAGCCACTGCCGCCAAACAATTCAAACATTTTGTCGGAAACCAGGCCACCAAAAATAAAATCTATCCCTTTTTTTCCATATCCAATCACATTGGAAACGCCTGAGGACATTCCCTCCAGAACGTCTTTACCGGCTGGTACGTAAAGTACAAATGCCCCCATGGCAACCTGAATCAGAAAGGCGCCTAGGACAGTGCGGATTTTAATAGCTCGATAATTACTAGAGAAGAGTACTGCGATAAGAATCAGCACTGCCATCCCGATCAGGCTCATAAGGAGTTGCATTGGAAGAATCCCTGTTCACTGAATAAAAATAATAAGAAAATATGTCAGTTATTCCATAAGTTTCCACTGACATTATGTGTGGGGCGATTATACCTAGGACTAAAAAGGAACAAGCAACTAACATCACAAATTAATACAACAAAAAGTAATATAAAAACGAAAAATGAGATATAAATCACAAAAAACCATCAGGTTTCGGGGGGTATTAGATAATTTAACGGAGAAAAAGGTAAAAAACAGGATAAATAAGCACGGAATACAAGTTAAGCATTATTAATGTATTATATATCAACTCAATGTAAATAGGCTCACACTATTTTGGTAAATTTGGTTGGCAATTTCATCTGCTGCTTCTCGACGCAACTCACACAATACGGAAAAAATCTGTGCAACTTTTTCTGGCCGATTTGGCTGCCCCTGAAATCCCGATAACGGCATATCAGGCGCATCCGTTTCCAATACCAAAGATGACAGAGGTAATTGCGAAATAGTGTTACGTGTCTTTTGCGCCCTATCGTAGGTAATTGTTCCCCCAACACCAATGTAAAATCCCAGGCGAATAAAGGCCTGAGCTTGGGATAAACTCCCCGCAAAACCATGAATAACCCCTGTTCGTGGTAATCTATGTTTTCTCAAGATTGCCGCCAATTGATCATGGCTTTTTCTGGAATGGAGGAGCACAGGTAAATCATATTGTTTAGCGAGTTTTAGCTGTACCTCTAACATGCTTTTCTGCTTTTCAAGCTGTGGATCTGGCATATAAAGGTCAAGACCAATTTCACCTACTGCAACACATTTATCTTCTTTTTCTTGTAGTTTTTGCGCCAACTCATCCAAATGAACCTCTTGGTGTTCAGCAATATAGAGTGGATGCAAACCAAATGCGGCATAAATTGGTGGATAAGTCTCAGCCAGCACAGAAACCCGCTGGAAGTTTAATTGACTTATCGTGGGAACGATAATTTTTTCCACACCCATTTGTCTGGCTTGTTGCAAGCTCGCTATTTCATCACCAGCAAAAGGGGAAAAATCAAAATGGCAATGTGTGTCAATAAACATTTAATTGTCCAGGTTATCTATCATAAGAGTCCCTGTCGTTTGCACATTCTCCACCACCGCTGGCACAGGAGCTTCCAGCGGTGGGCAATGCTTGCCACTGTTTAGGAAATGGTTTCTCCGAAAACAGTGACGAGCAGAATTTAACCCTGTACGGCATACTCCATAGCTGTTACGTTCTGTATGCCCAAATTCTCCTTCAACAAAAGTATGCCCAATCGTTGCCAGAAAATACCGTCCGCAACGCCGTCCCAAATGATAATCCTGATTTAACGAACTAAGCCGGCTGCCTAAAGCCATTGTTGCCAATGGTGCCGGTGGATAAATTTCGAAGATTTGTACATCATCCGGTGGATTTTCGATAAATTTCTGCGTTTGACGGTAACTCTGAGCATGGAGATTGAGCATCTTGACCATTTTTTGCAAGCTACTAGACTCTAACCAACGATCCATGCGCTTGAACCACTGAAGTGTATAGTAAAGCTGTGAAGGTACTGTTCGAATCACAACGATAGTATCTGCCCCACGACGATAGGCTTCCTGAACCGGGATCGCATCACAAATGCCACCATCTTGATAAACCACATCACCAAAGGTAACGCCGTTACGATAAAACCCCGGAATGGCGCTTGAGGCTTTAACAAGATCCATCCAATTTTTGTCATCAGGATGCAGGTAAGTCGGCTCAAAATTATCAGCGCGGCAAGCGCACATGTAGAATTCACGCCCAGCATCAAACTGACGCATTGCGACAGGAATATTGAGTGGTAATTGCTTAGATATGGTATCAATATACCAATCTAAATCGATCAAATGCCCACCGCGCACAAAGCGCAATGGATTAAAAAAAGCAGGGTCAGTTGTATAACGGTTGATTACTTTGCGCGCATACCCCCTCTGACCACAAATATAGGCAGAAAGATTTTGCGCTCCCGCAGAGGTTCCAAGGAACAGTTCAAACGGATTAAAGCCGAGACGAAGAAATTCATCCAAAACACCAGCGGTAAAAATACCTCGCTGACCACCACCTTCACAAACAAGTGCAATTTTCCCTGGTTTGATCTGTGACTTATAAGCTAAAGGTTCAATATTACCCAGTGTTATTGGAATATGTTTCCCCACTCTTCTCTCCCTTTGAAAGCCGCCGAATATCTATACAGTATATCGTTACTCAAACAACTTGCTTGTAACATTTTTATAAAAAGTGAGGAAATAAAGCATCAATAGTTAAATTGATATGAGAATAGCAAGTTACCAAAATACCGCCAGCGAATAGCATTCCTATGCATAATCTCGTCACTTAACAAGATATTATTTGAGGAAAAGAAGCAGAAAGAGTGGCTATTATCGGCCACTCTATTCTCAATATTTGTTATTTTTTCAGATTAAGATTATTTTTTAATCTCTATCGTGCTTTTTACTGATTTGACACCTTTTATTCCATGAACAATCTTAACTATTTTCGCCGCTTGATGTTTGCTTTTGACAAAACCAGAAAGATGGACGACACCTTTTTCCGTTTTCACCGCAATGCCACGGCTATTTATGCCCTTATGTTCCAGCAATTTTTCTTTCACTTTTGCTGTAATGGCACTATCGTCTAAATAAGAATCTGCTTTTTGCAAGGAGTTATCAATCTTATCCCCTGCTTCGTCTAGAGATTTATCGATTTTTTGTCCTGTACTCTCCAACGTTTTTCCCACAGAAAGATCCGCTGCCAGAGCACTACTGGTCAATACCGAGCCTAGAAAAACAGCCAGTAGTGAATGTGTAAACTTAATATTTTTCATCCTACCACCTTATTTAATTTCAGCCTAAACACAGTTATCAAAACAGTATGCAGTATGTCAATTAGGCAATGGTGATAAAATCAGATTTACAAAAAATAACGTATATTTTCATTAACACAGGAAGTTATTCTTTTATTGTCATGAAAAACAGCATATACAGATAGAATAAATAATAAGGGCCAACAGAATAGCTGGCCCAGAAAGAGATTAATGTTCCCGTGTCTTGCGGAAGGAAACATCAGGGTAGCGTTCACTGGTCAAGTTTAAATTGACCATGGTTGGTGCGATGTAGGTTAAGTTATCGCCACCATCGAGAGCCAGGTTCTGCTCATTTTTGCGCTTGAACTCTTCCAATTTCTTCGCATCGCTGCACTCTACCCAGCGAGCCGTAGAAACATTAACGGGTTCATACAGCGCTTCAACGTTGTATTCACTCTTCAAACGGGCAACAACTACGTCAAACTGAAGCACACCTACCGCCCCGACGATCAAATCGTTATTGGACAGCGGGCGGAATACCTGCACAGCACCTTCTTCTGACAATTGCACCAGACCTTTCAGCAACTGTTTCTGCTTCAATGGATCGCGCAGACGAATACGGCGGAACAATTCAGGGGCAAAGTTAGGGATGCCGGTAAACTTCAACTCTTCGCCTTGGGTAAAGGTATCACCAATCTGGATGGTGCCATGATTGTGTAGACCGATAATGTCCCCAGGATAAGCATGCTCGACATGAGAGCGATCCCCTGCCATAAAGGTCAGTGCATCAGAAATGACAACATCTTTCTTAATGCGAACTTGACGCAGTTTCATGCCTTTTTCATATTTACCGGAAACAACACGCAAAAATGCCACACGGTCACGGTGTTTCGGATCCATATTCGCCTGAATTTTGAAAACAAAACCGGTGAATTTTTCTTCACTGGCAGAGACTTGACGCGCATCAGCCTGACGCGGCATTGGGGTTGGAGCCCATTTAACCAGGCCGTCCAACATGTGATCAACGCCAAAGTTACCCAATGCAGTACCGAAAAAGACCGGGGTTAATTCTCCCTGTAAAAAGGCTTCCAGATCGAATTCATGGGATGCACCTTTGACGAGTTCCAACTCTTCACGCAATTGATCCGCCAGCTCTTCACCCACTGCCGCATCCAGTTCAGGATTATCCAATCCCTTGATAGCGCGAACCTCCTGAATGGTATGTCCCTGACCTGATTGGTACAGGTAAGTTTCATCAAGGTAAAGATGATAGACGCCTTTAAAGGATTTACCACAGCCGATTGGCCATGTAATCGGGCTACAGGCTATGTTCAGCTCATTTTCCACTTCATCCATCAGCTCCATCGGATCACGAATATCACGGTCGAGCTTGTTCATGAATGTCAGGATCGGCGTATCACGCAGGCGAGTGACTTCCATTAACTTACGGGTACGATCCTCAACCCCTTTCGCGGCGTCAATGACCATCAAACAGCAGTCAACGGCTGTCAAAGTACGGTAAGTATCTTCCGAGAAGTCTTCGTGCCCTGGGGTATCCAGTAAGTTAACCAAACAGTCAGCATAGGGAAACTGCATCACGGAAGTGGTAATAGAGATACCACGCTGTTTTTCCATCTCCATCCAGTCTGATTTAGCGTGTTGGTTGGAACCTCGGCCTTTTACCGTCCCCGCTTTCTGGATCGCCTGTCCGAACAGTAATACTTTTTCGGTAATGGTTGTTTTACCCGCATCCGGGTGGGAAATGATTGCAAATGTTCTTCGCTTAGCGACTTCACTGGCGAAAATGGGGTTTTGCATAGAAATTTTTCCAATTATGTACAATGCCATGTACAGCAAATAAATTTGCGAAAATTTTACACTGCCAGAGCACCTTTGCAAATTACAACTTATCATGCGATCAGAGTGGTAACAAATGTTGACGACGAATATCATTCTGGTTACTATTGTTACCGTTAGTTGGTCGTTTTGACTGGCTGTGTTCTTTAAAAAGTGAGGCTTAAAAAGGAGTATTGTCTATCGCGTATCACAAAAACAAAGAGATTAATGCGGCTATTTCCTATGCCGTGTCTCAAGGCTGGATCTACGTAAAACGTAAAGGAAAAGGCCATGCAGTTGGGATTTTACGCTGTGGTAGTGAAAATAAATGCCACCAAAAATCAGTTTGGGGAACACCTGAAAGTCCTCAAGACCACGCGAAAGACATAATCTCATTAATCGATAAATGCAAATAGTATCAAGGCCGTCAAACAACGGCCTTTTTATCGGAAGTCTCACATCTTAATCATAGGAAAGTCGATATGAGAAAATACAGTTTTAGTATTGTGGTAGGTGGAAAGAAAATCACTACTGATGATGAGTTATTTGATATCTCAGACGCTTTGTATGAAGCAGGATGCCGTGATGCACACCCCGCTGCATACAATGGGACATTGTACGTAAATTTTACCCGCAACAGCGAAAATTACGTCAAAGCAGTTATGACTGCAATCGCTGACATTGAATCAGTTTCAGGTTTGATGTGTCTGTCGGTCGATATTGGTGATGTCGTCAGTTTAAGTGATGCGGCTGAACTGGCAGGTATCACCAAAGCAGCATTATCTCGATACAGTAAGGGAAGCCGTGGCGCTGGTGATTTTCCTACGCCTCTTCTGCGCGTAGACAGTAGCCGCCCATTATGGTCTTGGACGGATATTGCTGAATGGCTTGCAAAAAATGAGATCATCGACAGCGAGTTGGTAGAGCAAGCCCGCATTACTGGTTCTATCAACACAGCGCTATCCATCCGAAACACGAATTCAATGGATATCGTATTTCAGTTTATGAACGTATTAAAAAATAACCTAAAGGCAGTCACTGCGTAGTTGACAAAATGCTTTCAAAACAATAAGTCTCACTATTATTGGCCATCTTAATGATGGCTTTTTTTTATCCTCAAACTCCACCAAACAACGGCAATGCCATAATAATGGCGTCTTCCTTACCTGCCGCTGTCGGGTAATAATTCTTGCGGATGGAAACTTCATTGAAGCCCATCTCCTCGTATAAACGAATGGCGGTTTGGTTAGAACGCCGGACTTCAAGCCACAATGTATTGATCTGTTTTTCAGGTAATATGTTGATGAGATACGTCAGCAATGCCCTGCCATAGCCTCGTGATTGATATTCAGGATGAATAGCGATATTAAACAATGTTGCTTCATCCATAACATACTGTGTTATCGCAAAACCGATAATCTGGTCATTCTGCGTTATCTTATAATTGAGATAACGTTCCCCCTGATTAGAGTAAAAGGTCTTTTCACTCCATGGAAACGCATGGCTGGCCTGTTCTATTTGAAATGCGACCGGAAGATCAACGGAAGTTAATAGAGAAATATTCTTCATAATGGTAAATTTGTTGCCAAAGAGCGCGTTTTGCATTCCCATCAAGAGATAAATCATTTAATGCCGGGCTTCTCAAAGAAATCCCTTGTACTGGTAAGGTAATATCAACCCCCAGCAGCCAACTCGGGCAGTGGATTGATTCCGAAAGTAGCTCAACATCTTTTGTCGTGATGCAATATACCGATGAGGCATCGATCCCCATGGCTGTAAAAATATCAGCAAACAATGAATGACTTAAGTCAATGTGATCATGGCTAATGATCAATAGACGGGTTGAATCAGGGATGAGGACAGATAATTCACCTTGCAAAGCCATTGGGTTACGCAAAACCCATTGGGTGATCCCCAACCGGGAGAGTAATCTGTCACGCTTTGTCATCGTGTTTTATTCCATCTGCCATAAAAAATAACAGGTAATATATTATCAGAGGGCTTAGCTCTGCGCCAACCAGCCTATCAGTACTGCCCGCTGATATTGATATTTAGAAAAAGATTTAAAAGGAGCTATACATAGATGTCAGTATTAACCCCGGCCAGTGAAGTTATCCTGCGCCATCATGAGCAATTTCGCTCCCATCATCTGCTTTTTGCCGGTGATCTTCAGGATAACCTGGCAACGGAAATCGAAGCTGCAAGTGTGCGTGTGCATACTACCCAATATCACCACTGGCAATCCCTGATCCGCCAGCTTGGTGATAATGTCTGGTTTGGCCTTGTAGCGGACAGCGAATTTATCAAAGGATGTGATACGCTGATTTATTACTGGCCAAAAAGCAAACAGGAAGCACGTTTTCAACTACGCAACCTGTTTTCCATCCTGCCACCCGGTACGGATATTTTTATTGTGGGTGAAAACCGTAGTGGTGTACGCAGTATTGATAAGTTAATGGAAGGCATCGCTACTTTCCGCAAAATTGATACGGCACGCCGTTGTAGCCTGTTTTATGGTCAATTGAAAGGCCAGGTTCAATTTGATCAAAACAATTGGTGGAACAGCTATCAAGTGGAAGATATCGCTGTTAATACACTGCCCGGCGTATTTAGCCAGGATAATTTGGATATCGGCAGTCGTCTGCTGCTTTCTACTTTCGATACCCCTATCTCTGGCAGTCTATTGGATATGGCTTGTGGTGCTGGAGTATTGGCTGCCGTGTTGGGTAAAAAGAACCCGGATTTGTCCCTGACACTAAGCGATGTCAATGCTGCCGCCATCGTATCCAGTAAGGCGACCCTGCAAGCCAATAAGCTGAAAGGCAATGTCGTCACAAGTAATGTATATTCTGCCATTGAAGAAAAATTCGACTGGATCATTTCCAATCCTCCCTTCCATGATGGCCTGAAAACCAACCTGGCGGCGGCTGAAAACATGATCCGCATGGCACCCAATTATCTGAAATCAGGCGGTAAATTGAGGATTGTTGCAAACGCTTTCTTACCTTACCCTAATTTGCTGGATAATGCCTTTGGCAGCCATGAAGTCATTGCGCAAACAGGTAAATTCAAAGTATATCAAGCAACTAAAAAATAATTCGGATAGCAAACGCAATCCCTGTGTTGCCTGCCCGTTAAATTGAGGCAGGCAATTTCTATTTTCCGGCATGTCATTTCTGCCCTTACCAAACATATCGACATGTTGGTTTTTACACCAATCACACATTTTCTCCCTAAATAATGATTGACGCCAGCCATAAAATCTCTAGAATGCGCCTCCATGCTATTCGTTTAAGCAATAGTATCTGATTAACGCGAGGGTGGCGGAATTGGTAGACGCGCTAGCTTCAGGTGTTAGTGTTCTTACGGACGTGGGGGTTCAAGTCCCCCCCTTCGCACCAAATCAGATGGCTATCGGTTGAACAAACTAGATAAATGGCAGTACCTGCGAGGGTGGCGGAATTGGTAGACGCGCTAGCTTCAGGTGTTAGTGTCCTTACGGACGTGGGGGTTCAAGTCCCCCCCTTCGCACCACTGTTACATTTTTCTTCTCTCCCCAATCTTCCTTAATGTTCCAGATAACGCAAGCAGGCAAACAAGCTGCATATCACCGCAATGCCAGCAGGTATCAATAGAAAATGACGGGCATTACGATGCAGTAACAGAACAAGTGTCAGCAGTAAGGCACCTTGAATGATAAATTTAAATTGTTCTATTCCTGCACCGACTATTTCCAGTACTGACACAACCACTACCGATACAATCAAGCTGGATAACAGTAATCCCCAGAATCCCGTCATACCTTATCCCATCATGCTTTGGCAAAAAAACAGCTTTAAATTCCACTTTGAGCTAAACATAGTAGCCACCCACTATAACAATAATGATTCTCAATACCCTATATGGTAGCGAATTAATCACAAGTTGAAAGTAAATGACAGGGATTATAAGCAAGATATGATTATTTTAACGCCATTGCATCACGTATGGTAACGAAGGTCTTTTCGATGATCGCACAAGTGACATTAATACGGCCTTTAGCGTGCCAATCCAATCGTGTGTCCCGAAACATAACCCCACTTTCTCTGAATAACCGTGTAGACGGGGCATTAACTGGGCAAAACCGCTTTCATCCAGATAAACAATTGGTTTTCCCGCCCGTTCATAGTCGCTGATGCACTCGACAATCGACAAATGCTTGGCGAGCCTGAGGATTAGCTTTGGAATGTTTTCGCGTTTTTTTACAGGTGATATTAAACCGTTTCAACGCGTAATGAACAGCAGACTGCGAGACACCTAGGCGTTTGGCTCTTTCCCATTAATAGTCATTAGGGAAATTTTGCACATCCGTGATGTGGTGCTCATCACGGATTTGAGTGGGGATTTATTACGTGTCATACAATGTAGCCCATCTCATTTTATGCCTTGCCATCTGAATGTAGACATTGTGCCATATTAATATGATTTTGTTATATGTTACAGATTCAGCGGCTTCTGCCATGGCCTGGGCAACAGGAGTAAAAACCTATAATGGGGCGTTGGGAATCGATGTCTTTGGTAATCGCATGTGCGATACGCTGTTATTGACATATTGAAACGAAACTGCATTGGCAATTAGACGTGAGTTTTGGTGAAAACAGCCAGTGTCTGAGAAATAGTCATGTAGCTGAAAACTATAGCCTTAATGAATAAAATAGTTCTTAACCTGCTGAAAAATGAGAAAACCGTTAAGGTGGGTATGAAAACCAAGCATCAGAAAGCAGGCTAGGATAATGGCTATATGCTGAAAGTTCTTACAATGGGTTTTACGTCATTATAATTTAGACCCGTTTGCCTTAGTTCTATTGGCGACGATGACATCAGTATTGTGCATAACAATGTCATTATCGTCGCTGAGATAATCCTATGATTACAGGGAAATTACGGCTGTAGTACTTAATAAAAAATCGGCATATTATCCATTTACCGCTTAATGCGACAGAACCTTCAACATGACTCACTAAAGCCGATTTGGGGAGATGTCTATTTCACTATGACCTGCACCGATGCACAAACGTACAAGACAAATATTCTATCGTTAATTAAATATACTGTCACATAACAACACGTAGAGAGATGTTTAAGATGTTTGATACGAAAATTGCCTTTATAGTGCGGGATGACTTACAAACGTGGCAAAAACTGAATGTAGTTGCATTCCTCGCAACGGGTGTTGCCTCATCGGCATCTGAGATTATAGGTACCCCATATATCGACTCTTCTGGTCATAAGTATGGGAGTATGTCTGGACAACCTATGCTTATTTTTGGTGCTGATCTTAAGGCACTTCAAAGTGTTCATAGGAAAGGCTTGGAGAGGGATCTACTTCTAGTTCCTTACGTCTACACAATGTTTTCAACAGGTCATGATGAAGCGAACCGTGAGGTTTTTTTAGCAGAAGATGCTGATAATATGAATTTAGTTGGCCTTGCTGTGTATGGTTCAAAAAAAGCTGTAGATAAAGCAATAAAAGGACTATCTCTTCATAAGTAACTATTATGGTTCTGGCGCATTAATCTCTGTCTGGATAATATGGTATTTTTTTATTAGGGAAACTGGAGATGGCTCTGACTCAAAATGCGTTTAAGTTCCTGCATTAGCCTGTTGATATCAGGATCCAGTGCGTTCGAGGTGATCTGACCTACATCTTGAGGCGTAATCTGGAAGCAACGATGTCTAAGTGGGAGATTGCCATTTATCATTCCACGTTCTCTCGTTAAGTTCACCGTTTGGTTCCGTTGATTGTTAAACGCTATCAGCGGAGCAAGCCTGAGGTTGGGTATCGGTGGCGAATGGATCAAATGGATATCAAAATCAAAGAACAGTGGAGCTACCTTTACTGGACAGTGGATTTGGGTGGTAATACCGTTGATTTTTTGCGGATGGCTCACGGGTAAGAAAGCCGCACTGCGTTTCTTTAAAAAGGCGATACGTCAGCATGGGCGCCTGGCGTGGTGACTCTTGAAAGTGATGCCAATAAAGTCGCGGGGGCGAATTAATATGCTTAACAATTGATTAAAATGCTAATTTTGGACTGAGTTCCCTTTTTTCTATTTTTATCTTTGGTGAGCTACTATTAGGAAGAAATACTTAAGTAGCAAGGGAGTAAGTCCCTGAACCGAGCTAGCGCAGCCACCAACAACGTACCGTAACCTGAAAAACAATAAGTATAACATAATGAGAGACTTATTCATGGCAAAACATATCGTGTTCTCCGCTAACGGAGGCCCTGAAGTACTCCAATATTGCGAATTTACCCCTTCTAACCCAGCTGCTGACGAAGTGCAGGTTGAGAATAAAGCCATTGGTATTAACTATATTGATACCTATATGCGCAGCGGGTTATACCCAACAGCTAATCTGCCCAGCGGTATCGGAACCGAAGCTGCAGGGATTGTCACCAAGATTGGGACCGAGGTAACCTCTTTTAAAGTTGGCGATCGGGTGGTTTATGCACAATCAGGGCTTGGTGCTTACAGTGAAGTTCATAATGTGGCAGAAAGCAAATTAGCACGGCTGCCGGATGCCATCTCGTTTGAGCAAGCTGCTGCATCATTTTTGAAGGGACTGACTGTTTATTATCTTTTCAGACAAACCCATAAAATTCAGGCAGGGGAAACGTTTCTGTTCCATGCCGCAGCGGGAGGAGTGGGGCTGATTGCCTGCCAGTGGGCAAAAGTATTGGGTGCTAAATTGATTGGTACAGTTAGTTCGGATGAGAAAGCAGCTCTCGCCAAAGCCGCGGGAGCATGGCAGACCATCAATTATAAACGCGAAAATATTGTTGAACGTGTGTCGGAAATCACGGCAGGGGAAAAAGTCAGCGTCGTTTATGATTCTGTTGGCAAGACTACATGGCTGGATTCATTGGATTGCCTGAAACGACAAGGCTTGATGGTCAGTTTTGGCAATACTTCCGGCCCAGTGACTGGTGTTGATTTGGGAATACTTAACCAGCAAGGCTCGCTGTTTGTAACCCGCCCAGCGTTAAACGGCTACGTCACTACCCGTGAAGAGCTAGATGAAGCGAGTAAAACGTTATTTGATCTGATTGCCAGCGGAAAAATTAATGTTGACGTGTCTGAAAGACAGAAATTCCCACTCAGTGAGGCAATCAAGGCACACTGCATGCTAGAAAGCCGCGTTACTCATGGTTCCAGCCTGCTTATTCCTTAATTATCTTATATCTTGATTATCACTTTTACAGAGCGATAATCCCCTGACTGATCATCAGGGATGCTGTTGTGAGTTTGTTATTATTAACCTGAACCTGAAATGGGTCATTCAATGGAGTTCGTAACTCAGAGTAAACCACAACAGCCTCTTCTTTATCGCCTTTAAGATTGAACGGTATCTTGTGCCTCGAGCATCTATTTTATAAGTCTAATCATGGCGATATCTCCTGTGTCTCTGACAAAGAGGATAACCTTATGTCTGATAACATCGTAGTCGGTATTGATATCGCCAAACACAAATTTGATGTCGCCGTTTGGGCAAGCAAAAAGCATTACAAAATGAAGCATTTTCCAAATGACCTTAAGGGATTCGATGCCTTCATTAATTGGCTTAAACCCGCCTCAAATTACCATTTTTGCATGGAAGCAACCGGGATTTATGGGGATCCGCTCGCACTTTATCTTTCGGATAAGGGGCTTCTTATCAGTGTTGTCAATCCGGTACAAATCCATGCCTTTGGTAAAGCGGAATTACTCCGCAATAAAACCGATAAAATTGACGCCAAACTAATAGCACGTTATTGCGCCAGTCAGCATCCACCGGCATGGCAGCCCGCGCCGCTTTGTGAACGCCAATTACTGGCTTTAGTCCGCCATCGCAATAAGCTGAATGAAATGCTTTTGACGGAAAAGAATCGCCTCTCCGTGGCGGATGAAGTTGTTTGTGATTCTCATGCAAAGATAATCACCCTGCTAAAGCAAGAGCTCAAAGACACCGAATTGAAAATAAAAAAGCACATTGATGACTCGCCTTCGCTGAAGAAAAATAAGGGATTACTGGAAAGTATTCCCGGTATTGGCGAACGGTTGAGCGCAACACTGCTGGCTTATATTGGTGATGGTTCACGGTTTCATCATAGTGGGCAAGTGGTGGCTTACGCTGGGCTTAATCCTAAATTACATGAATCAGGACAACTAAAAGGGCGGGCTCATCTCTCGAAGCAGGGAAGTGCCGAGCTGCGAAAAGCACTTTATATGCCTGCACTGGCAGCGATCAGTTGCAATAAAGTAGTGAAAAAGCAGTGGGAACAGCTGACAGCACGCCATAAAGGGGGGAAAGTCGGTGTTTGTGCAGTGATGCGTAAACTCTTACGATTGGCCTATGGCGTGATGAAATCAGGCACATTATTTAACGCAGAAATACCACTTGCAGCTTAATGACGGAGACGGTATCTGAGCTTCGCTTAAGAAGGGAACTAAAGTGCCTGAGGCACGATCAAAGTTTTTGCTAAAGAAAACAAAATCGTGGAGATCCTCAGGCATGTCTAATTTAGAAGAACTTTACTGCTGCGTCGATGACTTTTGCCAAAAATTTATTCCTCTCTGGCATCAACAGCTCATTGAAAACAGATTACGTAAACGGCACCGCGAAGCTTCCCTTTCGCTCAGCGAAGTCATGATGATCCTCATTTTATTCCATATGAGCCATTATCGTGATTTTAAAACGTTTTATAATAAACATGTAAACAATATCTTACCGCAGATTTTCCCGGATTAGTCAGCTATACCCGCATGCTCACCCTGAAGAAAAGGGCACTGATTCCTTTATGTGCGTTTCCTGTCGCGATGTGGCGGATCACTTTATATTTTGTATCGACATTAATGGTCGGTTTACAGCCAAAATAACTTTTACCGTTCTTTTTCGTCCAGGTTGCCTCGGTGTCTTTCTGGCATCGTTTCTTTACTATCCAGTTATCAGAGATTTTACCCTGACGGATTTGTTCATTTTCTTCCTTCTTATTGTGCTGCTTAGGAACTGAAATCAACGTAGCATCAATGAGTTGACCAACTCCAGGAATAAATCCTTGTGTAGAAAGCTGATGTTTCGCCTCTTCAAACAATGCCCTGGCACCTTCCTGAACCATCCGTTTTTCGAAACACCAAATCATGTTACGATCTGAAATATTAATGACATCGGTTAGGGGGTAATTCATTTTCAGCAATGATCTCAGATAAACGTTTTATCACCGCGATCCCTTTGGGCATGCTGATGCCAAATTCCAGCAAGAAAACGTGCATCTGGTTAGTGTTTTTCACTTTATCCCCCATAAAGATTCCCGAACGATGTTGTAATGCCCGCATAATTTGCTGGTTTTCCGTACGAGGCTGGACAAAGCGCATGGAAGGCCGAGAGGCAGCTTCACAAATAGCCTTGGCATCAATGAAATCGTTTCTATTGCTTTTGACAAACGGCCGGACAAACTACGGTGAAATCAATATAGTCTCATGGCCTAATGCCGCGATTTTTCGCACCATGAAATGTGCACCAGCACAAGCCTCCATGACGATGGTGACACAGGGAATCACGTTCAGAAATTCAAGAAGCTTGGTTCGGGTTATTTTCTTACGATAAAGCGCTTTTCCATTTTTATCCTAACAGTGCAGGTGGAAAATATGTTTACCTAGATCAATACCGATAAGTGCTGTACTGTTCATGATGATGGCCTCTTCTAAAAGAAAAACACACTGTCAATTTACTACTATAGGGTGGGAGAGATCATCTCATTACACACCCTAATGACCGCGTATGGTATAAGCGATAAATTCTGCCGATTTATCACAATCGCCGGTAATATAATATTTCATTTCATAACCATATAATTTTACTTGCTTTTCATGCCAAAATCTACAACCCCTATGCTGCACAACGTGTGCCACTGAGCGTGACGTTCCCGTAACCAATTCACTTCTTAACGACCCGAGCATTACTCCATGTAAGGTATTGTAATTAGAATAGGGATTTATTAAAAAATAGTGATTTTTTTAATTATTTTACAATATAACTGTCATATGGAGTTAATATGTATGGATTGGCTACATCACGAGATTGGGTATACAGGGCACCCGAGACTAGGAAAGTCGAAAGAATAGAAGCTTATTTTTTAAATCATGCCTATTCCCCTCACAGACACGACACCTATGCAATTGGAAAAACCTTATTTGGAGTTCAAAGTTTTCACTATCGTGGTCGCATGAAACACAGCCTTCCTGGTAACACTATTGTATTGCATCCTGACGAAGTTCATGATGGCGAGGCTGGAACTAGTGCTGGTTTCCATTATCAAATGATATATATCGAACCATCAATGATACAAGAAATAATAAAGGGAAAGCCATTACCATTTATAAAAAATGGGATAACCAAAGATCCTAATATTTTTAGGGCTACACACGCATTATTACAAAATATGGATTGCAGAATAGACCCTATGGAAGAAGATGATGCTCTTTATGATTTGGTTATCTCATTAGTTGAAGCAAGTGGAGCACCTTTAAACAGAAAGAGAAATTTTGATTATTTCGCTGCGGAAAGAGCAAGAGAGTATATTCATTCAAATTTAGATAAAAATGTAACATTAGATGAACTTGAACGCAACACAAATCGTGATCGCTGGAGTCTTTCGAGAGATTTCAGGTTACTATTTGGAACCAGTCCTCATCGATATATGACAATGCGAAGGTTAGATGTAGTAAAATCCTGTCTAATTGTTGGAGAGTCCATTACTGATGCTTCATTGATCGCAGGCTTCTTCGATCAAAGTCATATGGCAAGACATTTCACAAAAACATTTGGGATAACACCAGCACATTGGAAAAATGTAAATAAAGCAAAGTATATTTAAATAAATTAATTTGCGCCCTTTTTTGACAGGGCGCTTTAGAATTATCACGCCAATAAAGATAAAAACAAAATACAACTGAACGCCATAAGAATAACAGAAGCGACTTTATATATTATAAATAATAAATTTTGAGACGATTGTTTCCTTATTATTCCACCTAATGAAATCCATAAGAAACCGATAGGAATCACAATCATGATAAATAAAAAAATCAAAAAAGCGAATTCATTTATACTATTAAATGAATACTTCGGTATAAATAAACTAACAAATAAAATAGCTTTTGGATTTAGCGCTGAAGCTAAGACCATCTGTGGGAATGAAATTTTATGTTCATAATATGAAGTCCGACCATATGACCATACCTTAGTTGCCAAGTAAAATATATAAAATGAACATAAAGCCTTAATTATTTCAGGAACCCAATGCACACCTTTAGGTATAGTAGATAGAGATACCCCCCCAAACTCCGATTGCCATAATATAACCAAAAACCTCAGCAATAATTAAAGGTGACGCCTTAAAAACACCATTTTTCAACCCTGAAACCAATAGCAATGTATTAGTTGGCCCAGGAATTAAAAGAACAAAACCAATTCCTGTTATCATTGTTAAAGTAGAATTTACCAAAATCATATTCAACTCCACATCTAACTTAGCTTTGCCTTTTCAAATGAAACAATATCATTCAATAATCTATAAAATTTAATAGAGTTTTCATTCATGAAGAAATGCCCTCCTGGCAAGGTGAAAAACTTAAACTCACCACTTGTACATCTCTTCCATCCTTGCAAATTCTCAATTGAAACAGAAGGATCAGCATCCCCACCAATAGCATAGATAGGGATATTTACCATTTTATCTTCAGGCTCAATAATGCTTGAAGATAAAATAAAATCGCTACGCAGTAGTTTTAAAGCCATTGTGCTAAGTTCAGGATCATTAAAGGTAGTACGTGAAACGCCACCTAAAGAAATAATATATTCAATGAATTCTTTCTCAGATAACTGAGTAAGAGATTCATTATCAATTTTTTTGCTAGGAGGAGTTCTAGCACAGCATATTAGAGACAATATTTTATTATCCCTGACAATTTTTGAACATTCTACTATAGTTTTATATGCTAATGCTGCACCTAAGCTATATCCAAAAAAGATAGAAGGGCAATTAAGTAATGGTAACAATTCTGGTAATAGATTATTGATTAAAATATCTGCATCTAAGCATGGTTCTTCACCATATCGACTTTCTCGACCAGGTAAGTGAACTGGGCAAATTTCAACATCGGAATCAAAGAGTTCGTGCCACAAACGATATGATGAAGCACCTCCACCTCCAAATGGAAAACAAATAATTCGAAGTCGAATTTTTTTAACATCATCGAAATGTGAAATCCATTTTTTTTTCTGCATCATTATTTTGAACCATTCTTTGTTGATGAAAAATAACAATTCCCTGTCGGAAGTTTCCAATCTTCACGTGTAGGAGTAAAAATATCGAAGTCAATCGTGTCTTCAATACATGTTGCATTATGTGGAGTATTAGCAGGTAAATGTAAAACATCACCCGACTTTAAATCAACAACATGCTCTAAATCTTCACCATACTGAAACCGAATATAACCGGTTAATATCCAAGTAAATTGTTCATTTGGATGTGAGTGTGTTTGAACACAAGCACCAGATTTCATATAAAGTTTAACAATAGTTAATTCGTCACCATGAATAACTTGTCTTCCTATAGATTCTGAAACATACTCTCTTGGTATGTCATCCCAATTAACCAAGCAACTTTTAAATATAGAGGACATGATGCACACACCTTATATTAAGTTAACACCGACAAAAAAATCATATGCCATAAAAATGGCAACAATAGCCAGCAGAGCTCCCATTACTTTATTTAGAAGATTAAGCCAAGAGTCATTTTTTATCTGTTTACCAATAACTACTCCAAAGAATGAGTAAAGTCCAGGTGCACCTGCTCCACCAATTGAAATCAATACCGATACCAAAAATATCATTGGCCCTGTAATATGAGCAGCAGGATACATAATCGTAGTGACAGGTAAGACTACAAGCACGCCTTTGGGATTTAACGCTTGAATCAAAAAACCATTCCAAAACGTCAGAGTTTTATCATATCCAATGCTTCCATCTCCTTTATTCAACTGTATATTAGATGTCACCATTTTAAATGAAAGATAAAATGTATATAAAGCCCCAAGCAATGAAATATAAGGAAGATACTTATGAGAGATAATAGCTTCTCCTGCATACCCCAACAATATAAATAACGTTAACATTGCACAGCCTACGCCAATAAAAAAACCAATTGTTTTTTTAAATTGACCTGTTAGACCTGCATTCATACCCATAAAGTTAACAGGGCCAGGGCTATACATTACACCAAGCGTATAAAGAAATATTTCCATAAAACCTCTCTAAGATAATAGATTAAATCAATAAAAATTATTTAATTTACAAATAGAATTTTACCAAAAATATATTTTCAAAATAATAACAATCCTCTGAAATTCATATGTATTTTTTGTGAATCTTTTAATCACAACTAGTCACTTATCATATATGTAAAAATTCTCTTAAAACACTAATCACATGACACATTAAAACAAACATAAAAAATGAGACTCTCACTATTATGAAATGCTATTTAGTAAAAATTGCAACTTGCATGTATATTGAGCATGACAAGCCGCAATTTTCATACATTATTTTATATGATTATATAAACTTTCCACTGTCAAATATCTGAATAAACTATCTATCGGAACATTTAAATTCAATTCTGATATAAATCTTTTTCTTATCTTAGTCATAATTAAAGAATGACCTCCGACATCATA
Organism: Xenorhabdus thailandensis; assembly: GCF_037996785.1. NCBI lineage: Bacteria > Pseudomonadati > Pseudomonadota > Gammaproteobacteria > Enterobacterales > Morganellaceae > Xenorhabdus > Xenorhabdus thailandensis. The sequence continues at coordinate 53,107 of NZ_JBBMXF010000010.1, forward strand.
AAAATCGTCTTGCTCTGATAATTCTGGATAATTGAGTTCTTCCGAATATATTTTTTTAATTTTATCTTTCATAATTTAACCTTTTATTAAACTAAAATTTAACACCACGATTATTAGTAGTTCTGATTTTATTGTGTTCGTATCGATCCTCACCACTGACTAAAACTGTTGCATAGTTTTCAAGATTAAATGTTTCACCGTGAGCATTATAAGAATCTAGATTTGGATAAACTCTGACATGTGTAGGCACATATCGACCAGAAATTGCCAAACGAGTTTCCCTGTCAGTAATATTAGGATGAGAGGCATGAGCACATGATGCTGTAAAAATAACGCATTCACCTGCATTAAGTTCCATATCGACGGGGTTAGCACCTTCTGGATCCCAAGAAGGATCAACCTTAAATTCGGAGAAATCATAACCAAAGAAACCCGTATCTGTTTCCATATGGCTATAGTCACCTGAGCGGCCAGTTTTTACATTCTTTTTCTCATCATAATAATATTTATAATGAGAACCTGGCAAAAATCGCATGCAAGCAGTTTCGATTTTTGCTGGAGTAAATGCAGTCCAAACCGTTAAATCAATAAATGCGTTCCAACTAGTTTCTGTAGGTACAATTAACGGATTACCATCAGTATAGCTATAGTCACGAACTTGGTGCCATTCAGTTCCAGTTGCACCTGGGAACTTTGCAAACCATTCAGAACGCCAGCAAAGAAGATCTGGACCAAGAATAGCCTTTAAGTATTTAACAATTGTTGGGTGCATGATATGTTTTGATAACTCAGGAATATCAAAATGCCTATCATAATTCATATTGTTGTCGTACAAAATATGAGAACGGTCATGATTAGCCAATCTGAGTGCTCGTAGAATTTCTCCAGCCTCTTCCGGTTCATAAAGTTTTATTGGCCCAATAAAACCATATTTTTCAAATTTAACGATATCTTCTTTAATATCTTCTGGAATTTCTGCATTTTTCGCTAGACCAGTTGTTGAGGAAAAATTATTACTATTCATTATATTTTTCCATTTTTTAGGTTTGTCTTAAGTTCAAATTATTAAATTCGATAATGCGTTTCTATTCACTTTCCCATTTGTAGTCAAAGGAAATGAATCAAGCCATTGAAATTTATTTGGCAGCATGTGCTTTGGTAATCTATTAATGATGCTATTTTTTATTTTCTTTATTTCTGGCCTTAAAGATTCATTCATATCTGTATAAAGAAAAATGCACAACCTTATGTCCGATTCATTTTCATGATATGGGACAACTATGGCTTCTTTAATTTCACTGTTACATGATTTCACGACACTTTCAATATCTGATAAATTTGTAAGGATACCTCTTATCTTTATCTGATTATCCTTTCTACCAATGCAAATAATTTCTCCATCGCACCTTATTCTTGCGAAATCACCAGTGCGATATGCATTGACTAATTTTGAGTTAATTTTAATTTTTATAAATCTCTCTGAGTTTAAATCACTATTATTTACGTAACCAGCACCAATACCATCTCCAGTAATCACTAACTCGCCAATATCTCCAATATTAACTGAATTTAGTTCTTCGTCTAAAACATATATATTACAGTTAGATACCGGTTCACCTAAAGGTATTCCGTTATTCAAATAGGAATTAAAGTTATTCATAGTATATGACGTTGCTACATCGGTACATTCTGCAACACCATATTGGTGAATAAAATTGCGGAGTCGGTTTTCATTTGCAGTCCAATTTGAAATTCGAGGAACAGAGAGAGCCTCGCCTCCAATAAATAGATGGCGTAGGGATGGTAAACTATTAATATCTTCCCAAGCTTCAATAATAGAATAAAGAGAACTTGGTGCAAGATGTAATGTTTTTGCATGATACTTATTAATTAACTCACCTATTAATATAGGATCAAAGTGCTTACTTTCACTAATAATAAGAGTTGAACCTACATAAAGTGAAGATAACATGCTTCGTTGAGAAATATCAAAGCCAAATGAACTGACTAGTACATTCACAGATTCGCTATCTAATTTGTATTTTTTCTCAAACCAATTTAAAAGATTCGCCCAACCACTATGGTTTACAGCAACAGCTTTAGGTGTGCCAGTTGTTCCTGAAGTAAATACAATATAACAGATGTTATCCTCATCCATATCGATAGCCGGATTTTCATTAGAACAACTTTTAATATGGCTAAACAAATCATCTGTCAATATTATTTGTTTTTTATCTGACCTAAAGTAATCATGCGTTTCGGAATTAGTAATAATATACCTTAAGTTATCTAGTTGGTTGCTAATAAGAATTAATCTTTCAGATGGATTCATGGGGTCGAAAGGAACATATGCCGCACCGATTTTTAATATAGCAAGGATGCATACCAACGTATTTATACAAGGATAAAAACAAATTCCAATACTATCACCTTTTTCAACACCTAAGGCTAGTAGGTGATGAGACAATTTATTAGATAATTCATTTAATTCTCTATAAGAGACAGACTCACTACCCTGTATGACTGCATTTCTATGTGGCGTCTTAAGAGCTTGCTCCTCAAACATTAAGTGAACTAACTTTGGTTGGAACAAATCTATAGTCATTATTATACTCCTCACTCAGTTTTCAGATAGATACTAAGATTTATTATTCGAGAGTTTTATTGCCTCTTCTATGATTATATCTTCCTGACCTGCAATTAAATTTCGCCCTGATAAAGAACGATATAAATCAAATTCGTTTACGTTAAATTCTTTTGCTGCACGTTGAACATGAGGTACATAACCTGAGAATAACCCATATAATCCACTTGCAATATTAGAAAATTTAATGTGAGGAGTTTCATGAAATATAATTTTAATTGCATCAGGTAATGTTTTAGTAATTATTTCAAATGAAGTGTTTATATCAAAGTGATAACGCTCCAAAACAGCAATTAAATTTTCAAGCTGTGTATTACCAGCCCCTGCGCCAAATCCCATAATACAAGCATCGATAATAGATGCTCCCTCTTCAGCTGCCGCTAAAGAATTTGCTACAGCCAAGCCTAAATTATTATGAGCATGAAAACCAACCTGTACGTTTAAATGGTTAACTAATGCCTTAATTCTTTCCCTGACCATTGTAGGAATATAATACCCAGCACTGTCCATCAAAATAATCCCATCAGCTCCGTATTTTTCCATTAAAGAAGCCTGTTCGATAAGAATTTCGGTGGTAGCCATGTGGGACATCATTAAGACGCCAAAAACCAGTTTGTTATTACTCTTACCCTGTTCTATATATCGTAATGTGGTATTTGCTTCAGTACAATGACTGGCAATTCTTAGAACATCTACTCCAACCGATACAGCATCATCTATATCAGATGATTTCCCAAAACCAGGGATAAAATGAATTCCTAAAAGTGTTTTTTTTAGCTGACTACGTGCTGCAGCTAACATATCAATATCGCATTCTGCGGAATGACCAAGTAAACTTGATGAGGCCCCTAAACCATTGCCATGACCAACTTCCACTATATCTAAATGAGATTCTTCAGCTTTCCTTGCATATGCTTTTATCTGCTCGGTTGTCAACTGATGACGTACAGCATGGTTGCCATCGCGTAAAGTGGAGTCACTGATTAATATCTTCATAAGCAGATCTCATTTTTTAGGTTGAGCTTATATTCTGCAACAGAAATAGCTGCACAATTGATAATGTCTAAATTACCTGCATAAGACGGTAAGTAATCACCACTACCTCTGACACTAACATTAATTATAATTTCATCATTACGAATTATTGGTTCGTACTCCAACTGATAGCCTGGTATATAAGATTGGACAGACTTTATTATTTTTTTTATCTCTTCACTTATTTTTGAAAAACAATCATACTTTGCTTTTACGTATAAAGTCGTTTGCATGTATATTTCTGGTTTTGCCGGGTTAATATTCAATATAGCTTTAACTGTTTGAGCACCTGAGAATTTTTTTAATGCACACTCTGTTGTTGTTATATATTCATCAATATTCTGTCTTGTAGCGAGACCTGCACTTTTGGCAGCAATCGTAGATACGACTTCTATATAATCAATATATTGAGAAAATTTTGATATTGCCCAAGCTATAGGTAAACTGGACTGTCCTCCACAAGTGATTAAATTTACGTTTTGTGCATTTTTAGTTTCATCTAAATTAATTGCCGGGACGCATAATTTACCTATTTTTGCCGGGGTTAAATCTATTGCAAATTTATTGTGCTCTGAAAATGTTTTGTTGTGATAGCTATGAGAAATAGCTGATGTTGCATCAAATACTAAATCAAAGTAATCAATATGTTCTTTTATAAATTCAATTCCGTCATATGAAACCTCAACACCTTCGTTTCGAGCTATTTTTATCCCTTCGCTATTCTTATTCCTTCCAACAACGAATGCAATTTCAAATTTGTTATTTTTTTTATTTTATACATTAAGTCTAGTCCAATACTACCAGGACCGACTATTGCTATCCTTGGTTTTTTCGTTTCTTTATTCATCGAATAGGATATCCTTTAAAAAACTCAAATAATCACTGTTTTTGACAAATATTTACAGTGGAGGTAGTTCATTTTTTATAATGCTAAGCCTCTTTTTTTTATGTGTATTGTATGTTTGTGCAAAATTGATTAATTGTTACTCTAATGTAGCAAATAACTGGTTTTATTATGCATTTAAATAAGAAAAATTTTAATTTAATACATTGATTTTATTTCAATAAAATTTTTTGAATAAATAGAACTTTTGCCAGACTACAAGAGGTTTTGTCACATTAGGCCATGTTCGGGTATCTTGAGTGAATTGGAGATATAGCATAATCAAAATATTATGACATAATGCCTACCTTCCAATGATAAGGCCTAGTAATCAATGGGTTATCGCTTAGATTTCCGAAAAAAAGTCTTTGCATACAAAGACAAGCATTCGTTGACTTTCGAACAAACGAGTGCCCATTTTGAAATCTCCATGCGCACCTTGTTACGGTGGTGCAATCAGATAGAAACTTGCATAATCCGCAATAAACCCGCCACGAAAATCCCTGATGCGGTGCTCATGGCAGATGTCCAAAACTTTCCCGATGACTATCAATGGGAAAGAGCAAAACGTTTAGGTGTCTCACAATCGGCTATTCATTACGCCTTGAAACGGCTTCGGATCACCCATAAAAAAAACGTTAAAACACCCTCGCGCTGGGTCATGCTCCCAATGATTAGATATTGTGATAAAATCCCTGCTTTTTCTTCGGGGTGAGATATGGCTAAAGTGGATGTGGTTTGTCGTTACTGTCATACAACAGATCAGGTTAAAGGGCATGGAAAAGGACGTACTGGATATCCTCGCTATCACTGCTATGCCTGTCGCAAAACCTTCCAACTGCACTATACCTATCCAAGCCTGCCATCCCGGTATGAAAGAGCAAATTATTGATATGGCCATGAATAACGCCGGTGTCAGGGACACGGCTCGGGTTTTGAAAGTCGGCATTAACACCGTCATTCGCACATTAAAAAGCTCACATCAAGACAGGTGACTACGCTGCCGCTTGCGGGCAGTGAGATTCATCTTGTCTGTGAAATAGACGAACAATGGTCATTTGTCGGTAATAAGAAAAATCAACGCTGGCTCTGGTATGCCTGGGAGCCGAATAGGAAACGGGTAGTGGCACATGTGTTTGGGGAGCGCAGCAGGAAAACGTTGAAAAAGCGGCTGGCTCTCTTGTCTCCTTTTACTATCCAGTTTTACTGTACAGATGATTATGCCGTTTACGATTGCCTGCCTCAGGAAAAACACCTCACGGGAAAGAAATTTACCCAACGTATTGAGAGAACAAATCTTACGCTTCGTATCCGGATAAAGAGGCTGAATAGAAAGACAATAGGTTATTCCAAATCCGAAGAGATGCATGACAAAGTGGTCGGTACGTTCATTGAGCGTGAATACTCTATTTCATAAGAGATCTAACTATTGGGAGCATGACCCAAAAGGCCGTATCAACGTCATTAGCGTCATTCTCGAAAATACCTTCGTCACCCTAAGCTTGTTTACCGAGAATATTAATGCCGACGTTTTTTATGCGTGGATGACGCAAAATTTGCTGCCAAAGCTCTCCCTGCAGGGTAGTGATAGTCATGGACAATGCGCCTTTTCATAGATGAAATGACACGATATAAGTGATAGCAGACAGCGGATGCCAACTGAAATAGCACCGCCTTACATCCCCGATTTGAACCCCATCTAACACAAATGGACAGACGCAAAAACGATAAGAAGACGAGAAGGTGCTCAGTGGATGATTTGTTTATGGAACAGGTTGATTGCATCAAATTATATTGATTCTGCTATAATTGGGTTTCTTCGTCTTCTTATCTAATGAATAGTGTGTATATTGCCCCATGCCCGGATAATAGATATGTCACATGACAATTATTTGAACCTATGGTGACATTCTTATGACAACGATTTTTTCTGCAAGGCAAGAAGAAAAAATGAGCGCCTTAGCAGACAAAAGCCAAGTAGCGCTCTATCAATATAATTCCCTATTCCATTGTGATATTAACGCCCCCATCAATAACGCATCATGACCGACTTCAGCTCCGTATAATGCTCAATGAATGCGCTGCCAAACTCACGCCCCATTCCTGAAGATTTAGTACCACCAAATGGAACCGCAGGATCAAGGAACGTATGCATATTAATCCATAGCATACCCGCTTTAATGCAAGGGGTCATACGCATCGCTTTACTCATATCATTCGTCCAGAGGCTGGCAGACAACCCAAATGGTGTCGCATTCATCATGGTAATAAGCTCTTCCTCATCATCATAACTGAGGAAAGTGCCAATCGGCCCGAATGTCTCTTCGTTCATTAATGTATCTTTAACACTATTGGCTTTAATCACTGTTGGTGCGACAAAAAATCCCGGTCCCTCCAAAGCATAGCCTCCGTAGACAATTTCATTGCCCTCCTGACGCGCAGTTTCAAACATAGATAAAATTTTTTCGTAATGTTTTTTGTTTGCCAAAGGCCCCATTTCTGTTGATTCATCAAGGGGAGAGCCAATTTTCATCGCAGATAAACGTTCAGTAAGTAATGCCAAAACAGCATCCATGTGAACGGATGGAATATAAAAGCGCTCCGCGGCTGCACAAATTTGCCCTTGATACACATATCCCGCTTCCAGTATGCCATCAACGATCTTTTCAACGGTCATATCAGACAGAAAAGCTGCCGCGTTTTTACCGCCAAGCTCCAGTGTTGTGCGCTTCAATCCCTGCTCCAAGGCCAATTTCCCCACGCTTATTCCTGTTGGAACGGAGCCTGTAAAAGTGACTTTGGCACATTGAGGGTGATTAACCAGAGAAGATCCAACCCGAGCGCCTGTACCGTTGACGATATTGATCACACCATCTGGAATTCCCGCTTCTTTTGCCAGTTCAGCCACACGAAGTAGGGTTAAGGGCGTATATTCACTGGGTTTAAGCACAATCGTACAGCCACAGGCCAGTGCTGCCCCCAATTTCCAGATCGCAATCATGATGGAAAAATTCCACGGAATAATGCCAACTACGACGCCGATAGGCTCACGGCGCGTGAATGCAGAATATTTTTCCCCTTTAAACGATGGCAGTGATACATTCAGTGTTTCACCCGTAATTTTGGTTGACCATCCGGCAAAATAGCGTAAATAATCGGCTGATGCATCTACATCCAGCATACGGGATAATTGAATCGGTTTACCGGAACATAAACTTTCCAGTTGTGCTAACTCGTCACTATTTTTTTGTAATAGATCAGCCAACCGATTTAGGCAATTCCCCCGTTCCATAGGAGAAGTCTGCGCCCACACGCCGTGAAAAGCATCTGATGCCGCCTGCATTGCCTGATTAACTTCATGTTCTCCTCCTTGATTGACCGTAGCTATCACTTCGCCAGATGCCGGGTTAACGATAGAGAAAGTTTCATTTTCCTGACCAAGAACAGAGACTCCATTAATATAATGACCATGAGAGTGCTGCAAAAAAGTTGTCACTGACTCCAGCAAATGAATGTCACTCATCACCTTTTCCTCTGCCTAATCAGACAATTGCCCATTTATACAAGCCATATAATGTTTGACGAAACGCTCACTGGTGATTTCCCACAATACTTCGCTTCCCTTTGCCGCAAACCACGAGTCGCCTTTATGGTATTCGACCATCACCCCTGTTTTGACATCTGTCAGTTTCACTGAACCCTCATGCACTGTTGCCATTTCATCAAAGGGATAGATCATTTTAAATTTGCCTTTAGTGCAGGCAAAAATACCACATGTCAGATTATCCGATGGTTCCCCGTGGATCATGGCGACACTTGCCTGCGGATCGCCCTCCACCACAACAGAACCAAGATTAGTGACACTGCCAATTGGCATTAATTCAGGAAGAGTTTTATCTAACAATAATGGCTTTATCATAACTTTTACCTTTAACTGTGACCGTTGAAAAACTAACGACGCCCTTTCCAGTAACCTGAAGCCTGATGCCAAGTCTTACCGACAGAGAGCAGTACATTTCTCAGTTTATCTTTCCCGATAATATCGAGGTGTGGAATCGAACTAAGTAGCGAATAACGCTCCGAACCTTCACTCATTCCCTCAGCCAAAATTTTGCAGATGATGTGGCTTGGCGTTACCCCAAATCCCGAATAGCCTTGAACATAGAACACATTTTTATGATTAGGCAGAGAACCCATTTGTGGAAACAAATTAGCGCTGCAACATAATGGCCCGCCCCATGCCAATTCTATCTCCACATCTTTCAAATAAGGGAAGGTCTTGAGCATGAGATTGCGGTTCCATGCTTTTAAATCGGAAGGCATATATTCAAGAAAGTGTGTTGCGCTGCCATATAACAGGCGATTTTCTTTAGTAACACGGTAGTAATCGATGACTGGGCTAATATCACTGTAGGCTCCTCGAATTGGGCTGATCCTTTCAATCAAATCATCCGACAGTTCTTCCGTCATCAATTGAAAAGCATAAGTATTAATTGTTTTTCTATAAATAGCCGGTTCGAGTCCATCCAAAAAGCCATTACATGCCCACAGCATCTTATTGGCGCGCACTGATCCTGTTACTGTACGTACGGTAACCCTGGAGCCATACTCTACGCTCACAACCTGACTGTTTTCGAAGATTTTGACACCATATTCAGTAACAGCTTTGGCTTCACCCAGCAGCAAGTTGAGTGAATGAACATGTCCCCCACCCATATGTTTTAGTGCACTGGTATAACGGTCTGAACCAATAACTTTTTTAACATCTGCACCCGTATAAAGCTCAATTTCTTCACCAGGGGAAGCCGAACGAAATTCCTGTAACCAACTATGCAGGGTTTTATCATGACGCGAATTCCAACCAAGATAGGCATAACCTTGGCAAAAGTCAGCCTGAATATCATATTTGGCAACTCGATCACGAATGATTCCCGCTCCCAAGCTACTGATTTTAAATATAGCTTCCAGGCCTTTTTTACCCACGTGGCGTTTGATCTTATCCAAATCATGGCCAATCCCCGTCATCACCTGCCCACCATTACGGCCTGTACCGCCATACCCCAAAGTTCGGCCTTCCAAAATAGCAATATTGGTGATGCCTTTTTCTGCCAGCTCTAATGCGGTATTGATACCGGAAAAACCTCCGCCAATGATAACAACATCAACATCTAGATCTTCTGTCAGCATCGGAAAACGAAGATCATATTTTTTCGTCACTGTATAGTATGTTAATGAATCAAGCTTATTATTCATGTTATACCCCATGAGCATCTGCTTATCCCCTGATGGTGTAACCTTGCTATTCCTTTTATCAGGGGTGCTTATCACATTTTTTGAACATTAGTTATTCATGTGTATTAACAAAACAATAAAGAACAAAATATTAATAAGTTAACAAACTAACAAAATTAGACATTAATGCATTTTATGTCTGGTATATATATGAATCATATGTGCTTGAAATTCTCAAATCATTTGTTGTTTTCATGTTAATAGAATCACAATTATTAAAATATTTATTAATAAATTGTGATTTTTATGTTTTCATTTTGTGATAGAGTTGGAGGAAATTTTTTCTGTTAGTAAATTATCCTGACCGTAAATATTTACATATGTACTTAATAGGTTTCGAGTTGTAACCGACAAAACAGCAACTTGAGAAATGAAGGTCATAATCACTGGAAAGGAATGAATATGCTACCCAAGAAAATCATCCTCGACTGCGATCCTGGGCATGATGATGCCATTGCTCTCCTGCTTGCCCACGGGGATCCCAATATTGAATTGTTGGCTGTAACGACAGTTGTTGGTAATCAAACCCTGAATAAAGTCACCCGCAATGCGCTTTGTGTTGCACGCATCGCTAATATTCATAACGTTCCTTTCGCAGCAGGTTGTCACCGCCCACTTGTTCGGGAGATCAATACAGCCCCAGACATTCATGGTGAAACGGGTCTGGATGGCCCTATTCTTCCTGAACCTAGTATGAAACTGGATGCGCGCCATGCAGTTGATCTCATTATTGATGTGATTATGGAAAATCCGCCCAAAAGTGTGACTTTGGTGCCAACTGCAGGTTTGACGAATATCGCTATGGCTGCGCGCAAAGAACCGAAAATTGTTGAGCGGGTAAAAGAAGTTGTATTAATGGGAGGGGGCTATCATAAAGGAAACAGAAGCGCAGTTGCGGAATTCAATATCGTGATCGATCCAGAAGCTGCCCACATTGTCTTTAATGAAAAATGGCCGTTGACAATGGTCGGTTTAGATCTCACTCACCAAGCGCAAGCAACACCTGAAATTATTGAAGCAATTGCCCAGATTAAGACACGTCCTGCCCAATTCGTTTTGGATGCTCTGAAGTTTTATGGTGACAGGTATCTTGAGCATCAAGGATTTGGCTATCCTCCTGTGCATGATCCCTGTGCTGTAGCTTATGTGATCGATCCGGATGTTATGACGACCCAAAAAGTCCCCGTTAATATCGAACTGATGGGAGGCTTAACAACAGGAATGACTGTTGCAGATTTCCGTTTTCCGCCACCTGAAGATTGCCATACGCAGGTTGCTGTCAAATTGGATCATGCCAAATTCTGGCAATTGGTGATTGATGCTCTAAAAAATATTGGTGAAACAACTTACTGATATTACTAATTTACTCTTTTACTATTGAGGTTATCTCTCTGCCTCAATAGTCAAAAGAATTTCTATTAAACTAACCGAATGCCCATCAACACAGCACTACATAAGATCAGGAATAATGTGGCATATTGTAGTACTTTATCAGACACATGCTTGATCAAATAATTGGCGAAAGGGATAGCCAGCAAAGAACCAACAAACAATACCAACGCCAGTTTCCAGTCTGTATGCCCTCCATAGGCATAAGCGAAAGCAGATGAGCCGGATAACATCATCGTGATAAACAGGGAAACACCAACCGCTTGTTTAATACTCATTTGCCCATAGCGTAATAATAGTGGCAATACCACTATGCCACCACCCACTCCTGTTGCCCCAAGTACTAATCCAGCTCCCGTACCGGGTAACAAGAAAGGCTTAATCAACCTAGATTGTAATTGTGGTTGTGTTTGGCTCATGTGTAATTGTGGCTGGTGTATTCGACGGTAAAAAAGATAAAGGGAAAATAAGATAGCCAATAAAACCAGTAAATTAATTCCCCATTCAAATTGTACCCGATTATGGCTTAAATGACTCAACATCGTGACGCCATAACTGGCGAATACCGTACTGGGTATCATGATCAGTAGAATAATCAAAGATTGGCGTAAGGGAATATTTCCCATGCGAAAATGTATATAAGAAGATGATATTTTCATCAACATTGAAAGAAGATTAGCCGTCGCAACAGAAGACAATGCATCTAATCCAAAAAAATAGGTCAAGATTGGTAAAACTATCACTCCACCACCAACACCGGTAGTAGTGATAATCACGCCAACAATCGCCCCAATCACAAGTTCAAGGATTAATAACATCATCTCGTTCCCAGCTGATATCTAATCAAAAATCATTTTCTTACCAAATTTCAGCAAGCACTGCACATAATATGACAAAAACAAATATCATATTCAAAAATAGAATATAACTTTCAGTCTAGTACTCAAGCCAAACGATAAGGGAACATGATTCTTTCAAGTCGCAGCTTTATTGGCTGCAACTTTGCAATTGAAAGTAAAGAAAATGAAGAGATGGGAGGATTAGTTGCTAAAATTTAACCCGCATTATCTTTTGATAATGAGATTTAGTGAGGAGGATATATTGTCCCAAAATCGAACAATTCACTGAGTTCAATCTGTAATCCATTTGCTATCACATAAATAATTTCCAAGGTGGGGTTCCTGACACCACGTTCAATGCCACTGACATAAGTACGATCCAGTCCACACTTATCGGCAAAAGCCTCTTGTGACATCCCAGCTTCTATCCTGAGATACCTAATTCTTTGACCAAAAAGGGATCTGATGTTGTTCGATTTTTTCATCCGATAAGTATCGATTCATGTTACTTATCCGACCACGGACTATAAGTCACGTTTCAGCTAGAGTTATGCTATGATGTGTGACTTATAGTCTACTGAATACTCATTTACTTTTTAATTAAAAAGATAATTGATAACTGGAGAGCTTAAGGATGGAAAAAAAAGACTGGCATTCTGCTGACATCATCGCTGAATTGAAAAAACGCGGAACAACACTATCGGAAGTATCACGATCAGCAGGGCTGGCATCATCAACTCTTGCCAATGCATTGCAACGACACTGGCCAAAAGGCGAACGCCTTATTGCGACAGCACTTGGACGAACACCAGAAGAAATATGGCCTTCGCGTTATGAAAAGAAATAATCATAAGCCCAGCACAGCGCTGGGTTTATTCATAAGCAATCAACCCGCCAACTTTAAGCCAATAATCCCAATCACAATCAGGCCAAGGCTCAATATCCGAACTAAATTCGCAGATTCCCCCAGCACCATGATGCCGAAAACCGCCGTACCCACCGCACCGATACCTGTCCACACTGCATAGGCAGTTCCTGCCGGTAGATTTTTCATGGCATAAGCCAGTAACCCCATACTGACCACCATCGCGCTGATCGTAATTAAACTCGGCACCCAGCGTGAAAAACCGTGGGTATATTTTAGGCCTATCGCCCACACGACTTCCAACAAACCAGCAATAAGAAGGATCAACCAAGACATGTCTTTCCCTTTATATAAGGATAAGTGGAGCCGTCCCCGATGAGATGACGTTTATCCAGGTCGTCCAGGATAACGATAAGAAATGAAATTGGATTATAGCTACCCGATTTAATAGCTGCAATGAGACTAACCAAGAAGTGATGATAAAAAACCGCAACCTCTGGACGAAGAGGCTGCGATTTTTTTAGAATAGCAAACGCGGTTATTTCACGCGAGAAACGTATTCGCCAGAACGAGTGTCAACTTTGATCACTTCGCCGATCTGGACAAACAGAGGAACTTTAACGACAGCGCCGGTGCTCAAGGTTGCAGGTTTACCACCAGTACCAGCAGTATCACCTTTCAGACCTGGATCAGTATCAACGATTTCCAGTTCAACAAAGTTTGGTGGAGTTACAGCGATAGGACGGCCATCCCACAGAGTCAGAATACATTCTGCCTGATCGATCAGCCACTTGGCATTATCACCAACGGCTTTCTCATCTGCAGCCAACTGCTCGAAAGTTTCGTTGTTCATGAAATGCCAAAATTCACCGTCGTTGTATAAATAAGTCAGGTTGACATCCATGACATCTGCACTTTCAGCAGAATCTGTTGATTTAAAAGTTTTTTCCAACAGTTTACCAGAGATCAGTTTGCGAATACGAACGCGGGCAAATGCCTGCCCTTTACCTGGTTTAACAAATTCACTGTCAAGAATAGCGCACGGCTCGCCATCTAACATGATTTTAAGACCTGAACGGAATTCATTGGTACTATAAGTAGCCATGGAGATCCTCTAATTTTTAACAAAATGGCTTAGCCAAAAAATGGCACACATTATAACCCATATTCACCCTGTCAGAGAAGCCTGGCTACAACAACTCGCGGATGTTATTACTGATCCCAATGAGTTGTTACAACTGTTATCCTTAAACACACATACGAAACTGCAAGAAGGCAATGAAGCAAAGCGCTTATTTCCTCTGCGTGTGCCAAGAGCATTTGTAACACGAATGAAAAAGGGCGATCTCCGTGATCCTCTTCTATTACAAGTCCTGACCTCACGGGAAGAGTTTGCTATATCCCCTGGTTTCACCCCTGATCCATTGGATGAACAACGCAGTGTTGTTCCAGGTCTATTGCATAAATATCACAATCGAGCCTTGCTATTGGTCAAAGGGGGTTGCGCGGTTAATTGTCGCTATTGTTTTCGCCGCCATTTCCCTTATGAGGATAATAAAGGCAATAAAAACAATTGGCTGCTTGCTCTGGATTATATTGAACAACACCCTGAGCTTGACGAAATTATCTTCTCTGGGGGCGATCCATTAATGGCTAAGGATCATGAACTGGACTGGTTAATCAGCCGTCTTGAATCTATCCCACACATTAAGCGGTTACGTATCCATACACGTTTACCGGTTGTGATCCCTGATCGTATAACGCTTTCATTGTGTAATCGTCTTGCACAAACTCGTTTGCAGGTCATCATGGTAACCCATATCAACCATGCGAATGAAATTGATAATGCGTTACGCACAAGTATGATTCGACTAAAACAAGCTGGAGTGACACTGCTGAATCAAAGTGTGATGTTACGTGATGTCAATAATAATGCAGAGACTTTGGCTGATTTAAGTAATGCACTCTTTGACGCAGGCATATTACCTTACTACATTCACGTTCTGGATAAAGTTCAAGGTGCCGCACATTTTCTCGTGGACGATGAAGAGGCAAAAGCTGTCATGCGAGAATTATTAACTAAAGTATCCGGTTATCTGGTTCCAAGCCTGACCAGAGAAATTGGTGGAGAACCAAGCAAAACCCCACTGGATTTAGGACTAGCACAAAACTAGTGATAATTCCTATGCCAATCGATAACAGATGAGTTTAATTCCATCATTATTGAGTTCTTCTGAATGGGCAGCGCACAAAAACTGAATATATTCGCGACTCTTAATGTTGCGAAACATTCTTTCTGAGCCTTGCCCAAACCACTTTCTCACTAGGCACATCTATTTAATATCTAAGGGCATTTATAGGCCTGACCAACCATTTTGCTATCAAGGGGGACAAAACTAGACAATAACCCCTCTGATGGACTATTTATATCATAAATAACGTTGCCGCCTTCAGCCACTTTATTACGCAAGTCATTGGCTGCACTACGCATAGAACTACTTTCATTGCTAACACCATTGAGCCAGTTGCTTTGGGTACCACTAACTTCACCTAATCGCTGGCATTCACTACCTGGTTGAGTGTCCACAAAACGCACATTAGCGCCAGCAGAGGTTAATTGATGAGCTGTTGTACACCCTGCCAACAGTAATACTGACGCACTAAATAAAATCTTAATTCGCATAACTTCCCTCATTGATTATGGAAACAATAAAAAGGCGAGCAAGTTTTCCCTGCTCGCCTTTAAGGGCTTTCCTAACAGATGGACAATGCCATCATCAGGATGAACAGCATCACATCATGCCGCCCATTCCACCCATACCGCCCATACCGCCAGCTGCACCTAAGTCAGCTTTGTCATCTTTAGGCAGTTCAGTCACCATTGCTTCGGTAGTGATCATCAAACCAGCAATAGAAGCTGCGAATTGCAGTGCAGAACGGGTTACTTTAGTTGGATCCAAGATACCCATTTCGATCATATCGCCGTACTGTTCAGTTGCAGCGTTATAACCGTAGTTGTCTTTACCTGCTTTCACGTTGTTTACAACAACAGAAGGCTCTTCACCTGCGTTGTCTACGATCTGACGCATTGGTGCTTCCATCGCACGCAGTGCAACGCGAATACCAACGTTCTGATCTTCGTTGTCACCAGTCAGGTTAGAGATTGTGCTAGCAACACGAACCAGAGCAACACCACCACCAGCAACAACACCTTCTTCTACAGCCGCACGAGTTGCGTGCAGTGCATCGTCAACGCGAGCGCGTTTTTCTTTCATTTCAACTTCAGTTGCTGCACCTACTTTGATTACAGCAACACCGCCTGCCAATTTAGCAACACGCTCTTGCAGTTTTTCACGGTCATAATCAGAAGTAGATTCTTCGATCTGCTGACGGATTTGAGTAACACGTCCAGCAATTGCGCTTTCTTCACCGACACCATCAATGATAGTTGTAGTGTCTTTGTTAATAACAACACGTTTTGCCTGGCCCAGATCTTCCAGAGTCGCTTTTTCCAGCTCCAGACCAATCTCTTCGGAGATAACAGTACCGTTAGTCAGGATTGCGATATCTTGCAGCATGGCTTTACGGCGATCACCAAAGCCAGGTGCTTTAACCGCAGCAACTTTCACGATACCACGCATGTTATTCACAACCAGAGTTGCCAGTGCTTCGCCTTCAACATCTTCAGCAATAATCATCAAAGGCTTGCTTGCTTTAGCGACGCCTTCCAGAACTGGCAGCAATTCACGGATGTTGGAGATTTTTTTGTCAACCAGCAGGATGTATGGGTTTTCCAGTTCAACAGAACCCGCTTCTGGTTTGTTGATGAAATAAGGAGACAGGTAACCACGGTCGAACTGCATACCTTCAACAACATCCAGTTCGTCTTCCAAGCCAGTACCTTCTTCAACGGTGATTACACCTTCTTTACCAACTTTATCCATCGCTTCTGCGATCAGTTTACCTACAGTTTCGTCGGAGTTTGCAGAGATAGTACCAACCTGTGCAATAGCAGTGGAATCAGAGCAAGGTACGGACAGTTTTTTCAGCTCCTCAACAGCGGAAACAACTGCTTTATCAATACCGCGTTTCAGATCCATTGGGTTCATGCCAGCAGCAACAGCTTTCAGACCTTCGGTGACGATAGCTTGAGCCAATACGGTTGCTGTGGTGGTACCATCACCTGCCGCATCATTAGCTTTAGAAGCGACTTCTTTAACCATCTGAGCACCCATGTTCTCGAATTTATCTTCCAATTCGATTTCACGTGCTACAGATACACCGTCTTTAGTGATGACAGGCGCACCGAAAGATTTATCCAAAACTACATTACGGCCTTTAGGGCCCAGGGTCACTTTAACTGCATCAGCCAGTACATTCACACCGCGTAGCATTTTGCTGCGAGCATCATTACCAAATTTTACGTCTTTAGCTGCCATTGTGTCTTTCCTTTAAATTCGTTCAATCAAGAAGATCTAAGCGTAATAAGATTTTCAATTACGCTTCAACAATTGCCAGAATGTCGCTTTCAGACATGATCAATACTTCTTCATTATCGATCTTTTCTGTTTTAACGCCGTAACCTTCATTAAAAATAACAGTATCACCTACTTTTACGTCCAGCGCCTTCACTTCCCGCTTTCGAGAATGCGACCATTGCCGACTGCCAAAACTTTCCCACGGGTAGATTTGCCCGCAGCAGAGCCCGTCAGAACAATACCGCCAGCGGATTTTGATTCAACTTCTTGTACGCTTGATAATAACGCGGTCATGTAATGGACGAATTTTCATTGATAGATCTCCTATAAATAAAGTCCATATCAGGTAAGAGGATTGATACCAGAACCCAACAGAACCGGTATCATGAAGCTACAAATTGGGGCTTAAGATCATGACTTCAAGGGTGGGTAACAAAAAAATTTTACTTTTTTCTTACTCTCTGAAATCTCAACCAATGTAACGGCAATCATTTCTTATTGCGCTCACTGTCAGATTCACCATAATTTTTTTGGTCATCCGATATACGAGAAGCGTCATCTTGCCTGCGCTCATATTCTCCCTCAAAAGTCTGCCCGTTCTGCCCATAACCGCCATGATGATTACCATAATTACCGGAACCATAAAAAGTATTCGGGCGGTAAACCTTAATATGAGGCAATAGCTTCGCTGTCAGAAGTTTCTGTACGGGAGACAATAGCAACAGTAACCCAAGAAAATCGGTGAAGAAACCGGGCAATATCAGCAAGAATCCAGCGATGACCAGAGATACACTTTTAACAGCTTCTTCCGCAGGACTCTCACCGGCTGCGAGTTTTTGCTGCATAGAGAGGAAATTCTTAATACCTTGATTACGCACAAGGGATACACCAAGACAAGACGTCAGGATAACCAATAACAGAGTCAACAAGACTCCAACTTCGGAGGCAATCCGAACAAACAGGACAGACTCGATGTAAACCAGAAGGCATATAAGGATAAGCGGGAGCCAACGCACGTGGTTCTCCTTTCATTATTATTGAGGGTTCACACTATTCGATCATTCACACTCTGTGTGACACCTAATATCGGGTTAGATCACATAATATGGTGTTAGATAATCTATGTGGGGATAATCGTGGCTGTTTTCAACACTTCAAATCCTCAACTTTTTCCTCCCGTAATCGTGACCTTAGTCACACATATGTTATTTCATCAATAAAATAGCACTATAAAGTGATCCAGGTTCAAGGCATTTCTTACAAATCCACATATGATCGCGCCAGCAATTTCATGATAAGTGTTTAATATCAGGGAAATTGTTGGCGGCAACATTATTTTTCAACAAACACGTAATAGAACAGTCAAAAAACGTATCCAATTTTAAGAAGGTTCTCATGTCAAACAACATTCGTATCGAAGAAGACCTGTTAGGTAAACGAGAAGTTCCTGCTGAAGCCTACTATGGTATTCACACTCTACGTGCGATTGAAAACTTTTATATCAGTGACCGTACCATCAACAATGTGCCTGAGTTCATCCGGGGCATGGTGATGGTGAAAAAAGCTGCGGCACTGGCAAATAAAGAACTCCATACTATTTCTGGAAAAGTGGCAGATATTATCGTCAAAGCGTGTGATGAAGTTCTCATTAAAGGCAAATGTATGGATCAATTCCCTGTTGATGTCTTTCAGGGCGGCGCCGGTACTTCACTGAACATGAACACGAATGAGGTGCTGGCAAATATCGGCCTGGAGTTGATGGGACATCAAAAAGGTGAATATGAGTACCTGAACCCAAATGATCACCTAAACAGAAGCCAGTCAACCAATGATGCTTACCCTACCGGTTTCCGAATTGCTGTTTATAACGCCCTGATGCACTTAATTGATTCCATTGAGTTGCTGAAAGAGGGTTTTGACAAAAAAGGCGTTGAATTCGATGACATCCTGAAAATGGGCCGTACCCAGTTGCAAGACGCGGTTCCCATGACTCTGGGCCAAGAATTCCGGGCTTTTTCTGTACTGTTGAAAGAAGAGATCAAAAACATCACTCGCACGGCAGAGCTGCTGCTAGAAGTAAACCTTGGCGCGACTGCTATCGGTACTGGCTTGAATACTGCACCAGGTTACCAAAAGCTGGTCGTTGAAAAATTGGCCGAAGTCACAGGATTGCCTTGCCAACCAGCAGAAGATTTGATAGAAGCCACCTCTGACTGTGGCGCTTACGTCATGGTTCACAGTGCGTTGAAGCGTCTGGCTGTTAAGATGTCCAAGATTTGCAACGACTTGCGTCTGCTCTCTTCCGGCCCTCGTGCTGGCCTGAATGAAATTAACCTGCCAGAATTGCAGGCGGGTTCTTCTATCATGCCAGCGAAAGTTAACCCTGTGGTGCCAGAAGTTGTTAACCAAGTTTGCTTCAAAGTCATCGGTAATGATACCTGTGTCACTATGGCAGCAGAAGCAGGCCAATTACAGCTTAACGTCATGGAACCGGCGATTGGCCAGGCTATGTTTGAATCTATATCTATCCTGAACAACGCCTGCCGTAATTTGGTGGAAAAATGCGTCAACGGCATTACTGCCAATAGAGATGTTTGCGAAAACTTCGTATTCAACTCCATCGGGATCGTGACTTATCTGAACCCCTTTATTGGTCACCACAATGGCGATATCGTGGGTAAGATCTGTGCTGAAACAGGCAAAAGTGTCCGTGAAGTTGTGCTTGAACGCGGTTTACTGACCGAAGCTGAATTAGATGATATTTTCTCCGTTGAGAACCTAAAACATCCAACTTATAAAGCAAAACGTTTTGATGACTAATTAAATGATTATAATAACGAGTTCGTCTTAATTATTAAGGCACGCTATTCCAACCGGAAGCGTGCCTTTTTAATTTTCTGCAAACACAAACTATTAACCATAGATTTTCATAATACTAAATAAATGAAGGAGTATTTAACATGTTAGCCGTAGAATTGGTTATTGTTCTGCTGGCCATTTTTTTGGGGGCACGATTAGGGGGAATAGGTATTGGTTTTGCTGGTGGGATTGGTGTTCTCGTCCTTGCCGCCATCGGTGTTAAACCAGGTAGTATTCCATTTGACGTAATTTCAATTATCATGGCCGTCATTGCTGCGATATCAGCCATGCAAGTGGCGGGGGGACTAGATTATCTCGTTCAGCAAACTGAAAAATTACTGCGCAAGAATCCCAAATACATCACAGTCCTTGCACCTATCGTCACTTATTTTCTGACACTATTTGCAGGCACGGGTAACATCTCACTGGCAACATTACCTGTTATTACAGAAGTTGCCAAAGAGCAAGGCATAAAACCATGCCGTCCACTCTCTACTGCCGTTGTCGCTGCCCAGATCGGTATCACTGCTTCACCTATTTCTGCGGCGGTTGTTTATATGGCATCGATTATGGAAGGGCAAGGCATCAGCTATATCCACCTGTTAATGGTATTACTGCCTTCAACATTTTGTGCCATCATCCTTATGTCATTCATTATTTCATGGCTGTTTGATGCAAAATTGTCGAATGATCCCGTTTACCAAAAACGTCTTGAAGATGGCTTGATAGAAATGCGTGGCGCCAGCCAGATTCAAATCAAACCCAAAGCAAAATGCTCTGTTCTGTTGTTCCTGCTCGGTGTTGTTGGTGTTGTCATTTATGCGATTATTAATAGCCCAAGTGTCGGCCTGGTTGCAAAACCGCTAATGAACACCACCAATGCGATTTTGATCATCATGCTCAGTGTCGCTACGCTCACCACCATTATTTGCTCCGTCGATACTGATGCCATCCTGAACTCAAGCACTTTCAAAGCAGGTATGAGCGCATGTATCTGTATCTTAGGAGTTGCATGGTTAGGCGATACATTTGTTCAAGCGAACATAGACTGGATCAAAGAAACCGCGGGTAGTTTGATTCATGCCCAACCCTGGTTACTGGCAGTCATCTTCTTCTTCTGTTCAGCATTACTCTATTCACAAGCAGCAACAGCTAAGGCATTAATGCCAATGGCTCTGGCTCTGAATGTCACGCCATTAACGGCGATCGCTTCTTTCTCCGCAGTGTCTGGTTTGTTTATCCTGCCAATTTATCCGACACTGGTTGCAGCCGTACAGATGGATGATACCGGAACCACCCGTATCGGACGTTTTGTCTTCAACCATCCATTCTTTATTCCGGGTACTCTTGCCGTTGTATTAGCCGTCACATTCGGTTTTCTGTTTGGTGGTATTATCCTGTAGCTTCACAATTTCGATTATTTGGCATTATTATTTCAGGGGCGTGCCAGCCCCTGAAATCTTCCTGACACATCTTTTCCTGTAAAAAACTCTGCATTGTCTTAATATTAGGAATCAAACCCACGATACAGGCAGGCTAAAGACTATCTTATGATGAAACGTATTCTTATGTTGCTTCTACTGTTCAGCAGTATCGCTCTGTCGCCTAACAACGCTAGCGCACTGTTTGAACAACCAGGGAAAAGCCTCTACCTTCCTGCTGATCAGGCATTCATGTTCGATTTTCAGCAACAAGGAAATAAACTCACTCTGAACTGGGATATTCAACCTGGTTATTACCTTTATCGAAAACAGTTCAATATCATTCCCAATCAAGAAGTATCATTGGGTGAAATTTCATACGCCAAAGGCGTCGATCATGAAGATGAGTTTTTTGGTAAGACAGAAGTCTATTTTCAATCGGCACGGATTGATATTCCCATTCTGTCTGCCACCAACAACGGCTCTCTCCAGATTACATACCAAGGATGTGCAGAAGCAGGTTATTGTTATCCGCCTGAAACCTTAAGCGTACCATTGCAAGCCGTTGCTGCTTCTCTATCAGGCAATAAAACCGCGCCCCCCACCAACATAACGACAAATAAAGAAGACTCCTTACAAGCACCTCTGCAACAGGGAGATATACCATCCGAGTCCCACGATGTGCCATTTTCGCCACTCTGGGCGTTATTAATTGGCATTGGTATTGCTTTTACTCCCTGCATACTGCCCATGTATCCGCTGATTTCCAGCATTATTTTGGGCCAAAAACGTCCTGAAAGCCTGAAACGGATTTTTTGGCTCGCCATGAGTTACGTTCAGGGAATGGCGCTCACTTACACAATACTTGGCTTAATCGTCGCGGCGGCTGGCTTGCAATTTCAGGCTGCCCTGCAAAATCCTTACATTCTCGTAGGGCTGTCAGTGCTGTTTATTTTGCTCGCCTTATCAATGTTTGGGCTATATACATTACAACTTCCTTCTTCGCTCCAAACTCGCCTCGTGGATTGGAGCAACCAACAACAAAGTGGCTCTTACATTGGCGTATTCGTGATGGGAGCTTTAGCCGGTTTAATCGCCTCTCCCTGCACTACCGCACCACTCAGTGCTATTTTGCTTTATATCGCCCAAAGCGGTAATACATTAGTCGGCGGCTTAACGTTGTACCTCTACGCATTGGGAATGGGCTTACCGCTTATCGCCGTCACACTATTTGGTCACAAACTCCTGCCACGCAGCGGCTCATGGATGCAATACGTTAAGGAAGCCTTCGGATTTATCATATTGGCTCTGCCAGTTTTCTTGCTGGAACGTGTACTGGGTGACACATGGGGCATAAGATTGTGGAGCCTATTAGCTGTTTCTTTCCTTGGTTGGGCATTCGCATTAACTTTAAACAGCAAAAACGGTTGGATACGAACCTTACAAGTTATCTTACTTGCTTTGGCACTCATTGCTTCACGTCCTCTACAAGATTGGGTATGGGGAAACCCTGTGGCAGAACAACAAAAAGTTACTTTACAGTTTCAACAAGTCTCTGATTGGCAAGAGTTAAGTCAAATTTTGGCGGAAAATCATCATCGACCGATTATGTTGGATCTCTATGCTGACTGGTGTGTCGCCTGCAAGGAGTTTGAAAAATATACTTTCAGTGATCCAAAAGTACAGGCACAATTAAGCCAATTCCTCTTGTTACAGGCAAATGTCACGGATAACACCCCAAAACAAAAAGAACTGTTGCAAAAACTGCAAGTGCTGGGACTCCCCACTATCTTATTTTTCGATAAGGGAACAGAGCTAACCGATGAGCGAATCAATGGATTCATAGATGCTCAGCGTTTTAATCAGCATGTACAGCAATTACAACATCGACAACCAAAATAATCTGGAAGGAGAGCCACCGTGCAACGTGAATATGTGCTTAGCCATGTCCTGAACTTATTAGAGCAACATGGCCTGTCAGCGACACTGGAGACGCTTTTAGCCTCTATCGATATTGATATCAGCCATATAAAACATTTTTGGCCTGATCGTGAAGCCTTACTCTACGACTGCTTGCGCCATCACAGCCAGCAAATTGAAATCTGGCAGCGCCAAACTCTATTGGATGAAGGCCTAAGCCCTGAGCAAAAATTGCTGGCACGCTACGACGCTCTCAAAGAAAAAGTACAAGAACAACGTTATCCAGGCTGCCTGTTTATTGCTGCTTGCAGCGCATTTCCTGACGCTAACCATCCAATTCACCAATTAGCAGAATTACAAAAACAGAACTCTTTCCATTACACGGAAGAATTATTACAACAACTTGATATTGACGATAGCAAGCAAGTCGCTCAACAGATGGAACTTATCCTTGAGGGGTGTCTGAGTAGGCTATTAGTGAAAAGAGATTTTGAAGATGTGATCACTGCGAAAATTCTAGCTCAAGATATTCTAACCATCGCAAAATGCCGAAAAAATGGGGCATTAAGTTAATAAAAAACGGCATTAGCTGAATAACCACACTGAATTGGTATAAAAATAAAGCAAACAATCAATTTTTATCGTTTTTTTGCAAAAAGTGTTTGACGGATTAGGCTGAATACGGTTTAATGCGCCCCGTTAGCCCGGATAGCTCAGTCGGTAGAGCAGGGGATTGAAAATCCCCGTGTCGGTGGTTCGATTCCGCCTCCGGGCACCAAAATTTTAAAGCTAATTTGTTGAATACTATCAGGTAATTAACAAGTAAGTTAAAATTTATGGCCGTTAAGAAAATGTTAAACAATTGGTAGCCTGGTTTGCATACTCGATGTTTAAAAAAGCCGTAAATAAGGAATACAGAGTGCCTGCATTTGCAAGCACTCTTTTTTTCGCTCAAGGTAATGATTTCAGTAATTGATTCTGATGTCAAGTCAGGTGTAAAGTTCACAGGATGCCGGATCGGTATCAATTATCAATTATCTTTTCATACCATCAATTGTTGATGCAGGGTAGTTCGCTCACGCTGCCTCCTAAATCCAGTCTGAGACCTGCCCTGATTTTTTACCTGCCGTTGTGCTTACACGGAAAGATCCAGATAGAACGCCAGCTCGCTTTCCAGCGTTTTACCCGCAATTTCCATATCGATATCGATGTATTCCATCGTGGTTGCCAGACTGCGGTGCCCCAGCAGGCTTCTGACCAGCTGTAAATTACGATCCGGTGCTTTCATCAGCTCAGTAGCCAGTGTATGACGAAAACGGTGAGGGGAAACGGCAAAACCACACTCTTTAGACAACCGATTGAAGAAAGAACGGATATGCTGCCTTTCTTTATCGTGATCATACCGGTAACGGCTCATCCGCCCATGAGAGTGCAAACCCAGACGACTCAAATCAAACAGCGGATCATCGTCTTTTGCCCCACAGGCTTTTGCCTGTTCAACCCGTTTCGCCAAACGGGGTTTAAGCTGACGAATCATCGGTATCCGCCATTCACTGTGATTTTTACTGCCCTCGACACGCAGAACAATATAATTGCTGTCCAGATTGATATCCCGCAACCGCAGGTGCAATAGCTGATTCTGGCGCATCCCCGTTAACCGGAACGTATCCAGTACGGTCAACCAATATCCGGTCGGGTACAATGCACAGCGGCCTCCCCGGGGGGTTACCTGCATACGTTCTTCTTCCTCGTACTGTCCCATCAGCAGATAAAGGCGGGTTATCTGGGATTTACTCAGGATTTTCTTCGTCTTCTTCTCTTTTTTCACTGCCGCATTGTTAAACGGGTTTTCAGTGAGCGGCAGAAATTTTCTTTCCATCACGAAATTAAAAATCGCCCGCAGGTGGGCCACCTTATTGTTCCAGGTATGGCTCGACTGTTTTTTCTCCAGCAGAAGATGACGCCGCCACCGCAGCACATCCCGGTGAGTAACCTGTTCCGGCAACACCGTTTCCCCCATAAACCGGATAAAGACCCGGGTAACTTTGCGATAACTCCATTCGGTGGCCGGCCGCAGCATATGTGAAAAAAAGTACTCTTCTAATAACTCATCCCAACTGATTTTTTCTGTTGCAGGCAACATCTTCTTTTTTTCCTTAATGAATTAAATAAATCATGACATTCAATTGTTAATAAATGGTTTTATGGAAATACAAGATATAAATAACCAGTTAAACTATTTACATTACAATAATGTATTGTGGTTATCTTTGGTGGCAACATTTTCTTTATCCGGGACAGACTGTTTGGCGAATTTCGAGCCGTGATGATGATTTTTTGTCTTCTCCTGATGAGAGGAGTCATGACCGGATTGAAATAAAGACAATAACGTCAGGGTATCACTCTCGCCGGATGGCTCAGATGCTGATACCGTTTCTGAGGGGAAACCCGGAGAAGCCTGACTGGGTTCAGGTAATCCCCCAGTGACATCAGGCACCTCAGCAGAATCCCCCGGTTTCAGTAAAGGAGATGCCACCTGTCTGGCGGCTTCCTCAAGCAGTGCGTCAATCAACGGCAGGGAGGATGAGTGACCACCAAGATGCAATACCAGACAGATCCATGCGTCCGGCACCAGAAACAACCAAGTCACCGCCTCTTCCGGCAGTAAACGGGCTGCCATCATGGCGTTCAGTGGCACAGATAAATCTGGCCGGGACAACCGGAACCGGAAACGAAAGCGACGGCCTGGCGTCCATAATCCCGGCTGCCAGTCATGCCCGTCCTCCAGCTCCCCTTCCAGTTGCTGCAACAAGGGCAGGTGGTAAAACAACGCCGCCCAGAACACCACCGCCTGCCATAACAGGCTCTGTGCCGCCTGCGTTTCCGGTGCCGCCCCTGGTGGTAACAGATGACCCTTCGCCAGCCGCACGGCACAGGTGGTAAATTGCAGCGTCAGGTCGGCAAATCCCCCAGTCCCTGACCAGTCACCTTCCGGTGTTGCCGGCACCTGCTGGGTACTGCCCAGCAATTGCTTCACCGGTGCAAGATAAAAACGCTGATACAGCCCTTCCGGCAAGGCACTGTTTTGCCATAATTGCTGAAGACACTGGCGGCGCAGGGGCGTTGCCAGTAACTCGTCAGCCGATTGCGGCCGGAAATAGCCCCGGCTGTCACGAATAGCTGCCGGTTGTTGCTCGGGGGATTTTTGCGGTGGGGCAGACTGGCGGGCAAAATGCGATTTAAAACGTTCAAACATGGTCTTTCCTCTTTCGGTTCAAATTGGGCTCAGTGTCGGTGAATCCCAATCGGAAACAAGGAGAAACTCTTTTTGCAGAAATGAAAATTAAACTGACCCGATTCATCCATGGATTCATTTACCGGGTCACTTTAATTCTAATTATAAATCAATGCATTAATACTACTCAAAAATCGGGATAGGGGCTAATCTCACGATTAGCCTCCTCCCCCCAAACTGTCGGACATGCCCGGCACAATCGAGTAGGAGACGGGATCACTCCCGTCGTCCTCTCACACCACCGTACGTACGGTTCCGTATACGGCGGTTCATGTTAACGCTGGAACTGCCGATGTTGTTCCAATAGTGATAGTAAGCCTGCTTTCCTGAGTAGCGACACTTTTATCGCTTGGTTCATGTGGCTCGAACCTGCATTCCACCATGCTCCACGCTGGTTACATGCCGAACTCCACGCCCGTTGTTCGGGTAAACCCGCTGCCATTAATTTCTTGGCTCGCGTGTACGGACTCTTCCACTGACGCCATAATAAACAGCGTAGTTTCCGGTTTATCCAGCTGTCCAGCTCCTCCAATACGCCTTTTACCGCTGTGTATCGGAAGTAGCTTATCCAGCCTCTTAGCACTGGAGTTAACTCATCAATGACCCGTTTGACTGATTTTGAACAGTGACCCGTTGTTAGGTTACGGATTTTCCCTTTTAGTCGACTGAGGCTGCTGCTCGCGATTTTCAGGCGAACGCTTTTGTGCCAAGTTACGCTGTACCCTAAGAACTTGCGTTCCCACGGTCTCGCAACCGCACTTTTCTTCTTGTTGATACTCAATTTTAGTCCCCTTTCGAGGTAGTCACTGAGATCGTTAAGGAGATGTTCACCCGCTTTCCGACTCCTGACATAGATATTGCAGTCGTCTGCATAACGGCAGAAGAGATGTCCTCGCTTTTCTAACTCTTTGTCCAATTCATCCAACAATATGTTGGAGAGCAGCGGTGACAATGGACCACCTTGCGGCATGCCCTGCGTTCGCTTTATATGCTCTTTTCCCTCCCTCATCGGTGCTTCTAGATATCTGCGGATCAGCTTCAATACGCATTTATCTTTGATTATCCGAGCCAGTCTCGACATCAAAATGTCGTGATCGACCTTGTCGAAGAACTTCTCTAAGTCCATGTCTACAACCCATCTTTTCCCGCTGTTCATGTGCGCTTGTGCTTGTTGCACCGCTTGCCATGCGTTACGGGATGGTCGAAAGCCATAGCTAGATCGAGAGAAAATTGGCTCAACTAAGGGGCTCAGTTTCTGCGCGATGGCTTGTTGGATCAGTCTATCTACCACCGTTGGGATATCCAATGTTCTCACTCCACCGTCTGGTTTTGGGATGTCCATTTTACGTATCGCTCGGGGGAGATATTCTCCGGCCATTAATGCCCTTTTGACACTGGCCCAATGTCTTTTCAGCCACGGTTTCAACGCCTGTATGCTCAGGTTATCTACCCCTGCCGCACCCTTGTTTTCCACCACTCGCTGATAAGCAAGCATCATGTTGCTTCTTTCTATCACCGTTTCCATTGTCAACGGCATTTCCGCTTCCGTTTGCCCACTGACCGCCGTGTCGGTTTCAGCACCACAAGGCTGCTTTGACGACTTCTGTTCGCTATCCTGGCCTGTGGTGGCATTCTTTTGCCTTTGTGCGTCATTAATCGGCATCGAGTATCAATGTCCTAATTGCGGTTAAACATGTTCTGCCCTTCGTGATGTCGGTTAATTATCACTACTACGGCGTCGGCTGACTTCTGTCATTCCATCCCAACACCTCTCGATATTGGTAGCACATGACCACTACATTCCACAACCGGACGGCACAGTCGCTCATTATGCGTTTCCGATGTTCCAGTATGGAAAAGCCGATGCACTGACAGATAACCTTGTGTATAAGGATGGTAAATACCAGCTATCAACTCGTGCAGGTGGTTTGATACAGGCAGCAGGTGGGGCAGTTGAGATTATTGGTGGTGCAGTGTCTTGTGGTACAGGTATTGGCTGTGCAGTTGGTGCAGTTATGGCCACACAAGGAATTGATAACCTGTATACCGGTTCGAATATTCTGGAATCAGGCAAGCCTATCAAAACGATGGGAGCACAAGGACTTGAAGCATTGGGTGTCCCACCAGAATATTCGGAAATTACCTATGCAGCAATTGGATTGGGTGGTTCTGTAACCACGGTATTGACATCACCGAAAACAGGGAAAACTGTGACGGTTTTGGTGGACAAGGATAACAGGATCACAAGGTCTTTCTCTGATAAGGGAAATGTACCAAATGGAAATTCAACGCCAAAACAGACAAATCTTCCCAGTAATACCATCGCAGATGCAGAAGCGGGTGGATATTCATATTACGATAAGTTTAGAAATAAAGATGGCAGTTGGAATTGGCCTAAGAATTTAGGTTTTGCTGAAGATCCTGTTAAAACGACTCTTCCTGTAGGAATGCGTTTGGACAGATATGGGGAGCCTAATGGTTCATTCTTAGCTCCTCAAGGAACTCTTTATGAACAAAGAGCACTGGCACCAGGTGCAAGAGCTGAAAAATACTATGAATATGAAGTTATAAAACCTTTACCTGTATTGCAGGGGAAAATTGCACCAGCCTTTGAACAGCAGGGGGGAGGAATGCAAATTTTACCTGCTCTTGAGGAACGGGTTAACGTGCAATGGCTTATAGATAATAAATATATTAAAGAAGTTAGTACGGGATTAAAATCACCCAAAACAGGGAAATTTGATGGGAAATCACTACCTAATGCTGATAAAGGAGCCAAATCGGAATCCGTAGGAAAAACTACAAGCGGTGCAGAAAATATCGCCACTTACCCTAAATTGAAAGAGGATCTTACGAAGCAAAACCTCAATCATATTGCTTCACAGGATCCGAGATTAGCCGCTGTGATTAAAGGTGATAATGGTAAAGTCAATTATGGTGTGGGAACGGGTACTCGAGCAGATGCGGATAGATTAGGCAAAATTTGGGTGGGAGATGGCGCAAGACCTACAACCGATGGAACTGGCTTAGTTAGCACTGATGGTACACGTGTATATAGATATCCCAAAGAAAAACCTAACGCACCAATCTCTGTAAATCCAACAGGGGTTCAGGCTAATTTTGAAACGTACACCATTAATCCAATAACAGGACAAAAAGTTAAAATTGGTGATGGTCATTTGAATGTATTTAAAGAGAAATAAGAAGATGAAAGCTGTGTTAAAAACCTTAGGAAATGATTGGTGTGATCTTAATACTTTCGTACCTGAAGAAGTTGATAGTTTTAATTTATTGCTAACTCTATCTATAGGTCCAGAACAAGAAGATGGTATAAATTATTTTCAGGTAAATGTTTGTACTCCTGAATGGCTTTGCAAACACCAATGGGTGCCAGAATTGATGCGGCATACACTTCTGGTACGTAAATATGATTTGGATGAAATCCAAAAAATCATCACAGACTATATTGATCAGTGCGAAGGTGATGACTGGATGGAAATAGCCCAAAAGCTTTCCCGTGTCTTTGCCTGGGAATATGAGGATTACCAATCTTAAAAAGAATCCCGGCCATGAGCAGGGATCTTCTTTTTAGCAGTCAGTTGTGCTCAACGAGCCGGATAATCGTAAGGCTGTAACGGTCCGGTGATCTCACCTTGCTTTGTCAGATAAGAACAAAGTAGGATTACTCAGCAAAGGGGAGAGAAAAGATAACTGATGAGTCAAAATACGCACTATACGAGGCATTTAATGATTATCCTAAGTGGTGGTAATCAATAAATATTGAATCCCGGCTAGTGAACCGGGTTTTTCTAACCGCTATAGAATTTCACCGATTAAATATGAAAAACAGTAGAAAAAGGCTACAAAAGTGTCTGAAATTTCTTGATATATAATTGATTATGATAGTGGTTGGTTGATGTAAAATGGCCTTTGAAGAATAAATATATTTAATGAGGTTGACTAAAATGGTGCGTTCGTTTGATGAAATACAAAAAAAAGTTAATGAATTAGGCGCAAAAATCAATCTCCACTGTAGAGATCTACACATTTTTGCAGGATCTCCGGGAGATGGCAGACCTCATATTACTTTCGACGATAATCAATATAATTATGTTTATGCTGAAAGGGGATTCGAATTTTCCAGAAAAGTTACTTCATCACTGGATGAATTGCTTTATTGGATTATGTCTGATTTTGTTCATGGAGTAGCATTTCAATATGAACTGAAACATCGCATTGAAAATAGAGACGGGAGACGTATTGCTTTTCCGATGATAGTAGAGCTTATGGGGGAGCTCAATCCAGCATGGAAATTAAGAGCACAAAATGAGATTGATGAAACGCTTTCCAGAAGTCCCTATGACGACAAGCAGTATTAATGATAAAGATCCGGAATTTCAATGTGGCCGATCTTGTTCATAATTTAGCTAAACGGCTTCTCAGGCCAGAGCAGGAGTTCATTCAACTGATGGTTGTTCGGCTAGGTGGGTAACCGATGCAAGACGTCACGTAACCAGACCTAGGAATCATGACCATACCATTCGTGTTGGCCGTTTCAAGCAAACTCATCACCATGGCGATCCGCTGTCCTGCGGCTAGTGAACCCGAAAACAGCCTGTTTTCTCGCCCCACAGTCATACTCCGAATCGCATTTCCCGCCCGGTTGTTGTCTATCGGAACCCAGCCAGCATTTCAGTGTATAGGCTATATTAATTTCGGGCATCTCACAAGCCTGTCTACATTATAAACAGAGGAAAATACCATTATTTCCATCAAACAAAAATTTGACCTCGCTCAACCTAATCGATAAGGTATTTAACTGTTACCAATGATCCATTGCCTGTAAGGATCAGCGTAAAGCGGCGAAAGAAAGCTCCCGTAGCCTGAGAGGGAGTGCATGCAATGCGGTACATCTGCGCACTTTTGGAAGCAGATATCCTCGGACACCTAACCCTCCGTCTGAGGATGAAAGTCTCCCGGTGGTATTCATCATCGGCTATTCACATACATAACCGAGCAGAACATACTCTGCCTTACGTTAATCGATACCGTTTTAACCGGTACAACATTCACCTGCATTTTGCATTTATCACGAAAAACGTCCCGAAAACGGCGCGGCGTCACTTGTGTTAAAGCGCAGCGTTTACCAAGTGACGCCGCAAAGCGGCCAACGTCCAGAGCACGTAGAGCCTGACTTTACGGCCGATTTGAACCCCGCATTACTCAGTGAAACCACGCAAAACAGACCATTAACCGCCATTTTGTTTGATTGATAAACGATCGTCATATCGGATTTTCAACCCGCTGCCTGATTGCAGGCTGATGCAGTAAAAATGAAGGAGAAATGAATCACGTCAAGATAATGAGGCGTTCACCCTGATTGGATTAGGCCCTGAACGGGGAGCATGTCATCGCTGTGCTGAGCACGTCGCGAGCTCCTGCAATAACTCAACACAATCCCGCCCTGCTACACATTGTCTGACGCACCACGGAACGGTGAACCTGAACCGACACGCAGGGAATTGTTTTAAAAACGACTCAAAAAATGGCTAAAACACAAGCAAAGCAGCAGGAGAGGCGAGAATGGCGCAGGGATCGACACGTTCAAAGGTTGAGCAGTTCAGAAAAGCCTTTATTACTCATGCCCGACAGGCGGGCGGAAGTTTTGTGACAGTGGCTGATCGTGAGCGGATTGCCCGGTATTTCCTTGATTATTTAAAAAACAATGGCATCAAACTCCGGCAAATGGATAGCCTGAAGGTGAAATATATTGAGCGCTACATCGCTGAACGAAAAGCTCACCATATTAATCACCGGACATTGCAAAATGAAATGTCGGTGCTGCGGGCCATTTTAGCGCGGGCGGGAAAGCACAAGCTGGCTGATCCCGATAATGCCCGCCTGAGTAACCGGGCATTGGGTATCGCTGAGACGAGCCGCAAGGGAACGAAAACGGCATTGACACCGGCCGCGTTCCGGGAAATTTTTCAGCAGGTGGAACAAAAAGACCGGCGCGTGGCAGCGGTGATGCAACTGGCTTATGTACTGGGGCTGCGCACCAAAGAAGCGATCGAAGCCTATAAATCGTTAGCGACCTGGAAAAAAGCGCTGGAAAACGGGCATACCTCTGTGCGGGTGGTGTTCGGCACCAAAGGCGGACGTCCAAGACAAACGGTCATACTGGATCGGGAAGCCCTGCAACACGCGATTGCTTATGCGGAACGCGAGCAGGCCGGGCGTAGCGGCAAATTGATTGATAAGCCCACTATCACCCAGGCCATAGATCGCTATCGGTATATTGTCAGAAGGGCAGGATTGAGCGGCAAGAAAGCCCCACACAGTATGCGCTACCATTTTGCCCAGCAATCTGGTGAACATTATACCGCGCAGGGCTTCAGCGAGCAGGAAGCACAGGCCCTGGTCTCGATGGATTTGGGACATGGCGATGGGCGCGGGCGCTATATCCGGCAGGTGTATTACCGGAATATTGAGGGTGAATAAAAGTGTACTGATTTATACACGACCTGACCTTATGGTTGGTGCAATACAACTGAATTTTACATTTGGCTAGATAGTGTCGTCATGAGATACTTAACCAAAGAGCAAGGCAACGGATTTGGACCGCGGCAAGAAACGATGCACTATTTTTGGCATAGCGGGTTGCTATGCCACGCCAGCGTTTAAGATGAAGAAACGCATTTTCAACTAAATGCCTGAGTCGATAGAGGTCTCGATCATATTCGCGTTTCACTTTGCGATTTTTTCGGCCGGGAATTTGCGCTGCCATGCCTTGTTTTTTTGCTTGTTCAACAACGGTATTACTGTCATAGCCCCGATCCGCTAATAAATGTTCTGCCTCTATTCCGTCAATCAAGGCCTCAGCTTGTGAGCAATCCGCTGTGGGACCGCTTGTAATAAGCGCTCTGATCGGCATACCATGCGCATCCACGGCCAGATGTCTCTTTGTATTGAGCCCCCTTTTGTGCACCCCATATCCTGATTGCCTCCTGCCGCTCCTGCGGCATGGGGATGAACCTTAATATGACTGGCGTCAATCATCAGCCATTCGAAATCGGGTTCAAAGATGAGTTCTTCAAGCAGTCCTTCCCATACGCCTTTGTCCCGCCACCGACAAAAACGGCGATGCGTATTTTTCCAGTCGCCATAATCGGGCGGTAAATCTCGCCAGGGTGCGCCTGTCCGTAAAATCCAGAACACGGCATTAATAAATAATCGATTATCATAAGCAACACGCCCCCAGGCCCCCTTACGCCCCGGTAGGTGAGGTTCAAGCAAACTCCAAATATGATCGGAAATATCGTGACGGCGGTGTGCGGGTGTGCTCATGGTTAAGTCATCCATTCATGTAATATAGGGTGATTATTACATGAATTTATTTATGACGACACTATCTAACCATTCATCATCTATCTCTAACTTATTTTTGTCCAGAAGTGAGTTAGAGCAAGTTGCCTGATTTGGTCACACCATAAAATTAGAACGGGTAGATTGCATTCGAATCAATTCAAATAATGCCATCGTGCTTCTGGCATTATTTTCTGTCCCGGAAAATGAATTACGCATTGACCTTATGACTTCCGTTTATTATCGTGATAAGGCTTACATATGATCCGGTCGCTTGTGAGGATCACCTTCGGGCAGCGACACCCACACTCCCGTAGCCTGCAAGGGAGTACACACTGTGTGGTACATCTGCCCACCTTTGGAAGCAGATATCATCTTTGTTGATGATGAAGGTTATTTAATCCACGCTGGCAACCCAGCCAGTCAACCCGGACGGGGAACATGCTTCCCGTCGGGCAAGGTGTTCTCCGTTATTTTAAAGGAGTCCACCATGCAACAAAACGAAACCAGGACAACGGTGCATGCTGTACCGGCGTCTGAATTGTCCCCTTTTGCGGACGTCTTTCCGCGAAGTAGCCCACTGGAATTGAGGTTGCTGGAACACTCGGTCATTAAAGCGGCGGTTACGCTGTGTGAGGATTACCGGTGTGATACCTGGCAGTGCCGGAAAGTGTCCGACAAAATTGCCTATGCCGTGCCGACCCGCGCTGACACGTATAGGGTCAAAATCGAGACCACTGACTTTAACAGCGAGGTGTCAGCGGATACGTTCGGGCTGATGGTCACCCTGACGGTACTGGGCTATCTGACGGCACTGGTAAAGCAGGATGAAATCGCTGAACGGTTGTGTGATTTGCGGGAATATGCGCTGCAACACCCCCAGGCCCCGTGTATCCGGGCGGCTTTAAGTTTAGCGGGGGCATGGCGATAATTTAATCTACCCTGGCACAATGCCAGTTACCCGACGGGGAATTCCTTTCCCATCGGGCAGGGTGTTCTCCGTCTTTTTTATTTACAGGAGAACATCATGCAAGAAGGTGACCTTATCATGCTGGACAGTCTCGCGCTGTCTGCGGCATTTCCCGGTAAAAAATCGCTGGAGCGGTTGTTTCTGGGGTTTCTGATTGTCAATACCGCTTCAACGTTATGCAAAAATGACCCGTATGAACAATGGACAGGCCGGCAGGTGTCTGAGTCGCTGGCCTATATGGTGCCGACCTCAGCGAAAAACTACCCGGTTTACCTGTCGGACACGCAGTTAACGGTGACACTCTCAGCCGATGCCTTCGGGCTGGCGGTGACGTCAATCGTGCTTGCCCGTATCGCCGCGCTGAATGAGCTGAATGCGGATGCCTGTCGGTTTCGCGAATTGCGGGAATATGCGAAGCAACATCCGGAAAATGGCCTGATAGAGTCAATATGGCGGAATGGTGGTTGTGCCTGACCATGCCGCCGGATGAAGTCGAGCAAATCGCCCGTTTCAAAAAACTTAACGAAGAACAGAAAGCTGTCTTGCTCTCCGCCAGTAAATTACCCCGCTGTTATACCGAAGGCGTGGTGCTGGCGAAAAAAATCGAAGCCCTGTTCCGGGTCGTGCCCCCAAGCCTCTATCTGGCGTTGGGGATGACGGAAAAAGAAGAAAAAGCGGAACGACGGGCGTTAATGCGTGAGCACCAATGCAGTGAACTGGAGGCGGCTGTGTTAGTGGCAAGGAGAATGGATGGAGAACGGGGATTGAAAATTTAAGCTGTATATACTAATTTAACTTCAAGGTGTAGGTTTGCCATGATTTATAATCATTTTAAATCAGTATTATATGAATTTTTTATCATGTATCTTCAAGTTTATTAATTATAGTTTAGTTACAATTTGAGAAATGAAAAGGGATAATTTTTTAGGTACGCCTTCAACATTCTATAGTCAAGCTGCCGGACATATGCACTAGGTTTACGGGGGAAGCGTTACACTTGAAAGTTAAATCTGGCAAGTGAAATCCCACATTGGTTTATTATAATGTGCATTTATACGTTATCCCCGGAAGACTTATACATGCCTGTGGCTACTTTTGGGGAAGATATTTATCTGCTTGAATTTTTTTGGTGTTAATGTAAATGATTGAATTTATTTTTAATGCGATAATTAGTTTATTAAAATGTATTTTATATTAACTATGGCTTTTTTTAGTATAGTAAACATAAAGTCAACATAAATGTGCTTTTTATTGACGAGGGTGCTTGTTGAGTGTCATGATTTGCATCAGAAAATATCTTGGGTTTATTTTTTATATTGCACAACGGAATTAAAGGCGTTTTGTTTTATAGGAATAATGCTTTAAAGATTAAGAATAACGCGATGCTCAACTTTAGCTCCCTATAACATGGGCTTGTTGAAGCCAGTCGCGTTGACTTTTACCTTGTTTAAAATTGGCAAAAATACCCAGTGTATGAGAAAGCAGTTTTCTGGCTATTCGATTACTCAAATGCCACAAATCCCGTGCCCAGCACTTCTCGATAGCAAATTGCCCAGCGAGTTGACCAATGACGGTTTCAATTAAGCGCCGTTTGGCATTAATGCGCTTTCTTGTTTCTCTGGGGACTGGGTCATCCATATTGGCACGCACCGGGGCTATCATTTCAATACCCGACTGCTTCATTTCCTCTTGAAATTCAAAACCTAAATAACCTTTATCGCCGAGCAAACAGCCTTTTATTGGGCTAGTCAAGTCCCAGACCGCTTCACGCTCACTGACATTGGCGGGCGTCAATGTGAATCCCGTTACTACGCCAGTTTCATCTATCATGAGATGCCCTTTAAAGCCGTAGTAAGTTTCGTTTTTGGCGGCGCAGTACCCATAATCAGCTTGTCCTTTAAAGCTGGCACTGCCTTTCGCTCTTTTGAATCCACAGATGGGCAACGGAAATCCGTCGACAATATGTACCGGCCTATCGAACGCACCCAATAACCTCGCCAGCTTTTCTTGCAGCTTTTGTTTAACAGCCCAAAGATTCGCAACCTGTTTAGCAAAATTGGCGCGTGAACCCAGTCCCGGAAACCACTCGCACCAGTGATCACGAAAGTACGTCCAAATTCCTTTATCCGTTGAAAAGCCTAAGAATTCACCTACCACTTCCATCGTGATGGCTTCCGCATCGCTCAGCTTAGGTGGGTATCCCCGGCTTCTGAATCGAGAGCTTTGCTGTAACGCCGTTAAATTATCGTCTACCCAACAAAACACCCAAATGATAAAATCTTGCTGTGACATAGCCTTTGTTCCTTTATTTCTCTCAGTTTGGCGACTTAAAGTTATAAAGGAGCGGCTATGTCATTTCAACTCACCATAAAAGTCGAGCATCGCGTTAAGAATAGCTATTGTCTTTTAGTACTAATAAAATAAAAGGATAACTATAATAGAGGTTCTCATGAATGAACGGAATATATTAGTCTTTTTTCCATATGCAGGTGGAAGTGCCAGCTCTTTTGATATTTTAAAAAAACATTTATCTGAAGAAGTTAGAATTATCTCTATGAGTTATTCAGTCAGCGAGTTTTCGGTATCAAAAAATTTCACAGACTTTTTTAGTGTATTATTGGAAAACCTCAAAAATCAGCTCAAAGAATTTGAGGGAAAACTTATTTTTTTTGGTCACAGTATAGGAGCTATTATTGCCTACGAACTGGCGGTATTGGGCTGTAATTATATAAATATTCAGAAATTAATTGTATCTGCGTGTAAGCCAGGGCAAGAGCGTGAATGCTCACTTCTTGCCCAACACCGTAAATCCTGCGACTAATACCTTGTCCAGATAGTTAATATCCATGCTCGCAAGCCGTTGTTTTCGGCGAATACTCGCTTTTTTGGTTGTTTCTGCCCGCAACATATTGACACTGATATGACGCATACATCCCAATATTTCAGCCGATTCTCCCCGATGGATAAGGCAAGCATCTTCTCCCATAGTGACATCAAGAACCCAATGTAATCGTGTTTCGATCCCCCAATGGCTCCTGACAGCGGTCGCAAATTTATCCGTGTTTAGCTCCGCTGAACTGATGTAATAACGATAATCGAGCGACTCTTTTCCTTTATTATTAATTCGATACCCGATTGCTACGCCGATGCTTTTTAAGTTTTTCCATTCAGGAAATGGTTGAGATAACGCTTGTGCAGACAATACATGATATTCACGCGCTTCTATACGACCATGCCCTTGTTCTATCGTGATATTTTCGGCATGACTCACTGCTGAGACTTGCGCAGACAACGCCTTCTTGACGGCGTGATACAGCGTTTCCTGATTGCCTTTCACCGCCAGAAGATAGTCACCTTCTTGCTGCACAATTTGTTCCGCAATCTTCGTTTGACACCCCATCGCATCAATCGTTATCAGGCAGCCTTTGATATCCAGCAAACGGAGTAATTTAGGGATCGCAGTGATTTCATTGGACTTTTTGTCTGTCTTCAATTGCCCCATCACAACGCCATTCTGGGTGGCAAACGCACTTACATCGACTGCCGATCCTTGCCGTGATAAGTTCCCCGCAATGTTTTCCCGTCAATGGCGATAATTTCCCCTTCAGAACGTTCATTAATCCCTTGAACCCACTGGATAAAACAGTGCTGAAACTCAACAGGATTGAGACGAGAAATAAGTCGAGCGATAGAATCATGTCCCGGTATTCCATTCGGGAAAAGTGATTTTTTTTGATACCAGTCCAAATACGTTTCGCCGAAATCTTCAATATCTTCCCATCCTTCCGCGCCGGCGATGATGGATGTAATTGCCAGAAAAAGGATATCAAACAAAGGATAACTGATCTTAGACGACTGGCGAGGGTCTGTTAACGTACTGAAATATTGAGAAAAGGCATCGATGCTCATGAGAATACTTCCTAAAAAAAGAAGGATGAGATGATGTTTTTTCTTATCCGTCAACCCTAAATTTTGTTAACAAAAAATTCACGCTCTCACCCTGGCGTGTAAGCCCCCTGAATTATTGGCCAAATCTGAAATATTTAATTCAGAGGATAGGGGCTGTGGATGTTTTGTGAGGGGAAT
>NZ_JBBMXF010000011.1:0-12870 GCF_037996785.1 Xenorhabdus thailandensis
GCCTTGAAATAACCCAGTTGCAGGATGAAATGGATACGAGTCTGGGTATTGCGAAACTGTTCGAGAACAGCCCGTTCTGCCGGGCTTAAGGAAAAATACAGGTTTTGTTCGTGATCATTGAATTCGGGACAGGCATAGAGTTCTTCGATTTCGGTATTGGATAATAAGTGAATACGCTTGATATTTTCCATTGCGAGTCCCGGATTCAATGAGGCCAGACAATCAAATCATTTCGCGTCCGTCCAGATGATTTGCAGGCACCATCCGTTTGTGCAGCACACCAAATATCACCGGTTTCCGTTCGTGGATGAGGTAATAAATGACATGACTGACATAAGGAAAACTCAATACGCCCGATCCGACTTCCGGCCTGCTTCTTCCCAGTGCAGGGGTAGAAGCCAGCAAACGAAAGGTTTGTTGAAGTCCGGACAGGTATTTTTCCGATTGCATCTTACCCCATTGCTGTACAGTAAAACGAAGGATTTCAATCAGATCGGCCTGAGCATCAGGCGTTAAGCGGTAGTTTGATATAGTCATTAAGGCTAATGATCCCTTGGAACGTCGATAATACCCTCAGCAATACCCTGAGCCAACATTTCCATGAGTTTGGCGAATTGGAAAAAACCGGTGTATTGCGGGCAAATATCATCCAGCCGGGCAGTGGATGCACTGTCTATCACCTGTTTGAATGTATCCATATAGTCGTAACAGGTTTTCAGTAATTGCGCATCATCGGTTTCTGTCAGGGGAAAACGGGGAGCATATTCGTGTATACGTTTCACCCGTTGTAATTGTTCTGCACTCAGTCCGGCTACAGACATTTTTTTCTCCTCAATAGGTGAAGTTCTAATCGTACTGACCTGATATC
Source organism: Xenorhabdus thailandensis (assembly GCF_037996785.1). NCBI lineage: Bacteria > Pseudomonadati > Pseudomonadota > Gammaproteobacteria > Enterobacterales > Morganellaceae > Xenorhabdus > Xenorhabdus thailandensis. The sequence continues at coordinate 869 of NZ_JBBMXF010000011.1, forward strand.
AGTTCATTAAAAAAGGTTTCGCCATCGAGGGTGTTACCGGATTCAATATCAACTCTGGCCTGCTCAGCTCTTGACTGCAATAATTTTAACCGGAGTGTTTCAATACTTTCGTATTCATCCATTGAGATAACCACCGCAACGGGTTTTCCGTTTTTATTGATTTGGATTGGGGCACGTTGTGCTTTGAGTAGCATGTCACCAAACTGGGTTTTGGCTTCATTGGCAGAAAGAGCATCCATAATAGTCCTCTCATTGAATCATGGCATGATTCAAACAATATAAACGAATCGAACGATATGATCAAATTTAAGACTATCAAAAAGTATACTTTTTGACAACCACTGCAAATGACTCTCAAAAGTCCTATCATAAGTACTCAATCAAATGGTCTAAAGGATAATGATAGGTTATGGCAAAAATTGGTTATGCGCGGGTCAGCTCAACAGCTCAAAGTTTAGACATTCAGCTGGAAAAATTAAGACAAGCGGAGTGTGAACGTCTTTATCAGGAAAAACGCAGTGGTCGGACAGTACACCGCCCGCAATACCAAGCCTGTATGGATTACTTGCGTGAAGGTGATACGCTGATCGTCACAAAATTAGACCGGCTTGCACGTTCAGTGGATCATTTATCACAAATTTCTAGTCGCTTTCAGCAAGAAAATATTGATTTGGTCGTTCTGGATCAAAATATTGATACCCGAACGTCAACAGGGCGTCTTATGTTCAATATGCTGGCCACCATCGCGGAGTTTGAAAATGACTTACGCAGTGAACGCCAGGCGGAAGGGATCGCCAAAGCGAAAGAGAATGGTGTCAGATTCGGGCGCCCCGCTAAGTTAACCGAAGATATACGAAATGATATTTATCTCAAGCGTCAGTCCGGCACTACGATTGGTCAGTTAGCCAAGGAGTTCAAGCTAGGCGAAGCAACCATCTACCGTGTTTTGAACACATTTAAGCACGTGGATAACTCGTAGCTCTCACAAAGTTTACAGATCTGGGGGTTCTTCCACAGGACCCGTACAGGCGGTTCTGGCAACGGGTGTTATGTTAAATAAGGCGCTTGTGCGTCTTAAATGTTATCTTCTGTTTGAACGACAAACTCGGCACCAACTTTGGTTAGTTGCTCCGGATGGAACTGTTCTGTATCCAAAGAGAGATAATAATTCGCTTGATGTACGTGCTGTTTTTCCGCAATTGGGGCAAGTGTGAGGAAGGTTAACTGAGCCAGACATAAAATCACCTCTTTAAGATTATAATTAATTTCATATCTGGGGATATTTTGTTCATATTTCAATAGGTAAATACGATTACCATAAATGCCGGGTATGCTCCATTTGTTGGTGCAAGATACGATCGATCCAGGATGTGTTTTGTAGCACCGCCGATATGCCGGCAATCTAACAAAACATTTTTTGGATAAAGTCAGCTTTTAATGGATTTCTGATTCTGTTTCCGGCGCAGTCTTTCTGCTGTAGCCGTGGCATTCCGGCGTCGACGTTCTGCATCCTGAGTTTTGATACGGCTCTGTTCGACTTCATACGCAGCGGCGGCTCGCTGCCTTTCGGTTTCTGCAATGATGTTTCTGACTTTGGTCACTACGTCTTGTTCAAGTTGTCTGGCACGGTCTAAAGCGCAAGAGGCTTCTCTTTCTCGTGTTTCTGCGGCCTGGAGTTGTGTTTGTAACCGTTGGTGCGCGGCTTTCTCGGCGCTTTCAACACGACGTTCTGCGGCTTCGGCCTGTTGCCGGTAGTACCTACGCTGGTTCTCGTGATCTGCATCCTGCGCTGTGCTGAACGCTGGCGCGGAAACCATAAGTGTGAGAGCGCCGCCCAGCGCTGCTCCGGCCAGCGCAACAGGCCAAAAGTGAATGACGACGGCAAATCCCTGTGCAATCACCCTGATTCGGTCATTTTCGGCCAATATACCGACGATAAGATCACTCATGCTGGCATAAATGCCAAAGCTGACAACGGAAAGAACAAGCAGAAATGCCAACGCTGTCATTACACGCCATTTCATCGCAGGTAAGTCTCCGTAATATTCGGTCGGAAATGCCCCATTTCCTGACTGACGGTGGTCAGTGCGTCCTCCCGGACAAGTCCCTGCCGTTGCAATTCGCTCATGCGCTCCTGGGCGTAGGAGTGGCGCAGGCCATGCGCACCGGCAGACCAGCCCAGCACGCGGTTGGCCGCCGCGCTGAAACTGTTTGTCCAGGCTTTACCTGCACCAACCTCATAGCGGGAAAGGTAATTTATTCCCCGGTCTGTTACCGTCCGAGGTTCAGGGCGACGCAGGGTTTCCAGCCGTTCTGCCAGATGATGAGGGATCAGAACTTCGCGAACCAACCCCCCTTTCCCATGCACGGTGTACAGATGGCCGTTGCGGCCGTTCCATTTGGTTTCTGTCGCCGGCCTTTCGTCAGCCGGGCACTCCCGGACGGGTGCCAGTGTGTGCAGTTCGTGGGCTCTGAGTCCGGCCGCATATGCCAGCTCAGTGGCCAGCGCGTTTTTGGCCATCTGTGCACTGGCAATCAGCGCCACTTGTGCCGGAGTGTAAGCGCGGCCGGTCAACACCTGAGGACTTTCAGATCGGATAACCGGAAGGGTCTGGCCGTGGGGTAATGCGCTGGTGACGTGGTGCATCATGGCCTGAATGGCCTGCCGTTCCATGTCCAGTGTTTTCTGTCCGACGGCTTCACCGCGGGTTTCCAGATAGTCAATGGCTGTCGCCGGGGTCAGTTTTCTCAGGTCGGAACAGGCGCGGGAGGATTTCACCCATTCAGCCACGCGGGTTAAAGCCTGCTCATAATTGCGCACGGTGCCAACGGAGCGTAACGCGCTGCCCTGCATGGCCTTTATGACGGAGGCGGCCTGCCTGGCCGGACTGGCGAATTTAGCCATTGCGCGCCAGCCAGCGGGTGACGGTGGAAAGAACTACCCGGATACGTTTTTCCCTGAGCCAGCGTTGCAACTCTGCGGCGCTGGCTCCTTCACGGTGCAGTTGCAACAGTTCGCCGGCGTGACGATCGAGGCGGGATTTCCGGTAACGCCTCTTGCGGATAATACGGGTCTGTTCGCGCAGCACGGCCAGCTCATTGCCTGCATCAAACTGGGGCATATGTGTCTCCACGGGTTTGGGGGTGTAAGAACTACTGACCTGAAAAGGTTCAGCGACAATTGAATGTCTATTTGCCCCTGTTTGAACCGATGTGGTTCAGGCTCGGACTAATCTCGCCTTGTTACCCGTCAGCGTGGGTGAATCGCGGCCATGACACTGGCTCAGTGGCGTTTGGGCTGTACGCGTCAGAAATCGCCAAATGGGCTGTTGGGTGACAGAAATCTCGGATCGTTGACCTGTATCCGGTGTAGCAGGAGTGCGTCAAAGGGCACCAGGCTTATCACAGATTTCACAATAGCGTAAAAACCGGGCTAATGATAGTTGCGTTTAAAATATTGCGTATAAATATGGTAAAGCCATAAATACTCGCTATGCCCAACAATTAAAAAATTGGGCATAGCGAGTATTTATGGTGAAAACTAATGGGAGGATAAAATAGGGTTTACGACTCACGGAACTCTCAAATTTGGCTGCAGTAGATGGCCTCAATACGTGACTCATCTACCTGTTGAACGGAATGGCGGCGTGTTGTCCACGCTTACTGTGGATAACGTTGTGTGCCTGATGAAAAAGCAGGGCATCAAAAGCTGAATGGCGTGAGTTTTATGTGGATTGGTTGTTTTATGGTCTATTTAATTAAAAGGGGAGGTGTTAACGGTTCTGTTACGCGAGTGAAACAGTATGTAGAATGCCCATTTTAACTATGTTTTTAATGAGATAGCACTATGGCAACAGAAACTGAAGAAGAGAAAAAACAATTTGAGCGGGAAGCAAAGGCATTGTTAGAAGGTTTCTGGTCAGCTTTGTTTTGTTACCGGGTGCCGCGTCCTCTTAAAGTGGGTGTGCTGGAAGACCTTATTTCAGATGCAGAAGCCCGTGGATTGCCTTTTAACAAAGAAATACTGAGAAAAGCTCTCGTGAAGTACACCTGCCGCTATAAGTATCAGGATGCGCTAGCACAAGGCGGTGAGCGTTACGGACTTGATGGAAAAGCCTATGGGATGGTTTCAGATGAACAGCAAGAGAGAGCGAAAGGGCAGATAGCCCGGCGTAATGCAAAGGCGGCTCTCGTAAGAAACGCAAAAAAGTCTTGAACCATCCATTTCTGGGCGTTATTCGTTTGCCCCCTGCTCGCGTATTGAGTGGGGATTCTGCCGTTGTCCAACGACTGCCAGTACGTTAACCTGCTTCGCTTGATCGTCTACTTCGTAAAGGACATGCTGTCCTGCCAGACTTATGCGGCGTACATTTTCGCCGTAGCGTTGATCCATTTCGTACAGGCGGGGAAACTCTGCCAGTTTGTCAGTGGAATTCAGGAGGCGATCCGTCACATTTCTGGCATCCCAGAGTGATGAATTTTCGGCGATATAGTCAAAAAGTGCCATAACGTCCTCGATAGCGCCTTGTTTCCATTCAACGTGATACGACATCTCGTAACTCCTGATAACGGCTTTGCAACTGCTGACGAAGCTGTCCAGTGCTCATTCCTGGGCGACTGTCGGCGCGGGCGATCGCAACTTTGGTTCTTACCCGTTCTTCGTACTCGGCTTGTGCCAATTCCTCGTTAGCTAACCGTTGCAGAAATTCTGCGTTTCGGACTGCGTCGGTGCCGGGCATGATCTGGGGCAGATTTTCTGCCAGTTCACGCAGGAAGTTGGCGTTTTCATAGTGAGTTGTGTTGCTCATGGTCATACTCCAAATTTCTGTGAGTTGTATCAAAAGACTGATCTATGCCGATTATACGCCATAAAATTTAATTGATTAAATTAAGGCACTAAAAACAGCTGATTTTATGGTTGCGAGCCGGAATCGCCCTAAGTAAGGCTAGCTGCAAGAATGTTGCTATACTTCAGTTATTGTTATCTTTTTTAAAAAGGAAAAATATAATGTTTGGATGGAAGAAGGCTAATTATAAAAATTATAAAGACACATATGAATTATTTGGAGGAGGAATAGTCACTTCACCAGAAGTGCTTTCTTTTCTACATGAAAGATTTAATCTTCATGAAAAATACTTCGTTAAAACTGATAAATATAATAATATAACGGCAGCTATTTGTACGTGGGAGAATAATTTCTTGGCTGGAGATCAGAGTGTAGTATTAAAGCATAAAATAAACAAATACCCATTAAATTTTGATGAGTTGCTATTCCCTGTCGAGAAGGGAAAAAAATCAATCATTCCATTTAAGACTAAGTTTTTATCTTCAATGAACAGTAATGAATTTATTAATTGCTCACACATTATAAATTCTCGTAGAGAAATTTGCTTAGTGAAACACCCTTCGAAAAAATCCGCTTCCACACGTAATAGAGAATTAAACAAATTTATAAAAGCTGGTGGTGAAATAATAGGAACTCTGAATTTTCCAGTTGAACAATTAGTGGATATTTATGATGATTTGTATTTATCAATGAGGGGAGAACATATTTTAAAAAAAGAAATGGTGGAGTTTTTAAAGGAATTACCAACATTAAGATATGGTAATTTGCTTTTTTTTGATGGAAAACCAGTGGCAATGCAATATGTTTTAAAAAAAGAGTGCTCAAACTGGGTTAATTATGATTATCATAATATGGGAAGGAAAGATATAGATATTAAAGGAGTATCTATAGGAACAATTGCAATGTGGGTGAATGTAAAAGAAGCTATTGAGTATACTTCAAGTAATAACCTTGAAATGAGATTTAGTTTTGGTAGGCCGACTTTTGATTATAAAGATCGTTGGTGTAAAAGAGATAAATTATATAGATTGATAACATTTTAAAATAGCAATATTTCACATAAAAATATTAAATGCTCATATCAACCATAAACATCAACTAATAACATGGTGTATTTACTTGACAACCCTCTATTTTAGTAGAAGGTTGTTGGCTTTTATATTAAAATCACCTAATGATGGGCTTGTGAATAAATATTTATAGTGATATTTATTCTATTTTTATGGGTTTCATTAAATTCCCCTATATAGCAGGTAATTTTTTGTTTTTGCGTATTATGCGGCTTTTACAATATATAGGAATGCTACGTTACGTGGGCGAGTTTCTGGGCCTGTTCTTATATTATTCCAATATTGATTAATAGGACCACTAGAACTGTTTCCCCCATACTCCTCAAATCTTCCCGGAACGTTACGATGAGAGCCATTTGGTGGTACACTAAAATTAAAGGTACTTTCAATTCCTGAAAGATGGGCATGATCCTGAACACAATCAAGCTGTGATGATAATATTCTACGTCCGTAATCAGCACCACGTCCTGCATCTACACCACGGATAAACTCCCCCCGTAAGTCAGGCAACCATCCAGATGGGTAGGCAAGAGCAAGTTTCGGATATTTTGTTTTATCAAACCAGCCGCCATTACATATGAGCCAGCCTGTTGGTGGAGTTGTTGTCGGCCAAGGAATAGGAACACCAACAGGTAGAGATGATTCTCCTGAGCTTTGCACCGCTAATCCTAAATTTTTTAACTCAACCTTATTGGGTATATCAGCTCCGTTTTGATCTTTAGACAAACGTGCATTAGCATTATTATTGGCATTGTTGGCGGCAGTCTGGGCAGCGTTCGCCAGTGCCTTGGCATCATTGACGTGCTTGTCTGTCTCACTTCTGCTGTACGCCCCAACATCAGCGGCGTTTAACGTGATATCCCCCGATAGCAGTTTACCGTTAACTGTACGACTGGATGGCACACGACCGTTGGCGTTATCATTGGCATTGTTGGCGGCAGTCTGAGCAGCGTTCGCCAGTGCCTTGGCATCATTGACGCGTTTGTCTGTTTCACCTGTGCTGTATGCCCCAACATCCGGTGCATTTAATGAAATATCAGAAGAAAGTGCTTTCCCATTTACTTTTCGACTAGAAGGTACGTAATTATTATCATTGATATTGGCTTTGTTTGCTAAATCATACACTCTTTTAACTGCTCTGGATGTAGCTACCGTTATTTCACTATCACTCTCAACCTCATTACTAAGAGTAACAAAACCTTTGTCTTCTAATGTTGCATAAGGATGCTCACGAGTTTTAATATGTTCTTCGATCGCTTCCTTGATTGCTTTTTTGACATCATCCATTGTTGGAACTATTACTTCTTCATTTTTTGAGGATATTGATTCAGGTTTTTTATCTTGCATAATTATTCCCTCATTTAATCAACAATACACATTGCTAAATAACATGAAGGCGGTGGGATACTTCTCCGCCTATGAACATCAATAAAATTGGTTCATCAACACTGGAGAGTACGGTTTGAATTCAAACAACTAGTTCCCTATCTTAACGGAAGAATGACATAAAATGACAGGCTAGATATTAATAAAATTTCTTGATTTTTTGATAAAAATTGACACGATGTAAGTAATCCAACAGGCGTTATCAACGTCACAATAAAAACCGGATGTTCAGATTGCCGCGCTGAAACAGACGGGTGTTCGTGAAGACAGGATCTTCACGGATAAAATGACCGGAAAAACAGACGACACCATCATATGTACCAAAATGGATCGTTTAGGTTGCAACACTTCGGACATGATTAAGATTGTCGATAACTGCTATAAAAAAGGGATTGCTATTCGTTTCTTAGACAACAGTCTCAGTACTGAAGGAACGATGGGCAAATGATGGTTCAGATTCTGGCCGAAGCAGAGCGTGAGCGTATTCTTGAGCGTACCAATGAAGGTCGGCAATTTGCTAAAGAGTCTGGGGTCAAGTTTGGTAGAAAGCCACATAGAAGTGCAGTTCAGGCCAAAAATATGATAATTCAGGAAGCATCGATGAAAGAAGTCATGGAAAGGACGGGAATATCCAGAGCAACCTACTTTGGGGTTTTATGCCGGAACCGCCGAAATTTCCGGCATCAGGGATTGGGTGTTTTTTGAACATATTTTCATATGCTGACGTGTACGATTATGGTGCCATCAATGATAATTGATGCGTACCAGCTATGTGAGACGTTGAAATCAGTATTTTTTCGTACTGAATTGTCATTTTCAGAAGGCGACTGCACTCAATTGCTGAAGTAGGATAAAGAATACTGGCTTGAACCACAAACCAGAGAACGTTAACTTAACACATAAAAAAAACTTATAATTAGCGTGTCAAAACAAAAAAATCCTCCAGAAATCCTTTTTGATTTTGGTTAAAAAATAAACAAAAATTAGGATTTTGTGTAAAAAAGCCTAATGCCCCAATGTGGTATAACCTTGAGAGGAGCGAAGCGACATCCATTATACATATCATCGCTTGTGTTTTTTCCGTTTGGGATTCTTTCGACGTTTATCCTAGATTCCCTGTCCCGTTGATTGAGTTCTTTATCAGGTACGCACTGTACTTTGTGAGACCGCAGCGTGATTCGGAGGCAGAGCCGTCATGTCGTTTGACGGGACGTGATTACCACAATTTGCCTGTTTATCCTTTTGGAGACCGGGCGAAGTCCGAATCAATCAAGGGGTATGCAATGGGTTATAGTCGTTGAATGGTTTTAAGGAAGTAGTGACTCGCTAGCTTCCCTCTGCTAAGATAGGATTGCTACGTCGAATCTTGGCAGAGATGCATACAAGATTTAGAGTACCAGAGCCGAGCCAGTTTAACCACTGTTCTCGGCTTTGTTACATCTGGGACTTGATCAATTTTTCACTCTGTGAGATCCGCAACGCTCGCCGCAGTATTGACTAGCGAAGTCTGTCAATGCGAGGAAGCGTTATATCATCCGCTGTTAATCTGATGCACGGTCACCGTGAAACCAGACGATTTTTTTCATCGCTGCAAATTTTTCTCCCGTGAGAAAATTTATAAAAATAAGATGTTCGTCACAATTCCAATATCAAATTGATATGTGTGTGGGGGAGTGCATAATTATTCACTCTCTGAAAAATGTCTGTGCGCTATTTTGCGTGTTTTTTGGGGAGAAAATAATGGGTTTTGCAGGGTTGAGCCGAAAACTGTGCTGAGGGGTCTACAGCGGGTCCATCAGAAGAACCCCCAGATCTGTAAACTTTGAGAGAAAACCCTGATCAGTCATCCCGCCAAAAATGTTGTTTCAGGTGAGACTCCAATATCCTCGCCATCGCTTCTACATCGATTTTTCCGTTATTTCTCTTAAAGTTGTATCGCCCCGTGAACAACGTGTGTGTCCAGGCAATCGGCGAAATCCGCGTAAACTCATCAATAATTTCTTGAGAAACACCGTTGGCCAGCATCTTCTGGTAGACCGCATTCAGGATCATACTGTTGTAGGCAATGATGCAGTTGGCAACCAATCTGGCTGCATGAGCACTGACCCGGTTTTCAACGATTTTTTTACCCTTGAAGATACCGTTGTACGTTTTTCGGATGTTACTTTGAAGCTGATGATAGGCTTCTGTCCGGTTTCGGGCGCTTCGGATCGCTTTTCTGAGTGCCATATCATCTATCAGATTGAGAACATGAGTGCTCTTGAAGAGGGCATTATATTCAAACAACGCCGCTTTTAATCTGGCGTAACGGGCGTGAGAGTTCAGTTTTCGGATGATATTGCTCTGGGTATTTTCCTGCATGATCAGTGAAAGCAATACACGCAGAACGCCTCGCCGCTGAGAGCGGATACGTTCGATATTAATCACCCCTTTAGGTTTGAGAATACCAGTATCATAATCCAGAGGTTTCGCTGAATAAATAGCGTCAGCTGCGTGACGCACCTTCTTGATACTGGGAACATAATCTACGTCGATAGAATCCAGAGTGACGAAATTCAGCTTGTTCAGTGAGTGGTTATCCCCTGTCACCATATGAATATCGATATCCGTTTTATTGTTGTAAATCATGTCGTACAATGAATGACCTTCGTACTCATTCAGACCAATATTTTTCGCATTAACCGCCACGTAATTGGCGAGCAGTGTGTAGAGCGAGATGCCACGGCCTTTACCCAGATGCTTTCTGGAATAACGGGATTGTATCGTACTGTCTGTCGTTGCAAATTTTTGCCCGTCTGCATCAGCCAATAGTTTGTTATCCATGAGATTCCACTGTTTGAAGATCGCCAGTGAATGGATATGATTGCTGACGATTTCATTGGCTGCACAAAGCGTATCCACCCGAATAAAATCTTCCCGTACTGCGCGAAGTGGGTTGAGTTCCATATCCGACATATCCGCCATTTTCAATGCACCAAATCCAAAGGCTTCCGACAACAAACAGGCATTAATTGCCAACGGTAACGGTTTTTTCCGCTTAGTATAACGGTCTTTCAGGTGGGTAAATCCACGCCATAGGTCAGTCAGCTCACCGATGAACATGACAATGTTAGCAATTTCAGCTTTGGGCAAGTTTTTGAAAAAAGCATCGTCCAGCTTTTCAACGCTGTCATAGTGCAGACTCCAGTGTTGTTGTCCGGTTTTGGTTTCACGAACGTTAAAGCCGGGATTGTTATTTTCACGAATATTGTGAGTCGTCCTCTCCCAGGCTTCATCCAGCTCCTGTAGCGCTTCATCAAGACGCTGGTCACAGTAAACAGGAAGGCGGGAATAACCAAACTCCGCCGCGATCTTTTCAACGTGATCAACCAGCGTATCGTCAACCAGATCGGTATCAATATCACAGTACGAGACACTGTCATTGCAATACAGACGGCCTCGTTCAATCTCATGGAGCATCTTTAAATAGACAAAAAACTCAAATAAATACGGATCGATTCGAGTGTCCGAGGGTTTCCGCTTCAGGTAGGCATTCATACTTTTGGGAATGGTGAATCCCAGCTCATCGCAGATTTTTAAGGCGGCTGGACTTTTTCCACTGGCGTAATGTGTTTTCAATACATGGATCAGTTCGCCTATTTGACTGTCTTTCTTATAATATTCCAATTTTACCCGGGTAAATATCGGACGCAGATACAACGAGAGCAAGCGGGATGACTGACCATAGTATTCCCACAACGCCGCTTTCTTATCAAAAGATTTGCCTTCCAAAAAGTCTGCCATAACGGAAAATTGTGTTTTGGGCAACATACTGAATGCCACTTCATTCAGTTCGGTCTGGCTCATGTTTGGGTTCCGTTCTGGAAACCATTTCAGAAACTTTGCCAGTCCGGGAAAATCCGTGACGACTTTGGCACTGTGATCCATGTGGGCTATCGACGCATAAATTTTACCGGCATCCATGATCGCCCGTGTGTGATAACAAAAGCTGATAATCAGATTATCCATGATTTGCTGATAACGGTGATAGACGAAACACAAGGCCTGTAGCCACTGTTGGGTTTTGCTAAGTCTGCGCAACCGGGAGGCAGCATATTGTTCGGCCATTTCCGCATAGTAACGGATAGCATTTTTTGACAACGCCAGAGAAGGCAGAAAATCCCGAGTAAACTGATAGAGATCTTCAATACGCAATGCCTTATCTACTTCCATTCTGACAGCGGTGTACTGAAAATCCTTTTGGTCGGCACGGATAATATTAAGGGCAGTGATACCGTCATCCCGCTGTACCAAAGCGTCCAGTTGCTCAGTGATTACGGCAGGCAACAAGGAAACTGCCGCATTCAGGCGATTTTCCTCCGCAATAAAGGCGTGGCTGAAAATATCCTGTAGAATTCGGTAGGACGGGAGCATCAATTTTTGATGCTCAAAATACGTCAGCAGTTGACGAAACGCACTGTGCCCTTTGGGATAGTAACGCAACAAATAGGCGAGATGAGATTCTATTTCAGTTGTATATTGCGGAGACCAGTTTCGGTAACCAAAGAGCGAGAGTATGGCCTGCCGCTGACTGCGCCTGTATTTGCGGGAGAGTGAGCCTGTGAACCGGGCCGCATCAGTATCGCTATAATACGTAGCCGCAATATACTGAACATCCTGGATGACCTTATCAAGTGATAAGTTGAAAAACTGTTGTTTC
>NZ_JBBMXF010000012.1:0-370000 GCF_037996785.1 Xenorhabdus thailandensis
AGGATTTTCAACTACAGCTTCAACAACAATTTGGGATTGTTCAATACCCGTATAATTCAGGGTTGGTTGGATGGATGCCAGAATTTTGGCCATCTTCATGGCATCTAAACGTCCCCGTTCAAACTGTTTATTCAGCAACTTGGCCGCTTCATTGATACCTAAATCCAGCGCTTTTTGATTAATATCTTTCATCAAGACAGGAATACCCTTGCGCGCTGATTGATAGGCAATCCCTCCCCCATGATACCAGCACCCAGTACAGTCGCATGTTCAGGGGTTGTAACGGTTTGTAGGTGTTTCTTCGCTAGCCCTTTAACATACTGTTCATTCAGGAAGATGCCGACTAACGCACGAGCGACAGAGGTGTGCGCTAATGATACAAAACTGGCTGATTCCAGTTTTAAGGCTTCATCGCGACCGAGTGTAGCGGCTTTTTCAATGGTTTTTACCGCTGTGATTGGTGCTGGATAATGCGGGCCAGCAACCTTCATTACCATACCTTTTGCTACGGTGAAACTCATGGTACGTTCGATCTCATTGAGAGTCAGAGGCAACAATTTAGGCTGACGGGCGGCTTGCCAATCTAAATCTCCTCGAATGGCTTGTTCCAGAACTGAAACGGCAGAATCAACCAGTTTTTCAGCAGAAACGACGGCATCGATCAAGCCATTTTTCAGCGCTTCTTCAGCACCAATATCTTTTCCTGCGGAGATGATTTCGAGAGCATTATCTGTGCCAATCAAGCGTGGCAGGCGAACAGAACCCCCAAATCCTGGCATAATGCCCAATTTAGTTTCTGGTAATCCAATGCGAAGATCGGGGGATGCGATACGAAAATCTGTTGAAAGTACCAATTCACAGCCACCGCCAAGGGCATAGCCATTGATAGCCGAGATAGTCGGAACCGGAAGATCTTCTATACGGTTAAAGATATTGTTAGCGAGATTCAGTAATTCGTGCAGTTTTTCTGCAGGTGCACTGAATAGCGATAAAAATTCTGTGATATCAGCACCAACAATAAAAGCTTGTTTTTCAGAGCGTAGCAGTAACCCTTTTAGTTTAGTCTCTTGCTCAAGGGTCGCAACGGCTTTATCCAGTGAAGTGACCGTTTTTGTGTCTAATTTATTAATTGCAGCCGGTGCATTGAAAATGAGTTCAGCAATGCCATCTTTTAGCCATTTTACTTGAATAGTTTCACTTAGGTAGAGCATGTCATTCTCCTCAATGAGTGCATACCATCTGGTATGACCAGATGTGGTTGATTGTGATTACTGTGTTAATTTAATGCAAACTGATGATTAATTTTTTGTAGGGCGGATCACAGGTAAGATTTATGGCAGAGAACAATGTATTTTGTTAATGCTTTGAAAAATATAACTATATTAGTTTAGTTGTAGAGAATGCGTTTTTTGCGTGATAGCTCCGACGATAATGAATTGTGGTAATATTTAAGCTCCTGCCAAAAAATCAAAAGGCTAATTAAGATGGAAAAGTTGGCATCTCTGTACCAAGAACATATTAAAACCTTACAAAAACGTGCCCGAGAAATCTTAGAACGAACTCAGTTTGACGCCTTGCTTATTCATTCAGGCGAATCATTACGGGTTTTTCTGGATGACAGCCATTATCCGTTTAAGGTAAATGCACACTTTAAGGCTTGGGTACCTGTGACCAAAGTGCCTAATTGCTGGTTGTGGATTGATGGTGTCAATAAACCTAAGCTCTGGTTTTATTCACCAGTAGACTATTGGCACAGCGTAGAGCCACTACCTAGTGGCTATTGGACTGAAGTCATAGAAATGATTCATTTGGCAAAAGCTGAAGATATCAGTATTAAACTGAATGGATTATCAAAACAGAACACTGCTTATATTGGTGAACAAACGGAGCGTGCTAAATCCTTGGGTATTCTTGAGCACAATATCAACCCAAAAGCTGTCTTGGACTACTTGCATTATCACCGTTCATATAAAACAGATTATGAATTGGCTTGTATGCGTGAGGCCCAGAAAACCGCCGTTAATGGTCATCTGGCAGCCTATGATGCATTTTTGTCTGGTGTGAGCGAATTCGAAATCAATATGTTCTATCTGATGGCAACAGGGCACCGTGATACCGATGTTCCTTATGATAATATTGTTGCCCTGAATGAAAATACGGCTGTTTTGCACTACAACAAATTACAGCAGAGGGTTCCTGCGGAAATACGCAGTTTCTTGATTGATGCGGGAGCGGAATATCATGGTTATGCCGCGGATATCACCAGAACCTACGCAGCAAAATCTCATAACGATTTCGCTTCACTGATAAAGGATTTGAATGAAGAACAACAGGCGCTCATTGGTACAATTAAAACGGGAGTTCGATATACCGACTACCATATTAATATGCATCAACGTATAGCCAGGATACTGAAAAAACATGATATTGTTCATGGGATCAGTGAAGAAGGTATGGTTGGGACAGGATTGACGACGCCATTTTTCCCACATGGACTCGGCCATCCTTTAGGTTTGCAAGTGCATGATGCAGCTGGGTTTATGCAAGATGATGGCGGAACTCATCTGGCAGCACCGGAGAAGCATCCTTATTTGCGCTGCACCCGTATTCTGGAGCCAAGAATGGTTTTGACCATTGAGCCTGGGATCTATTTCATTGAAACATTATTAGCGCAGTGGCGTGAAAGCGAATATCGTCAACATTTTGATTGGAAAAAAATTGAAATGTTGAAACTTTATGGTGGTATTCGTATTGAAGATAACATCGTTATTCACGATGGAAAAATTGAAAATATGACCAGAGAATTACAATTATCGTAATGAAGCCTTATTTAATTCCTGCGGCTTCAGTCAGCTTTACTGAAGAAATAAAAAAGAGTCGTTTCATTACCCTGCTGGAGCATACCAGCGGGGTGGATGAGGCTAAGTTATTTATCCAAAGTATTAAAGAGCAATATCCTGATGCTCGGCATCATTGTTGGGCTTTTGTGGCAGGAGCGCCGGATGATTCCCAACAGTTAGGGTTTTCTGATGATGGCGAACCTACCGGAACCGCTGGCAAGCCGATGATTGCCCAGTTAATCGGAAGTGGTCTGGGGGAAATTACCGCTATATCTGTTCGCTATTTTGGTGGCATAAAACTTGGTACGGGTGGTTTGGTCAAAGCCTACGGCAATGGGGTACAACAAGCTCTGAAGCTGTTGCAAACCGAATACAAAGTACCGCAGAAGTTATACCAGTTACAGTGTGAATATTCGCATATTTCAATGGTAGAACAGTTGCTACACCAATTTTCTGGGCAGGTGATCGCCAGTGATTATGCTGAAAATGTCACGTTGCAAGTCTCGCTGCCAGCTACCCTTGTTGGTGAGATAGGTGATAAATTACGGGACTTGAGCCGTGGGGCTTTGTTTTTAATACCAAAATCATAACTATTCTTCATATCGGATTTCTAAGGAACCAGCCGAATGCATTTTCGCGCCATAACCCGTATTGTTGGACTACTTGTCATTCTTTTTTCTGTCACAATGATTATTCCGGGGCTGGTCGCATTGATCTATCGCGATGGCGCAGGCAGGGCATTTAGCCAGACATTCATCTTTGCTCTCGTCATTGGTTTAATATTGTGGGTACCTAATCGCGAACAAAAATCTGAGCTTAAGCCGAAAGAGGGCTTTTTGATTGTTGTCCTATTCTGGACTGTGTTGGGAAGTGTGGGTGCATTGCCATTCATTTTCTCTGAAAAACCCAATCTTTCAGTCACAGATGCCTTTTTTGAATCATTTTCTGGCTTAACGACCACTGGCGCGACGACGCTTGTTGGTCTCGACTCCCTTCCCAAAGCTATTTTGTTCTACCGACAAATGTTGCAATGGTTGGGGGGGATGGGGATTATCGTTTTGGCTGTGGCGATCTTACCTCTGCTTGGTGTGGGGGGAATGCAGCTTTATCGTGCAGAAATGCCAGGGCCGTTAAAAGACAATAAAATGCGTCCTCGTATTGCAGAAACGGCAAAAACGCTTTGGCTGATTTATGTTTTGTTGACCATTGCCTGTGCCCTGGCATTGTGGGCTGCGGGGATGCCGGTGTTCGATGCGATTTCTCATAGCTTTTCTACCATCGCTATTGGTGGATTTTCTACCCATGATGCCAGCATCGGTTTTTTCAATAGCCCAGCCATCAACACGATTATTGCCATTTTCTTATTGATTTCGGGCTGTAATTTTGGTTTGCATTTCGCGGTTCTTTCTGGACGAAGCTTGAACGTGTATTGGCGTGATCCAGAGTTTCGGATGTTCATTACTATCCAGTTGGCACTATTGGCAATCTGTATGCTGATATTATGGCAACATTCCGTTTATGAATCAGAATGGGAAGCGTTGAATCACGCTTTTTTTCAAGTTGTCTCCATGGCGACAACAGCCGGATTTACAACGGACTCTTTTGCCAATTGGCCTCTTTTTCTGCCTTTTCTGCTGTTATGTTCTGCATTTATAGGGGGATGTGCGGGTTCAACGGGAGGTGGCCTCAAAGTTATCCGTATTTTGTTGCTATTCTTGCAAGGATCGCGTGAATTAAAGCGATTAGTGCACCCGAATGCAGTGTATACCATTAAATTGGGACGGCGAGCATTGCCGGAACGAATTATTGAAGCAGTCTGGGGTTTTTTCTCTGCTTATGCACTGGTTTTCGTTGTCAGTATGTTGTTATTGATCGCAACAGGTGTTGACGAATTTTCTGCTTTTTCCGCTATCGCCGCAACATTGAATAACCTGGGACCCGGTTTGGGGGTGGTTGCTGATAACTTTACAACCATGAATCCGGCGGCTAAATGGATATTGGTTGTCACTATGTTATTTGGACGTTTGGAAGTGTTCACATTATTGGTGTTGTTTACACCGACTTTTTGGCGTGAATAGTGAACGATTGAATTTTTATATGTGATTCTCTGTTTAATAAGGGCGTATCTATGAGTTATTTGTTGCTTTATTCTACCCAAGATGGACAGACTAAAAAAATTATTACCCGTATCGCAGAGAACCTTCGTCGTGCTGGTATTAAGTGTGAATTAAGAGATCTTTCTACCGTGAAACAAGTCAATTTGACGCCTTACCAAAAAGTAATGGTAGGTGCGTCGATACGTTATGGCCGTTTCAATTCTGTATTGCATGATTTTGTCATTCGCCATCAACAACAATTGAACCAAATGCCAGCAGCTTTCTTTGGCGTCAATTTAACGGCGAGAAAGCCAGAAAAAAGAACGCCAGAAACGAACGCTTATGTACGTAAGTTTTTAATAAAAAGTCCGTGGCAACCTGATTTATGCGGAGTTTTTGCGGGAGCGCTACTTTATCCACGTTATCGTTGGTTGGATCGCATCATGATCCAGTTCATTATGCGAATGACCGGAGGAGAAACAGATACGACGAAAGAAGTCGAATACACCGATTGGGAACAGGTAGATCATTTTTCTGAGAAATTTTTGCAAATAACGTGTGATAAAACGTCTTAAAAACAGCCTTTCTGCTGGTTATTGCCTCGTTTTGAGGAAAAAAACCACGAACAGACAGAAATTTAAAAAAAACTATTGTCAGCGCCGTAAAACTCCCTATAATGCGCTTCCGTTGTCACGACAAACACACAAACCGGTCGGGATGACAACGTGAAAAGCCCTGGGAAATAAGGCTTGACACGGTAAGAGGAAAGCGTAAGATACGCAGCCTCGCAACCCGGAAGACGCTTCCGGTTGCCAACGCTCTTTAACAAGTTAATCAGACAATCTGTGTGGGCACTCGCAAGAGACTATCGAATCGCCGCAAGGCAAAAAAGATTCAAGTCTTAAAGAGTGACTAAGCAGTTAATTCATTATGAACTAACAGTGAAATTCTTTGAGCATCAAACTTTTAATTGAAGAGTTTGATCATGGCTCAGATTGAACGCTGGCGGCAGGCCTAACACATGCAAGTCGAGCGGCAGCGGGGGAGAGCTTGCTTTCCTGCCGGCGAGCGGCGGACGGGTGAGTAATGTCTGGGGATCTGCCCGAGGGCGGGGGATAACCACTGGAAACGGTGGCTAATACCGCATAATCTCTAAGGAGCAAAGTGGGGGACCTTCGGGCCTCACGCCTTCGGATGAACCCAGATGGGATTAGCTAGTAGGTGGGGTAATGGCCCACCTAGGCGACGATCCCTAGCTGGTCTGAGAGGATGACCAGCCACACTGGGACTGAGACACGGCCCAGACTCCTACGGGAGGCAGCAGTGGGGAATATTGCACAATGGGCGCAAGCCTGATGCAGCCATGCCGCGTGTATGAAGAAGGCCTTCGGGTTGTAAAGTACTTTCAGTGGGGAGGAAGGCACAAGGTCGAATACACCTTGTGATTGACGTTACCCACAGAAGAAGCACCGGCTAACTCCGTGCCAGCAGCCGCGGTAATACGGAGGGTGCAAGCGTTAATCGGAATTACTGGGCGTAAAGCGCACGCAGGCGGTCAATTAAGTTAGATGTGAAATCCCCGGGCTTAACCTGGGAATGGCATCTAAGACTGGTTGGCTAGAGTCTCGTAGAGGGGGGTAGAATTCCACGTGTAGCGGTGAAATGCGTAGAGATGTGGAGGAATACCGGTGGCGAAGGCGGCCCCCTGGACGAAGACTGACGCTCAGGTGCGAAAGCGTGGGGAGCAAACAGGATTAGATACCCTGGTAGTCCACGCTGTAAACGATGTCGATTTGGAGGTTGTGGCCTTGAGCTGTGGCTTCCGGAGCTAACGCGTTAAATCGACCGCCTGGGGAGTACGGTCGCAAGATTAAAACTCAAATGAATTGACGGGGGCCCGCACAAGCGGTGGAGCATGTGGTTTAATTCGATGCAACGCGAAGAACCTTACCTACTCTTGACATCCACGGAATTCTGCAGAGATGCGGAAGTGCCTTCGGGCACCGTGAGACAGGTGCTGCATGGCTGTCGTCAGCTCGTGTTGTGAAATGTTGGGTTAAGTCCCGCAACGAGCGCAACCCTTATCCTTTGTTGCCAGCACTTCGGGTGGGAACTCAAGGGAGACTGCCGGTGATAAACCGGAGGAAGGTGGGGATGACGTCAAGTCATCATGGCCCTTACGAGTAGGGCTACACACGTGCTACAATGGCAGATACAAAGAGAAGCGACCTCGCGAGAGCAAGCGGACCTCATAAAGTCTGTCGTAGTCCGGATTGGAGTCTGCAACTCGACTCCATGAAGTCGGAATCGCTAGTAATCGCAGATCAGCATGCTGCGGTGAATACGTTCCCGGGCCTTGTACACACCGCCCGTCACACCATGGGAGTGGGTTGCAAAAGAAGCAGGTAGCTTAACCTTTTGGAGGGCGCTTGACCACTTTGTGATTCATGACTGGGGTGAAGTCGTAACAAGGTAACCGTAGGGGAACCTGCGG
Organism: Xenorhabdus thailandensis; assembly: GCF_037996785.1. Classification (NCBI taxonomy): domain Bacteria; kingdom Pseudomonadati; phylum Pseudomonadota; class Gammaproteobacteria; order Enterobacterales; family Morganellaceae; genus Xenorhabdus; species Xenorhabdus thailandensis. The sequence goes on from NZ_JBBMXF010000012.1 coordinate 7,431, forward strand.
TTGGATCACCTCCTTACCCAAACGATAGTGATTGTGCAGTGCCCACACAGATTGTCTGATAAAAGAAGAGACGGAAACGAAATAGGCTTGTAGCTCAGGTGGTTAGAGCGCACCCCTGATAAGGGTGAGGTCGGTGGTTCAAGTCCACTCAGGCCTACCAATTTTTCTGTCCGGTGACATGGGGCTATAGCTCAGCTGGGAGAGCGCCTGCCTTGCACGCAGGAGGTCAGCGGTTCGATCCCGCTTAGCTCCACCATGACTCTTCTTGACTTTAATGATTTCAGAACGCATCAAACGCGGTGTGTTGTGAAATCATTGCTCTTTAACAATCTGGAACAAGCTGAAAATTTGAAACCGTCAATGTTATGGAATGATAACATTGGTGAAACTCTCAACACTCCGACCGGAAGACTTCTTCGGGTTGTGAGGTTAAGCGACTAAGCGTACACGGTGGATGCCTAGGCAGTCAGAGGCGATGAAGGACGTGCTAATCTGCGAAAAGCGCCGGTGAGCTGATATGAAGCGCTATCAGCCGGCGATGTCCGAATGGGGAAACCCGGTGCAATCCGTTGCACCATCATTAACTGAATCCATAGGTTAATGAGGCGAACCGGGGGAACTGAAACATCTCAGTACCCCGAGGAAAAGAAATCAACCGAGATTCCCCCAGTAGCGGCGAGCGAACGGGGAGGAGCCCAGAACCAGCATCAGTGTGTGTGTCAGTGGAAGCGCCTGGAAAGGCGCACAGTAAAGGGTGATAGTCCCGTACACGAAGAGACACAGGCTGTGAGTTCGATGAGTAGGGCGGGACACGTGTTATCCTGTCTGAATGTGGGGGGACCATCCTCCAAGGCTAAATACTCCTGACTGACCGATAGTGAACCAGTACCGTGAGGGAAAGGCGAAAAGAACCCCGGCGAGGGGAGTGAAAAAGAACCTGAAACCGTGTACGTACAAGCAGTGGGAGCCTTGATTTATCAGGGTGACTGCGTACCTTTTGTATAATGGGTCAGCGACTTATATTCTGTAGCAAGGTTAACCGCATAGGGGAGCCGCAGGGAAACCGAGTCTTAACTGGGCGTTAAGTTGCAGGGTATAGACCCGAAACCCGGTGATCTAGCCATGGGCAGGTTGAAGGTTGGGTAACACTAACTGGAGGACCGAACCGACTAATGTTGAAAAATTAGCGGATGACTTGTGGCTGGGGGTGAAAGGCCAATCAAACCGGGAGATAGCTGGTTCTCCCCGAAAGCTATTTAGGTAGCGCCTCGTGAACTCATCTTCGGGGGTAGAGCACTGTTTCGGCTAGGGGGTCATCCCGACTTACCAACCCGATGCAAACTGCGAATACCGAAGAATGTTATCACGGGAGACACACGGCGGGTGCTAACGTCCGTCGTGAAGAGGGAAACAACCCAGACCGCCAGCTAAGGTCCCCAAGTCATGGTTAAGTGGGAAACGAAGTGGGAAGGCTCAGACAGCCAGGATGTTGGCTTAGAAGCAGCCATCATTTAAAGAAAGCGTAATAGCTCACTGGTCGAGTCGGCCTGCGCGGAAGATGTAACGGGGCTAAACCATGCACCGAAGCTGCGGCAGCGACACGTTAGTGTCGTTGGGTAGGGGAGCGTTCTGTAAGCCGTTGAAGGTCCACTGTGAGGTGGGCTGGAGGTATCAGAAGTGCGAATGCTGACATAAGTAACGATAAAGCGGGTGAAAAACCCGCTCGCCGGAAGACCAAGGGTTCCTGTCCAACGTTAATCGGGGCAGGGTGAGTCGACCCCTAAGGCGAGGCTGAAAAGCGTAGTCGATGGGAAACAGGTTAATATTCCTGTACGGGCCCGAATTGCGATGGGGGGACGGAGAAGGCTAGGCAAGCCGGGCGACGGTCGTCCCGGTTTAAGTGTGTAGGTGGGCTAACTTGGCAAATCCGGTTGGCCATGACACTGAGGCACGATGACGAGGCACCACGGTGCTGAAGTTGCTGATGCCCCGCTTCCAGGAAAAGCCCCTAAGCTCCAGATTCGGGTCCATCGTACCCCAAACCGACACAGGTGGTCAGGTAGAGAATACTCAGGCGCTTGAGAGAACTCGGGTGAAGGAACTAGGCAAAATGGTGCCGTAACTTCGGGAGAAGGCACGCTGGCGTTAGGTGAAGGAACGTGCGTCCGGAGCCGAGGCCAGTCGCAGATACCAGCTGGCTGCAACTGTTTAATAAAAACACAGCACTGTGCAAACACGAAAGTGGACGTATACGGTGTGACGCCTGCCCGGTGCTGGAAGGTTAATTGATGGGGTTATCGCCTCGGCGAGAAGCTCTTGATGAAGCCCCAGTAAACGGCGGCCGTAACTATAACGGTCCTAAGGTAGCGAAATTCCTTGTCGGGTAAGTTCCGACCTGCACGAATGGCGTAATGATGGCCAGGCTGTCTCCACCCGAGACTCAGTGAAATTGAACTCGCTGTGAAGATGCAGTGTACCCGCGGCAAGACGGAAAGACCCCGTGAACCTTTACTATAGCTTGACACTGAACATGGAGCCTTGATGTGTAGGATAGGTGGGAGGCTTGGAAGTGTGGACGCCAGTCTGCATGGAGCCATCCTTGAAATACCACCCTTGAATGTTTGATGTTCTAACGCCGGCCCGTTATCCGGGTTGCGGACAGTGTCTGGTGGGTAGTTTGACTGGGGCGGTCTCCTCCCAAAGTGTAACGGAGGAGCACGAAGGTTAGCTAATCACGGTCGGACATCGTGAGGTTAGTGCAAAGGCATAAGCTAGCTTGACTGCGAGAGTGACGGCTCGAGCAGGTACGAAAGTAGGTCTTAGTGATCCGGTGGTTCTGCATGGAAGGGCCATCGCTCAACGGATAAAAGGTACTCCGGGGATAACAGGCTGATACCGCCCAAGAGTTCATATCGACGGCGGTGTTTGGCACCTCGATGTCGGCTCATCACATCCTGGGGCTGAAGTAGGTCCCAAGGGTATGGCTGTTCGCCATTTAAAGTGGTACGCGAGCTGGGTTTAGAACGTCGTGAGACAGTTCGGTCCCTATCTGCCGTGGGCGTTGGAAGATTGCAAGGGGCTGCTCCTAGTACGAGAGGACCGGAGTGGACGCACCACTGGTGTTCGGGTTGTCATGCCAATGGCACTGCCCGGTAGCTAAGTGCGGAAGAGATAACCGCTGAAAGCATCTAAGCGGGAAACTTGCCTTAAGATGAGTCTTCCCTTACCCCTGGAGGGTACTGAAGGGACGTTCGAGACGAGGACGTGGATAGGCCGGGTGTGTAAGCGTTGCGAGACGTTGAGCTAACCGGTACTAATGAACCGTGCGGCTTAACCTGACAACACCGAAGGGGTTTTCGGGAGTGGAAAGAGAGACGGGTTTCAGCGTAGAAAAGCAGCTTGTTCGGGATTGAAAACAGGATTTGTCTGGCGGCAATAGCGCGGTGGTCCCACCTGACCCCATGCCGAACTCAGCAGTGAAACGCCGTAGCGCCGATGGTAGTGTGGGGTCTCCCCATGTGAGAGTAGGGCACTGCCAGACATCAATTTATAAGTGTTGCCGGCACAAAAGGCAGCAAGAAAAAAGAAATTCGGTGGTGCGGTAGTTCAGTTGGTTAGAATACCGGCCTGTCACGCCGGGGGTCGCGGGTTCGAGTCCCGTCCGCACCGCCACCGTATTTAGAAAAAGCCCTGAAAGATATCTTTCAGGGCTTTTTCTATTGTCTAATCTATAACTTATTTTATTGCTTATATCCTTATCAATGTATTTTATTCCATTAAGGCAATGAGATTTTAATGTCTAGTGGAATAATAACGGCTCCTATAAATTAATTAACATTATCAAAAATAATGTTAATTAATAATATCCTCACATACCTTTAACTAAGACAGATTTATTTCTTAAATGTAATATTTTTTGATACTTATCAAAAATATTAATATTTATTTTTTTAATATTAAGTAAATCACGCTACTAATTTTAATGAATAATTGTTTTACCAATATGTTGTGTTGTTATTATATCGTTACACAATCATGCTGATTTTTTAAGCGTTGGCGATTGAAATCAATGACTAAGATGCCATATTAGTGGAAGTAAAGGTGTTGAGGTAAGTTGGGGGAAACTTGATCAGGAATAGTTATTTAAGAAAAAGCTGGGCGAGAAAAAATTACGCTCAAAAAAATTTTGCCATGAGATATGTTGCTGGACAGCCTGTGGAACGCGTTTTTCCCACTTCTAAGCAATTACTTGAGAATGCGTCGTTACCACGAGGAGAACCGCTTCTTGAGCATAATCATGAGCTTTCTGTTGCCATCTGGAATATCTACAAACAACAACGGCCATCATGGCAACATGTTTTGGCTTCTTTGATTGAGAAAAGTGATCTTGTCTTACTGCAAGAAGCACAAACGACGCCAGCCTTATTGAGATTTATTACAGACAGTGGCTTGGTCGCGGATCAGGTTCCTGCATTTGCTATTCCTCAACATCCATCAGGAGTGATGACATTAGCATCGTCTTCACCAGTTTATTGTTGCCCGCTACGTGAAAAAGAACCGATACTTAGATTATCTAAATCGTCATTAATTACAATTTATCCATTGCCAGATCAACGTCAGTTAATGGTGATAAACGTGCATGCTATTAACTTTAGCCTTGGTGTTGATGTTTATAGTCGACAACTCAATAACATTGGTATGCATATCAGCTTACATAATGGCCCTGTTATTTTTGCTGGGGATTTTAATGCATGGAGTCGGCAGAGATTAAAAATATTGGAACGTTTTGCTCGCCGTATGCAATTGAAAGAAGTACATTTTAATGACGATCATAGGACAATTGTTTTTGGCAAGCCGTTAGATTTTGTCTTTTATCGCGAACTAAAAGTTTCCTATGCAGCAGTTGTCATGACGGGTGCGTCTGATCATAACCCGTTGATAGTGAAATTTTCTTTGTGATGATAATTGATGGGATTACTGTTCTTGCAGGAGAAGAATATAAAAAGCGTCGATGCTTACCGACGCTTTTTGAGACAGACTTTCATCGCTTACTGATTAGCAGAACGTTTTTTCTTTACGCCGAAGAAATAGGCTAGAGTCAAAATAAATACCCAACCTAGACCAACATATAGCGCGTCTCTTGTTTGCTCAAAATAGCCCAGCAATACGATGATACTGACCATGAAGACGAGTGTGATTGCAGGAGCGACAGGCCACATCGGGATTGGAAATTTCAGTGTCTTGACTTCTTCTGTACTCATTTGGCGACGCATGGCAATCTGCGAGATTAAAATCATCAACCATACCCAGACAGTTGCAAATGTAGCGACAGAAGCGATAAGAATGAAGATCTCGTCAGGGATCAGATAATTTAGCACTACGCCAAGTAATAGAACTGCAGTCATGACAAGAACCGTCATCCATGGCACGCCATTACGAGTTAATTTTTTGAATGATTTAGGGGCTTGTCCTTCCTGTGCCATACCATACATCATTCTGCCAGCACCAAAAATATCACTATTGATAGCGGAAATAGCCGCGGTAATCACGACCACATTCAGAATATTTGCCGCTGAATTGATTCCCAAATTAGAAAAAATCTGTACAAATGGGCTGCCATCCTGACCAATTTGATTCCATGGATAGATGCTCATCAGGATACATAGAGTCAAGACATAGAAGATCAAGATACGAAATGGGACCGCATTAATTGCTTGAGGGATCGTTTTTTCTGGATTTTTCGCTTCACTGGCCGTGATACCAATGACTTCGATGCCACCAAAAGCGAACATAACAATGGCGAATGAAGCTATCACGCCACTGATACCATTTGGCATAAAACCGCCATTTTCCCATAAATTGGACAGGCCAGTTGCGTGCTCAGTTGCTTGTCCGAAGCCGTAAAACATAATGGCAAGGCCACCGATAATCATGGCAATAATGGCAGTGACTTTAATGATTGAAAGCCAGAATTCCATTTCACCAAAGATTTTTACGTGACACAGATTTAAGGCACCAATAAAACAGACAATCCCTAAAACCCAAATCCACTGTTCAACATGCGGGAACCAGAGCTTCATATATGTGCCGAATGCGGTAATATCAGCCAGGCAAACAAATAGCATTTCAAGAATGTAGATCCAGCCAGTTAAAAAACCGGCCAAAGGCCCCAAATAATGGCTGGCATATTGCGAAAAAGAACCAGAAACAGGATGGTGGACGGCCATTTCGCCCAGTGCTCTCATCACGATAAATACGGCAGCACCGCCGAGTAAATAGGCTAGCAATACAGCGGGGCCAGCTTGCTGTATCGCTGCTGCTGAGCCATAAAACAGCCCCGTACCTATTGCAGAGCCTAAAGCCATAAAGCGGATGTGCCGCACGCTTAGACCCTGTTTAAGCTGATTTTCATTATTTTGCATTCGTTATTCCCATCTATCCTTTCAGCCTGAGAGTATTTAGGCATACGATGCTCTGTCTGGCGTGAGATGCCAGCAAAAGCAACCAGGTACAATACCATAAAGATGGATGTTCGCGGGATAGATATCTGTAATAATAACGGGCAGTTTATTAAAACCAGAGTTTTTTTATGATTTACCCAATAAATGAAATCTTCCAAACTTTACAGGGAGAAGGCGTGTTTACCGGTGTACCTTCGGTTTTCGTTCGATTACAAGGATGTCCTGTAGGGTGCAGTTGGTGCGATACCAAACATACATGGGAAAAAGAGGCTGATAAACAGCAGCCGATGGAAAATATCTTACTGAAATCGCAAGAGAGCGATTTGTGGGGCGCTGCCAGTGCAAAACAATTACTGAGCATATTCACTCGTCAAGGTTACAGTGCGAAGCATATTGTCATTACCGGGGGAGAACCGTGCTTATATGACTTGCGTCCTTTGACTGAAACACTGGAAAGTGAAGGCTATCAATGTCAGATAGAGACGAGTGGTACACATGCTATTAAGTGTTCTGACAAAACGTGGGTGACGGTTTCTCCGAAAGTGAAAATGCGCGGAGGCTATCGGGTTTTACCTGATGCGATTAAACGCGCTGATGAAATTAAGCACCCTGTCGGGCGGCAGCGCGATATTGAAGCATTAGATGAATTATTGACTATGCTTGATGGAAATCCTACTCCGCTTATTGCCTTACAGCCGATCAGCCAGAAAGAAGATGCTACTCGCCTGTGCATCGAAACGTGTATTGCCCGTAATTGGCGTTTTTCGATGCAAACCCATAAATACTTAAATATCGCCTAAATCTCATTCAGCACCAGGCTCTGGTGCTGAATCCTTATTCTCCCCGATAGATACAACCTGCGCTACAAGTCTCTTTAACCATAACAGCACTGAGTTGAAGCAACGTCGGTTTTAACTTCTCCCAGATCCATTTGGCCAACACTTCGCTGGTTGGATTTTCAAGCCCAGGAATCTCATTGAGATAATGGTGATCGAGTTGTTCCCAGACAGGTTTAAAGGCAGCTTTGACATCGGCAAAATCCATGAGCCAGCCACTAAGTGGATTAACTTCTCCGGTGACCTCCAGACGTACCATAAATGAATGCCCATGCAAACGCCCACATTTGTGCCCTTCCGGTACGTGTGGAAGGTGATGTGCTGCTTCGAATTGAAAATCTTTAAAGATGGTTGTACTCATTGTGCTTTCCCCTGACTTCAAAAGGTCGGCTATTCTACCTGAACTTTGCGAGCTTAACGTGATTTTTCTGGAAGTAAAAAGCACAACGCTTAACGACTTTATTGATATATTAAATCTGTAAATAAAGTTAGGCATTTTGGTTATGAGATATTGCAATCCTTTCTTTAAATACAGCCCCCATTTTGGGATAACCTTAATCAATTCATGTTCATGACTGGATTGATTTTTGTATCTTTTACAACATGGATACTGGCTATAGCAAAAGGCACTGGGACAATGACCGCAAAACCACCTTCAATCGCATTACTACCTGTTTCTCCAGAACAATTATCACGCTTGCAGTCTGCAATTAGCGATTTTTCTCCCCATCAATTAGCTTGGTTGTCTGGCTACTTTTGGGGAATGGTGAATCATCAGCCACAAATTGGGGCAGAGACACCTGTCGTTTCTGCAAAAGAAACAGTGACTTTGCTTTCCGCATCGCAAACAGGCAATGCCCGTCATCTGGCTGAACAACTAAGAGATTCACTATTAGCTGAAAATATCAATGTAAACTTAATTAATGCGGGTGACTATAAATTTAAGCAAATTTCCCAGGAACGTGTATTGATTATTATTGCTTCAACGCAAGGTGAAGGTGAACCTGCCGAGGAAGCCGTAGCACTTCATAAGTATCTCTATTCTAAAAAAGCACCCTCAATGAAAGAGACGGTATATGCCGTATTTGCCCTTGGGGATACGTCGTATGAAAAATTCTGTCAGGCGGGGAAAGATTTTGACAGTCGTTTGCATGAACTGGGTGCTCAGCGCCTATTGGCTCGTGTTGATGTTGATGTGGAATACCAAGAACAGGCAGCTCAATGGCGTCAACAAATTACGGATATTTTGAAGCAACGTTTGTCAGTACAAGCAAAGACTGACGCTCCGATTATCACGCCACCTACTGTTTCTACGCATGTTAAAGAAGCCCAAACATATACTAAAGAAAACCCTCTAACGGCCTCTCTGTTGACTAACTGGAAAATAACGGGACGTGGTTCTGACAAAGATGTTCGCCATGTTGAAATTGATTTAGGGGACTCAGGGCTGCGTTATCAACCAGGAGATGCCCTGGGAGTCTGGTTTGAAAACGATCCGGCTTTAGTGGATGAATTAATAGCGCTACTTTGGCTGGAAGGTTCAGAGCAGGTCAATGTGCATGGAAAATCACTCCCACTGCGTGAGGCGTTGATTAGCCATGTAGAGTTGACTCAAAATACCAGTGTAATTGTTGGGAAATATGCAGCGTTGGCGAAAGATGAAAAACTGTTATCGCTAGTCGCTAACAAACAAGCCTTGCAGCAATATGCCCAGACAACGCCTATTGTCGATATGGTCAGGGCTGCTGCTTCACAGCCAGAAGCCCAACAATTTATTGATTTATTGCGCCCACTGACACCACGTCTCTATTCCATCTCCTCTTCACAATCTGAGGTGGAAAACGAAGTTCATATTACTGTTGGCGTTGTTCGTTATGACATTGAAGGGCGTGCCCGTACAGGTGGCGCGTCAGGTTATCTGGCGGATCGCTTGCAAGAAGATGACAGCATCCGCGTGTTTATCGAACAAAACGACAATTTCCGTTTACCGGCCGATCCTAATACACCAATCATCATGATTGGGCCAGGAACAGGGGTTGCTCCATTTAGGGCATTTTTGCAGCACCGAGACAACCAGGAAGCGGCAGGTAAAAACTGGCTGTTTTTTGGTAACCCCCATTTTGTGGAAGATTTTCTTTATCAGGTTGAATTCCAGCGTTATGTGAAAGAGGGCTTATTGACTCGCATTGATTTGGCATGGTCAAGGGATCAGCAGCATAAAGTGTATGTACAAGACAAACTGCGTGAACAGGGAGAAGAAGTCTGGCGCTGGATCCAGGATGGCGCCCATCTGTATGTCTGTGGCGATGCGAATCGCATGGCAAAAGATGTAGAACAGGCCCTATTGGACATCATTTCACAACATGGTGGTATGGATGCTGAACAGGCTGATGAATTCTTGAGTGAATTGCGCCTTGAGCGCCGTTATCAGAGAGATGTTTACTAATATGAGCAATGTGAGCAAAGAAAAAACAGATACCCTAATCGTTGAAGGAAAACTTGCAGACAGTGAACGCATGAAGTTGGACAGTAATTATTTGCGAGGAACGATCAGCGAAGATTTAAAAAATGGGCTGACAGGTGGATTTGAGGGGGATAATTTTCTCCTTATCCGCTTTCACGGCATGTATCAGCAAGATGACCGTGATATTCGGGCCGAGCGTATAGAACAAAAACTCGAACCACGCCATGCCATGATGTTGCGTTGTCGCTTACCGGGGGGGATTATTACGCCAAGACAGTGGCTGGGCATTGATCGGTTTGCGACAGAAAATACACTATATGGCAGTATTAGATTGACTAACCGCCAGACATTCCAGTTTCATGGGATCTTAAAAAACAATCTCAAACCAGCCCATCAATTATTAGCACATATGGGCTTGGATTCACTGGCTACTGCTAATGACGTCAATCGTAACGTGTTGTGTACGTCCAATCCGGTGCAGTCTGCTTTACACCAACAGGCCTATGAGTGGGCGAAAAAGATATCGGAACATCTGCTCCCTCGTACCAATGCGTATGCTGAAATCTGGTTAGATAAAGAAAAAGTTGCAACAACCGATGAAGAGCCGATTCTTGGCACCACTTATCTGCCCCGTAAATTCAAAACATCGGTAGTGATCCCGCCACAAAATGATGTGGATCTGCATGCCAACGATATGAACTTTGTTGCCATTGCGGAAAATGATCAATTAATTGGCTTTAACGTATTGGTGGGTGGGGGATTAGCCATGACCCACGGCGACAAAAAAACCTTCCCACGACTGGCGAGTGAATTTGGTTTTATTGCACAGGAACACACCTTGGCCATTGCAGAGGCGATAGTGACCACTCAACGTGATTGGGGTAACCGGACTGACCGTAAAAATGCGAAAACCAAATATACCCTTGAACGTGTAGGTATCGAAACCTTCAAACAAGAGGTTGAAAAACGTGCTGGTGTGAAATTTGAAGCTATTCGGCCATATCAATTCACTGGCCGGGGCGATCAAATTGGTTGGTTAAAAGGCATTGATGATCAATGGCACCTGACCTTATTTATTGAAAATGGCCGTTTGTTGGATTATCCCAACAAGCCATTAAAAACAGGGATTGCAGAAATTGCGAAAATCCATAAAGGCGATTTTCGTCTGACTGCCAACCAAAACCTGATTGTGGCAGGAGTGCCGGAGAGTGAAAAAACGCGGATTGAAGACATTGCCCGTGCTCATGGCTTAATTGACGATAGCGTGACTACTTTGCGTCACCACGCTATGGCCTGTGTTTCATTTCCTACCTGCCCATTAGCGATGGCTGAAGCAGAACGTTTCCTGCCGACTTTTGTCGATTATGTTGATGCGTTAATGGAAAAACATGGTGTGGGTGATGAAGAGATCATACTGCGTGTTACAGGCTGTCCGAATGGGTGTGGCAGGGCGATGCTGGCAGAAATTGGGCTGGTGGGTAAAGCACTTGATCGTTACAACCTGCATCTTGGTGGAAATCGCATCGGTGATCGCATTCCCCGCATGTACAAGGAAAATATTACATCAGCAGAGATCCTTGAGATACTGGATGAATTAATTGGTCGTTGGGCATCGGAACGTCATGCCAATGAATGTTTTGGTGATTTTCTGATCCGCACCGATATCATCAAGCCAGTATTGAATTCAGCCGTCGATTTTTATGATTGGCAGGAGGCAGTGTGAGCCGACTGAACTTATCGGAGCTGGTGGCACTGGCTCCAGAGCAGCAAATCACGTCATTGGCAGACATCAATCAACAACTGGAGATACTGGATGCTCGTGAACGTGTGAGATGGGCATTGGAGCATCTATCTGGCGAATTTGTGCTTTCCTCTAGTTTTGGTATTCAGGCGGCTGTCTGTTTGCATCTTGTGACACGGGAGTATCCTGATATTCCCGTGATTCTTACCGATACGGGATACTTATTTCCTGAAACTTATCAATTTATTGATAAACTGACTGAAAAACTCAACCTGAACTTGAAGATTTTTCGTGCAGAACATTCTCCCGCCTGGCAAGAAGCACGTTATGGCAAATTATGGGAACAGGGAATAGAAGGGATAGAACGTTATAACCAAATCAATAAAGTTGCGCCGATGAATCGTGCATTAGCAGCTCTGCAAGCACAAAGCTGGTTTGCTGGGTTGCGTCGCCAGCAATCAGAAAGCCGAACTAACTTACCTGTGCTGGCAGTTCAACGGGGAGTTTTTAAAATCTTGCCTATAATTGATTGGGATAATAGGCAGGTTCACCAATACTTGACCAAGCATAGCCTTGAATACCATCCATTATGGGAACAGGGCTACCTTTCTGTCGGGGATACGCATACCACCCAAAAATGGGAACCCGGTATGAGTGAAGAACAAACGCGTTTTTTTGGCTTGAAACGTGAGTGTGGTTTGCACGAAAGTTGAATTGATATTACAAATCTACTAGGCAGCGCTTCTCTCAAAAAGAGGCGCTGTTTTTTTATGCTGCATATCTTGCTTAATTGGCTCTATAACTTGCGAAAGAATTATCTTATGCGATTCAGGAACAAATAATTACTTTTTGTCATTTCATAACCTGATCACGGCCTCATATATTCATTCCTTGGTCATCATAATAATTAAGAGCTATATCCTTTGTGACCTGAAATCCATAGGGTTGAACATGAACAGGCTCTAACGCGGGATGGTATCGTGGATTATTTACCTTTATTTATTGAGCTTAAAGCCCGATCTGTATTGCTGATAGGGGGCGGAGAAATCGCCTCTCGCAAAGCAGACTTATTACTTCGTACTGGTGCAGTGTTAACGGTTGTTGCTCCTGAGCTACATGCAGAACTGCAACAACGCTATCAAAAAGGGGAAGTTGAGTGGTTACAGGGAACGTTTAAAACAGAATATCTTGATGGTGTATTTTTAGTGATTGCCGCCACCGATGATCACGACCTAAATCAGCATATTTTTACTGAAGCCAATAAGCGCGCTATTTTGACCAACGTTGTGGATAACCAACCGCTCTGTTCGGCCATTTTCCCCTCAATTATTGATCGCTCCCCGGTTATTGTGGCGATCTCATCGGCTGGAAAATCTCCGGTATTGACAAGATTATTGCGGGAAAAGCTGGAGTCTTTGCTCCCATTTAGCTTGGGTACGATGGCAAATATCGCGGGGCGCTGGCGCGAACGCGTGAAACAACGTTTTACTTCCATACGTCAACGGCGCCACTTTTGGGAAAAAGCGTTTAATGGGCGTTTTGCCACACTCATTGCCAATGGGCAATTACAGCAAGCAGAAGAGCAACTTGAACAGCAGTTGACACAAGGTGACTCTCATTCCCAAGGAGAACTTGCTCTGGTAGGCGCTGGACCAGGTGATCCAGGATTATTGACCTTAAAAGGCTTGCAAGTGATCCAGCAGGCTGACGTCATTCTTTATGACCATTTAGTGAGCGCAGAAATTCTGGAGTTAGTTCGCCGTGATGCAGACAAAATCTGTGTTGGAAAAAGAGCAGGTAATCACTCCGTAGCGCAGGAAGAAACCAACCGACTTATCATCAAATTAGCGAATCAGGGGAAAAAAGTGGTTCGCTTAAAAGGGGGCGATCCCTTTATTTTCGGCCGTGGTGGAGAAGAATTACAGATTGCGGCAGCAGCGGGAATTCCTTTTCAAGTTGTGCCTGGCATTACGGCAGCGGTAGGCGCTTCTGCTTACGCAGGTATTCCATTGACTCACAGAGAACACGCGCAAAGTGTCACCTTTATTACCGGACATTGCCGTGAAAATGGCAATGAATTGGATTGGCCAGCACTCGCGCGGGGCAATCAAACATTAGCCATTTATATGGGGATTATGAAAGCAGCCTTGATCAGCCAAAAGTTGATCTCACACGGTCGGGACAGCCACACCCCCGTTGCCGTGATTGGTTGTGGCACTCGTCCAGAACAACAAGTATTGACCGGAACCTTATCCGAATTGGAACGATTGGCACAAGAAGTTCCCTCACCTGCCTTACTGGTAATAGGAGAGGTGGCTCAACTCCACCATCAAATAGGATGGTTTGAAAGCGAAAACGCGGCTGATCAAGTAAATCCCCCTGCTGTGATTGATTTAGTATAAGGAGTGCCCAATGGACGAAAAAAGACTAACACACTTACAGCAACTTGAAGCTGAAAGTATCCATATTATTCGGGAAGTGGCTGCTGAATTTGCCAACCCCGTCATGCTCTATTCGATTGGTAAAGATTCCTCTGTAATGCTGCATCTTGCACGTAAAGCATTTTATCCGGGAAAACTGCCTTTTCCTTTATTACACGTAGATACAGGCTGGAAATTTCAGGACATGTATGACTTCCGTGATCGTACAGCGGAAAAATATGGTTTTGAGTTACTGGTTTACCGCAATCCACAAGGCGAGATGCTGGGAATCAATCCTTTTATTCATGGCAGTGCCAAACATACCGATATCATGAAAACAGAAGGATTGAAGCAAGCACTGGATAAATACGGCTTTGATGCAGCATTTGGCGGGGCGCGGCGTGATGAAGAAAAATCGCGAGCCAAAGAACGAATTTACTCATTCCGTGACCGTTCCCATCGTTGGGATCCTAAAAACCAGCGCCCTGAACTTTGGCGCAATTATAACGGCCAGATTAACAAAGGGGAAAGTATCCGCGTCTTCCCATTATCCAACTGGACCGAGTTGGATATCTGGCAATACATCTATTTGGAGCAGATCGATATCGTCCCCCTTTATTTTGCTAAATTTCGCCCGGTTGTTCAGCGTGAGGGGACATTAATTATAGTTGACGATGATCGAATTGACCTGAAAGCAGGGGAAGTCATTAGCCAGCGTAAAGTGCGCTTTAGGACACTTGGCTGCTGGCCGCTGACAGGCGCGGTGGAATCAGAAGCAGAAACGTTGCCGGAAATCATCGAAGAAATGTTGATATCGACCACTAGCGAACGGCAAGGGCGGCTGATTGACAGTGATCAGTCAGGTTCTATGGAGCTGAAAAAGCGCCAGGGTTATTTTTAAGGAGTCCAGATATGCCAGCACTTGCATATAATGAAACTATTGCTAGTCAGATCAAGCAACAAGGTGGAGTTGAAGCCTATCTTCGAATGCAGCAGGAAAAAGGATTACTGCGTTTTTTAACTTGTGGTAGCGTGGATGATGGTAAAAGTACCCTAATTGGACGTTTGCTGCATGATACCCGTCAAATCTATGAGGATCAGCTGGCAACTTTACAAAGCGATAGCAAGCGAATTGGGACTCAGGGAGAAAAGCTTGATCTGGCTTTATTAGTTGATGGATTGGCGGCGGAACGGGAACAGGGCATCACCATTGACGTAGCATACCGCTATTTTTCTACGGAAAAGCGTAAATTCATTATTGCGGACACACCCGGGCATGAGCAATATACCCGCAATATGGCGACAGGCGCCTCAACCAGTAATCTTTCTATTTTATTGATCGATGCACGCAAAGGTGTTCAGGAACAAACTCGCCGCCACAGTTTTATCAGTACCTTGCTGGGTATTCGTCACTTGGTGGTGGCAGTCAATAAAATGGATTTGGTTGGATATCAGCAAGAGATATTTGAACAGATCAAGCAAGATTATTTGAATTTCGCAGCACAATTACCTACTGATCTCACCCTCTATTTCGTCCCAATTTCGGCGTTGGAAGGGGATAACATCGTCACCCGCAGTGAAAAAATGGCGTGGCATACGGGAAAAACGCTACTGGATATCCTGGAATCCGTGGACGTAAAAACAAAAGCGACAGAACAGCCCTTGCGTTTCCCCGTACAGTATGTCAACCGCCCTGATCTTGATTTTCGTGGATATAGCGGCACATTGTCATCAGGGATCTTATGGCAAGGCCAGCAAATAAAAGTGATGCCATCTGGTGTGATTTCTACGGTAGAAAGGATCGTCACGTTTAATGGTGATCTCAGATTTGCCGTACCTGGAGAGGCTATTACCCTCGTATTAAAAGATGAAATAGATATTAGCCGTGGTGACTTATTGATTGCTGTTGACGCTCAAATGAGCGCAACCCGCCACGCTTTGGTTGATGTCGTCTGGATGTCAGAACAGCCACTGATTCAAGGGCAAAGCTTGGATATCAAAGTCGCGGGTAAAAAAAGCCGTGGCAAAGTCGAGAATGTTCAATATCAAGTGGATATTAACAACCTGACACAGAAAGTTGCGATTGAATTACCCCTCAATGCCATTGGGCGGGTGGAATTTTCATTTGATGAACCTTTATTGCTCGACTGCTATGCGCAAAATGCAGATACCGGTGGCATTATCCTGATTGATCGTCTGACCAATGTGACCGTAGGAGCGGGATTGGTGCGTGAAATCCAGGCAGATGTTTATGAAGAGCCGAAAGAATACAGTGAGTTTGAGCTGGAGCTTAACCAATTAGTTCGTCGCCACTTCCCGCACTGGGGAGTACGTGATCTATTGGGAGGAAAATAAGTGGATCAGAATAATATCGTCTGGCATTCACATGTTTTGGACAGGTCACAGCGGGAAAGTGCAAATGGGCATCCTGCACGGGTGATTTGGTTCACAGGGCTGTCTGGTTCAGGAAAATCCACCCTTGCAGGAGCATTGGAGCAGGCATTGTTTGCACAGGGAATCAAAACGTACTTACTGGATGGGGATAATGTCCGTCATGGCCTGTGCAGTGATTTGGGCTTTTCTGAAATAGATCGGCAGGAAAATATCCGGCGCGTCGGTGAAGTTGCAAAATTGATGGTTGATGCGGGATTGGTTGTCCTGACAGCATTTATTTCCCCCCATAGAGCAGAACGGCAAAAAATACGCGAACTCATGGAAGAGGGGCGCTTTATTGAAGTGTATGTCGATACGCCATTGGAGATCTGTGAGGCTCGTGATCCCAAGGGACTATATAAAAAAGCACGAGCGGGAGAATTACGTAATTTCACCGGAATTGATGCAGCCTATGAAGCTCCCGAACAGCCAGAAGTCTATTTAGAGGGTTCACAGTCTGTAGAATCTTCGATTGAAAAACTGCTGTTTGCCTTGAAAAATAATAATATCCTGCCAACTTAACGACCAAACCCAACAAACTGTTATGAAACACATTATTATTGTTAGTGAAATAATGTGTTTCTACACTCATTTAATGCAATGCATTTCTACTATGTCGTGCAATCCTGTTTTGCAAGAGGCTTTTTTTGCGAATGGTTTTGTAAATGGTTTTGTGAGAGTCAGTGGCGTCATGCTTTCAGTTGTGGGATGATTAGCAGGTTTTCAGGGGGGGAGATGGGCAAACTAACGCTACTATTATTGGTTCTGCTGGGGTGGTTACAGTATTCACTGTGGTTCGGCAAAAACGGTATTCATGATTATGTGCGGGTTAAGGCTGAAGTTGATAAACAAGAGGTTGATAACTTAAAACTAAAAGCACGTAATGACCAGTTGTTTGCTGAAATTAAGGATCTTAAAGGGGGGCAGGAAGCGATTGAAGAACGCGCTCGTAATGAATTGGGCATGATTAAACCGGGAGAATCTTTTTATCGTATGGTGCCTGATACCTCAAAGCATAATGCGCAATAACCGTTAAATCAAAACAGTAAATAATAATCGAAATGAATAAGTCACAACTTCATTCCCCTGCTGAAATTATCGCCTTGATCCCTGCTGCGGGTATTGGTAGCAGGATGAAATCAGATTGCCCAAAACAGTATCTGAAAGTTGCCGGAAAAACAATTCTTGAACATACCTTAGCAGCATTGTTTGAGCATCCTTGTATACAACGCGTCATTATTGCGCTGAATCCAGCTGATACCCAATTTGCGCAATTGCCTGTCGCTTCTGATCCAAGAATTACGACAGTTATTGGCGGTGAAGAGCGAGCTGATTCGGTTCTGGCTGGGTTGGATTATCTGGCTAGTTTGCCCACAGGCACAGACAGGACAAGCTGGGTTTTAGTGCATGATGCAGCCCGTCCTTGTCTCCATCGAAATGATCTCGATAGCCTGTTGCGGATTATTGATCACAATGCAGTCTCTCCTGACATATGTGGTGGATTATTGGCATCACCGGTGAGAGATACGATGAAACGCATGGTATCGCTACCAGTCTCAGAGTCACCCACAATTGACCACACATTGATTGCGCATACCGTTGACCGTAACGGGCTGTGGCATGCTCTGACGCCACAATTATTCCCTTTGCAGTTATTGCGTGATTGTTTGATCAAGGCCCTTGCAGATCAAGCCTGTATCACCGATGAATCTTCGGCACTTGAGCATTGTGGTTATCGTCCTGTGCTGATTAATGGACGGGCGGATAACATAAAAGTGACTCAACCTGAAGATTTGGCATTGGCTGAATTTTACCTATCCCAAAAAGCTAAGGAATCTATCGTATGAGAATTGGACATGGTTTTGATGTGCATAAATTTGGTGGAGAAGGGCCATTGATCATTGGCGGTGTCCGCATTCCTTATGAACAGGGATTAATTGCTCATTCCGATGGGGATGTCGCCTTACACGCTGCTACAGATGCTCTATTGGGCGCGGCAGCCTTGGGAGATATTGGTAAATTATTTCCCGATACCGATCCTGCCTTCAAGGGGGCGGATAGTCGTGAATTACTGAAAGAAGCCTATCGCCGTATCCGTGCGAAGGGCTATCGGTTAGGCAACCTGGATATCACCATTATCGCACAGGCACCAAAAATGTTACCGCATATTCCCCAGATGCGGGTTAACCTGGCGGAAGATCTTGAATGCCATATGGATGATATTAACGTTAAAGCGACAACAACAGAAAAACTGGGATTTGTTGGTCGTAAAGAGGGTATTGCCTGCGAAGCGGTTGCTTTGTTGGTAAAAGAATAAGCGGGTAAAAGAAATAAATATGACATTGAGTGAATTACATTGGCTTTATGGCCGGCCGGAAGCGACCGGTATTGTGAAAGCCACACCAGAAGATTTTATTGTTCGCGAAGATTTGGGATTTTCTCCTGATGGCGAAGGCGAACACTTAATGGTCCATATCCGTAAAACAGGATGTAACACCCAATTTGTCGCGGATCATCTTGCCCGTTTTGCCAAAATACCGGCACGCTCTGTCAGCTATGCGGGGTTGAAAGATCGCAGTGCAGTGACAGAACAGTGGTTCTGTTTGCATATACCGGGGAAACAAGATCCAGATTTCACGGTATTTCAACTTGAGGGTTGTGAAGTGCTGGCAACTTCCCGCCAGAAACGCAAGCTACGAATTGGCGCATTGAAAGGCAATGACTTCACACTGGTATTAAGGGACATTTCTGACCGGCAATCAGTGGAAAAGCGTTTGCAGCAGATAGCGCAAACTGGTGTGCCGAATTACTTTGGTGAACAACGTTTCGGGCGGGATGGCCAAAATTTAGTCCAGGCTCAACGCTGGGCAGCTAATGAAATCCAAGTCAAAGAACGTAACCGGCGTAGCTTTTATCTTTCTGCTTGTCGCAGCGCGATGTTTAATACTGTTGCCAGCAAACGTATTGCCCAAAATGGACACCAAAAGGTAAAAAATGGCGATGCATTACAATTAACGGGGCGCGGTAGTTGGTTTGTGGCTGATGAATCTGAATTATCGGTATTGCAGCAGCGAGTTGTGGATGGAGAGTTACAGATAACAGCACCTTTACCGGGTGACAAAGCATTAGGAACACAATCTCAGGCCCTGGATTTCGAACAACAATGTTTATTGGATTACGAAGCACTTTGGGCGTTAGTTAAACGTGAGCGTGTGGAAAGCTCTCGTCGGGCAATATTGGTGCAACCGCTTAACCTGCGTTGGGAATGGCAAAATGACCAAACTGTCATTCTGCATTTCTCTTTGCCATCTGGTAGTTTTGCAACCAGTGTTGTTAGGGAATTGATCAATCAGGATCTTGGTTCTTCCCTTGATGTGGCTTGAATGCAAAGCACTCTACAAAACTGTTAACGTCATGCTAAGATCAAACACACGCAGGGTAAATCACCCTATTAAATTATTTTATTTTTATTAAAATCAATGAGATATATCAATGTTACGGATATTGCTGAGCAACGATGATGGTGTCACCGCACCGGGTATTCAAACCTTAGCGGCTACATTGCGGAAACACTACCATGTGCAGGTAGTTGCACCTGACCGTAACCGTAGTGGTGCGTCGAATGCCTTAACGCTGGATCGTCCTTTGCGCATCAACACACTGAACAATGGTGATATTTCTGTTCAGGAAGGTACACCGACGGATTGTGTCTATTTGGGTGTGAATAATCTGGTACGTCCTCGTCCTGACATTGTCGTTTCTGGTATCAACTGTGGTCCTAACCTTGGTGATGATGTGATTTACTCTGGCACGGTCGCGGCTGCAATGGAAGGACGCCACTTAGGTTTACCCGCATTGGCGGTATCACTCAATGGTGACCAACATTATGAAACAGCGGCAGAAGTGGCCGTGCGTTTATTAGCTTTGCTGCAAAAATCCCCATTGAGAACGGGCAATATTTTGAACGTTAATGTCCCTGATATTCCCATTGAACAAATCAAGGGGTTTCGGGTGACCCGATGCGGTTGCCGTCATGCTGCTGAGCAAGTCTATGCCATGGAAGATCCCAAAGGTAATATGCTTTATTGGCTAGGCCCTCCGGGAGAAAAAAGTGATTTTGGGCCAGAAACAGATTTTGCTGCGGTAGAAGAAGGATTTGTCTCCATTACCCCTTTGCAAGTAGACTTAACAGCTTATAAAACCCAAGAGCTGATAAATGATTGGTTGGCAAAAGTCGGGGATATTGGGGAATGTTAAACCGATCAATAAAAAATTTTCTGGCGCAATTGCGTCAGCAAGGAATTCACAATGAACACCTGTTGGAGGTTATAGGCAAAGTACCTCGAGAATGTTTTGTTGATGAAGCTCTCGCCCATAAGGCATATGAAAATACCGCACTGCCTATTGGTCATGGGCAAACGATATCCCAACCTTATATTGTCGCTCGCATGACAGAGTTGCTGAATTTGACCCCTGAATCCAATGTATTGGAAATTGGGACAGGATCAGGTTATCAAACAGCAATACTTGCTCACTTAGCCAGACGTGTTTTTTCCGTGGAGCGGATTAAAGGATTACAGTGGCAGGCTAAGCGCAGATTGAAGCAACTCGACCTACATAATATCTCAACCCGCCACGGTGATGGCTGGGAGGGATGGCCATCAAAAGGACCCTTTGATGCTATCATTGTCACAGCTGCGCCACCAGAAATTCCACAGGCATTACTCCATCAACTTGCCGATGGAGGCGTGATGGTTTTGCCTGTGGGCGAGCGTACTCAGTTACTGAAAGTGGTACATCGTTATGGTAATGATTTTCATGGCGACGTTATCGAACCAGTCCGTTTTGTACCCCTAATTCAAGGCGAGCTAGCATAATCAGCTAATTTATTTGAGGGGGTCAAATTAGCTGTTATTTTTTCTGAAATTAAGCAAAATGTTTCGCTTTAAGTCTTTTTTAACCCTAAATTTTTGATAAATCATCATCATTATTTGCACTTATATTTGCCTTTATGGGGGAATAAAGTATGAATCTAAAAAACTCAGTGAAAAAAATAAAATGGATAATTGCCAGTACTGTTGTGGGAATTGTACTGGTAGGTTGTAGCAATACATCAAATCGCCCAGCCCCAATAGTGAATATCGATACAAATCGTGTATCAGATGATCATGCTATTAAGAACCGTCAACTAGTGAATAATGCTGCCAATAGCAATTCGTCTCAAGGAAGAATTATTTATAACCGTAACTACGAAAATATTCCCAAAGGAAGCTACAACAAGAGCACTTATACGGTTAAACATGGTGATACTTTGTTTTATATAGCTTGGATTACAGGCAATGATTTCCGTGATCTGTCTCTCAGAAATAATATTTCAGAGCCTTATAGCTTAAATGTTGGTCAAGTATTGAGAATAGGTAATCCAACCTCCAAAAATAGCGTATTATTAGCATCAAATATCACGAGATCTAAAATTGGTCAGGTTGATTTTCAAAAAATTAATGCGTATCCTGCAAATATTGATAGATCAAGTTCAGGGAAAATGTTGCCTAAGACTAAGGCAACTGTTTCTGATGGAAACAATACCAATTCGAAAGTGTTTGCAGCAACAGATGCAGGGGCAAATAACGTTATTAATGGTATTGATGCAATTAATAATTGGAGGTGGCCGGCAGAAGGAAAAATTCTTGAAGGCTTCTCTGATTCTCAGGGAGGAAATAAAGGCATTGATATTGCGGGGAGCCGTGGCCAACCCGTATTTGCTACTTCCAGTGGGAAAGTGGTTTATGCCGGAAACGCATTACGTGGCTATGGAAATCTAATAATAATAAAACATAACGATGACTACCTAAGCGCTTATGCGCACAACGACACAATGTTGGTTCGAGAACAACAAGATGTTCAAGCGGGGCAAAAAATTGCCACCATAGGTAGCACCGGAACGAGTTCGGTAAGATTGCATTTTGAAATTCGCTATAAGGGAAAATCCGTAAACCCGCTGCGTTATCTTCCGCAGCGATAAACCGGGGCAGGGATCTAAAATTCCTGCCCGCATTATCATGGGTAGGAGCAGCTGATGAGCCAAAGTACGCTTAAAGTTAATGAGTTGTATGATGAGGCGGATTTAGACGAAAATAGCATGGAAGCTGATGACTTTGATGAAGCGTTGCTGAAAGATGAGGATGATATAACTGGTCTTGATGAAGATTTTGATTTGTTGCAAGGAGTCAACCAACGGGTGCTGGATGCAACACAGCTTTATCTTGGAGAGATTGGTTTCTCACCTCTGCTGACAGCAGAGGAAGAGGTTCTCTTTGCTAGACGAGCATTGCGAGGGGATGTAGCTGCACGCCAACGCATGATTGAAAGTAATTTGCGATTGGTTGTAAAAATATCCCGCCGATATAGCAATCGTGGATTAGCTCTGCTAGATCTGATTGAAGAAGGTAACCTTGGGCTTATTCGTGCGGTGGAAAAATTTGATCCTGAAAGAGGTTTTCGTTTTTCCACTTATGCGACATGGTGGATCCGTCAAACAATTGAACGTGCCATTATGAATCAAACTCGCACAATTCGTTTGCCTATTCATATAGTCAAAGAATTGAACGTCTATTTACGTACTGCAAGAGAACTGGCACATAAATTGGACCATGAACCTAGTATCGAAGAAATTGCGGAAAAACTGGATAAGCCTGTTGAAGACGTAAGTCGTATGATGCGGCTGAACGAACGCATTACTTCTGTCGATACACCAATTGGTGGTGATTCAGATAAGGCATTATTGGATATAATATCTGATGAAAATGATTCGGGGCCAGAAACGACCATTCAAGATGATGATATGAAACAGAGTATCGTTAAATGGTTGTTTGAACTGAATGCAAAACAGCGCGAAGTTTTAGCTCGCCGTTTTGGTTTGCTTGGATACGAAGCGGAAACATTGGAAGATGTTGGGCGAGAAATTGGTTTAACAAGAGAAAGAGTTCGTCAGATTCAAGTTGAGGGGTTGCGCCGTCTTAAAGATATATTGCATACCCAAGGCTTGAATATAGAATCATTATTCCGTACTTAATTCTTTATACCTGAGAACGTATACCTAAGAAACTTCAAATTATAGCGTCGTGGAAAATAGATAAATTCCAGAAGCAAAGATAATTAGACAACTTTGTGATGGCAAGGGTAGAAGTAATTCCCGAAGTGGCAATTGAAAATATAGAGGTATATATGCCAATCCCACTTCAAGTTGCAGCTTGCAAATCAATGTGATTGTTTATATCTCCCCGCGTAGCGGGGAGATATAAGACGCATATTGAAGGGCGATTTGGTATAGATAGTAATCCTAAGGTGGGCTAAATAAGCCCGCCTTTTATTTACTCATTTATATTTCCATTACCATTTTGTGTTTCATTTATCAATGTTAGATAATCGGAACACCACTATGAAATTTAAAATCCTGATCGGGAGTTTGAATAAGCTCCGCTTCAATCTGGCCAAAATAATTCACTCTTTCTGTAATATCTTCTTTAGATATTGACTGGGCGAGCGTCAAATAGTCTTGGTAATGGCGAGCTTCTGAACGTAGCAGAGAAATATAAAACTTACCTAATTCCTCATCCAGATGAGGGGCCAGTTTTGCGAAACGTTCGCATGAGCGTGCTTCAATATAAGCACCAATAATCAGTTTATCGACCAACGTATAAGGCTCATGGTTGGTGACATGCTGAAATAGGGATTTGGCATAGCGGCCAGCGCTGATACTGTCATAGCTTATTCCTCTGGCATCCATGATTTCCAATACTTGATAAAAATGATGTAACTCTTCTTTAATTAATAACACCATTTTGTCAATGAGATCTTGACTATAAAGTGATTTTGCCCGAGCAGTAATTTGCTTGGTGGCCTGATTTTTTCCTTTTAATGAATGAATATCGCCAATTTTTTTGTAGGCAAAGTTCTCATAAGGCTGAAACCAAGCCAGTAGGGTGTCAGCACTTTCAGGATCAACGGCATATTTACGAATTAAGAACATAGCACTTTGTGCTGCTTTCAATTCACAGAGTAGATGATCGCGCAACAAAATTGGCAGATTCTCAGGCTGCCGCGCCTTTTCTACCCATTGGTCGGGAGTTTCACACTGTAAAAATTGATAAATGGGTACTAACAAATGGGTATCAAACTTCATTGTTGTTCCATTCATGGCTATTTTATTCATTGTTAAACCATATCCTTTAGACGATAAATCCACTCCAATGCCTGACGTGGCGTCAAGCTATCTGGATTAAGGTTTTCCAATGCTTCAACTGCTGGAGAAGTTTCTTCTGTCAGCAGGGTTAACTGTGGTGTATCGACATGGCCTGCGGTTGCACTATTGGAGAGTGATTCCAGCTCTTTCAATTTCTGGCGAGCACGTTTAATGACATCGCGTGGAACACCTGCCAGCGATGCAACAGCTAATCCATAACTCTTACTTGCCGCCCCTTCTTGTACACTGTGCATGAAAGCAATGGTGTCGCCATGCTCGACTGCATCAAGATGAATATTGACAACACCTTCCAGTTTTTCAGGCAGTGTTGTCAGTTCAAAATAGTGAGTCGCAAACAGGGTCATTGCTTTGATACGGTTAGCTAAATTTTCAGCACAAGCCCACGCCAGGGATAAACCATCATAGGTTGATGTACCACGGCCGATCTCATCCATCAAAACCAGACTGTGCTCAGTCGCGTTATGCAATATATTGGCAGTTTCGGTCATCTCCACCATAAAGGTAGAACGTCCTGATGCCAGGTCATCGGATGCACCGACACGAGTAAAGATACGATCTACCGGCCCAATAACTGCTTTTTCGGCAGGAACAAAACTGCCAATATAAGCCATCAACGTCATCAAGGCTGTCTGGCGCATATAGGTACTTTTCCCCCCCATATTCGGCCCTGTAATAATCAGCAAACGGCGCTGTGACGAGAGCGTTAATGGGTTAGAAATAAATGGTTCGCTTAATACTTGTTCGACAACCGGATGCCGGCCGCCAGTGATCTGAATACCAACTTTATCGGCTAGTATCGGGCAGGTGTAATTTAGGGTTTCAGCACGTTCGGCAAGGTTTGCCAGGACATCCAGCTCTGACAGCGCTTCGGCACAAGTTTGCAAATCGGCCAGATGAGGCAGTAACAGATCGAATAACTCTTCGTACAAGGCTTTTTCGATGGCAAGTGCTTTGCCTTTGGAAGTCAGCACCTTGTCTTCATATTCCTTTAATTCTGGAATGATATAGCGTTCTGCGTTTTTCAGCGTTTGACGACGAACGTAATGGATAGGGACTAGATGGCTTTGTCCACGGCTAACCTGAATATAATAACCATGCACTGCATTAAAGCCCACTTTCAGGGTATCAATGCCGAGTTTCTCGCGTTCGCGGATCTCCAGTTTATCCAGATAATCACTGGCCCCATCAGCCAATGCTCGCCACTCATCCAATTCAGCATTATAGCCCGTGGCAATGACGCCACCGTCACGCACCAGAACAGGAGGTGTGTCGACAACCGCATTCTCTAGCAGAGTTTGTAATTCATCAAAATGTCCCACACGCTGCTGTAGCGTTTGGATATAAGGAGCCTCTGAGGATGTCAGGATCTGATGGATATCAGGCAATTGTTGGAAAGCATGGCGCATTCTGGCCAGATCACGGGGACGGGCAGAGCGGAGAGCAAGACGGGCAAGCACACGTTCTAAGTCACCGATCTGACGCAAAAATGGTCGTAATTCATAACCGATTTCTTGTAAGGCGGAAATAGCTTGATGGCGATTTTCCAGCACGTCTATATTGCGGGTTGGTGCATGTAGCCAGCGCTTTAACATCCGGCTACCCATCGGTGTTACACATTGATCGAGTACTGATGCCAGCGTATTCTCAGTACCACCGGATAAATTTTGTGTAATCTCCAGATTGCGACGGGTAGCGGCATCCATAATGACCGTTTCTTGTAGGCGCTCCATCGTAATGCTGCGAATATGGGGTAAAGTGGTGCGTTGTGTATCTTTGACATATTGCAGTAAACAGCCTGCTGCACGCAGGGCGAGCGTCGCTTTTTCCACACCGAAGCCAATCAGGTCACGGGTGCCAAATTGCAAATTAAGTTGCTGTCTTGCTGTATCCAGTTCAAATTCCCACATTGGGCGTCGGCGTAGACCGTGGCAACGTTCAATCAATGCCATATGCTCAAATGTTTCAGGATAGAGTAATTCCGCAGGGCGGGTTCGTTGCAATTCTGCGGCAATACTATCTTCGTCGGACATTTCAGAAACGCGGAAACGGCCAGAAGTGATATCCAGCGTCGCGTAACCAAATCCTTGGTTATCCTGCCAGATAGCGGCGAGCAGATTATCTTGACGTTCTTGTAGTAAAGCTTCATCAGTGACAGTGCCAGGAGTCACAATGCGCACAACTTTGCGTTCAACAGGACCTTTACTGGTTGCAGGATCACCAACTTGTTCGCAGATCGCCGCAGATTCACCGAGTTGTACCAGTTTTGCCAGATAGTTTTCGATTGCGTGATAAGGGACACCTGCCATCGGAATAGGCTGACCAGCCGATTGCCCGCGCTTGGTTAGGGAGATATCCAGTAACTTCGCCGCCTTTTTGGCATCGTCATAGAACAACTCGTAAAAATCCCCCATTCTATACAGCAACATAATATCGGGGTGCTGCGCTTTCAGACGCAGATACTGTTGCATCATGGGAGTATGGCTATCTATACCCTTTGCTGGAGATTCTTTCATATTGACTTGATTCAATTTTACTATTCCTGTTGACTCAGTTGGGTCATCGACGCTCAGTCAACCCATCTAAATGACAAAACCTAAATATAATCAGCTAAGGATGGAACGTTAATAGACCTCATCCTGGGCGAAAACGCTATCTTATCACTGATAATCTGTGTGATTCATCTGTAGGTGCGGTTAGAAGACTTGAACGGTAGGTTAGCAGGATTATTTGCAGGAATGTATCAGATTTTTTGACAATTCAGCAGGATTGCGAAGCGGTTCGATTGTTGTTTGGCTTAAGCCATGCTATCAAATAATAAGAAAGCAGATGACATAAAGCACTTGAATGCTATAAGAGATATCAAGAATTGACGGACTTAGAGGAAATTATCGTGGCTATTTACCAACCCCCATACACTATTACCCCAGATATACTTAATCGAGTAGTAGAAATTGGTGAGTTATTAGGGCGTTGGTCAATGCAAGCGGAAACTTCTTCGCCTGTATTACGTAAAGAAAATCGCATTCGTACCATACAGGCATCATTGGCAATTGAACATAATAGTTTATCTACGGAACAGGTGACGGCAATTATTAATGGAAAGCGTGTGTTGGCACCAGCAAGGGATATTCAGGAAGTGCGCAATGCCATATTGACCTATGAAAAATTATCGGACTGGCATAGCTCCCGTGTAACGGATTTATTGGCTGCACATCGGCTACTGATGACTGGATTGGTTGATCGCCCAGGGCAATTACGTGGAGGAGATGTGGGAATTTATCAAGAAAAACAGTTAATCCATATGGCTCCTCCTGCTAGTCAAGTACCACGGTTAGTGGACGAATTGCTGACATGGCTGAAACAGACGGATATTCACCCATTGATCGCCAGTTCAATATTTCATTATGAGTTTGAATTTATTCATCCATTTACTGATGGTAATGGTCGAATGGGGCGCTTGTGGCAAACATTGATTTTGAGCGAATGGCGTCCTGAATTAGCTTGGTTACCGGTAGAAACGTTAATTCATTATCAACAACAGGACTATTATCAGGTGCTTAGGGAGTGTGATCGTACTAGCGACTGTACGCTATTTATTAATTTTATGCTGGAAAAATTAGCCGAAACGCTTAGAGAAAACCTGGATCTGCAAAAACAGAAATCTGTCGCAATGTCGGTAGAAATGTCGGTAGAAATGTCGGTAGAAATGTCGGTAGAAAATCCACAACCACTAAAGGCTACTGCACAAAAAATCTTATCGGTTATTACTGCTCGTCCTGCCATCACAATAAGCCAATTAGCGGATGAATTGGGAGTAAGTCGACGCACAATAGAACGAAATATTAAGATATTACAGGATAATGGGCGTTTGATGCGTATTGGGGCGAAGAAAGGAGGCTATTGGCGTATTGGATAGTTCAGTAAATTTTAGATCAATGTTAGCTTGAATTATTCACTATTGCGGATGCATGATTAAAAAGGAACCTACAAACTTGTATTAAGAGAAAAAATAATATGACGAGAAGCAGCGGAATACTAATAAAAAATAAGGACGAAATAGAGAAGATGGAAATAGCGGGGCGCTTGACTGGTCAAGTACTTGAAGCTGTCCGTCCTATTATTGTGCCTGGTGTTACGACTCTTGAAATTGATTCATTTTGCCATGATTACATTATCAATACCCTTGATGCGATACCGGGTAGTTTGGGGCAATATGGTTTTCCTTATACAGTCAATACCTCAGTTAATCATGTTGTTTGTCATGGTTGGCCTTCGGAAAAGAAGCTGAAAAATAGGGATATTGTTAATGTGGATGTTACTGTCAAAAAAGAGGGATATTACGGCGATAGCAGTATCACATTTTGTGTCGGGGATGTACCCTCTCATGCCAAACGTTTGGTTAATGTGACTCAAGAATGCTTATATAAGGCAATTAAGATAGTCAAACCTGGTATCACTCTGGGAGATATTGGTCATACGATACAACAACATGCCGAGGCAAATAATTACACGGTGGTACGTGAATATTGCGGGCACGGTATTGGCTGTAATATGCATGAGGAACCGCAAGTTCTGCATTATGGCGAGGCGGGAGAAGGTATTATCTTGGAAGAGGGAATGACTTTCACCATTGAACCTATGATCAACCAAGGCAAAAAGGATATAAAACTGCATAAAGATGGTTGGACAGTAACAACTAAAGATCGTCGGTTATCGGCTCAGTTTGAGCATACGATCTTGGTAACTCGTGATGGTTTTAACGTGTTGACTCTGCGGGATGAAGAACGTGAAGTTTTCGAACGTTACTTGTCAATCACTCGATAATTTACAATTTATTATATAATAATTTTCCCAATACTGTGTTGTACAGGATTGGGTTTTATTTTGATTGGCATTTAATTAACTGTTGGGCAAGATCCTTCCACTTTCTCAGAGAGAGTTTTATAGCATAGTGCAGTGTGGCGACGGGTATATACCTTTCATGGGGATATATGCCTGTTGGCTGTATAGGGTTGGTTTATGGAAAAGGAAGTAAAAAATTAAATAATGGTTTGCTGTTCGTCTTACTGTGGAAAAGGATTCTTATGAACAATAATAAATTTTTAAAACATATCCCTTGGATGATATTGGGGATAATTGGCGCATTCTGTCTTGGAGTCGTTGCGCTGCGTCGGGGAGAGCACGTGAGTGCTTTGTGGATCATTGTCGCTTCCGTAGCCGTTTACTTGGTTGCTTATCGGTATTACAGCCTGTATATCGCCACGAAGGTGATGAAATTGGATGCCACGCGTGCAACCCCTGCTGTTGTCAATAATGATGGTTTGAACTATGTTCCCACCAACAAAAATGTCTTGTTTGGACACCATTTTGCCGCCATTGCGGGGGCAGGACCGTTAGTGGGGCCAGTATTGGCGGCACAGGTTGGTTATCTGCCAGGAACATTGTGGTTGTTGGCGGGGGTAGTGCTTGCTGGCGCGGTGCAAGACTTTATAGTGTTGTTTATCTCCTCCCGTCGTAATGGGGCATCACTGGGTGAGATTGTCAAAGAAGAGATGGGGCGTGTGCCAGGCACAATAGCTCTGTTTGGTTGCTTCTTAATCATGATCATCATTCTCGCGGTGCTGGCGTTAATCGTCGTGAAAGCCTTGGCAGAAAGCCCATGGGGTGTATTTACTGTTTGTTCGACAGTGCCCATTGCGCTTTTCATGGGGATCTATATGCGATATATCCGTCCGGGGCGTGTGGGTGAAGTCTCTGTGATCGGTATTCTCCTGCTGGTTGCCGCTATTTGGTTTGGTGGTGTTGTTGCCGCAGATCCTTACTGGGGGCCTGCACTGACTTTCAAAGATACCACCATCACTTATGCACTGATCGGGTATGCATTTATCTCTGCATTATTGCCAGTTTGGCTTATTTTGGCGCCGCGTGACTATCTGGCAACTTTCCTGAAAATTGGGGTTATTGTTGGCCTTGCGATTGGGATTATCATCCTGAACCCTGAACTGAAAATGCCAGCCGTCACACAATATATTGACGGTACTGGGCCAGTTTGGAAAGGAACGCTATTCCCATTCTTGTTCATTACTATTGCTTGTGGTGCGGTGTCTGGTTTCCATGCCCTGATTTCTTCGGGGACGACACCTAAGCTGTTGGCAAATGAAAAAGATGCACGTTTCATTGGTTATGGTGCGATGTTGATGGAATCGTTTGTGGCGATCATGGCATTGGTTGCTGCATCCATCATTGAGCCGGGACTGTATTTTGCCATGAATACCCCTCCGGCAGCGTTGGGCATTACCATGCCTGACCTGCATAACTTGGGTACTGCCGAAGCACCAATGATTATGGCCTCTTTAAAAGAAGTAACGAGCCATGCGGCAGCGACTGTCAGTTCTTGGGGTTTTGTTATTTCACCCGATCAAATTTTGCAAACAGCAAAAGACATTGGTGAGCCATCCGTTCTGAACCGTGCCGGGGGCGCACCAACCTTGGCTGTGGGTATTGCTCATGTATTCCATCAGATCATCCCTGCGGCAGACATGGGCTTCTGGTATCACTTTGGTATTCTGTTTGAAGCTCTGTTTATCCTGACGGCGCTGGATGCCGGTACACGCTCTGGCCGTTTCATGTTGCAGGATCTTTTGGGTAACTTTGTGCCATTCCTGAAAAAAACGGACTCTCTGATTGCGGGCATCATTGGTACAGCGGGTTGTGTTGGCTTATGGGGCTATTTGCTGTATCAAGGTGTGGTTGATCCATTAGGCGGCGTCAAGAGCTTATGGCCGTTATTTGGTATCTCTAACCAGATGTTGGCTGCCGTTGCATTGGTATTGGGTACGGTTGTTCTGATCAAGATGAAACGCACCCGATATATCTGGGTAACGGTGATCCCTGCGGTTTGGTTGTTGATTTGTACCACATGGGCGCTGGGGCTGAAATTATTCAGTGATAACCCACGGCTTGAAGGTTTTTTCTTCCTGGCGAAAGAATATAAGCAGAAGATTGCCGAAGGGGGTGCAGAATTGACGGCTGGGCAAATCAGTAACATGAATCACATAGTTGTGAACAACTACACCAATGCGGGCTTAAGCATCCTGTTCCTGATAGTGGTATACAGCATCATTATCTATGGTATCAAAACTGCGATCAAAGCCAGCAAAAATCCAGAGCGTACCGATAATGAAACGCCTTATGTTCCGGTTCCTGAAGGTGGGGTGAAAGTCTCTTCTACGCACTGATGCGATACTAAAACTGATACTAGCCAAATCATTGTGTATCAGTAACCGCTATACCCCACATAATTGGCTTTGTATTATGTGGGGTATTTTTATAGAACAAGCCTTGGAGAACCATTTATGTTTGGTAATCTTGGTCGGGCAGGCAAGTATTTGGGGCAGGCTGCCCGAATGTTGGTGGGGGTTCCTGACTATGACACATATGTACAACACATGAAGGAAAACCACCCAGATAAGCCTTATATGTCTTATGAAGAATTTTTTCGCGAACGCCAGAATGCTCGTTATGGAGGCGATGGCAAAGGTGGAATGCGCTGCTGTTAGTAAAAAAATCGGGAAACAAAAATGCAACCAATATCAGTCACGATCCTGACCGGTTTCTTGGGATCAGGCAAAACGACGCTGTTGCGTCATATTCTTAATGCTAATCATGGTCATAAAATAGCTGTCATTGAAAATGAATTTGGTGAAGTCCCCATTGATGATGAATTGATTGGTGATCGCGCAACTCAGATTAAGACATTAAGCAACGGATGTATCTGTTGTAGTCGTTCGAATGAGCTGGAAGATGCATTATTGGACTTGCTGGATAGCTTGGATCAAGGGGTGATCAACTTTAACCGCCTGATTATCGAATGTACAGGCATGGCTGATCCCGGCCCAATCACACAAACTTTCTTTTCCCATGAAATCTTGTGCCAGCGTTTTTTGCTTGATGGCATTATCACGCTAGTGGATGCGGTTCATGCGGAACAACAGTTAGATCGTTTTTCCATTGCACAGGCGCAGGTGGGATATGCAGACAGAATTCTTTTAACCAAAACAGATGTTGCTCCAGTTCATGATGTTTTAGTTGAACGTTTGCAGAGAATGAATGCCAGAGCGCCTATTCATAAGGTTATTCAAGGTGAAGCAGATTTAGGCTTATTGTTCGATATTGAAGGATTTATGTTGAATGATAAACTGACGGTGTCGACACCTGTTTTTCGATTTGTACCCAAGCCACAAAACTCGGTTCAATCGATAGTTATTAACTTAGCGTACCCAGTTGAACTGCCAGAAGTTTCTAACTTGATGGAGGAATTATTGCTGAGTTTCGCGGATAATCTTCTGCGTTACAAGGGAATTCTTGCTATCAAAAAAGAACCACGTCGGTTACTGTTTCAAGGGGTTCAGCGTCTGTATAGCGCAGATTGGGATCGGGAATGGCGCGATGACGAATTACGTGAAAGTGTGTTGGTTTTTATTGGCATAGATCTGCCTGAACAGCAAATCCGTGAAAAATTTGCGGAATTGTTTGAAGAATAATTGATTGAGTAATAAATTTTTGTGGAATTTTAATTGTTAATTTTTATTTCTTATTGAGCAGTGACGTTGTTCATATAAATTCGCTGCTCAAGTTTAAATAAAAATTTATATATTGGCTTATTTGACTTAAGTTTTTTTAAAGAATAAACTTAGGTTATTTAACAGGTGTAAAACAATAAAAATAAAATTTATTTACAAGTCAGGCTTGTCATACGTATAAAATAGTCATTTATCTTAGATGTTCATAGTATCGTCTATTTTATCTGTCGGCAATCTCCACAAATTAATTAGTGGAGATTGTTACAATAACAAGTCATGTTAGTGAAAACAGTGGGAATAATAACACCATTATTTAGAGTGGGACTCCCAAATTCTAGAAAAACGTTTCACATTACTGGCAGTGTAAATTACAGTATGTGAAATATTACGGTGTCCGAGATAGTCTTGAATCAAGCGGGTATCGCGACCGAGATCAGCTAATGCATAACCACAAGCGTGCCTTAACATATGTGGGTGTGGAGAAACACTGACAGATGCCTGCTTCCCATAACGTTTTAATAAACCATAAACTTGTTGCCGTGAAACAGGGCCTGATTTTTGGGAGAGAAATACCCATGGAGAATCGGCCTCCCGCCATTTTTGACGAATATCTAGCCATTTATTTAACGCTTCAATTTCCTCTGGAATTAGAGGATGTGTGGTTGAAAGCCCACCTTTTAATCGTCTAATGTGAATGATCGCTGAATGTAAATCGAGATCAGACAGGCGTAGATTACATAGTTCACTTACCCTAAAACCATGAATAAAACACATTAACAGCATGCAATAATCCCGCTCTGCGTGGCGTCCTTGCTTTGTTGCTGCCAAAATTGCGTCTATTTCGTATCGGGTTAAAAACTTACGTTGCTTCATGAAAATGTCATTCCTATGAAATCAGAAAGATAAATTGTGAATAGCAAGGTATTTAAGTTAATCGAATACAACAAAACATTAGTGTTTTTTAAACATGATTAGCCAAATACCAGATTGAATTAATTGGAATACTGCAAATAAAAAATTTGCTGCTTATTTTTAATGAAAATGCTAATTGAAATCGTATAAATACGTGCTATGTGATTCTGATACACAGAATGAGGTAATCATAAATAGAATTCCATACATAAAAACAACTCTATTGAACTTTATAACTAATCATTTGGCTTGGTTTATTTTTTAGTTTTTTATTCTTTTAAAATCCCTTTTTGGTGTATTGGGTTTGTATTTTTACTGCATTTAGTGGAAAAAGTAAATGATTTATCTAAGCTGTTTAGATAACGCCTTATTATTGATTGAAAATTAACTTTTATTTGGTGTTTTTGAAATAATATTTTTATTTTTTGCTTGCTGTTGGTTTTTTATTCTAAATAATTAGAGTTTTTAGATAAAAATGACAAATTATTAGTTATATCAATGGGTTAATGTTTGGGGTAACTTTAAGTTAAAGGAAAGGTTTTAGTTAATTTGATAACTTAGGTTATAGTTTCAATTAGTTATCATCATTGTGATTTGGATTTAGTTTTGCGGTTGTTTTTTTATTCAATTTGTAAAGTTTAATTAAATAGATATTTTTTATGATTAATTAAATATAGAGTTATCATTAAAATAATTATTTAATAAATGAGTGTAGTAGATTCTATAGGGTATTGGTTAGTTCAATGCGCCTTATATCCCTGAGCAGAACTGGCAAGGATTTATGGCGCATCAGGTAAATCTTAATAATAAGATTGATCGTAATTGATTTTCTTACGCATTGGTCTTTTTAAATAAGTGCCCATATCAGGAGAAGGCCAAGAAAGGGGAAACACATAGCAAAATTCCAGTAAATATGATCAAGATAAGCGATATTCCTTTGTAATGGCGCAGGCCAGGGACTTTGTAGACCAAATAAGCCGGAATAAGGCAGCCAACGATGCCAAATATTGGGCTACAAATAGAAGTAAAACTTAATACTGGGGCATTCAGAAGGATCGCGCCCCATGCCAATAAGATGGCAAAAAGCATGATACCTTTTTGTATCCACTTTTCGTTGATCTTTTCAGCAGGCATCAGGCGACTAAGAATATTCATGGCAATACCTTGGCTGGCTTCGCGAAACCCAAGGTAAACACCAAAAAACGCAGTCATCACGGCAAAAACATTAAGCATGATACTAACGGCAATAACCCAACCGCCGGGAAAAAATTGGGCGGCAATGGCTAATGCTGAAATATTCTGTTCATAGGCTTTGAGTGCTTCGTCATGTCCCATTGCCAACGTAAAAGAGATGGCATAGAAAAATACCGTACAAAACAGGATACCAAAGGCAATGTTCATAGCCCTCAGTGCTTTATGACGGGCAACTTCACGGTTTTTTTCCCGATTGCGATAAGAAATCACCATTGGACTAAGTGTTTGGATAAACAGGATGGAGGTGAGCGTAAAAGGTAATGTGATGATGGCTTTTTTGATCAATAGACCCAGGGGAGGTAATACCCCGATATTGTAAAGATGCCACATACCGATCATGGAAAATCCTAATGCCGCGATAACAAATAATTTGGTTATGACCATTAGGCTAGATATTTTGAACAGTAATTTTTCCCCACGGGAAGAGATAGCGACTAATACACAGATTAAGACCAATCCATAAAGTGGGTTTTTCGACATTAATTCATCGGTGACCCCAAATGTTTGCAGGTAAGAAGCACTATCATTGGTTATCGCGGTGGAATAAACAAACATCCAGATCACCAGCATAATGAAGTAGAGTACACCTAACAGGATGCCCCAATTTTTACCAAGATAACCACTGATAATACTAGGATAATCTTTGCATTCTGGTGACTCGGCAAGGGTATTGATGAAGAGTCGCTGAAAGAGATACATGGCGGGATAACCAATAATAGAAGATAGCAGGAAAACCCACAATCCCATCAATCCAACCTGAACAGGCAAGAAAACAATTCCTGCTCCGATTGCCATGCCGATACTCATAATGATCCAGCCCGTGTCGGTATGGTCGAATCTTATTGCTTTCTTCCACTCTTCCTCCGTCATATTGGCGCGTTTGGCTGATGGAGATAACTGTGGCGTGACATCATTGTTTTTTGTTGCTGTTTTCATATCTTTTAGTAAGTGAATTATCGTGTGCTGATAGTCAATGATTTCAAGGAGAACAATTTTTTCATGAAGAAGAAATTGCAAAGGGAAACTGCGCAAAAAAGAAAATTGCCGAAAACAGTTTGTCAGGATTAAATCCTTTTTATCGTTAATATTATGCTGTAATTCAGGGGATTAATCTAGAATTTTTTACTGGTGAAAGGCGCTGATACACAGTTTAATCCTGTTTCTTGATGAAAAAGAAAGTAAAGTCAATATCTAATTGGTAAGCCTTATTTCACTATGGTTTTGAGGTTAATAAAAAAGAATAGAATCGTGTCATTGATAATATAAAATGGAAATAGCCTAAGTTTTTTATTTTTATTTCGTCACAGTCCTGAAATTAAATTATCAGATAAATACTTGGTAAATTCTTAATAAGAAAATCGTTTAAGTTACCATAGTACTTATTATTCAATATCCACCTTTGATTGAAATTAAAATGCCGAAAATAGACTTGCGGCATTTTTTACACTTATTTTTGCTGTTGTTTTTTAACTAGACATCCAATCGCTTGGTTTGCCATCTTTTAGACTTCCAACGCCAGGCGTTCACTAACCCGCGTATCCACTCGTCGCAGAAGAATCCTATCCAGATCCCCAAGATCCCCATGCCCATAGTGATCCCCAAAAAATAACCGATTGGAATAGATATTCCCCACATACAAATCAACGCGGTATAGAGAGGAAAACGGGCATCACCAGAAGCACGCAGGGCATTGACCATCACAATGTTGAAAGTGCGTCCTGGTTCTAAAAAGACTGAGAGCAGGAACAACGGCAGCAGAAGTTCCACAATTTTCTGATCTTCTGTCATGACATAGAGAAGCGGCTCCCTAAAAATCCAGAACATTAAGACGATGCCTACTGTAACAATCACACCAATTTTCAGGCTCTTCAGTCCTCGAAGATAGGCATCTTCAAAACGCTTTGCCCCAACCAGGTGACCAACCATAATCTCATTGCCAATACTGATAGAGATACCAAACAACATAATGAACAGAGATAGCTGGAAGTACAGCGTTTGCGCGGCCAGAGACATTTCACCCATCAGGCCGATAAACGCCTGTGCAGTCATATATTGCAGGATCCACACCAAATTTTCACCCGCGGCAGGTAAGCCGATGTGCAGAATTTTGCTCAACATATTCTTAGACCAGTTCACAAGCAATGTAGGCTCGAACTTGATCTTCAAGCCAAAAAACAGCAATCCGCAGAGCAAAATAACAGCGACAGTACGACCAAATACTGTAGACCACGCTACGCCTTCGAGTCCATATTGAGGCAATCCAAAGAACCCATACAGTACGATCATATTGCCGACAATGGTAAGCAGGTTAGCAATCAGCGTGACATACATGGCCGATTTTGATTTTCCATAAACCCGCATACAAGCCGCCAGAATAATCGAAATCGCTTCAGGTATCAGGCAGATGCCAAGAACATGCAGATAAGCAAATCCATCTTCCATCAGATTTTCTGGCAGGTTCATGATATACAGGATCTTATAACCGAAGAACACGGTGATCAGCGCACAACCGAAGCCCAGTACAAAATTAAAGGCGATGGAAATATGAATCGCTTGACTCGCTTTATCACGTTTTCCTGATCCCAGATATTGTGCAATGACAACACTGCAACCTACGCTGATGAAGTTAAAAATTGTAATAAAGAGATCAAAAACATGATTACCCACTCCCATTGCAGCAAGATAAGAAGAAGAAATATGGCTGACCATGTACGTATTAATTAATAACGTCGCCATATGCAGAAAGATATCAATGAAAATCGGCCAACTTAACGAAAAAAGAGAGCGATCAACAACATCAGACTGTTGCATTAGTAAAACCTATTTATTAGAAATGGAATGAGTGATATTTTGCGGTGTGACATACCTAGAAAGCGTAGATGATTTTACAGAGTTTATTGATGATTTGATAGACGGAATGGGTGATTTATGTCTTTGGTTTGTTGAAGAATTTGATTGGATAATAAATCGCCTACGGTAATCGCCAAAGGAGTCTGGTGTTGTGGTGGCGTTCTCCAGG
Source organism: Xenorhabdus thailandensis (assembly GCF_037996785.1). Lineage (NCBI taxonomy): Bacteria > Pseudomonadati > Pseudomonadota > Gammaproteobacteria > Enterobacterales > Morganellaceae > Xenorhabdus > Xenorhabdus thailandensis. The sequence goes on from NZ_JBBMXF010000012.1 coordinate 45,816, forward strand.
CTGCAAGCACAGCCTGCAAGAATTCAGAAGTAAACAGGCTTTCATCTGGCTCATCAGGGTCGGTATCCGTCAGAAAAACTTCACGCAGCATCCCGCTATCACCACCGCCTTCTTGCGATATGTTTTAGCATTCCTTTATTGTGATATTTGTCGGCATTGGATGCGCAGATATTGAGTGCACATAGTAGCCCAGCAACTCACAGTATTATCACTTAGTTTCAACATGAAATTACCTGAGCGATAAGCAAAGAAATTATTTTATATAGGAGAGCAAACTGAGGGAGTTCCTCGCAAGAGAACGACATTTAACCTCATGAGATAGATTGATTCCTTTTAAGTCGTTGTAACCTAATTGGTTTAATTCTTCCATTAATTCACTATCATAGTTACTGAGATCCCACTTGTTGCGTTGGGCAAAATAGATAATTGTGCGCTTAATTTGAAAATCTGGGATTTGGCTATAGCCACAGTCATGTTTTAGATAGATATAGACAGCCGTCAGATCTGCGAGATCTTCAGCTTCATTTTCAGACAGAGCTTTTGCTGGTTGAGCAAAACTGAACAGAACAAGAATGTACGCGAATAAGGCAATTTTTTGCATAATTTCTATTATACTGATTTTCTACCATTTTAATTAAATTAACATATTAATATCTTTGTTAGCCAAACTTTATTTACTTAATTTTGATAAAACTACCGTTTTTTCGCCAGTGAGAAAATTGGGTTATACGTTAACGATCGGTTTGTTCTGATAGCAGAGAATGTTATTTTATGCACTCGGTGGGCTTATGCTATTGAGTGCTATATAAATAGTCACATTCATTTTCACGTTTGACTTGTGATTATTTAAAATAAAATCAATTGGTTATATTAATGAAGAAACATATTGTAGAAGTGATGATCTCCGAGCAGGAGGTTAAGCAACGTATTGCTGAGCTGGGGCAACAGATTACAGAGCACTATCGTAATAGTGATTGTGAATTAGTGCTGGTTGGCCTGTTGAGAGGATCGTTTATCTTTATGGCAGATTTATGCCGTGAAGTTCAGGTTCCCCACGAAGTGGATTTTATGACAGCATCCAGCTATGGCAATGAAATGAGTTCTACCCGCGATGTGAAAATCCTTAAGGATTTGGATGAGGACATTCGTGGTAAAGATGTGTTGATCGTTGAAGATATTATCGACTCAGGCAATACATTAAACAAAATCCGTGAGATTCTGGCGTTGCGTGAACCTAATTCACTGGCAATTTGTACTTTGTTGAACAAACCATCTCGCCGTGAAGTCGATGTTCCAGTTGAGTGGATTGGTTATTCCATTGAAGATAAATTTGTTGTCGGTTACGGCATTGACTATGCACAGCATTATCGCCATCTGCCTTATATCGGGCATGTCACCTTGCTGGAAGATTAATATTTTCGATAAGCAGAAATAATCAATACGGTATAAGTAAATGGCAGCTTTTTTGCTGCCATTTATTTTTCTAATTAATAGGTTGTCTTTCGAACGATTATTTTGTTTGGGATAATTTGGAAATAGCCTGACGGTAATTGAGCTCCAATTTTTCACGGCTGTCAGCTGTAATATCCAGATCATGTAACTCACCATCCTTTAAGCCATACACCCAACCATGGAGCATCACTTTCTGCCCGCGTTTCCATGCGGATTGCATAATGGTTGAATGGCCGAGATTGTAAACCTGTTCAATGACATTCAATTCACACAAGCGATTTAGCCTATCATTAGGAGGTAACTCACCAAGCATGGAACTGTGTTTGTACCATAAATCACGGACATGGAGCAGCCAGTTATTGATTAACCCTAACTCAGTGCCGTCCACCGCAGCTTCAATACCACCACAACCGTAGTGACCACAGATAATGATGTGTTCAACCTGTAAAACATCAACGGCATATTGTACAACAGATAAACAGTTTAAATCGGTATGGATAACGAGATTAGCGACGTTGCGATGAACAAAAAGATCGCCTGGTGCTGCGTCAATCAATTTTTCGGCAGGTACTCGGCTATCAGAACAGCCTATCCACAGAAAATGAGGTTTTTGCGCTTTTGATAATTCTTTGAAAAAAAGTGGGTTTTCTTCATTTACGGACTTTGACCACTGCTTGTTCCTCGCAAACAGCTCTTCAATTTTTCTCATCATAACAAATAGCCTGGTAACGTTTTTGAGATAGAATCATATACAACATTAATTGAGAATTTAATATTTAATTGAGGAATGTTTTTTATTTACCCCCTACCATTGCTAAGAAATAGGGAAAAAATAATGGCATAATTTATATCTTGCAGCAGTCAGGAATAGCAAATAATAAAGGTATTTTTTACTTATGGTTTATGCATTGGAATTGACGCAGCTCACGAAAGTCTATGAGAGTGGAGTGAAAGCGCTGCGAGGAATTGATTTGTGTGTAGAAGCCGGTGATTTCTACGCCCTTTTAGGGCCAAATGGCGCGGGGAAATCCACCACTATAGGTATTATTAGTTCCTTGGTGAATAAAAGTGGGGGTAAGGTCAAGGTCTTTGGTTACGATATTGATACGGCTCTCGTTAATGCTAAACGGCAACTCGGCCTTGTTCCACAGGAATTTAATTTCAACCCATTCGAGACGGTGATCCAAATTGTATTAAACCAAGCGGGATATTATGGTGTCCCGCGGAATGTGGCATTGGAGAGAGCAGAAACCTATCTTACTCAGTTGGATCTATGGGAAAAACGTAACGAACGGGCAATTCGTTTGTCTGGCGGCATGAAACGGCGTTTAATGATTGCCCGTGCTCTAATGCACCAGCCAAAATTGTTGATCCTTGATGAACCCACGGCAGGGGTGGATATCGAACTACGCCGATCTATGTGGGACTTTTTGAGAGAATTGAATGCGCAAGGAACGACTATCATTCTGACGACTCATTACCTTGAAGAGGCTGAGATGCTGTGCCGAAACATCGGTATTATCCAACATGGCGAGCTAGTGGAAAACACAAGCATGAAGAACCTGCTTAGCCAACTTGAAAGCGAAACATTCTTGCTCGACTTATCAGTGAAAGGGGAAAAGCCGGTTGTTGAGGGTTACGATTACCGTCTGATTGATGCAGTAACGCTGGAAGTAGATGTAAAACGTGGGCAGGGATTAAATGATGTTTTCTCCCAGCTAAGTAAGCAGGGTATACAAATCAGCAGCATGCGTAACAAAGCTAATCGTCTTGAGGAGCTGTTTGTCGGATTAACCAATAATAAAGGAGAGAGGTAATGATCCAACTGTATTGGGTGGCTCTGAAAACTATTTGGATTAAAGAAGTCACCCGTTTTGGTCGTATTTGGGTGCAGACATTACTACCGCCAGTGATCACTATGTCCCTTTATTTCGTTATTTTCGGCAATCTGGTCGGTTCCCGCATTGGCGAAATGGGGGGCGTTGGTTATATGCAGTTTATTGTACCTGGGTTGATCATGATGTCAGTGATCACCAACTCTTACGCTAACGTTTCTTCATCTTTCTTTGGCGCTAAGTTCCAGCATAGCATTGAAGAAGTACTGGTTGCTCCGGTTCCAACCCATGTCATCATTGCTGGATTTGTGGGGGGAGGGGTAGCCCGTGGGGTATGTGTTGGCATTCTGGTGACATTGGTTTCACTATTGTTCGTACCATTGCAGATACATTCATGGGGAATGGTGGTGATCACTTTGCTGGCAACGTCGATTCTATTTTCGTTGGCGGGGCTATTGAATGCCATTTTTGCGAAAACATTCGATGATATTAGTATTATTCCAACATTTGTTCTGACTCCGTTGACCTATCTGGGGGGCGTATTCTACTCCCTTACCCTGTTGCCTACTTTTTGGCAGATAGTGTCAAAGCTAAACCCCATCGTCTATATGGTCAGTGGCTTCCGTTATGGATTTCTCGGTATTATGGATGTTTCTCTGGCGATGACATTAGGTATGTTAGGGATCTTTATTGCTGGATTCTATGTATTAGCCTGGTATCTCATTGAATCAGGGAGAGGGCTCAGAACTTAAGCTAAAATTTAATACTCCGCCGTTGATGGCGGCGGAGTGGCGATACACACGCATCTACAATTAAAATCAGGCAGCTAAAATAACCTGCTGATTATCAATCAGTCGTGTTTGCCCCAACCATGCCGCCATCAGGATCACGGCTTTTTTACTTTGTGCCGTTAATGGCAGCAGGTTTTCTGCATCACGGATAAATAACTCATCCGGCATAAAGCCTTCTTCCCGCAAATGGGCAGATGCCAGTTCAATGAGTCGCTCAGTATCGTGTTCGCCATTTTTCAGCCTTTCTGCCATACATTGCATAACCTTATTCAGCAAGGGCGCAATTTTTTTCTCTTCAGCGGACAGAAGGTTATTACGTGAGCTTAGCGCCAATCCATTTTTATCACGGACAATCGGCACAGAAACCAATGTAATATCGTAAGCCATATCTGCAATCATCTTGCGGATAATCTGTAATTGCTGGAAATCTTTTTCGCCGAAATAAACCAGATCGGGCTGGATCAGGTTAAACAATTTGCTGACAACGGTTGTGACGCCCCGGAAATGTCCTGGTCGGCTGGCACCTTCAAGGATATAAGAAAGTTCGGGTACTTCGATAAAAGTTTGGTTGCCGTTTAAACCATGTGGGTACATTTCGTTAGCATTAGGGGCGAATACCAACTCGACATTGCGACGGCTCAGTTTTTCGCAATCTTCCTGCAAGGTGCGAGGATAATTGGCCAGATCGTCTTCTCGATCAAATTGCATCGGGTTGACGAAAATGCTGACGATCACAACGTCAGCCTGTGCTTTGGCGGTATCAACTAACGCCATATGACCATCATGCAGGTTTCCCATCGTAGGGACGAAGGCAATACGTTTGCCTGCCTGGCGCCAGCGACGGATTTCTCGGCGTAAAATGGGGATCGTTTCTATAATCAGCATTGCTGTACTCCCTTAATTAGTCGTCATGCTGGAGAATAATCAGTTGAATGAGTGTGCCTGGTCAGGATAGGCGCCGCTTTCTACGTGTTCAATATACAGGCGGATAGCATCCCTTATATTGCCAGTTTCTGCGAGGAAGTTTTTGGCAAATTTTGGGGGGCTTGCGGTGATACCCAAGGCATCATGCATAACCAGAATTTGACCGTCAGTCATATTACCGGCTCCAATGCCAATAACCGGAATGTCCAGTGCTTCAGTGATACGCTGCGCTAGTGCCGTCGGAACACATTCTAACACCAGGAGTTGCATGCCTGCTTTTTCCAAAGCAATCGCATCGTCAAATAACTTTTGAGCCGAGGCGTCATCGCGTCCCTGAACTTTATAGCCTCCAAGTACATTGACTGATTGTGGCGTCAGGCCTAAATGACCGCAAACAGGGACGGCTCGCTCGGTCAGCATTTTGACGGTCTCACATAGCCAATCTCCACCTTCAATTTTGACCATATTGGCACCAGAGCGCATTAGTGCAGCCGCATTGTTAAAACTTTGTTCGGGGGTTGCGTAGCTCATGAAAGGCATATCCGCGATGAGAAAAGCATGGGAGGCGCCAGCGCGAACACTTCGGGTGTGGTAAGAAATATCGTCAACAGTGACAGGTAGGGTAGAATCAAATCCCTGTATGGTCATGCCGAGTGAGTCACCAATGAGCATGACATTAATGCCTTGTTCGGCGAAAAGGTGGGCGAAACTGGCATCGTAGGCGGTGATGGTTGCAAATTTGCGCTTGTCTTTTTTTAACTGATTTAGATCAGCCAGAGTTGTTGGCTTCATCATTCTCTCCTGAATAGTTAGTTATACCCTCTGTTTTTCCGTTGCCTCTCTACAACAAACTATAACCAAAGCGTCAGGCCATTTTCCGGTACTTTTTTTAATTGCTCTGCCAGCGTTTCTCCATCGGGAAACACAAGGTCTGGGGCAATTTCTGCAAGTGGATAAAGCATAAATTCACGCTGTTTTAACCCATAGTGGGGAACCGTCAAGCGTTCGGTGTTGATGATGTGATTACCAAACAGCATGATGTCCAAATCGAGCGTTCTCGGCCCCCAGCGTTCGCCTTTACGAACGCGTCCTTGTTCCAGTTCGATCGCTTGGGTGTGATCAAGCAATGTTTCTGGGGATAACTGGGTTTCCAATACGACGGCAAGGTTGAGGTAATCGGGTTGATCCTGTGGTCCCATTGGTTTGGTTCGATAAAAAGATGAGCGAGCAATAAAAGCGGTATCAGGGATCTTTTTCAGGGCAGCAAGTGCATTATTGACTTGCTGCAAAGGGTTAGCCAGATTACTGCCAATGGCGATATAGGCTCGAGTCATATTAATAACCGTTGTTCCTGTTCTGGCGAATGCGTCCACCACGGCGGGGGCGTGTCCTGCGGCGAATGGGTTCGCTACCCAGATCAGATATCATTTCGCGCTGTTGTGAGGATGTTGACTGTTGGAAATCAGCCCACCACTGTACCAACTCTCTCAATTCATGGCGTGGTTCAATGCTAGCGCGCAATTCCAGTAAATCATATGCAGCACGGAACTTCGGATGTTCCATTAATTTATTTGCTCGTTTTCCTTGACGACGCGGTAAGCGCAGCTGAAGCAACCAGATATCGCGCATGGTGGTGGTATGGCGTTTCGGGATAGCAATGGAGCGGCACTGCTCATCAAGAATATCGTTCATTGCTAACGCAAAAGCTTCGTAATATTGTAATCCGCCTTCCTGTGTCAGTTTTTCCGCATGTTCAATCAAGGGATACCATAACATGGCCGCAAATAAGAACGCGGGATTCACTCTTTTGTCACTTTGTAAGCGAAAATCGGTATTTTTCAATACTTGTACTAACAGCTTTTCCATTGACGAATCACCACGCTGGGTGAAACCCGGTTGAATAAGCGGAAACAATGGCTGGAACAGATGATATTCGCGCAGCAGTTTATAAGTCTTGTAACCCTGCCCTGTCTGTAACAATTTCAGGGATTCTTCGAACAGACGTGCCGCTGGAATATCTTTCAATAGAAATGCCAGGCGTGGGATAGGCTCAGCGGTAGCTGGCTCGATAGTCATATCCAGTTTGCTGGCGAAACGAACCGCCCGCAGCATCCGCACGGGGTCTTCCCGATAGCGTGTTTCTGGATCACCAATCAGGCGAATGATACCTGCGTTCAGATCGGCCATGCCACCTATGTAATCCCGCAGCGCGAAATCTTCAATGCCGTAATAGAGGCTATTGATCGTGAAATCACGACGAACCGCATCTTCTTCTACTGAACCAAAAATATTATCCCGCAGTAACATGCCGCTTTGGGCTTTATGTGACTGGTTCCGGTCATTGTTTTCAATTTGCTCATGCGGACCGCGGAAGGTAGCAACTTCAATCACATCAGGGCCAAACATGATATGGGCAAGACGAAAACGACGTCCGACAAGGCGACAGTTACGGAACAGTTGACGAACTTGTTCCGGTGTAGCGTTGGTTGCTATATCAAAATCTTTGGGTTTTTTGTGCAGCAGTAGATCACGAACCCCGCCTCCGACCAGGTAAGCTTCAAAACCTGATTTATTTAGGCGATACAGAACCTTTAAGGCATTATCACTGATGTCCTTGCGTGAAATAGGATGCTGTTCGCGTGGGATCACCGTGATCGGGGAGTCCGAAGGCATTGTCCTTACAGATTTTTTCTTCATTTTGTCGTTTTCGGCATGTGATGAAGATGAATAATTCCCTCTGCTACGTTTACGCGGAGGACTGCTCTTTGTTTGAGCAGAATGGTCAGATACGGTGACTGGCCTTTCACTGACTGCCGGTGTGTCGCGCTGTGTTTTGTGATCGCGGATTAATAAATTACGACAGAAAGTTGCTACTCGGTTAAAAATGGTACACCTCGGTAGTGACTGATCAATTAAAACAAAAAACAGCCGCCAATCATAACTTACTGGACATTTTTTGAGAATGCTTACAGTACCAATAGAAAGACTTTATTTAACTTAGTCTATTAGTTAGGTTTTTTGGCGGAACCGCGTTTATATTCCAACCGACGATAGCTTGCTGTAGCAGTTGATCTGTCGTGAGATCCTGCCAGCCTGCGATAGTGGGCTGATTTAAAAATGATAACGCATCAATAAGCAATGGTCTTGGGTCGCCCAATGGGAGCGGTTGGGCATGATTTTGCTTAGAAAGTTTATTTCCCTCTTTATTTAGCACGAGAGGTAAATGCATATAATCTGGTGTTGCAAAATTCAAATGCTGATACAGAGACAACTGGCGAACAGTGGGTTCAATTAAATCAGCTCCTCTGACAATTTCAGTGACACCTTGATAGTTATCATCAATAACAACGACAAGATTATAGGCAAATAAACCGTCTTTGCGATAAATAATGAAATCTTCCTCAGCCATTTTTGTAGGCACGGTGATATAGCCTTGCAATTTATCGTAAAAACGATAAATCGGATGGTGCTGTTTTAGACGAATTGCAGCGTTGTGAGCTGGCAGAGGTAAATGTCGGCAGTGGCCATTATAAAAGCCGCCCAGTTGTTGGATGCATTGGCGGGTGCAGGTGCAGTAATAGCTGTCTCCTTGCTGTTTTAATTGATCGAGGATGGCACGGTAAGCGTCATGACGCTGGGATTGATAAAGAACTTCACCATCCCAGTAAAGCCCATAATGCTCAAGAGATTGCAATATCCGTTTATCTGCTCCGGGAATTTCCCGTGGAGGATCAATATCGTCAATACGCATCAGCCATTTTCCATGACAGGCACGGGCTTGCAGATAACTACCTAGTGCAGTTACCAGAGAGCCAAAATGGAGATCACCGGAAGGAGATGGAGCAAAGCGCCCAATATATAACGAGGAATGTCTGGATTGAGTCATAGTCGATTCAAGCATAGGGGCATACGGCGCTAAATGCGCCGTACTTAGCCCTATTGGTTAGCCAGCCATTTGTTTTTCACGAATTTCGGCCAACGTCTTACAGTCAATACATAAATCGGCTGTTGGACGAGCCTCTAAACGGCGGATGCCGATTTCAATCCCACAGGCTTCACAATAGCCAAAGTCTTCTTCTTCGACCTTTTTCAGCGTTTTTTCGATCTTTTTGATCAACTTACGCTCACGATCCCGATTACGTAATTCAAGACTGAACTCTTCTTCTTGCGCCGCACGGTCAACTGGATCAGGGAAGTTTGCTGCCTCATCTTGCATATGAGATACAGTACGGTCTACTTCATCCCTGAGTTGATTGCGCCATGCTTCCAGAATCAGCTTGAAATGCTTTAACTGGGCATCGTTCATGTATTCTTCGCCTGGCCTTTCCTGGTAAGGTTCTACCCCAGCGATGGCGAGAATGCTCAAGGACGAGGTTTTACGTTTTTGCCCTTCTTGCATAATGCTTCTCCTTACACACGCACTATCAAACGACCCCCCGACAAGAGGGGGAAAAAAATAGGCCGCTATAAATAACAGATGACTGCGAGGTTGGCAATTGTTCCTGCCATTAGTTTTGCAATGGTGTGAAGGCAGGCATGTTTACTGCCTAAATATGTTGCAAAACCCCTCTCGTCAGTATGATTTGTTTACAAATTATCCCATTGATACAAAAGGTAATTTGTCACTTATAACCATTCCGTTTTCTGTCATACTGGCCTTATAACAGATTACTTCGACCCCGGATTGACATGCTTGTTCCAAAAGAAAAGCATAATCATGGTCGATATGTTTTGCTGCTGCAACCTGGCTGATCCCAGAATGTAAAACAGCAAATAACAAAACAGCCCGCTGGCCTTGTTGTGCTATCAATGATAGCTCACGTAAATGTTTTTGCCCTCGAATTGTGACCGCATCAGGAAAATAACCATAATTTTCCTGTAACAATGTGACTGATTTGACTTCAATATAGCAGTTAACTTTTTGTTTTGATTGTAACAATAAATCTATCCGACTTTTTTCTTTGCCATAGCTAACCTCACGGCTAATGTGCTCATATCCAGATAATTCCGAGATAATATTTTTTTCAATAGCTTGGCAGACCAGATCATTGGCTCTGAGGGTATTGACACAAATCCAGTGACCATCCTGGGTTTGTGTGAGTTCCCAGCTATTGGGATATTTGCGTTTGGGATTATCGGATGTGGAATACCACACGGTATCCCCTGGCGTGGCACATCCTGTCATGGCTCCCGTATTGGCACAGTGAATGGTGAGTGTTTCTCCTTCTGGCGTGAGGACATCCGCAAGAAAGCGTTTATAACGGCGGATTAGGGTAGCAGGCTTCAGGGGAGGTGAAAATTCCATAAACTTTCCTTCATGACCAATGGGCGGATGAAACCAAAGACGCTAATGCTACAATGGCAGCCATTGAAAGTTAATTCATTATGGTGATCCTTTTGTCATTGCCCATTTGTGACTTATTACCTATTTATGACGTGGTGGGATCCGTTATTGCGGCACTGCAAACGTCGCAGCAAGTGTTATTACATGCGCCAACGGGAGCTGGAAAATCGACCGGATTGCCATTGGCGATTTTACAGCAGGCACCATTGTCGGGGCGCATCATTATGCTGGAACCGCGACGGATTGCTGCACGGAGTGTGGCTGAACGTCTCGCCGAACAACTCAATGAACCTGTTGGTATGACCATCGGCTACCGGATGCGTTCGGAAACCAAAGTCAGTGATGCAACTCGGCTTGAGGTTGTGACCGAAGGGATCCTGACGCGTATGCTGCAACAAGATCCTGAATTGAACGGCGTCTCTCTTGTCATCCTTGATGAATTTCATGAACGTAGTTTACAGGCCGATCTCGCATTGGCATTGTTGCTGGATGTGCAGGAAGGGTTGCGCGATGACCTGCGTATTCTGGTGATGTCGGCAACATTGGATAACCAGCGCCTTTCTGCTTTATTACCTGATGCCCCTGTGATTGTGTCAGAAGGACGCAGTTATCCGGTAACGAGGTCATATCATCCACTCCCTTCTCATCAACCTTTTGAACATTCAGTTGCATCGGCGGTATTGCGGTTATTGCAGCAAGAAACGGGATCGTTGTTGCTGTTTCTGCCCGGCGTCGGTGAAATTCAGCGGGTAATGTTGCAATTGGAAGATAAGATCAATGGCGATACGCTGTTGTGTCCATTGTATGGGGCATTGTCGTTGGCAGAACAACGCAAAGCAATAACACCAGCACCAGTGGGAATGCGCAAAGTCGTGCTTGCCACCAATATTGCAGAAACCAGTCTGACGATTGAAGGTATTCGGTTAGTGGTAGACAGTGGACTGGAGCGCTCCGGTCGATTTGAACCGAAGAGTGGCCTGACACGTTTAATGACCCAACGCATCAGCCAGGCATCGATGGTGCAGCGGGCAGGGCGGGCTGGGCGATTAGAGGCTGGTGTTTGTTGGCATTTATTTAGCCAGGAGCAGGCAGAAAGAGCCAGAGAACACAACGAGCCGGAGATCTTGCATTCAGATTTAAGCGGCCTGCTGCTCTCTTTATTACAGTGGGGATGTCGTGACAGTTCCCAGCTTCATTGGTTGGACAATCCACCACAACCCGCATTGGCGGTTGCAGAATCCCTGTTGCTGCGCTTAGGGGCGTTGGATGACAACCAGCAATTGACTTCCCGTGGTTGGCAGATGGTGGAATTCGGCAGCGAACCGCGTTTGGCGGCGATACTGTGTTCAGCTCAGGAAAGCGATGATAAAGAAGGCAAAAGCCGTGCAGCATTGGTAACGGCAGCGAAATTGGTGGCTATTTTGGAAGAACCACCGCGTCGTGGACAGCCTGACCTGCTCTATTGGCTGACAGCAAATCAGCGTCATTGGCAGCAACGCGCCAATCAGCTCATCAGGAATTTTACAAATCAACTGGCGGATAAAACAAGCCATGCTGGAAGCCTCAGATTGGATCTTGTGCCTGAACTCTTGGTTCAGGGGTTTCCAGATCGGATTGCTAAAAACCGCGATAATCTTGGCCGTTTTCAATTATCCAATGGTTTGGGGGTAGCGCTGGAACGTGAAGAGCCTCTGTCGGGAGAGGCTTGGTTAGTGACTCCTTCGTTACAGCAGGGAAACAGCCATCCTGATGCACAGGTTTTGCTTGCCTGTCCGTTGGTGATTGAACAGACCATAAAGCGATACCCTCATCTGTTTACTGAGCATACAACCGTAGAGTGGGATGATAATAAAGGCTCATTACGGGCGTGGAAGCGTTTGCAATGTGGGCGATTGACGGTCAAAGCCCAGCCATTGGCAAAACCTTCGGCAGCGGAATTACAGGAAGCCTTGTTGAATTGGGTAAGACAGGAAGGGGTATCGGCATTAAATTGGTCACAGGAGGCGTTGCAGTTGCGTATTCGCCTGCAAAGAGCGCAGAATGGCTGCCGGAAGTGAACTGGCCTGGGGTTGATGACGAAGCATTATTGGACTCCCTTGAACAGTGGTTGCTGCCTGCCCTGGATGGTGTTGATAATTTAAAAGGCCTGCGCCAGATTGAGCTATCCTCCTGCCTGATGGAATTGCTTGATTGGCAACAACGGCAAATACTGGATAATGAATTGCCTACTAATTACACTGTGCCAACGGGGAGCAGGATCACTATCCAGTATTTCCATGATAAACCTCCGGTATTGTCAGTGAGGATGCAGGAAATGTACGGAGAGCAGCAAAATCCAGTATTGGCGAAAGGACGAGTTCCGGTTGTCATTGAGTTGTTATCTCCTGCCCATCGTCCATTACAGATCACACAAGATCTTGCTGCGTTTTGGCAGGGAACTTATCGTGAGGTGCAAAAAGAGATGAAAGGGCGTTACCCCAAACATTTGTGGCCAGATGATCCTGCCAACACAGCACCAACCAGGCGCGTGAAAAAGCAGATGTAATAGTTTGCATTTACTTGCTGGTAGTTAATAAACATTTGGAGAATTCGGTATGTCTGATGATGATCGTCAGCCAATCGGACGCAAGGGTAAAAAATCAGGACTTCGTCGTGGGCGAACATCTAACAAACGCAATCGGCGGGATGATTATGATGATTATGAAAATGATAACTTTGACGACAACGATGAGGATGAAGTCATGACTAAAAAAGGGAAGAACGCCCGCAGTGCGAATTCCCGCCCGCCTAAAAAAGGCGGGCACTGGTTTTTGTGGTTGCTGCTAAAAATCTTTATTGTGCTGGCGGTCCTCATTGTTATTTATGGCTTCTATCTGGATAACAAAATTCGCGAGCGTATTGACGGAAAAGTTTGGGATTTACCGGCAGCGGTGTACGGACGGATGGTCAATCTTGAACCCGGCATGAATTACAGCAAGGACGAAATGATCCATCTGCTGGAGGGGATGCAATATCGAAGAGTAACAAAAATCACCCGTGCCGGTGAATTTGTCGTCAGGGGGAATAACATAGAAATGTTACGCCGCCCATTTGATTTCCCTGATGGTAAAGAAGAGCAAATTCAGGCACGGTTGACCTTTGATAATAATCATCTTGCCAGCATTGAAAACATGGAAAACCATCGTCAGTTTGGTTTTTTCCGTCTTGATCCCAAATTGATCACCATGATGCAATCACCCAATGGTGAGCAGCGTCTGTTTGTCCCACGTTCCGGCTTTCCTGATTTGTTGGTTCAGACTTTGCTGGAAACGGAAGATCGTTACTTTTATGAACATGATGGCGTCAGGCCGCTTTCCATTGCCCGTGCATTTTTAGCTAACTTGATCGCGGGACGTACAATTCAGGGTGGCAGTACCCTGACGCAGCAATTGGTGAAAAATTTGTTTCTCTCCAATGAACGTACTTTGATCCGTAAAGCGAATGAAGCGTACATGGCGTTGCTAATGGATGCGCGTTATAGCAAGGATCGCATTCTGGAATTGTACTTGAACGAAGTTTTTTTAGGACAAAGTGGTAATGAGCAAATCCATGGTTTTCCATTGGCAAGCCTGTACTATTTTGGTCGCCCGATTGATGAATTGAGTTTGGATCAACAGGCGCTGCTGGTGGGAATGGTCAAAGGGGCTTCGTGGTATAACCCATGGCGTCATCCTAAAACTGCGCTGGAGCGGCGCAATGTTGTTTTGAAAATCCTCCAGAACCGAAAAATCATCGATCAGGAGCTGTATGATCTACTCAGTGCTCGTCCGTTAGGGGTAAAACCGAAAAGCGGGGTGATTACGCCACAGCCAGCCTTTATGCAATTGGTTCGTCAGGAATTGCAAGAAAAGCTGGGCGATAAAGTCAATGATTTGTCAGGGGTGAAGATCTTCACTACCCTCGATCCGGTTTCGCAGGATGCGGCAGAAAATCCGTTGAAGAAGGTGTTGCTGCCCTGCGAAAAGCCCGCAAGGTTGATGATCTGGAAGGGGCAATGGTTGTTGTTGACCGTTTCAGCGGTGAGGTTAGAGCCATGGTTGGCGGTTCCCAGCCGCAATATGCCGGATTTAACCGGGCGTTAAACGCCCGTCGTTTGATTGGCTCACTTGCTAAACCAGCCACGTATCTGACGGCACTGAGCCAGCCGGATAAATATCGTCTGAATACCTGGCTGGCGGATGAGCCTCTCTCTATTCCTCAAGCAGGTGGAAAGCCCTGGGAACCGAAGAACTTTAGCCGTACTTTCAGTGGGCGTGTCATGCTAATTGACGCGTTAGCGCGTTCGATGAATGTGCCGACCGTGAATTTAGGGCTGGATGTTGGGTTAGACCGCATTTCCAGCACGTTGGTTGCGCTTGGTATTCCTGCGAAAGAGATCCAACAAATCCCTGCGATGTTATTAGGTGCAATTAACCTAACGCCAATGGAAATGGCACAAGAATTCCAGACGATTGCCAGCGGGGGAATCGGGCGAAACTTTCTGCGTTGCGCTCCATCATTGCTGAAGATGGTACGGTGATTTACCAGAGCTACCCACAGGCCGAGCGTGTTGTGCCGCCACAGGCCGCTTATCTGACGCTATATGGTATGCAGCAGGTAGTGGAGAGAGGTACAGGGCGCTCACTGACAGGGAAATATGGCAAATATCACCTGGCAGGCAAAACCGGAACAACCAATGATTTGCGTGACAGTTGGTTTACCGGCATTGATGGCAAAGAAGTCGCGATTGTCTGGACTGGACGTGATAACAATGGCCCAACCAACCTAACCGGAGCGACGGGTGCACTGACGATTTATCGTCGTTATCTGGATAATGAAACGCCACTGGAACTGAATAACCGTCCACCAGAAGGTATCGTGGATATGTCAGTCAATGAAGATGGCAGTTTCAACTGCGAAGGAAGCGGTATCAGAGTATTACCGGTTTGGACTGATGATCCACAGAAGCTGTGTCAGCAATCGGTACAACAGCCTATCGAGGAAAATGAAGAAGAAGCGCCTGGCTGGTTACGTGAGATGTTTGGACAGTAATAAGTAATAAAGCGTAGCTCCCAACTCGAAAATGAGTAGGGAGCTAATTTAATGTATTATCTTTGGAAAACGAAACATCTTGCATCAGGGAATATAACACCTTGAATATCCTTATCTTATCCTTACTCTTTATTACTGCTGCATTATTGCATGGTATCAGCGGGATTGGTTTTCCGATAGCCAGTACGACAGCGTTAAGCCTATTTATGCCATTAAAAGAGGCGGTGGTATTAGCTTTATGGCCGACTTTATTGGTGAATATCTTAAGCGTTATTTCAGGTGGAAAGATTGGTGAGATACTCTATAAATATGGCTTATTGGCATTTTTCTCATTAACTGGCAGTGTTATTGGCGCGAAACTTTTATTCTTAATTAATCCTGCCTACTTGCAATTATTATTGAGTGGTGTCATTGCATTTTATATTGTCAACAGTACTCATCGCAGTCATTTTCATTTACCGGAAAATCCAGTCATTTTGTCGCTGTTTGGTTTAGCCGCTGGGATTATTGGCGGGGCAACCAATGCGATGTCTCCTATCCTGATTATGTGCCTATTAGCAATGAGCAGCGATCGCCATGAAATTGCACGGGCCGCCAATTTGTGCTTTTTACTTGGCAAGATCAGTCAGTTAGTGGTGTTACGCCAGGAAGCGTTCGAATTGTTTTCTTCGGCGTATTTATGGCCGATACTCATATTAACGGCCTTATCTCTGCTTTCTCTCTTTATTGGTACACGCCTAAGATCGCGTATCAGCCAACACCATTTTCGCTGGTTAATGCTGATATTACTTGGTGTGTTGGCGGTAATGTCAGCGATTCAGGCAATACGGGCTTTGGTGTGAAGACGCCACTGATAATAGAGAATAGTGACGTCCGAGGTTTGGAAAAGCAGAATATTTTATTGTAGTTTTGCAAAACAACGTGCTGCTGCATCAACAGTGCGTTGAATATCTTCATCTGAATGAGCGATGGACATAAAGCCAGCTTCAAACGCTGAAGGAGCCAAATAGATACCTTCATCCAGCATCAAGTGGAAGAATTGCTTGAAACGTTCCACATCGCACTTCATGACATCCTGATAACAGGTAACGCTTTTCGCATCGGTAAAGAAAATACCGAACATACCGCCAACGTGGTTAACAACCAGAGGGATGCCGGCTGCTGATGCGGCATGTTTTAAACCCGCCGCCAGTTTGTCGGTCAGTTCCCCTAAACGCTGATGAACACCAACTTGGGCTACTTCTTTCAGGCAAGCAAGACCGGCAGCCATTGCGATTGGATTACCAGAAAGGGTGCCCGCCTGATAAACAGGGCCAGTTGGTGCTAATTTTTCCATGATTTCCAGACGGCCACCAAAAGCCCCTACAGGCATACCGCCACCGATGATTTTTCCAAGGGATGTCAAATCTGGCTTAACATCGTAATATTCTTGTGCGCCACCCAGTGCAACACGAAAACCAGTCATCACTTCGTCAATAATGAGCAGGGCGCCAAATTCATCACACAGCTTACGCAGGCCCGGCAGGAATTCTGGTAGCGGTGGAATGCAGTTCATATTGCCCGCGACGGGTTCGACAATAATACAGGCGATTTCTGTTGGATATTTTTCGAAGGCTTCACGGACAGAATTTAGGTCATTGTAAACACAAGTCAGGGTGTGTTTAGCGAAGTCAGTGGGCACACCTGGAGAGTTGGGCTGACCAATCGTCAGGGCACCTGAGCCGGCTTTTACCAGCAAGCAATCAGCATGGCCGTGGTAGCAACCTTCGAATTTAATGATTTTGTCACGTTGGGTATAACCACGAGCCAGACGAATGGCACTCATAGTGGCTTCTGTTCCGGAGTTCACCATACGCACCATATCCATAGAAGGCACCAGTTCAGTGACTCGTTTTGCCATTTCCACTTCGGCCGCGGTTGGAGCGCCAAAACTCAAACCACGTTCTGCGGCCTCAATGACGGCATTGCGGATAGCAGGGTGGTTATGCCCAAGAACCATCGGCCCCCATGAACCGACATAATCGATATAGGCATTACCATCAACATCATAAAGGTAAGCCCCATTCGCACGTTGAATAAAGACGGGTGTCCCACCAACACCGTTAAAAGCACGTACTGGTGAATTGACTCCACCGGGGATCACCTGTTTTGCCTGAGAGTAAAGCGTTTCGGACTGGCTCATCAATAAAAGCTCCTGAAAGATAACGGAATATGAGAATGTCATTTTAAAGTACCCCAATAGGGAAGCCAAATCATCATATGCCCTTCATCGTTCGGTTTATTGCATTCATGTGGCAAAACTTGAACGAATCAGTCAGGTATTGGATAATCTCGACAACTGATCAGAAAGCATAAAATAACTTTCCGAGAATTTTTACCGGAAAACCGGACTGGAGTAAAAATATGAGCGATGATGCTGCATTGCCTTTGCAGTTTACTGATGCTGCAGCCAACAAAGTCAAAGTGCTGGTTGCTGATGAAGATAACCCGAACCTGCGCCTGCGGGTTTACATTACAGGTGGTGGTTGTAGCGGTTTCCAGTATGGGTTCACTTTCGATGACCAAATTAACGAAGGTGATATGACGATTCAGAAGCAAGGGGTTGAATTGGTTGTTGACCCCATGAGTCTGCAATATCTGATAGGCGCTTGTGTGGATTATACCGAAGGGTTGGAAGGTTCCCGTTTTATTGTTGCCAATCCGAATGCAAAAACCACTTGTGGTTGTGGTTCTTCTTTCAGTGTCTAATGGGAAAATTCCCTATTGCAATAAATGGCCTCCTAAATAAGAGGCCATTTTGCAAGATACTTATATCTTTCCTACGACATAAGTTAATACACCAATAGTGCCATTAAGCCTAAAGAGCGTTTCAAAATGATAGGAGTATTCCTTACCCCGTGCGGGGTAAGGAACTCCAACATCTGATACTCTCAGTATTATGAAAACTATTTATACGCATTAAACTTCAAGTTGCCATTTACAACACGATATGAAACCTGATTTCTCCCCGCCTCGCGGGGGAGAAATCACATGCATCTTGAAGTTAGATTGGTATAAATATAGCTCTGTAGCAATTCAGCAAGTCGTCGATATGGCAATAAATGACCAGCAGCGCGTATTATGGGGATTGTAACGTACCCAGTATAAAGCACGTTTCTCTATCTGATAGTTAAATCCGTATGTCAGTACAATAGCTCATTGTGAAAATAATTAAGGGGTTGATAATATTTTATTATGGGGGTAGTGAATAAGGTTATGGATGACAACCAGGTTATCACTTGAGTTAGCATAAGCATGGTGACAATCGGCATGAAAACGCATGGATTCACCTGCTGAAATTTTATGCCAAGTGTCATTAAGACGCAGATCGAGTTCCCCACTAAGTACGATAACATGCTCTATTACCCCAAATTCATGCGGAGAAGATTCACTTGAAGCACCCGGTACTAATTCTATTTTGAATAAATCAATGAAGAGTTCGTCATCAAAAGGGATGAGTGGTGTGACACGCATACCTGAGTTGTTTTGTTCAAAAATCGGTAAGTCATTAAATCGATGTAATACAGGCTGAGATTGGGGTGCTGCGCCTTCTAAAAAAGTCGAGAAAGCAATATTAAAACCTGTTGCGATTTTCCACAGTGTCGAAATCGTTGGGCTTGATTGGCCGCGTTCGATTTGACCAAGCATCGCCTTACTGACTCCCGTCAATTTAGCCGCCTGGCTGAGGCTTAACCCGCGGGAAGCTCTTAATGATTTAAATTTTTCAGCAATTTTCGATGTGATATCACTCATTGGCGCCTGCTCAAAAAATGGATACATAATTGAACGTTATAACGGACGATGTTATTCTCACCATCGTCTGTTATAACGTCCGGTTAGGTAATATCTATGTCTAAGTTATCATTTTTCAGGGATTTTTCACCAGCAACACTTGTCACAGGGTTTGTTGCGGTGTTAGTGGGTTATGCTAGTTCAGTGGCAATAATTCTCCAAGCGGTGACGGCAATCGGCGTTGAGCCATCACAAATAGGTGCTTGGCTCAGTATGCTCGGCGTGGGAATGGGGATCACGACAATTGGGCTGTCCCTCTATTACCGCACTCCCATTTTAACGGCCTGGTCGACACCGGGAATCGCATTACTGGCGACAAATTTGCCGGACACATCTGTTAACGAAGCCATCGGTATTTTTATCTTCGCTTCGGCATTAATGTTGATATGCGGTATTACCGGACTATTTGCCAAATTAATGACCTACATCCCGCATACCATCGCGGCGGCAATGCTTGCCGGCATATTGCTTCGCTTCGGTTTAGAGGCATTTGCAATGTTACAAGTCAACGTTTGGCTTTGTGGCGCTATGTTACTTGTTTACTTAATTGTCCGCCGCTATTTTCCGTTATACGCAATAATTTCGACGCTGGCAGCTGGATTGATTATTTCTATTCTCAGCGGTGAGTTAACGTTAGCGGGTGAAAACATGATGTTTTCCATGCCTGAATTTGTTATGCCACAATTTAACGTAACTACGCTTATTGGCGTGGGTATTCCATTTTTTATCGTTACGATGGCTTCACAAAATGCACCAGGAATCGCCACGTTACAGGCAGCAGGATATCCTCCCCGTGCATCCAGGTTACTTAGCTGGACATCATTGGTGGCAATTATTCTGGCCCCTTTTGGGGGATTTAGTATTTGTATTGCTGCAATTACGGCTGCCATTTGTATGGGAAGCGATGTCCATCCCGATCCTAAGAAACGCTATGTTGCGGCAGTCAGTGCCGGTTTTTTCTATTTGTTGGCAGGCCTTTTGGGCGGGGCAATTTTCTATCTGTTTAGCGCGTTTCCAGCCCCATTAATAAAAATTCTGGCTGGATTGGCATTGCTTGGCACCTTTACAAATAGCCTAAATCAAGCGATTAAGGACGATTACACAAGAGATGCTGCAATTATCTGCTTCCTTGTCACTGCATCAGGCGCTAATTTACTGGGTATCAGTTCAGCATTTTGGGGATTGATTGGCGGGATCATTGCTCACAGCGTGCTAAAAAAACGCACCAAGATAAAAAAATAGGTTATTCAATTGGGGCGATTTAACTGCTGACAAAGTTGTTCTGCCGCCCAAATAATCCTTGGCCCCGCACGGCTAAACCAGTCATCATTCAGGGCGATAATAGTCACGTTCATTTGTGGTCGCCAAAAATCGGCCACCTGCTGTTTTTGCCCTTCCGTTCCACCGATGACAATCACTTCCGGTTTGCGGGTAAGCACTTGCTCACGGTTAACCTGTGGCCACGGAACAGGGCTATCAGAGAAAATATTTTTACCGCCACATATGGAGACAATTTCGCTTTGAATAGTATGGGTTGAGGAAGTAAAAATCGGCTGCATACCAAACTGCAAGAACACAGGCTTAGGGTTCAGGTTGGCATACTTTTGTTTTAATTGGTTGAACTTATCACGAAGATCTGTGGCTGATTGCTTAGCTATATCAGGATGTGGGCTATAGGCAGCCAGCCGTTCCAGTTCTGATGCAACATCTTCTACTTTTTTCACATCCGAATAGAAAATGGGGATACCTAAAGCAGCGAGTTGTTCCAGAGGACGTTGGGGATTACCGCCACGCCATGCCAGAATCAGATCAGGTTTCAGGGCGATGATCCGTTCAATATTGATGCCTTGCCAATCAGCAACTTGTTCTAATTTTTTAGCGGCTTCGGGGTAATCTGAGTAAGCACTAACTGCGACAAGCTGGTCGCCCAGCCCCGCAGCATATGCCAGCTCTGTTGTTGATGGGGCAAGGCTAATAACCCGGGAAGCGGCCGCATAAAGTGGAGCACTGAAACCAGACCAAAAGCTATACAAAAGGCATAAGAATGCCAGCCAAATGGCTCGATGGGAAATCAGTGATTTCATGATTTATGCTCCACTGTAAATGATGGGTTACTGTTTGCTGAGTTCGGTCAGCATGGCATTGACCATCCGCGTCGATTCACGTGCTGCAACAACTAAAAATTCATCAAAACTGATATGGGATTCTTGATCGGCAACGTCAGAAATAGCACGAACGACAACAAAAGGAATGTGATATTGATGGCAGACATGACCAATGGCCGCCGCCTCCATTTCAACCGCAGCAACTTTCGGGAAGGTGGTTCGAATGCGTGCCAATGGCTCTGACCCATTGATAAAGGCATCACCACTGCAAACCAGGCCACGAACGGCATTCAGGTTGAGGGACTGGATACATTTTTCTGCCAAGGCAATTAACTTATCGTCAGCGATAAATGCCGCCGGGCATTGCGCCATTTGTCCCGGTGCATAGCCGAAAGCGGTAAGATCGGCGTCATGATAGCGAACTTCTTCGGAAACCACGATATCACCCACTTTCAGGTTAGGATCAAGGCCACCGGCGGAACCCGTGTTAATCACGATATCTGGTTGGCAATGCTCAATCAACAGGGTGGTTCCAAGTGCGGAGGAGACTTTACCAATACCCGATTTCAACAAGGCGATATCAACGCCATTCAGTTTGCCGGTATAAATTTCGCATCCACCTCGTGACAATGTTTGCAGACCTTCAATCTGGTCACGCAATAAAGTCACTTCTTGTTCCATCGCCCCTATTACGCCTATTTTCATTGTGTCATACTCGCTTGTTATTAATGGATTGATGCCTAATTAACAGGCAGATTTAACTGGCAAGTGTATCATTGAATGGCTATTTACCGCAGATTCCAATTCTAAATAATTGTTATATTTGGCATGGGGGGATTAATGTCTAAGATTGATTTCAAGCAGAAGTTGAATTACCAACGTAAATTCAGTAAATCTTCCATTCATCCCGATGATGAAGAGCAAGTGATTCGCCAATTTGAAAGTGATCGTGGGCGGATCATCAACTCAGCCGCTATTCGGCGGTTACAACAGAAAACACAGGTATTTCCACTGGAACGTAATGCGGCGGTACGTAGCCGGCTGACACATTCGCTCGAAGTGCAGCAAATAGGGCGCTATATCTCAAAAACGATTATTGCCGAGTTAGCAAAGCAGGGTTTATTGGAAAAGTATGGGCTAAGTGAGCGCTTGCTTGCTTTTGAAAGCCTGGTTGAGATGGCGTGTTTGATGCATGATATTGGCAATCCCCCATTTGGTCATTTTGGCGAGGCTGCCATTAAAGATTGGTTCTCCCGCCGATTAGATCCTGACTATTCTCTCCATTTGCTGCAAACGGCAGATCGGCAGGATGCCTGTCAGGTCGCGGCATTACGTCTGACGGGGGAAGAAAAGAAAGATTTATTCCGTCGGCAATTGCGCAGAGATTTATGCCAGTTTGAAGGTAATGCTCAGGCTATCCGTCTGGCCCATAATCTGTTGCGTTTAAATCTCACTTATGCCCAGATTGGCTGCATATTGAAATATACCTGTCCGGCCTATCGTCTGGAAGAGATACCGACTGAATTCAGTTACCTGATGAAGAAAATAGGTTATTACTGGTCAGAAGAGAGCTTTATCTGTGAATTGCGAAAAGAATTGCAAATGGGGACGTTTTGTCGTTTTCCGCTGACATACATTATGGAAGCCGCAGATGATATCTCATATTGCATTGCAGATTTGGATGATGCGGTGGAAAAGGGCATTTTTAATGTTGAACAATTGGTAGAATGCCTGAAAAAAGAGTGGGAAGAGAACGGCGGACACAGAAAAGGTGATTTGTTCGAATCTACGGTGAAACAAGCCTATCAGAAAACCACCAATAACGAAGCCCGTCGTAATATCCATGAACAATTTTTCATGTACTTACGGGTATTTATTACCGGAAAATTGGTGCCTTATACCGCAAAATTGTTTATTGAACATCTGCCTGAAATCTATGCAGGTACATTTAATCACGCCCTGCTAGAAGGAAATGGGGAAGAACATCGTTTATTGAAGACGTTGAAAAACGTCACCCGTAATCGGGTTTTCAATCATCCTGAAGTGGAAGAACTGGAGTTACAGGGATACCAAATTATTACCGGATTGCTGGATGTATATAGTCCTTTGCTGGCATTATCCCGCCAGGATTTCATGGAACTGAACCAAAATAATTTCCACAAAAAATATTTTATTGAAACGCGCTTGCTGCACAAACTGTCGACCAAACATCGTTTGGCTTATGGTGAAGCCGTCGAGGGAATTGTTGCCACTGATGAGGCTGAAAAAGATGTGATCGAGTTTTATTATCGAGCACGTCTTATTCAGGATTATATCAGTGGCATGACGGATAATTACGCTTACGAAGAATATCGTAAGTTTATGGTCACAAAGTAACGGGTTCGAGTGGCATGGTCGCCTCAAGTATATCAGGAGCGGCTGCCATGACATGATTGATCTCGTCCATGAATTCCAGCAATTCTGGTTCCAGATCAGTCAGGGCAACCCCTTGTTGCAGCTGTTTTTCAACCAATTCGCAAATTGCTTTCAGTTTAGGGACGCCGTTATAGCAGCAACTGCCGTGTAATTGGTGGACATGATGCTGAAAGTGTTTGCGGATCGCTTCACCATCGGCGGTTAAAGCTTGTTTAATCATGCCCTTCATGTCAGGCAATGATTTTACCAGCATTTCTAGCATCTCCCGTGCCAATGATTCTTTGCCGGCGGTTCGCTTCAATGCTACCTCCCAGTCAATGGCTTGTGGTTTTTTCTGCCGGCAGTATTGGTTTAGCAATGTTTTCAGGCAGTTTTCATCCAGTGGCTTGGAAAGACAGTCAATAAACGGTGCATTCTTTGCTTCATGGCAGGCAAAGGCCGTAACAGCCACAATCGGTGTCTCTTTATGTTGGGGTAATTGTTGGATTTGCTCAGATGTCTGGATGCCATCCATATCCGCCATTTGGATATCCATCAAAATCAGATCCAGCGCATGTTGTTTCGCTATTTCCAGCGCCTCGATGCCATTACTGCACAGAAAGGTATTTTCAACCAGTTCATGCAGCAGTGTGCCGATCAATTTCAGGTTAGCGGGATTATCGTCCACTGCCATAACGGTCATGGGTAAACGCGATGATGCCGAACAGATTGGTGGATATTCTGGCAGTGACCCGAATGGATATTCCTCTTTTTCCAGCCAGATATCAAAGTAAAATACCGTCCCTTTAGCGACTTCACTGGTAAAGTCAATGTCTCCTTTCATTTCACTCACCAGTCGCTTAGTGATACTTAATCCCAGTCCGGTTCCCCCGTAATGGCGAGTAATACTGGCATCTGCTTGATTGAAGGCCTGGAATAGAATTGGACGGTATTCGGGTTTAATACCGATACCCGTATCAGTCACGGTAAAATCGATCTGTACAAGATGGTGTTTTTGCTGGCGTAATTTGATATCCAGCGTCACATCGCCTTTATCTGTGAATTTAATGGCATTACCAATCAGGTTAGTCAGTATTTGCTGTAAGCGAATAGGATCGCCAATCATCAAATTAGGTAGCTTCTCATCAATATGGTGATGCAGGGGAAGATTTTTCGCGTTGGCCGCTGGCGTCAGCAGTTCAATAACTTCATTGACGGTATCTCTTAGCAGAAAAGGTACTTGATCCAATACCAGTTTATTGGACTCCAGCCGTGAGAAGTCCAGAATATCATTGATGATTTTCAGCAGGTTATTGGCCGATCTGTCAATGACATACAGATATTCCATCTGTTGTGGCGTAATGGGGGTTTTTAACATCTGGCGGGTAAAGCCAATGACGCCGTTAAGCGGTGTGCGTAATTCATGGGACATATTAGCCAAAAATTCTGTTTTGATCCTGACCGCCTCTTGGGCGCGTTTTTTGGCGATAGTCAGTTCAACATTCTGAATTTCTAACTGTTCCATCGTAATTTGCAGGTCGGAAGTGGCTTGATCGATATGAAGCTGCATCTCATCTTTGTATTTTGAGAGTGATTCTGCGACGGTGTTGATACCATTCTGGAGCGCGGATAACTCTCCAGGCATAGCACCTGTCACGCGGCTGTTCAGTTGTCCCTGACGGATACGATCAACGGCTTTAACCATGCAGTTCAAGGGTTGGGTGACTTTGCGTACCAGCACATGGGCAAACAGGGCTGTTCCGCCAAGGCACAAAATCAGCAGAACGATGGAGGTGGCAATCTCCTTGTATTGTTGGAGCTGAGCCGCGCGTAAGTCCAAATCAATCGCGATATAGCCAACCGGCAGCGCATCGCTGGTGGAAGTGTTCCAGGGATTAGGAGAAGAGGTTTCTGAGATAATTGGCATCTTCAGGATGATACTGTTGCCGTATTCCGTTTTCGACAAGGTTTTGGGCATGGCTTCGTTGGCCGCGAGCCTCAAGCGATTGACGTCATACTTGTCATTCGAAATATCGAATAACTTGTTATCCTTATCAAAGATCGCAATTGCCCTGACAATCTCAGAGTTTCGGCGATGCAAGCTGTTTATCAATGAGTCAACTTGCTGGCAGTTGTCCAGATTAATGCCAACCTCGCTGGCGATGGATAAGGGTTCAATAATGCTGATCCCACTGCGGACTATCAGGCTCTTCAACTCGTAATAGCGGTATGAGATAAATGATATACTCACAAGCGTTCCGACCAGTAAAACAGGAACCAATATCAGGCTCATCATACGGGTGCGTAGGCTATATTTGGTCATAGGCGTCCATTGTGGGAAAATCAGAACTCAATTTTTCAAAGTCAGTCAGAATCATGGTGCAATTTTACTCCCCAAACCGTCGCTCCGTAAACCGAGGTATTATTTCCGTTACCGCAGATAACCTTGATGCACAAGGGCAAGGCATTGCTCGTCATCAGGGAAAAACGATCTTTATCGCAGGATTATTGCCGGGTGAGCAGGCACAAATCCAACTGACAGAAGAAAAACGCCAATTTGCTAAAGCTAAGGTCGTGAAAAGGCTATCAGACAGCCTGCATCGCGTCGCACCTCACTGCCCACATTTTAAAGTGTGTGGCGGGTGCCAACAGCAGCATGTTGCCGCTGAACTGCAAGTTAAAACGAAGGCCAGCGTACTGGAACACCTGATCCAGCGGGAAACAGGTGTTAACATCAGTGCACATCCCGTCATTCGCAGTCCAGAATATGGCTATCGGCGCCGCGCCAGACTTGGTCTGCAATATCACGCCAAACAACGCACATTATTGATGGGGTTTCGCCAGAGCCAGACCAACGATTTGGTGAATATTCAGCACTGTCCTGTTATGCGCCCTGAATTGGAACAATTATTGCAGCCGTTGCATCAGTGTCTGAATAGCCTGCACGCAGTAAAACGATTAGGGCACGTGGAATTGGTATTGGCTGAGAGTGGGCCATTAGTTGTGTTGCGTCACCTTGATCCACTTAAGCAGGCAGATAAGGAAATACTGCGCATTTTTTCGGTGCAGTACAATGTTGCGATTTATCTGTTGGGCGAAGAAAAATCCCTTGAACCATTGATTGAAGAGCAAACAGCACCGTGGTATCAGGTGAATGGATTGAAATTGGTGTTCAGCCCACAAGATTTTATTCAGGTGAACGATGTCGTTAACCAACAAATGGTTGCACAGGCGTTGGCGTGGCTGGATTTGCAACCAACAGACAGAGTATTGGATCTGTTTTGTGGCATGGGGAATTTTACCCTGCCGATTGCCACGCAAGTACAGGCAACCGTGGGTGTGGAAGGGGTTGCTGAGCTGGTGGCGAGCGGGCAATATAACGCTCAGCTCAATAAACTTAATAACGTCGATTTTTTTCATGAAAATCTGGAATCGGATATTCACCAACAGCCCTGGGCTGCCCAAGGGTTCAATAAAGTGCTGTTGGATCCCGCCCGCGCTGGTGCAGCGGGCGTTATGGCACATATTGTAAAATTGGCCCCCGAAAAAGTGGTTTACGTTTCCTGTAATCCCACAACACTTGCACGTGACAGCAAGGTCTTGTTGGCGGCGGGTTATCATCTTGTCAGTGTGCGGATGCTGGATATGTTTCCACACACAGGCCATCTAGAATCTATGGCGCTGTTTAGCAGTGAGCCAATGGATATCGAGTAGGGAGAAATTATGGTTGCGGTAAGAAGTGCGCATCTCACACCGGCAGGTGAATTTGCGGTCGATAAGTGGATCGCGAGTTTAAACATTACTAACCCACAATCCAGTGAAAAGTTGGTTGAAACCTGGCGATATTGTCACGAAAAAGTCCAAGGCCACCCCAATGCGGAACTGTTGCTATGGCGCGGTGTGGAAATGGTGGAGATCCTGTCCACATTGAGCATGGATAATGACAGTATGCGTGCTGCGCTACTTTTTCCCATCCTTAATGCCAGGCTACTCGATAGCGAAACCGTGACAGAAACATTTGGCAAGGCCATCACGAATCTGGTGCATGGTGTAATGGAAATGGATGCCATTCGCCAACTGAAAGCCACTCATACCGATGCGACTTGCTCGGTACAGGTCGATAATGTTCGCCGGATGCTGCTGGCGATGGTGGAAGATTTTCGCTGTGTCATTATCAAACTGGCAGAACGCATTGCCCATTTGCGGGAAGTGAAAGATGCCAGTGAAGATGAGCGGGTGCTGGCGGCTAAAGAGTGTTCCAATATCTATGCACCTCTCGCTAACCGGCTGGGTATCGGGCAGCTAAAATGGGAGCTGGAAGATTTCTGTTTCCGCTACTTGCATCCCGATGAATATAAGAAAATTGCTAGGTTACTGCATGAGCGCCGAATTGATCGTGAACAGTATATCGAGAAATTTGTGACGACTTTGCGTAAATATATGCTGAAAGAGGGCGTTCGCGCTGAAATATACGGGCGTCCGAAGCATATTTACAGCATTTGGCGCAAAATGCAGAAAAAATCCCTCGCTTTTGATGAATTATTTGATGTGCGTGCTGTGCGGATTGTTGTCGAGCGTTTGCAGGATTGTTATGCAGCTCTGGGGATAGTGCATACTCACTATCGTCATTTGCCAGATGAATTCGACGATTACGTTGCCAACCCGAAACCGAATGGTTACCAATCGATTCATACCGTTGTTTTGGGGCCGAATGGCAAAACGCTTGAGATCCAGATCCGTACCCGCCAGATGCATGATGATGCGGAACTTGGCGTTGCAGCGCATTGGAAATACAAAGAAGGCACTGCGCTTGGTGGTGGTAAATCCGGCAGTTATGAAAGCCGTATTGCCTGGCTGCGGAAGTTGATCGCATGGCAGGAAGAAATGGCGGATAGCGGCGAAATGCTGGATGAAGTACGTAGTCAGGTGTTTGACGATCGCGTTTATGTCTTTACGCCAAAAGGGGATGTGATTGATTTGCCAATCGGCTCCACGCCGTTGGATTTTGCTTATCATATTCACAGTGATGTCGGCCATCGTTGCATTGGGGCAAAAATTGGCGGACGCATCGTACCATTCAGCTATCAACTTCAAATGGGCGATCAGATTGAAATCATTACCCAGAAACAGCCTAATCCAAGCCGTGACTGGTTGAATCCTAACCTTGGCTATGTGACGACCAGCCGTGGGCGGGCAAAAATCCACAACTGGTTCCGTAAACAAGATCGTGACAAGAACATCATTGCCGGCCGCCAGATGCTGGACAATGAGTTGACACACTTAGGGATCACTATCAAGGAAGCAGAGAAAGAGCTGATTGCTCGTTATAACGTCCACACGTTGGAAGAAGTGTTGGCAGGCATTGGCGTTGGTGATATCCGCATTCACCAGTTAGTGAATTTCCTGCAAAGCAAATTCAATAAAATTACCGCGGAAGAAGAAGATCGCGAAGCGCTTCGCAACCTGGAGAATAAAACCTATACGCCACGTAATACCAGCAAAGATAATGGCCGCATTGTCGTGGAAGGGGTAGGCAACTTGATGCACCACATTGCCCGTTGTTGCCAGCCTATCCCTGGTGATGAAATTATTGGATTTATTACACGTGGTCGAGGGATCTCCATCCACCGAGCAGACTGTGATCAGTTGGCAGAACTCGAAGCCAGCTCACCGGAAAGGATAGTCGATGCAGTGTGGGGGGAGAGTTATTCCAGCGGCTATTCACTGGTGGTGCGCGTTGTTGCCAATGATCGCAGTGGATTATTGCGTGACATCACGACCATCCTCGCTAATGAGAAAATCAATGTGTTGGGCGTCAGCAGCCGCAGTGATGTTAAGCAGCAGCTTGCCACCATTGATATGAACATTGAGATTTATAACTTGCAAGTGCTTGGACGGGTATTGGCGAAACTCAACCAGTTGTCTGATGTGATTGAAGCCAGACGCTTGCATGGTAATTGATTGAAAATGGATTAAGATGAAACAGAACGCTATTGAACGACTAAAGGGAATCATGGCGCAGTTGCGCCATCCCCAGGATGGCTGTCCTTGGGATAAAGTGCAAACCTCTGCTACGATTGCCCCTTATACTCTGGAAGAAACCTATGAAGTGCTTGATGCGATTGTGCGCAATGATATTAACGCCCTAAAAGAAGAGCTGGGGGATTTGCTGTTTCATATCGTATTTTATGCGCAGATGGCTCAAGAGCAGCAACAGTTTGATTTTAATGATATCTGTGAGGCGGTGTGTGACAAACTGGAGCGTCGCCATCCCCATATCTTCA
This sequence comes from Xenorhabdus thailandensis, assembly GCF_037996785.1. Taxonomy (NCBI): domain Bacteria; kingdom Pseudomonadati; phylum Pseudomonadota; class Gammaproteobacteria; order Enterobacterales; family Morganellaceae; genus Xenorhabdus; species Xenorhabdus thailandensis. The sequence goes on from NZ_JBBMXF010000012.1 coordinate 75,846, forward strand.
ATCAACAAGCGGGTATCAGCGGCGAAGAGGCAATCAGCAGTTGGGAACAACGCAAGGCCGCAGAACGGGCTGAGAAAGATCAGCATTCGGTACTGGATGATATTCCCGCCAGTTTACCGGCCTTGATGAAGGCGTATAAGATCCAGAAACGCTGCGCTTCGGTCGGTTTTGATTGGGATACCATTGGCCCTGTGCTGGACAAAGTCTATGAAGAAATTGATGAAGTCATGGATGAAGCCAAGCAGGCGGTACTTGATAAAGATCGACTGGAAGAAGAATTGGGGGATTTACTGTTTTCGGTGGTTAATTTATCCCGCCATTTGGGGCATAAGCCAGAGATCGCACTACAAAAAGCCTGCCAGAAATTCGAGAATCGTTTCCGTCAGGTCGAAAAATTGATCCTCGACAAAGGCATGTCACTGGAAACGGCTACATTAGATGAAATGGAAGCGATGTGGCAGCGCGTGAAAAGTCAAAAGGTATAGAGAGTAATCACAAAAAAGATGGAAATAGCGAAAAGGATGTCGCGTAAACGGCTGAATAACCTGCGTCGGGTGAAAAAATTTTACACCAATAACTTAATGAATTTAAAGAGAAAGAAGGGTATTTGTTTCGCAATGTTACTGTTTATGTGGCACCTTACCCCATTGAGATGGTTTGTAGCGAAATTAAGGTTAGGGTATACTGCTTTCCCGTCCTGTTATATTCATCATCCTTTTAAACCTAAACTTTCAGGTTCAGCATGAAAACTAATTATATTTTTGTGACCGGCGGGGTCGTATCCTCTCTGGGTAAAGGCATTGCCGCAGCCTCTTTGGCGGCTATACTCGAAGCCCGTGGACTCAATGTCACCATTATGAAACTGGACCCGTATATCAACGTCGATCCAGGCACAATGAGCCCAACCCAACACGGGGAAGTTTTCGTTACCGAAGATGGCGCTGAAACTGATCTTGATTTAGGTCATTACGAACGTTTCATCCGAACCAAAATGACACGCCGCAATAATTTCACAACCGGCCGTGTCTATTCAGAAGTGCTGCGCAAAGAACGCCGTGGCGATTATTTGGGGGCAACCATTCAGGTTATCCCTCACATCACCAATGAAATCAAAGACCGCATTATCCGTGGGGCAGAAGGCCATGATGTTGTGTTGGTGGAAATCGGTGGCACGGTCGGTGATATCGAATCCCTGCCATTCCTTGAAGCCATTCGTCAGATGGCAGTGGAAGTTGGCCGTGAAAACACGCTGTTCATGCATCTGACTCTGGTGCCATATATGGCCGCAGCGGGCGAAGTGAAAACGAAACCCACCCAGCATTCCGTGAAAGAATTACTGTCCATTGGTATTCAGCCGGACGTGTTGATCTGCCGTTCAGATCGCATTATTCCTGCCAATGAGCGTGCAAAAATTGCGCTTTTCTGTAACGTACCAGAGAAAGCGGTTATCTCTTTAAAAGATGTTGATTCCATTTATAAAATTCCAGCCCTCTTGAAATCTCAGGGCTTAGATGATTATATTTGTAAACGATTCAGCATCGAATGCCCGGAAGCGGATCTGTCTGAATGGGAACAGGTCATTTATGAAGAAGCCAACCCATCGGGTGAAGTGACCATTGGGATGGTGGGTAAATACGTTGAACTGCCAGATGCGTATAAGTCAGTGATTGAAGCACTGAAACATGGCGGGCTGAAAAATCGTCTGACTGTCAACATCAAGCTGATCGATTCACAGGATGTTGAAACGCGTGGTGTTGACGTATTGAAAGGCCTGGATGCGATTTTAGTACCTGGTGGCTTCGGTGGCCGTGGTATCGAAGGTAAGATCATGACCGCACGTTATGCCCGTGAAAACAAGATCCCCTATTTAGGCATTTGTTTGGGTATGCAAGTGGCTCTGATTGAATTCGCTCGCAATGTTGCGGGAATGGTAGAGGCTAACTCCACTGAATTCGATCCTGAATGTAAGTTACCGGTTGTTGCTCTGATCACCGAATGGCGTGATGAGAACGGCAACGTAGAAGTACGTAGCGAAGAGAGCGATCTCGGTGGGACGATGCGCGTTGGGGGCCAATTGTGCCATCTGACTGAAAACAGTCTGGTACATAAACTTTATGGCCAGAGTGACATCGTTGAGCGTCATCGCCATCGTTATGAAGTGAATAATTTACTGTTGAAACGCATTGAAGATGCCGGCTTGCGCATTGCTGGCCGTTCAATCGACAATAAACTGGTGGAAATCATCGAGAACCCAGCGCATCCGTGGTTCGTGGCGTGTCAGTTCCATCCAGAATTCACTTCAACGCCTCGCGATGGTCATCCGCTGTTTGCTGGCTTTGTCGAAGCTGCTGGCAAATATCAGAAAGGCCAGTTGAAATAAGATATGGGGCAATGGATTGAAATTAAGCTAATTGGCTTTTAAGGTCATTTCTGTTTAAGAAAATAGTTTTAGTTTCAATTGGTTGCCCGTAATTTAACTTGTACTGAGGAAAACCTAATGTCCAAAATCGTTAAAGTGCTTGGCCGTGAAATCATCGACTCCCGTGGTAACCCAACGGTAGAAGCAGAAGTACACCTGGAAGGGGGCTTTGTTGGTCTGGCTGCTGCGCCATCAGGTGCATCAACCGGTTCGCGCGAAGCGCTGGAACTGCGTGATGGCGATAAGTCTCGTTTCATGGGGAAAGGTGTACTGAAAGCCGTTTCTGCGGTTAACGGCCCAATTGCACAGGCTCTGGTTGGCCAGGATGCGAAAGATCAGGCTAACATCGACAAGATCATGATCGAGCTGGATGGTACTGAAAACAAATCTAACTTCGGTGCTAACGCGATTTTGGCTGTTTCTCTCGCGAACGCCAAAGCAGCCGCCGCAGCGAAAGGTATGCCTCTATACGAGCACATCGCTGAGTTGAACGGGACTCCGGGTAAATTCTCTATGCCTCTGCCAATGATGAACATCATCAACGGTGGTGAACATGCAGATAACAACGTAGATATTCAAGAATTCATGATCCAGCCAGTTGGCGCAAGCACACTGAAAGAAGCTGTACGCATGGGTTCCGAAGTATTCCACAATCTGGCGAAAGTGTTGAAAGCCAAAGGCATGAACACGGCGGTGGGTGATGAAGGTGGCTATGCACCAAACCTGGAATCTAACGCAGCGGCGCTGGCAGCCATCAAAGAAGCAGTTGAGAAAGCGGGTTACGTGCTGGGTAAAGACATTACTCTGGCGATGGACTGTGCAGCTTCTGAATTCTATAACGAAGAGACTGGCAATTATGAACTGAAAGGCGAAGGCAAGACTTTCACCTCTCAGGAATTTACCCACTATCTGGAAGGATTAACCAAAGAATACCCAATTGTTTCCATCGAAGATGGTCTGAACGAATCTGATTGGGACGGCTTTGCTTACCAGACTAAAGTGTTGGGTAACAAAATCCAGTTGGTTGGTGACGATTTGTTCGTAACTAACACCAAGATCCTGAAAGAAGGTATCGAAAAAGGCATCGCAAACTCTATCTTGATCAAGTTCAACCAGATCGGTTCTTTGACTGAAACTCTGGCTGCAATCAAGATGGCAAAAGATGCCGGTTACACCGCGGTCATCTCTCACCGTTCTGGTGAAACTGAGGATGCAACTATTGCTGATCTAGCTGTTGGTACTGCTGCGGGTCAAATCAAAACGGGTTCGATGAGCCGTTCTGACCGTGTTGCTAAATACAACCAGCTGATCCGTATCGAAGAAGCTCTGGGTAATCGTGCTCCTTTCAACGGTCTGAAAGAAGTGAAAGGCCAGGCATAGCTGTCGGTTTTTTGCTCCAAAAAATAAATATTATTTATGTTTTGGCGAAAGAGCGTAGGCTCTTTCGCCTTTTTATCGAAAGAAAATTTCATTTTTCATGTTGATGACGTATCTTATTGCAGGATAAGAATGTGATATAACAACAGAAAATTAGTTCTTTTTTTGAACAATAATTCAATTGATAAACAAATCCCGCGTAGCAGATCCCAAAATTATGTAACCTGTGTTTTATTCTTTGTTAATACTCCTTATTATTTCACATGTAATGTAATTCTTTAACATTTATAGCAATGAATCATTAATTATTATTTTTATATTTTACATTACGATATTGTGTTTCATTGTCTTACGGAGTCTTCATGGACGCTTCTGAATCTTTAACTCCAGCGGTTGGGCAAATCTCTGCAAGTACAAGAGGCTTAATTATTCTTGCGCTCGATATTATCTTACTTGTGACATTACTTAGATTTTTGCCTTATGGAGAAAAAGCAAATGCAGGCTTGGCATTAATGGCATTTGTTGGCGTGTTATGGTTAACGGAAGCCATTCATGTCACCATTACTGCGCTGTGTATTCCTATTCTGGCGGTCGGCATGGGATTGATGAATACCGGTGATGCACTGAAATCTTTTTCTAACCCAATAATCTTTTTGTTCTTCGGGGGCTTTGCATTGGCAACAGCGCTGCATATCCAAGGGTTGGACAGATTGATCGCCAACCGTCTGCTGATGATTGCCCGTGGGCGTTTGTCTGTGGCGGTATTGCTGATATTTGGTATTACTGCCTTGCTTTCTATGTGGATAAGCAACACGGCAACTGCTGCCATGATGTTGCCACTGATCCTCGGTGTTCTGGCGAATCTGGATGTACGCACTGAGCGCAATACCTTTGTTTTTGTGCTGCTTGGTGTTGCATATAGCGCCAGTATTGGTGGCTTGGGGACGTTGGTGGGTAGCCCACCCAATGCTATCGCTGCCGCACAATTAGGTATGGATTTCTTTACATGGATGAAATACGGCGTGCCAATGGTTATTGTTCTCATGCCAGTGATGGTGGGAGTGATGTACCTCATGTTGCGCCCAAATTTGAATCATAAATTTGATCTGGAATTGGAGCACCTGGAGTGGAATGGTAAGCGTGTTATTACCATGGGTATTTTCCTGCTAACTGTGGTGTGCTGGATTTTTAGTTCATTCATTAGTGATGCACTTGGTGGTGTCAAAGATCTGGATACGATTATTGCAGTGAGCGCCGCTACCCTGATTGGTATCACTGGTGTATCAACATGGTCACAGATTCAAAATAACACTGAATGGGGCGTATTGATGCTGTTCGGTGGCGGCCTGACATTAAGCGCTGTTTTAAAAAATTCCGGTGCCAGTGAGGTTATGGCGAATGGTATGGCGGCGACTTTTGGTGCCAGCCCTTGGTTTGTGATCATCGTTGCGATTGCTGCGTTTATTATCTTCCTGACAGAATTTACCAGTAATACTGCGAGCGCAGCGTTGCTTGTACCTATTTTTGCCACAGTTGCAGAAGCGCTCGGAATGCCGATTGTGGTTTTGACCATGATAATTGGCATTGGGGCATCCTGTGCATTTATGCTACCTGTAGCAACACCCCCTAACGCGATTGTTTATGGCACCGGCTATATCAAACAAGCTGAAATGGTCAGAGTAGGTATAGTGCTGAATTTGGTATGTATTGCCATTATTTCTGCGATTGCCTGGTTTTTCTGGCTGTAATTCCTTCTGGCTCTTAATGCTCAAAATCGCCACCCTTGCAGGTGGCGATTGTGTTACTCTTCTTTAGTGCTGATATAGATATTTTTCACTTCTGTATAAGCATCCAACATCATTTTGTGGGTTTCACGCCCAAGTCCTGATTTCTTATAGCCACCGAAAGGAGCATGGGCGGGCAATTCGTGATAGGTATTAATCCACATACGGCCTGTCTTGATTGCTTTGGCGATCCGCAGAGCACGGTTAATATCCTGTGTCCATACGGCACCTGCCAGACCATATTCGGAATCATTGGCCATTTCGATAACGTCTTCTTCGTTGTCAAATGGAATGACACATAGCACAGGCCCGAAAATTTCTTCCTGTGCCACCCGCATTTTATTGGTGACATTGGTCAGGATCGTCGGCTGGATAAAGAAGCCATCATCATATCCTGCCCCTGTTATGCGCTTTCCTCCTGTCAAAATGGTTGCACCTTCCTGTCTTGCAAGGTCGATGTAACCTAAAATGGTATTCATTTGGTCTTCGCTGACTTGGCTGCCCATTTCAGTTTCTGCCAGCATCGGATCGCCCACTTTGATCGATTCAAACACGGTTTTCAGTGACTTCAGGAATTCATCATGAATATCTTTATGCAGGAACAGGCGCGCACCGGATTCACAGGCTTGCCCTGATTTAACAAAATTGCATTGGCTGCATATTTGATTGCCTTTTTCATGTTGGCATCAGGGAAGACAATGTTGGCCGATTTACCCCCCAATTCCAGTGTTGCTGGAATGAGTCTTTTTGCCGCTGCGGCGGCAACGTTGTAACCGACTTCTGTTGAACCGGTAAAGGCTACTTTGTCAATGCCGTTATGGTCGAGGATTGCCTGGCCTACAACTGAGCCACGTCCCGTAACTATATTGACAACACCCGCTGGCAGAACTTGATTCATGATACGCCCCAATTCAAGCAGAGTTATTGGGGTCAGGCTAGCAGGATTGATAACAATAGTATTACCGGCAGCAAGGGCAGGAGCGAGTTTCCAGGCAGCCATTAATAACGGGAAATTCCATGGAATAATCTGCCCGACTACGCCAATGGGTTCTCTGATGACTAAGCTCAGTGTGTCATTATCGATGACATCAGTAGTATCAGAATGAGCACGGATAACGCCAGCAAAGTAGCGGAAATGATCAACAGAGAAAGGAATATCGAAATGACGGCATAGAGTCTGGGTTTTACCGCCATCCAATGTTTCAAGGACAATAAAACGTTCGGTTTCGGCTTCCAATAAGTCGGCAATTTTCAGTAATAAAGATTGCCTCTCCGCCGCAGATGTTTTCCTCCATGCTGGTAGGGCTTTTTGGGCGGCCTTGACGGCAAGTTCAACATCTTCAGCATTCCCTGCTGCATACTCTGTCAGCAACTCACCTGTTGAAGGGCTGTAGCTTTGCAGAGTATTTTTTGAAATGCTATCAACCCACTCACCATTAATCAGCATCTTGTAAGATTTATAAGGCAACAATTCTTTTTTTATGTCATTTAGCTTTTTCATTTTATCCTCCAGGTACTTTGATTTTTTGGTAATGCGAGAATATATACTCCTGATTTATTATTAGACTAATTCTTAATTTTTATCAAAATTGAATTGAAATGAAATGTAAGAGAACTATATCAATAATTATTAATATTTAACTTAAGGATATAAAAATTATTTTATTGAGTGTTGGTTTTTTATTAACAGTGTTTTTATTCTCTAATTCATAGATAATTGATATATTTTCCTGTTTTAATTAAAATAACGGAGCTTATATAGAATAAGGAGGTATTAATTGAAAGGTAAAAGTTTAGACTGAGCTATTTTTCATTGAAGTAAATGTTGAGTTATGAAACTCTGGCCCTCAAGAGATGACGATTTTTATCTTGAAAATCAGTTCTAGCATGTAACCCATAGTGATTATCAATAATAATTAATTGATCCTCATCGGCAGAGAAAATGTTTTTATTTGCTTTGTATTGAAGGTAATTATTAAAAAAATCTACAGCCCACATTTTTCTGGAGTGAAAATCGGGATGTTTTTCAAAACCTTTCATAATACAATCATATCTAAATCTAATTTTATTATCTTTTTCTAAAATAGGGCTAAGAAATATCGGTGTGGATTTATTGAAAGAGGATCGTGTTTTTCAAATGGAAAATATTCGTTAGATAGTACAGATAAGCATCTAAGTCCATCTGGTATTTTCTTTATTTCTTGTGCTAATTTTTCCATTGAAACAAAGATTGAGTCTCCTCAGCAGCGGGTTGAATTACATACATGGTTAGATATTTTTCAGGGAATTCTGAAAATGCTGAATCGGAGTGTAGAGAAGGGCATTCACCATAGTGTTCAGAAAATGTAAAATTATCTCCTTCTTTTATATTTTGGCGATGTTTTATATCCCAGAAAAAATCTTTAGTACTATGAATTGTCAATTTTCCTAATGAGGATAGAAGGATGAATAACGCGGATTACTTCGTTTTTCTAGTAAAATGCGTTAAACCTAAGCGACTGACTACAGTATAACCATTTTGGCTTACTTGTTCTTCTATGTTAATGGTAATTTGCTTTATTTCTGGCCACATAGTATATAAGGTATTCTTATGCTGAGAATACCAACTTTCTAAGTTTTCTATAGTAGTATTGTTTTTTTCAAGAAAATTTAATAAATCATAAAGGGAATAATGGGATTTCATTATTAGATGAATAGATATTTTTTATTTTATTCATAAATTACTTCCTTGCTAGTAACATATTTATGTTGAAAATTTATATTGTTTTATTTCAATTTTTTTTGGAGTGTGTTTAATGGAAATAGTCTATTTCCACCCTAAAGCTCGAATATAGAAATGTATTGGCTTATATTTTTATTTAGTCAAATAACTTGATAACAAATTTTGCAGACAATATAAATGTAAGATATGGTTATGTCAAATTTTATCTTATGATTGTCATGTTATTAAATGTGATAGTTTATGTCTAATGTAAAAACATTATTTAAAATTCAATATATTATTATTTTGCATGGTTATTTTTTCAATATTTTATTATTGAGTATAGAAACTTTATGCAATAATAATTAATTAGATATTTTATAAATGATTTTGATTTGGGTGAATGTTAAATATTCAAAAATGATTAGGAAAATATATTCCCCTTTTTATCTATAAAAGGGGAATATAAATTTCATTATTTACTGTAGAATGTATATCTTATTTATTTGGTTTTTTCTATTGATTCTGACATATTACCATTTAATATTTGATACATCTTTTCTTTTATCTAAAGCATTTTCCCAGCGAGCTACAACAAATGCTAGCACAAGCATTGCCAACTATATTTGTCAATGCACGGCACTCAGACATAAATCTGTCAATGCCTAAAATAAGAGCCATACCTGCTACGGGTATACTAGGAACAACAGACAGGGTTGCCGCTAGCGTAATGAAACCGGCCCCTGTTACACCTGCCGCACCTTTTGAACTTATCATAGCAACGAATAATAAAGAAATTTGTCATATAGACTGAGTTCAATGTTGGTTGCTTGGGCAATAAATAATGCTGCCATCGTCATGTAAATATTAGTACCATCAAGGTTAAATGAGTAACCTGTTGGAATAACTAAACCAACAACTGATTTCTCACAACCTAGGTTTTCCATTTTCTTCATTAGGCCAGGTAATGCAGCCTCAGAGGATGAAGTTCCCAAAACTAATAGTAGTTCATCTTTAATATATTTTATTAATTGAATGATAGAGAACCCATTATATTTAGCAACTGCTCCCAGTATAATAAGAACAAAAAGCAATGATGTAATGTAAAAAGTGACAATTAACATCATTAAATTCCCGATTGATGAAATACCATATTTACCTATGGTAAAGGCCATTGCTCCAAATGCACCAATTGGTGCTAATTTCATTAAAATTCCTACCATTTTAAAGATAGGTTCTGAGAGATGTTGAAAAAATTCTAAAACAGGTTCCCCTTTTTTTCCTGTAGCGGCTAAAGCTATACCAAAAATAACTGAAATAAACAGAACCTGAAGAATATTGCCATTCACAAGTGGGCTGACAACGGTATCAGGTATGATATTCATAAGAAAGCCAACAATGGATGATTCATGGGCTTTCTCCACATAACCGATCACTCTGCTGCTGTCTAACGAATCAGGAGAGATATTTAAGCCATCGCCAGGGCGGATAATATTGGCGATAATTAACCCAATAACTAATGCAAGCGTTGAAAATGTTAAAAAATATAACATCGATTTTGCTGCAACATTCCCGACCTTTTTTATGTTATTCATTCCAGCTATCCCTGTGACTACTGTCAGAAGGATAACAGGTGCGATGATCATTTTCACAATTTTAATGAATGCATCACCTAATGGTTTTAACGATGTTCCAATATCAGGATAAAAATGACCAAGAGTGATACCCAGTAAAATGGCAAATATGACTTGAACATAGAGTATCTGATATAAAGGCTTCTTCTTTAGAGTTGTAGACATAGGATTCCTGTTTTTTTATCCATAGTGTTAATATTGACAATGGTGATTTATTTATTTTTTATTAAATAATTTAACGTTTCATTTTGTTTGAAAAGTCGTGATGCCTTCTATAATTAAGAACCTATCTCATTATTATGGAAGGTATTATTGGTACAATTAAAGTGAATGTTAAAATTACTCTTAATTTTTGTTGTGGACAAGTATCAAGATCATAAATCCAATTATTCTCTCTTAAATAAAGAAAAAACATTATATAATAAATCAGTATAAAAATGCATTTTTTATAATTTTATAGTTAGACATCCCCACTCGAAGGTGAGTGGGGTTGATCTAGAAGAGGGGTTATTTTGTGGTTATCCAGAAAACACCACTGCCATCTAATGCAGTAAAGGTTTGATGAACATAAGTATTATCTGCATTAGGATCAATATCTTTGAAAAGATCAGGATGTAACCATTTTGCAATGGCTTCTACAGCAATAATATTGAATGGAGTATCATAGTATTGATGATAAATCGCCATCACACGTTTTTCACGATACGATTTTAGAATTTTTAATTTGGGGCGAGAGAGTAATTTTTGAAAACGTTTCTCCGATGTTGCCAGCTCTCCAGTATAACCTAATGGGACAGATTGGCTGTTTGAATGAACTGTATCCCAATCTGCCACTGTCATCAGATAATAGTCGGGATTGGTAGCCAATAGTTGTTCTTCATTAATTTTGCCTCCCATACCAGAAAACCATTTACTCCCCATATTATTGCCACCCGCGGTAGTAACAAACTCTCCGAAGCTATTAGTGGCAAAGGTATTGCAACAATTTTCAGTACCTAACATACCTGCATGGCGCTCAATAAAGACGCGAGGAATTTGTTTAGGAGATAGTGCAGCAATACGTTTATTAATTATAGACAGGCGACTTTCATAAAACTGAATGAATTTATTGGCATTTTCTTCCTGTTTAAAAACCTTCCCTAATAATCTCATGCTGGGAACCGTATTGGATAGAGGATGTTGGCGAAAGTCGATGAAAATGACAGGAACACCTATTTTTTCCAATAAGTTAATTGTATTACTGTTATCCAGTTTGGATTTTAACCCAATATCGAAAATAACCAGATCGGGTTTATACATCATGGCTTTTTCAACATTGAAATCACTGGTGTAGGGATTAGGAAAGACTGGAATTTTGCTTAGTTGAGGGAATTTCTTTTCATAAGCTGTTGCAAGATCAGGTGATTTTTTCTCCAATGCGTTATCCCAGGCGGCAATGCCTTTCAATGGTTCAGAGGGATGCAGGATATTCAGGGCAATGACCATTCGGCTATCTGCCAATATAGCACGTTTAACCGGTGTGTTGACTGTAACTTCACGCCCTACGATATCTTCGACGGTAATTTTTTCTGCTTGTGCATATATGGGCAGTAATATGAATAACGCGGACAGAAAATATTTTATGGGGTAATCAATGTTAAGCATTTTTTCTCCTTGCATTAGAATTTATATAAGAGATGTAAATATATAGGCATGGTTAAGCTATTTATCATCAATTCTTGAAATGGGAACGTTGATGTGTCGTCATTGTTTCAGTGTAAAACAGATGATAATGGTTGTTATTTGATCAAATCAACAGATTTTATATTTTCACTGTTATGAAAGCATTTAATTATAAGTTTTTACTGTAATAACAATTCATTATTTCAAGGTTACCTTTTGACAATGTGGGGAAAATACATTTAAAAATGACAAAGAAGAATGAATAATAGAATTGGAAATTTCTACTAAAATATTTCAGTAATGCAAAAAATGAATTTGATAATACGTTGATTATTAAAAGCCATAGCCATTAATAATCTAGGTTATAAAATGATCAAGTTAGAAATATTTTTAATTTAATAATAAAAATTTTCTTTAATATGATTTATATGTTCTCATTCTTGCTATTATTACTTTATCGGTAATAAGTGGGGGTTGATCATGAAAAAATTGTTAACTATTTGTTTTTTGGGTTTTGCATTGGCTGGATGTGATAATCAACTCAAAATTGATGGAACAAATGAAATCGCTGTAAAAACATCCATTGAGAAAATCAGAGATACTTTACCAGAAGATAAAAGATTACAATTTGATGACTCATTAAATGTTGCCATGATCAATAGTATCGACTTTGATGATCTGTTTAAGGATAACAAGAATGGGAATATCAAACATGCAGATATACAAAAGTTGGAGCAGAAGTTTTTTCAATCCTTGCATGGGAAAACAGTCGATCAAGTTATTGAAGAAGCAGAGAAAATTAAAGCGGCAGGTATGAATAAAAAATGAGGATATATCCTATTAAGTTGACTCCAATAGAGTTAGTTTTTCGCCACATTGGCGGCAAACATAGCAATTTTTTCTTCTGAGGACTTTGTTATGTTGCCTTAGCGTGAGTTCATGTTGCTGACAACGACAATAATAAGTGAATGTCTTACTGCGCACAGAATGTACCGGGAACTGATGTGTTCGGTTTGCAGGTATTTCAAATATCGTTTCCATGATAAAACGCCACTCTTTTCCGTGTGGGGCAACGTGTCCAAATTGATGATAAGCCAACAGATGAGCCAGTTCATGCGGAATAACTTCATCTATGAATACCTGCTGATTTTCGATTAACAAAACAGGATTCAGGCGGATTTCCCAATCTTGCAGTCTGGCACTGCCTGCAATTGTTCCCCGTTGCTGATAGGTTATATAGGGTTCGGGAAACCTTTGCTGTAGAAAATGACTCGCCTGAGTTAATTTCTGTCGCAGGGTACGTATAACCGCTTGTTGTAGGGAAAGAGGAACTCTAACGGGTTTCATTATGGCTGAATATTGTATTTTTGGTCATAAAAAAACCCGCAATATTTGCGGGCCTTATAGTCTAGCAAAGCATTTATTTCAATCCTGCTGCAGAGCGCAGAATTTCAGCTTTATCTGTTGCTTCCCACGGGAATTGTTCACGACCGAAATGACCGTAAGCTGCGGTATCGCGATAAATGGGTTGTAACAGATTCAGCATCTTAATCAGGCCGTAAGGACGCAGATCAAAAAATTCACGTACTAATTGAATCAGTGTGGAAGTTGGAACTTTCTCTGTACCGAACGTCTCTACCATGATAGAGGTTGGCTCTGCAACACCGATGGCATAAGAAACCTGGATTTCACAGCGATCCGCCAGGCCTGCCGCAACGATATTTTTAGCAACGTAACGCGCGGCGTAGGCTGCCGAACGGTCAACTTTGGAGGGATCTTTACCAGAAAATGCACCACCACCGTGACGAGCCATACCACCATAGGTATCAACAATGATCTTACGACCAGTCAGACCACAGTCACCCATTGGTCCGCCGATCACAAAGCGACCTGTTGGGTTGATGAAATATTTGGTCATCGGAGTAAGCCATTCGGTTGGCAATACCGGTTTGATGATCTCATCCATCACGGCTTCATGCAGTGCTGTTTGATCGATATCTTCGCTGTGCTGGGTTGAAAGGACAACAGCATCAATCCCAACAATCTTGCCGTTCTCATACTGGAAAGTGACCTGACTTTTTGCATCAGGGCGCAACCACGGCAGGGTGCCGTTTTTACGAACTTCGGCCTGACGCTCAACCAAGCGGTGTGCATAAGTGATAGGTGCTGGCATGAGAACATCAGTTTCATTGGTCGCATAACCAAACATCAAACCCTGATCTCCGGCACCTTGCTCCAGAGGATCTGTACGATCAACACCTTGGTTGATATCAGGGGATTGTTTACCAATGGCACTGATAACTGCACATGAGTTGGCATCAAACCCCATATCTGAGCTGGTATAGCCGATTTCACGTACTGTACTGCGAGTAATTTCTTCTATATCAACCCAAGCGCTGGTAGTGATTTCTCCACCAACCATGACCATGCCTGTTTTAACATAAGTTTCGCAGGCTACGCGAGCTTTAGGATCCTGTTTTAAAATTGCATCAAGGACGGCATCGGAAATTTGATCGGCAATTTTGTCTGGATGTCCTTCTGAGACAGACTCAGAAGTAAAAAGATGTGTAGTCATTATATTTTATTACCTTAAATATAATTTTGGTTTAAGGATGGATGGGATGTATTACCGTCTAGACGGCTATTCTATGTCACTCTTCCCAAGGTTACCAGTTTTTTTAATTTTAATTACACTTTCAGTGTGTGATATTTTGGTTTCCCCATCTAAAAAGTATGGGGGTGTTTTCAGCCCCTGCTAGATAAATTTCATTTTGCAATTTTGCTGGATTAAAGGTATAAACTGCGCGCGTAGCACAAGTCATTTTTGCACTTAGAGTTACAGGTATTTGCAGGAGATGTACGCATATCCTGCTTCTCAATTGAGAAACGGCTTGCCGTAGGTAAGTCATGTGGGGGTGAATGGGGTTATGGACCATTATCTGCTGAATGTTAACGGCCAACAGCCACATTATGTCATTGATGTATCCACATCTTGTTGTTCCTTCCTTTTAAATATGCAGTCATTTCGATGTTACCCGCAGCTAAGTCGCAGATAAATTGGGTTGACATCATTATATAGTCACGCTGTAACTCATTGTTTAGTACTCTCTAAACGTTCCTATAATCTAAGAGCATGCTGTTCCCTGACATTTTTTAATGCGCAAGATACGCACGATAAAATAGTGTCTTGGGTTATTGACTTTAACAGGCGAAGGCAAACCTCGACTCCATGAAGGAGACTGCCATGAATGATAATATCGCTCGCAAAATGCGACAAACCTACAACATCGCATACTGGGGTGGCGGCTATTACTATGTCAATGATCTGGGTAATGTCAGTGTTTGCCCAAACCCTGATTTACCGGGAGCTCAAATTGAACTCGCCGATTTGGTGAAGAAAGTTCAGGAAGAAAAAGAACAATTGCGTTTGCCGGCATTGTTTTGTTTTCCCCAGATTTTGCAACATCGCTTGCGTTCGATAAATGCAGCGTTTAAACGTGCACGTGAATCTTATGGGTATAAAGGAGATTACTTCCTGGTTTATCCGATTAAGGTTAATCAGCATCGCCGCGTTATTGAGACATTGGCAAATGCTGATGAACCCATAGGATTAGAGGCAGGCTCCAAAGCGGAATTAATGGCAGTGCTGGCTCATGCAGGCATGACAGGTACGGTGATTGTTTGTAATGGTTATAAGGATCGCGAATACGTCCGTCTGGCATTGATCGGTGAAAAACTGGGACACAAGGTGTATCTGGTTATCGAGAAAATGTCTGAAATTGAGATGGTACTGGAAGAAGCCAAGCGCCTGAATGTTATTCCACGTTTGGGCGTTCGAGCCCGTTTGGCATCCCAGGGTTCTGGCAAATGGCAAGCCAGTGGCGGCGAAAAATCTAAGTTTGGATTGGCTGCCGCGCAGGTATTGCAATTGGTTGAAAGGTTACGTGCAGCAGGGCGGTTGGATAGTTTGCAATTGCTGCATTTCCACTTAGGTTCCCAATTGGCGAATATCCGTGATGTGGCAACGGGAGTGCGTGAATCTGCCCGTTTTTATGTCGAGTTGTCCAAACTAGGCGTCAAGATCCAGTGCTTTGATGTTGGTGGGGGTTTAGGTGTCGATTATGAAGGAACACGCTCCCAGTCAGAATGCTCAGTTAACTACGGTTTGAATGAATACGCCAATAACGTTATTTGGGGCATTGGTGATGCGTGTGAAGAACACGGTTTGCCTCATCCTACTGTGATCACGGAGTCTGGCCGTGCGTTGACCGCCCATCATACCGTTTTGGTCTCCAATGTGATTGGAGTAGAGCGCAATGAATTTACTCAGACAACGCCACCGGCAGAAGGTGCGACGCGTCCCCTGACTAGTTTGTGGGAAACCTGGGAGGAGATGCAATCTGACAGTAGCCGTCGTTCCCTGCGTGAATGGTTGCATGACAGCCAGTTTGATCTGCACGACGTTCATACCCAATATGCACATGGTATGTTGGATCTGTCAGAACGTGCATGGGCAGAAGAACTGTATTTAAATATTTGTCGCCATATTCAGCAAGATCTTGATCCAAGCAACCGCGCCCATCGTCCGATTATTGATGAATTACAGGAACGCATGGCAGATAAATTCTACGTGAATTTCTCGTTGTTCCAATCGATGCCAGATGCGTGGGGGATTGATCAACTTTTCCCTGTTTTGCCGATTGAAGGTTTGGATAAGCCGCTGGATCGCCGTGCTGTTTTGTTGGACATTACCTGTGATTCTGACGGTACGATTGATCACTATATTGATGGCGATGGTGTGGCAACAACGATGCCAATGCCAGCTTATGATCCAGAAACTCCGCCATTGATTGGTTTCTTTATGGTCGGAGCTTATCAGGAAATTTTGGGTAACATGCATAACTTGTTTGGTGATACGGCAGCCATTGATGTTTATGTTGCAGAAAATGGCACAGTAACTTATAAGCAAAGCGAGGAAGGTGATTCTGTTGCCAATATGCTTCAATATGTCAAACTGGAACCACAGGTATTATTGACCCGTTTCCGTGATCAAGTGAAATCGACTGATTTGGATGACAATTTACAGGAACAATTCTTACAGGAGTTTGAAAGTGGTCTGTATGGCTACACCTATTTGGAAGATGAGTAATCCTGATTAATTAATCTGTATTAATAGTCATTCTTGGTCATGTGTTTTTATAATAATTTGATTTTGAATGACTATTTTTCTGTTACTTATCCTGATACCACTCCGCGTTTTTTACAATAATAATATATTTTTTACCCAATATTTAACAAAATATTCACTTTATTAATTCCATGTCGGTATAGTTATTATTGTGGATTATAACTTCCGGTTGTCCATATTGATGAATAGCTTTGTTGAAAAAGCCTCCCAGATTACGCAAGTTCAGTTCGCAGTCCCAGATACCAGCGAACATATTGGGCAGTGATATGGCGGGATATATGAGCCGTATCTGTTCTTTCATCCCGATTTTTGATAGCCAAATATTGTTTTGCAACTTATTAGCAAACGGAAACAAGTGGCTTTGGACGCTGGCATTGTTCCTATCAGTTAATTTTTCGAGGTTATTATGAACTGCGCAACAGAAATTGCATTGGATAATAATACGCAACAGGCACTCTTTCGAGAGGAAATAACATCAATTGCCAATGAAGTATATAAGAGCCGTGCTCTCGATAATAACTTTTATAAACTTTGGATGTCACAAAAACTCAACGCAAAACAACTCGAAGTTTTTGCCGATAACTACTATCACTGGATATCACCAACAGTAACGAGGCTCGCAAAGACCTTCGTTGTCACAGACGATCTTGTTTCTCGCCTGGAAATATTACACAACATTCGTGATGAACTGGGAGGCGGAAATTTAGAAGATGTTCATATCTTTGTACTTCGTAGATGGCTTGATGGGTTACTCGAAAAACACACCGGACACCCATTTCAAAACTTGGATTCTTCGTCAACTGAATTGTTACCCACAACTCTTGCACTGACTGAACAAAGTTTGAACTTATGCTCACGAAACGCAGCCTGTGCAAATGGGGCTATTTTAGCTCAGGAATGGCATGCATATACACAATTTGTCAAGTTGTATGAAGGATTTAGGCATTATATGGATGCGTATGAATTAGACGAGTTTCATGACATTTGTGAATATCTGTATATCCACATTGGATGGGCTGAGAAAGAACATAAAATACAAAGCATTATTACTGCTGCTCGTTCTTGCAAAAATGCTGATGACTTTGCAGAGCTAAAATATGGATTCAACGGGTTCATCAGTCTTCTTGGGGATTTTTGGGATGAACTCTATACAGAGATTATAAAGCATTAGCGTTTCAGAATAACCGCCACAATAATGACTAGTAAATTAAATATACCGGCAATTGTTGCTACCAGTTCTGCGTTTGTTCTTATCCAGCTCGACAACTCGATTATGAATGTCAGCATTGTCATGATCGCAAGGCAACTTGATGCTTCCCTTCTAATATCCCAATGGGTTTTAACCAGCTATACGTTGTTTTTTGCAGCATGCCTCATCTTCTTGGGAACATTATCCGATAGGATTGGCAGCACAACTGCATTTGTTATCGGGACTTGCCTGTTTGCTTTAGCCTCCGTTGCCTGTTCGCTTGCACCGTCGATAGAGGCGTTAATTGCCGCCCGGTGTCTTCAAGGTATTGCTGCTGCACTGCTGCTTCCTAGTGCGTTATCACTGTTAAATGCTTCTTGTGAGGGCGATGAATCATTGCAGGTAAAAGCCTTGGGGTGGTGGATGGCTTTTGGTGGCGCAGCGCTCGCAATAGGGCCGCTTGTTGGAGGGGCGCTTGCTCAGTATGCAAGCTGGCGATACGCCTTTGTAGTAAATGTGCCCATTGGTATTGCTGGCGTTGTCTTGCTGTTCAGAGCGCGTTTACCCGTTATGTTGACGCCCAATTTAAAGTCGATACGAATACCCATTATTTCCCCCATTGCCCTAGGATTGGCGATCGCATCTGGTGTGCTAATCACAACACCGGGAGTATCCGTTCCATCAGAATATCGCTGGGTAAGTGGAATCGTTCTCACTGCAAGCATTAGCGCCTTGTTCTGGCACGGCCGACGTAACTGTATGTCTATTTCTGTAATTCACCAAGTTTCACGTCGCTACATCTTTGGCCTTGCACTCGGATTTTGGATTAACACATGCATATATGGGTTACTCGTCGGTATTTCTTTGTATGCACAAGAAAGTCTGGCTTTAACACCGTTGCTTTCAGGTGTCTTGCTTGTGCCTTATGCGATTTTTGTCTCAATTGCTAATGTCATAGGCGGGACAATGGCCGCGAAATATAACACAGAACGGATCCTTTGCGGTGGTTTGATAACAGCGTCGGCTGGTTATATTGTTTTGACTTGCTTCCCAGTTAACAAAGCTGCGATTTTCCTCGTCGGTAGTTCTATTATTGTCAGCATAGGCATGGGGGTTGTGGTCACCGCACTGACATCGTATTTTATGACTTCTTTGGCTGCGACCGATGTTGGCCGCGGAATAGGGACTCTCAATGCATCCCGGCAATTAGGCGGTGCTGTGGGAGTCGGTTCGGTGGCAACGATCTGGTCCGTAGGGGCTTTGTCAGGTCTGCGGTTAATCATGGCCATCTTTGCTATTTTGCTTTTTGCCTCTGGTGTCGGCTTTCTACTGCTATCAACAAAAAAGAACAGTAACATGCCTGCGGAGTGAGTATCGTAGCATATATTTCCTTTAGGGTCATAAATCCAATAATTGTTGTCATTGGTCATACTCTTCTTCAAATTATCTTTTACAGTACGGTAAGTTGTAGCAAGCAGAAAACATGTCTAATACTATATGCCTATATATGCTCATCCTGGATTGGTCTATGAACTTGGATGTTAGGTGCCTTTCTGGTTTGTATGTGAGCGTGTACGCATTCGTTTCTTTAGTTTTGAATTGATTGCTAACATTTTTTTATTTTAATTTTAAATAATCGTGTATTTGGAAGATTAATTTTCTAGTGTAAATAAGCCTCTATGTTACTTGTTACTGCCAGCATTGGAGACGAGTAATAAGCCAGCATGGGACTTTTGAGGATATATCATGAGTATTAGCTCTTTAGGAAACCAAATTGATAACTCTTTGGTTTCAAATGCCTTCGGTTTCCTGCGTTTTCCATTGAATTTTCAGCCCTATTCCAGTGATGCAGAATGGGTAATTACTGGCGTTCCTTTTGATATGGCAACATCGGGACGTGCAGGAAGCCGCCATGGGCCAGCTGCTATCCGTCAGGTATCGACTAATCTGGCGTGGGAAAGCTGTCGTTGGCCGTGGAACTTTAGCTTACGCAAGCGCCTGAATGTGGTGGATTGCGGGGACCTGGTATTTAATTTTGGTGATGCCCAGGATATGAGTAATAAGTTGCAGGCACATGCTGAAAAGGTGCTGGCATCGGGTAAGCGTATGTTGTCATTTGGTGGTGATCATTTTGTTACTTTGCCACTGTTACGTGCCCATGCAAAACACTTTGGTAAAATGGCGCTGATCCATTTTGATGCCCATACAGATACTTATGCCAATGGCAGTCAATTTGATCATGGTACGATGTTTTACCATGCGCCAAATGAAGGGCTGATAGATCCTCACCACTCTGTACAAATAGGTATTCGCACTGAACACGATACGAATAATGGTTTCACTGTATTAGATGCTGGTCAGGTTAATGATCGCGGTGTTGATGATATTGTTGAGCAGATTAAAACGGTGGTTGGTGACTTGCCGATTTACCTGACGTTCGATATTGATTGCCTTGATCCGGCATTTGCACCAGGTACAGGAACGCCGGTGATTGGTGGATTGACGTCAGATCGAGCATTGAAAATAGTGCGCGCTTTGCAACCATTGAATATTGTTGGAATGGATGTGGTGGAAGTGGCACCGGCTTATGACCAATCTGAAATTACGGCATTAGCGGCCGCAACGATTGGATTGGAGTTACTGTATTTGCAGGCATCAAAGAAAGATCTTTAATGCATTCATCTTATATACCAATCTAACTTCAAGATGCGTGTGATTGCTCCCTGCGAAGCGGGGGAGCAATCACGTTTCATAGCGTGTTGTAAATTGCAACTTGAAGTTTAATGCATATAAGTTGTTTTTAAAGGCTCATCTAAAAGTGAGCCTTTAATTTGAGTGTATCTCTAAATAGGTTTTCATAATACTGAGCATATCAGATGTTGGAGTTCCTTACCCCGCGCGGGGTAAGGAATATTCCTATCATTTTGAAACGCTATATAGAAATATAGTTTTTTCTCAGTCTGAACCCATAAAGGTTTCAACAGGAACGTTAAAGAATTTGGCAAAGCCTTTTACTTGCCCAATGTTCATAGAACGTTTTCCATGCAGTATCTCTGATATGACGCTCTGGTTTGCAATGTCACGCAGATCAAGCTGCCTAATGCCTCTTTCTTTCATCAAGTAGCTCAGTGCTTCACGTGGAGTGACATTGGGGACTTGGCGATTTTTAGCTTCGTACTCATAGACACGGTCGGTGATAAAATCAGCGAACTTTGCTGCAGCATGTTCGGTATTTTCAGCATATGAGTATAACTCATCAATCAGTGCCATGCGGGCACTCAGATCGTCATCGTTTTCTACAGGTTCAATACATGCTGAGAACAAAAGTGCCAACGGGCTGATTTGCTCAGATATTGACTGCATCATTTGGGGTAAAATTTCGATGAGTCCATCAATCCTTTTATCAGTAACGAGTGATGTTTTTCTCATGCTTCACCTTTTTGAGCGTTTTGATTTAGTCTGTTTACGCCACCATTTATCATATTCAGTATGGGGGCAAACATCTTTAATATAAAAAGTGCCTGATTTGGGATTAAGCCATGTGATAATGCGGCATTTATTTTTATGTATATCAAATATATAAATATCTAATGGCCCTTTTTTGCTTCCTGCCTCCAGTAATTCGTGGGGTATACGATCAACATTCCATGTCGATGTTTTAAGCCATAGCTCACGGATTTGAGCATAAGATTCAAACCGTAAAGACACTTTATCAAAAACATCCAACCAGAGTTTTAGGCCTACCTTCCATTGAGCATGTTTTTGCATTGCTTCAATGATGACTTTTGCTGTGATAACTCGCATATCACTTCCTTATGATATCGCAATTTGCGATATTTACAATGTTTGAAAAAATTTAGGGGGCTCTTTTTTTCAAACCAAGCATATCACTGGACAATATACGTCAATACTTGCTGCTGTGGCATTAAGGCAAAATTTCCGTGGAATTGCGAACCAGCTCGATACTCATCAGATAATGTTTGCAGTAGTTTGATGCTTATAGCGTCATTTCTGTAATCAATTGACGTAATTTCAGCGGCATGGAAATCAAAGAAGCGTCTTACATGGGGATAAAGTGCCTTAAACAGACTCTCCTTGAGGGAGAACGCAAGAGTGAATGCCTGTGCAAAAGGTAATGGACATTCTGTCAGTAATTTCACTTCATTGTCATTGATGATGCTGGGTGAAATACTTTTGATGGTATCAGGCTTAATCTCCTGCTCGATATCTACACCTATCATTCGATAGTTATTGCAAGAAGCTGCAAAGACGATAGCACAGTTGGCTGAATGAGAAATCGAACCACAAATATTGTCAGGCCAGATTGGGGAGCGATCTTGAGCATTGGTAACCTGAAAATCAGGGTAATCTAAACGAGTTAAAACTTGTTGAATGCAATAACGGGCAGCCAGATATTCCGCACGTCGTTTATTAACGGCATTTTGTAATTGGCTTGGGTAGGTAATGCCATATTCTTCAAATAGTGCATCCCGATAGCAAGACTGATCAAAATAAGTTTTTATGATTTGAAGATCGGGATGTTCTGACAGTGCACCTGCTTGTATGTCTGTAAAAAAAGGATCATTTATGGCAGTAGTGTGAACAGAGGTAAGGATAGAAGTAAAAGTTATTTTTTTCATCATGGTTTTTTTATTATCGGTTGCGATTATTAGATAAATTGCTAATTAAGCTAAGGAAACGATATGGAAAATATTCTTAGTGACAGTGGCTATTAAGTAAACGCGTCTTTATTTATGGGATAGGTTAATGTGTTATAAATTCACAATTCATTGCACTATACGCTCAGTGGCTGACTTGTAAATTTTTGATTTTTCATGTTTACCAACAGCTATTACCCATATCACAATTTCTTTTTAAACTGCTCACGGATGCTTTTATCTAGTTTTTGCCATTCCTTTAATGCACGCTCGTCGAAACCTATACTAAATTTCATCAAGATTTACCCGAATTCGTTTAGCGGGATCCTTTAAACGTTCACGTACCACTTCCAGAATATCTTCATCTTCATCGTGCTCTGAGACCATTACGGATATTTCTGTAAATGGTAGTTTTTCATTTTCCGCCACATAACGTAGAAAGAGCCGCATAGCGTCGGAAGGGGAAAGATTCAATTTATCAAATGCACGGTATGCATTCTTTTTCAATTCTTCATCCACTCTTATCTGAATTGTGCTCATAGTATCACCATGTGTAATTACATTTGTATTGCATTGTACATTATTTCCTCTATGGCGCAATGGTTTTTACTGGATTCATGGTTTGTCCCCGTATGCACGGGAGTATGAAACATTAGGCGGTGTAATCAGCAAGTATACTCGCGCTTTAATGTGCTCCGTGCCTGATGAATCGCACAACCAGGTAGGTAACAGCGACTTTAATAAATACTGGAATAATATACAGTTAAATAAAACTTTAATTATTTGATTTTTATATAAAAATAATAATTATAAGTAAACGCTAAAACATAAAATTAGTTCACTAACGCTGTGACTCTTTTTATACTCCTCGTTGTTACCATTTTTGAAAAGAGGTTGTTGTGGAAATATTAGTAACAGGCGGGATGGGATATATCGGTAGCCATACTTGTGTTCAAATGATTGAAGCTGGAATGACGCCGATCATCATCGATAATCTGTGCAATGCCAATCGTGAAGTTTTGGCTCGCATTGAGGCATTGACGGGGATTCAGCCACTGTTTTATGAAGGGGATATTCGTGATGAATCATTCCTTGATGCTATTTTCTCCCGCCACCAAATTCAGTCAGTTATTCATTTTGCAGGCTTGAAAGCGGTTGGCGAGTCAGTCGCCAAGCCTATCGAATATTATGATAATAATGTCAATGGAACGCTGGTGCTGGTGCGTAGTATGCGTAAAGCGGGGGTAAAAAGCATTATCTTTAGCTCATCTGCGACGGTATATGGTGATCCGGAGGTTGTGCCTATTACTGAACAGTCTGCGGTAGGTAATACCACTAACCCTTATGGCACCAGTAAATATATGGTTGAACGCTGCCTGTCTGATTTCCATCATGCAGAAAATGATTGGTCTGTAGTGTTGTTACGCTACTTCAATCCAGTTGGTGCTCATCCTTCTGGCACGATGGGGGAAGATCCTCAGGGGATCCCCAATAATTTGATGCCCTATATTGCCCAGGTTGCGGTAGGCCGTCGGGAGAAACTGTCCGTGTATGGCAATGACTATCCAACAGCCGATGGCACTGGCGTTCGCGATTATATCCATGTGATGGATTTGGCTGACGGGCATATCGCGGCCCTCAATGCCGTTGGTAAAAAAGCGGGATTGCATATCTACAATTTGGGGACTGGAAAAGGTACCAGCGTACTGGAAATGGTAGAGGCTTTCAGTAATGCTTGCGGTAAACCAGTTCCTTATGAAATTTGTCCACGTCGTCCGGGTGATATTGCCGAATGTTGGTCAAGCCCGGAGAAAGCCGAGCGAGAGCTGGGCTGGAAAGCAAATCGCACTATCGTGGAAATGACTGCGGATGCCTGGCGTTGGCAATCTCAAAATCCCAATGGCTATAAAGCGAAGTAAGCAACAACAAACGTTTGGCTTTCTGTAGGGTTTGTGTGGTGAAAGTAAGGGGTATCCAATATGCCAAAGATACGATTCAATACTGTTGATTTTCCACACAGGCGATACAATCCTTTGACGGATAAATGGATTATTGTTTCACCACACCGAACAGAACGACCGTGGAGCGGAATTGATGAAAAACCTCTCCACGTCGCCTTGCCAAGTTACGATGAACACTGTTTTTTATGCCCGAACAATACCCGCGCTTCAGGTAATATCAATCCAGATTATCAGGACATCTATCTATTCCAGAATGATTATTCTGCCTTGTTACCGGAACGCTTTGATATTCATCCTACCGATAACCCATTATTTAAAATTGAGCCAGTAAGAGGTGTTTGTCGGGTACTCTGTTTTTCTCCTGATCACAGCAAGACATTACCAGAGCTACCATTGGAGCAAATCCGCCGTGTCATTGATGCATGGAATGCGCAGATTGAAGAATTGAGCCAGCGTTATATTTGGATTCAGGTTTTTGAGAATAAAGGCGAAATGATGGGGTGTTCCCAGCCTCATCCTCATGGGCAGATTTGGGCCAGTGATTTCCTGCCTGATGAGCTGGCTCGTAAAGATGAACGGTTGCGGCAATATTATTGCCAGCATGGAACTAACTTATTGATGGATTATATCGATGCTGAGCGCAAAGATGGTGCACGTACGGTCGTGGAAACCGAATATTGGCTTGCGGTTGTACCTTATTGGGCGGTATGGCCATTTGAAACTATGCTGTTGCCGAAAAGTCATATCCGTCGCATGAATGAACTGACAGAGGCACAACGTGATGACCTGGCGGTGGCGATTAAAAAATTGACCAGTCGCTATGATAATCTGTTTCAATGCGCTTTTCCCTATTCAATGGGCTGGCATTTTGCGCCCTTCTTCGAGCATCAACGCGATACCAATCTTAAATCACAAAAACACAATATTGATCACTGGCAATTACATGCACTGTTTTATCCGCCGTTATTACGGTCATCCAGCGTCCGTAAGTTTATGGTGGGTTATGAAATGTTGGCGGAAGCTCAGCGTGATTTGACGCCAGAACAGGCCGCCCAGCGGTTACGGAATGTCAGCGACATTCATTTTAAGGTACGCTGATTTCCGTTAAGAAACGTTTCTGGGGAAAAAGAGATGAAAACGTTAATCCAAAACGTCACTGAATCTTTTAATGCGTACTTTAACTCTTCGCCAACGCACTTTTTTCAGGCACCGGGGCGTGTGAATCTTATCGGGGAGCATACGGATTACAACGGTGGTTTAGTTTTGCCTTGCGCAATTAATTTCCAGACGGTGGTTGCCGCCGCGAAGCGTGGAGATAAGCGTGTCAGGGTGATAGCGGTTGATTATCATAATCAGTGTGATGAATTTGATCTTGGCCAGCCAATTCTCTTTCTGCCAGAAAAAATGTGGGCAAATTACATCCGCGGTGTGATGAATGCTCTGGTGGCGAGTGGTTATGCATTTGGAGGAATGGATCTTGCTATTAGTGGCAATATTCCACAAGGTGCGGGTTTGAGTTCATCTGCGGCATTGGAAGTCGTGGTTGGACAAGCCATTAAATCGCTTTATCAGCTTGATATTAGTTCCAAAAAGATTGCATTGAGTGGGCAGCAAGCAGAAAACCAGTTTGTTGGTTGCAATTCTGGCATCATGGATCAGTTAATCTCTGCTTGTGGGGAAGAAAATCACGCCTTGTTGATCGACTGTTTCACGTTGGCTACGCAATCTGTACGTATGCCTGATAACGTGGTTGTGATGATCATCAATTCCAATAAACCACGGGGGTTGGTGGATAGCGAATACAATATGCGCAGGCAGCAATGTGAAGAAGCCGCTCATTTGTTGGGCGTGAATATGTTGTGTGATATCACGCTTGAGCAGTTCAATGCTAAACAAGCGTTGCTCGATACATTGCTCGTCAAACGAGCCCGCCATGTGATCAGCGAAAATTTGCGGACTAAATTGGCGGCTGATGCTTTGAGTGCTGGTGATTTGTTTCGTCTTGGTCAGCTGATGGCTGCATCGTATATTTCCATGCGTGATGATTTTGAAATTACTGTCCGTGAAATAGATGTGCTGGTGGAAATAGTCAAAGACGTGATTGGCGATCATGGTGGTGTCCGTATGACGGGAGGCGGTTTTGGCGGTTGTGTGGTGGCGTTGGTTCCCCCTGATTTGGTGAAAAATGTGGAAAAGGCGATTGAGCAACAATACGAAACTAAAACAGGTTTAAAAGCGGATATTTATCTTTGTCAGGCCACAAAAGGTGCCAGCCAATTGGAATAAGCGCAAGACGGCGCGTCGAAAACATTTTTTCTAAATGATATGCTCATCCAATACCTAACCTTAACAATGAAAGGAGTATGATCATGAGTTCCGATGTACAGCTAGCAGCACTCCAGCAACAGTGGACAGAAGTTGACGACTACCTTAAACAAACCCTGTTACCCCAATCCTCACACCTTGAACAAACACTTGAACATATGTCCGATCAAGGATTGCCAGCTATTAATGTTTCTGCGCTGCAAGGGCAATTTTTGATGATGATGGTACAAATCAGTGGTGCAAGACGTATTCTCGAAATTGGCACATTGGGAGGATATAGCGCCCAGTACATGGCAAAAGGATTGCCTGATGATGGATTACTGTTCACGTTGGAAAAAGATCCCCATGTAGCCGAGGTGGCTCAGCACAATATCGAAAGCGCACAGCTTGCCGACAAAATCAAAATTATTGTGGGCGAGGCCAGTGAAACCTTACAGACGCTAAGTTCTGAAGCGCCCTTTGATTTGATTTTTATTGATGCCGATAAACAAAGTAGTCCGTTGTATCTGGATTGGGCTGTCAAGTTGGGGCGTCCGGGAAGCATTATCATCATGGACAATGCCATCCGCGAAGGTGCAATTATACATGAGCAGCGGAGTGAAGCTGTCGAAGGTGTGCGTCAGGCACTGGATAGAATGTCCAACTATCCTGAACTGACGGTAACGGCTTTACAGACTGTGGGGGAAAAAGGTTGGGACGGGTTTGCATTATTACGGATCAATACGGATAGAGAAATTTCACGATAGTTTTTTATCACCCCCGTTGGGTTGCTGGTTGATTGGTAGAGATTGGTGTTCGGGCTGACTGACAAGCTTTGCGTTCACTGGATTCGCGCTCTTGAATAATTTTGGCTGTTTCATCTATGGCAGGGAGAGGAAAGCCCATATCGTCATAGGCACCAAAACCAATTAAACGATAACTGCTTAGCGGGGTATTTATTGGAACGCGAAATTCCTTCTTCTCCCCCGATGCCAATGGTTCAAATGGGTATACGGTTAGTGTACCTGGCTCACATTTTGCGTTAAGGGGTAAAATAGCCAGATAACCTCCTGCCACAGGTTGGTCGCCTTTATTTTGCAGTGTACCACCTACAAAAAATTGACCATTGGCTCCCAGCCCCATGTGGAATAACAAGTGAGCCTCCCCTTTTGACCATAACGCAGGGGAAAACAGGCTACTTA
Organism: Xenorhabdus thailandensis; assembly: GCF_037996785.1. Lineage (NCBI taxonomy): Bacteria > Pseudomonadati > Pseudomonadota > Gammaproteobacteria > Enterobacterales > Morganellaceae > Xenorhabdus > Xenorhabdus thailandensis. The sequence continues at coordinate 103,925 of NZ_JBBMXF010000012.1, forward strand.
CCATTAATACTGCACTGTATGTATAACCACGCCATTTCATCTTTATGCTCCTGTTTGTTGATAAGTTCCTAACTATAAATTAATACAAGAATCGATATCACCGTATTTTGTCACTCTTTTGAATACGTCCAAATCTAATCTGGCAATGTAGTTGATTAAATAGTGGCTACATAACGGTCCAGCTGAAATAGCTAAATTGGTTTGAGGTGTAAACTCGTTGATAGAGTCCAGTGAGGCATATCCCAGGATTTTAGGGGGCAGATGTGGTATGACGTCATCGATATAGTTGAACACCGCAAAATTGCTAAAGTTTTGGGTAACGAGTCTGGAGAATTCTTGGTTTCCAGGCCTTGGGCAGGCAAATAAACAGGCTGAGTGATTGGGAGCCAGAGGGCCAATTTCATACATCAGATAGGACGCAATTGCGGCTCCGAGGCTGTGACCGGTTATAGTGAATTGACTATTTCCCCCTATAAATTGAGCAATTGCTTCAGCGAAGTTGAGATTGCTGTAATCACGGTGAAATTCAGGCTCAATGATAATCAGCTTCATTGAGTCATAGACACTAAAAAAACCCTGGCTGACTTCTATCTTGGGAAAACGGGTCCACGGTGATGTAAAATCAATCAGCCCATCATGGACATCTTCCAGCAAAATTGTGGGATCGGTTCCACGTATAGCAATAATATATCTCTCTGGAGAATTATTTTTTTCGGCCACTTTCTTTGCTACATAACCATAACAGACATGATCAGGCCATTCACCTTTTCTGGAGGTGACTGAGAAAGACAGATCATTTGCTAAGATATACGCTATAACTTTCCATCCATCTTCTTCAATTCGAGGATCGGCTGGGGGCGTTGGATTATTGTAGTATTGTTCATTCATCTTCGCAGCATATAACACGAATGCCGCAAAATTGGCCGCCTCTTTGTATGTAAACATAGGTGCCTCTTTTGTTTGTTCATTGTTGTTGAGGAGATTAGTTATGAGATGATTGTCTTATTTCATTCGAGTGTCTGCCATTTTACCGAATTTTCTGAGTTAAGGAATATACGTATTAAACTTCAAGTGACAATTTACAACACGCTATGAAACCTGATTTCTCCTTCGTTTCTTGGGGGAGAAAACACACGCATCTTGAAGTTAGATTGGTATATACAGGTTGATTGATGTCTTGTTGAGATTGTAATGAAGTGATTATTGTGAGGTGCATTTTCATAAAGTTCCTATTATTAGGATTTATTTATTATTAAATGATAAAAAATAATGAATTGTAGAGGTGTTTTAATTTATCAATATCGAATTAATTAATTCACTTTTGTTATATGTAGTTTTCATTTGTTCTTTCAAATTGATTACCATGCAGCGTTATTCTTTCCCAATCTGAAAGTTTTATTTGCAAATTTTACCGATTAGCAAGAGGCAAATATGGCAGCACCACGTTCTGTTCTTGAACTTATAGGGAATACACCGCTATTGGAATTGACTCATCTGGATACAGGCCCATGCCAGCTATTCATTAAGTTAGAGAATCAGAATCCTGGCGGTTCGATTAAAGATCGTGTTGCACTTTCAATGATTGAGCAGGCGGAAAAACAGGGATTGTTGCAGCCAGGGGGCACAATCATTGAAGCCACGGCAGGTAATACGGGGATTGGGTTGGCATTGGTTGCCGCCATGAAGGGCTATAAACTGATTTTAGTTGTACCTGATAAGATGAGCCGCGAAAAAATTTATCACCTGCGGGCGCTGGGAACGGATGTTCGCCTGACACGTTCTGATGTCGGAAAAGGACATCCAGAATATTATCAGGATTACGCCTTGCGTCTGTCGAAAGAAATCAGCGGAGCTTATTATATTGATCAATTCAATAATCCTGCGAACTCAGCCGCGCATCTTGCGACCACAGGGCCAGAGATTTGGCAGCAGATGGAGCAGAATGTTGATGCTGTGGTCGTTGGTGTCGGTTCTGGCGGGACTTTGGGGGGCTTAAGCCAGTATTTTAAGGCAATTTCCCCTCATACGGAATTTATCCTCGCAGATCCCAAAGGTTCCATTCTTGCCGATTATGTTGAGCATGGTCACTATGACGAAGCGGGAAGTTGGTTTGTGGAAGGTATTGGAGAAGATTTTGTCCCGCCTCTTGGGGATTTTTCTCAGGTTCACCATGCTTATCGCATTACTGATGCAGAAGCGTTTGCCTGCGCACGCGATTTACTATTAACAGAGGGGATCCTCGCAGGCTCTTCTTCAGGCACATTGTTAGCGGCGGCGTTACGTTATTGCCGTGCACAGACAACGCAGAAACGCGTCGTGACGTTAGCTTGTGACAGCGGTAACAAATATCTGTCGAAGATGTTTAATGATTACTGGTTATTGGAACAAGGGCTGCGTTCACAACCACAAGAAAATAATTTGAGTGATTATATTACCTATCGTTATCAGGATGGCGCGACGATTTCAGTTTCCCCGCACGATACCTTGCAGATCGCTTATAACCGAATGCGTCTGTATGACATTTCACAGTTACCTGTGATCGAAAACGATCAAATTGTTGGGCTTATTGATGAGTGGGATCTTATGCATGCCATTCAGGCTAATTCACATCATTTCTCGCTGCCTGTTATTGAAGCGATGACCAATCAGATTCATACGCTCAATAAAAAAGCGTCATTGACGCAGTTAATTGCTACCTTTGATGCTGGTCATGTGGCCCTGATTGTTGATGATGACAATCATTTCCTGGGGCTTGTTACTCGTACCGATGTATTGAACGCATGGCGTCAACAACTCAATTGATCTCTTTTCAGGAATAAATTAATGGCTAAGTTTGCTAAGATTAAATTTGATACACAAAGCGTTCATGCAGGTTATATACCTGATCACACGGGGGCAGTTATGCCCGCAATCTATGCCACATCAACTTATGCTCAGCCAGCACCTGGTCAGCATACGGGATATGAATATTCCCGTAGTGGGAACCCGACACGTGATGCCTTAGAGCGTGCGATTGCTGAATTAGAGAATGGTACACGTGGCTATGCTTTCGGTTCTGGTCTGGCAGCCAGTTCGACCATTCTGGAGCTACTTGATAAAGACAGTCACATCATTGCGGTAGACGATCTCTATGGCGGGACTTACCGCTTGTTGGAAAAAGTGCGCAGCCGGACGGCTGGTCTGAGAGTGACTTATATTGAGGCAGGGGATATTGCGGCATTGGAAGCGGCAATTCAGTCCGACACTAAAATGATTTGGGTGGAGACGCCTACTAACCCGCTACTGAAATTGGCTGATTTAGCGGCGATTGCACAGATTGCCAAGCGGCATAATATTATCAGTGTGGCAGATAACACTTTTGCTTCCCCTTATATTCAGCGTCCGCTTGATTTGGGTTTTGATATTGTTGTGCATTCTGCAACTAAGTACTTGAATGGTCATTCTGATGTTGTCGCTGGTCTTGCGGTGGTGGGAAATAACGCAGAGTTAGCCGAGCAAGTTGCCTTCTTGCAAAATTCCATCGGCGGCATTCTTGATCCGTTCAGCAGTTTCCTTGTCCTGCGTGGTATTCGGACACTGGCACTGCGCATGGAGCGCCATATTGACAGCGCAGGGAAGATTGCACATTGGCTTGAACAACAGCCACAAGTTGAGAAAGTCTATTATCCTGGCCTTGCTTCTCATCCTCAGCATGAATTGGCAAAACGTCAGATGCGAGGTTTTGGTGGCATGATCTCCATCGTGCTGAAAGGGGATGAAGATTATGCGCGTCGAGTCATTAAAGCGCTGCACCTGTTTACATTGGCGGAAAGTTTAGGTGGCGTGGAGAGCTTGATTGGTCAGCCATTTTCCATGACCCATGCTTCCATTCCGTTGGAGAAGCGTCTGGCTGCCGGAATTACCCCACAATTGATCCGGATTTCTGTCGGTATTGAAAATGCAGATGATTTGATAACGGATTTGTCTCAGGCATTTGAACATGCGAGTTTGTAATAAGAAAATAAAACAAGAACACTAGTTTAATAAAAAATTAAGATAACTAAAGAATGATGCCAGGCGATATTTTCGTTTGGCATTTTTATTAATATTATTTTTTTGTTTATTTTATCATTTTATAATGAGAATCTATACACGTTACCTTGCAAGTTGCTCATTATAAGACAACATAACTCATTATTTCTCCCCGCGAAGCGGGGAGAAATAATATGCATCTTGAAGTGAGATGGGTATATGCAGTAGATTTTAAGGTGCAATGCAATTAATACAGTAGCAATTTAAGAAATAAAAAGGTATATATACCAATCGTCTTTCAAGATACGTCTTATATCTTCCCGCGTAACGGGAGATATAAACAGTCACGTTGATTTGTAAGCTGCAACTTGAAGTTGGATTGGTATAGTTAAAAATAGTAATAATGGTAAAAGTCACAACAAAGGAAATACATTATGGCAATTCTAGATATCCTCACAATTCCAGATGAAAGATTGAGACAAAAATGTGTTGATGTCACTGATTTTGATAAAGTTCAAACGCTAATTGATGACATGCTGGAGACAATGTACAGCGCAGGCATTGGCTTGGCAGCTGCACAGGTTGGCCGGAGAGAAGCGATTGCGGTCATTGATATTTCTTCAAATCGTGATCAGCCGATGGTTTTGGTTAACCCGAAGATTGTTGAAAAAGAGCGTCGCGTGGTGAATCAGGAGGGTTGTCTGTCGATACCTGGGTATTACGCAGATGTTGAACGGTTTGAAAAAATAAAGGTAGAAGCATTTGATCGGTTTGGTAAGCCAATTACGATAGAAAGTGAAGATTTTTTATCAATTGTCATGCAGCATGAAATTGACCATTTATATGGCATTGTTTTTACCGATTATCTGTCCCCATTGGAAAGGGAAATGGCATTGGAGAAAGTGAAAAATAAGTTAAGTAATAAGGAAAATGAGATATTGGGTAAATAAAGATATTATAAATTATTTTTTAATATTGTAGTTTTATATATAGCAGAATCATATCAATATGACATAATATCTGGATTCACATGACAAAGGATAAAGTGAGATGGGCTACAGTCTGGATTTTCGAAAGAGAGTACTGGCATACAAAGACAAGCATTCGTTGACATTCGAACAAACGAGTACCCATTTTGATATTTCTATGCGCACCTTATTTCGGTGGAGTCACAAAATAGAACCCTGTGTGACACGCAATAAGCCACCCACGAAAATCAGTGACGAAGCGCTTCTCACCGATGTTCAAAATTACCCCGATGACTATCAATGGGAAAGAGCAAAACGCTTGGGTGTCGCGCAGTCTGCGATCCACTACGCCTTGAAACGGCTGAAAATGACAGTCAAAAAAAACGCTAAGACACCCCAACGCTGACGCTCAGGTTCGTCAGGCGTTTGTCGAACGCATCGGCCACTACGAACAGGCGGGGAAACCCATTGTTTATCTGGATGAAAGCGGTTTTTCGCAGTCCATGCCCCGCACACATGGTTATTCGGCGAAAGGGCAACGCTGCTTCGGCACACACGATTGGCAGGCTAAAGGCCGCATTAATATCATTGGCGCGATCCTCAAAAAGACCTTCGTGACCTTAAGCTTATTTTCTGGAAACATTAATGCGGATGTCTTTCATGCCTGGATGACACAAGATTTGCTGCCCAAACTCCCAAGCGGAGCCGTGATTGTCATGGATAATGCCCCCTTCCATAAACGGCATGACACGATAAAAGCGATAGCAGACCACGGTTGCCTGCTGGAATGGTTGCCCCCTTACAGCCCGGATCTGAATCCCATCGAACCGAAATGGACTGAAGTCAAAGCGATAAGAACACGAGAAAGGTGTTCAATTGATGAACTGTTTATGGCGTATGTGAAATATGTCCAATTATTTTGATTCAGCTATATTACTTGGATTCACTTAATAAGTGAATATAAAAAAACTTAAAATTATGCTATATCAAAATGATAGCTGGCCGCTATTCATGCTTTTTGAAAAACATAAGTTTTCTTTTTAAAGTTTGAAAGATAAAAAACATATTTAATGATACTAGAAGTGGGGGAATGAGAGATGAAAAAATTCCTTTAGTGAAAATATTCCCTGAGCCTCAATGAGGTATGAATGTCGATAGAGGGTTACCAGAAGAAATGGCGAGCCAATAACGGTGCTGTAAAGTTTTTTTTCAAATAAAAACCTCTGGGCAACGTCATAATTGGCTGGCCATGTTCTCCTATCGCTTCGGTCAATGCGCGGCTATTGGCGGCTTTGGGGCGCAATTGCAGTACTTCACCATGACGAGCAGTAATGCTTTCGACTTTTCCTAATACAATAAGATCCATCAGTTCTTCCCAATCGCGTCGCAGCAACTCTTCTTCAATCACATTCGGGCTCCAAAGCAACGGAGAGCCTACACGGCGTTCAGAGAGTGGAATATTTCTTTCCCCCTCAACGGGGATCCACAGGACGCGGGATAATTTACGCCTGACGTGGCAGTTTTCCCAGATAATGCCGCTATTACCTGTTAAAGGGGCAACACAGACAAAGGTTGTTTCTAATGGATAACCTTTGCTATCCACAGGGATAGTTTTCAACTCGACACCGATATGTTCAAAATCCTGTTCAGGTTTACTGCCCGCATTTGCGCCTAAATAGTATTCAAGCAACATACCGATCCAACCTTTATCACGTTTTAAATTGGGGGGAATGGAGAGCTTGGCCAACGCAGCCAGTTCACCCATAGATAAGCCAGCCAGAGAATGGGCTCGATTGAAGAGTTGTTGTTCGTTTTCAGGTGGTGTTGGGGGCGTAAAGTACATGTTATAGAATATATTTTTTTCTGGTTAAAAAATGTTCATGTGAATTTTGGGAAATCATTATTAATTTATCGTTAACAAGATCATTTTGATAATAGCATGATCTACAAGATCTTTTCATTGTTGTTTTCTGCATTAAAAATAGACTCATTATGATTGTTCACCTATTCCCAGTGATAATAAACAGGATCTTACACCATGTTATCCACAGTTTTATGGGATAAGTAATAAAAAGTGAGATCACTGGTTTGATTTACAGCGCTAATGAATGATGTTTTCTACAAAAATAGGCGATTTTTGTTTAACTAAAAGGCATATCCTGTGGATAAATTCACCGATGATTAATATTTGCTCAGTGTAAGGAAAGCCAAAAATTTTCATCAGTGATATGTAACGTTAAATGGGGTATAAAATGTATTAAGACAATGAAAAATAATGAGTATTTATTTACTCTTATAGAGAGTGTAAAAATATGTAATAAAAGTATACCCGTTTTACCCCGTTCTTTTTCACATACATATCCACAGAAAAAGTGAATAAAATGGTTCTGGCCAGACAATAAATGTTTATAACTTTAGCTTTTCCTGTGAATTAACCTTCTGGAGGGGTAATCCATACAAATTTAAAATCAAACTAGCCAAAAATATTCATTTTTACTCCTTTTATGTTGCATTTTCTTCAGATTTTTTTGAGTCATGGTATTTTTACCAGCCAGTAAGCTATCTTACTGGCCTTTTTTAATGCCTGTATTTCTCTTTGGTTAGATTTTCCTAAACTTCTTCGGTGATATAGCGTGCGATGATATCGCCCATTGTATCGGTGCTGACCGCTTTGTCATTGCCTGCGAGATCCGCGGTACGATAACCTTGTTCCAAAGTGTGGCTGATTGCCCGCTCAATAGCATCAGCGGTATCAAGGTGTCCAAGGCTGTAACGCAGCAACAGTGCTGTGGATAATATTTGGGCAATTGGATTGGCGATATTCTTACCCGCAATGTCAGGGGCTGAACCGCCAGCAGGTTCATATAAGCCAAAACCTTTTTCATTCAGGCTAGCAGAAGGTAACATTCCCATTGAACCCGTGATCATAGCGCACTCATCGGATAAAATATCGCCAAAAATATTGGAGCATAATAGAACGTCAAATTGAGCGGGATTTTTAATCAACTGCATAGTGGCGTTATCAATATACATATGCTCAATTGTCACGTCAGGATAATCTTTGGCGATTTTGCTAACAACTTCACGCCATAACACGGAACTTTGCAAAACATTCGCTTTATCAATTGAAGTGACTTTATGGCGGCGTTTGCGCGCAGATTCAAATGCAATACGCGCTATCCGTTCTATTTCGAAACGATGATAAACCTCAGTATCAAAAGCACGCTCATATTTTCCTTCACCTTCGCGTCCCTTGGGTTGTCCAAAATAAATTCCACCTGTCAGCTCACGGACACATAAAATATCAAAGCCTTTGGCGGCGATATCATGGCGAAGGGGACAGAATGCTTCTAAGCCTGCATATAAGCGCGCCGGACGTAAGTTGCTAAATAATTTAAAATATTTTCGCAATGGCAATAATGCCCCTCGTTCGGGTTGTTCGGCGGGTGGCAGATGTTCCCATTTTGGGCCACCTACGGAGCCAAATAGGATCGCGTCAGCTTTTTCACAACCAGTCATCGTTTCTTGAGGCAAAGGCGTGCCATGACGATCAATGGCAATGCCCCCCACATCATATTCGCTGGTTGTGATACGGATATTAAAACGATGACGGATGGCATCCAATACTTTGTAGGCTTGCTTCATAACTTCAGGGCCAATGCCATCACCAGGTAAAACAGCAATGTGGCAATGCTTAGTTTCTTGCTTGCCTGGAGTCGCGTCATTTGAAATAGATTGGCTGGAAGTCATGATTATGCAGTTTCCTTTTTGTTGCTCTGGTGATTGTTTTGGACATTGCTGCCTTGGTTACTGTTTTGGGAGATGCGTTGTTTCTCTTTTTCTACTTGTTCTGCCTGCCAGATATTGTTCAGAACATGGACCATCGCTTTGGCAGAGGATTCAATAATGTCAGTTTCCAAACCCATTCCGTGGAAACGGCGGCCAAAACATTCCACGATAATATCAACCTGGCCGAGCGCATCTTTACCATGACCTTTGCCGGATAATTGATAGGAAATTAATTCCAGAGGGTAACCCGTAATGCGGTTAATGGCCTGGTAGATGGCATCAACCGTACCATTGCCCGTCGAGGCTTCAGATTTGATTTCATCTCCGCAGGCCAGGCTAACGGTTGCAGTAGGTATGACATTGGAGCCTGACTGGATACTGAAATAGTCCAGACGGAAATGTTCATGTTCTTGCTGTTGTTGATTGATAAACACCAAGGCTTCCAAATCGTAATCAAACACCTGCCCTTTTTTATCTGCCAGTTTCAAGAATGCTTGATACAGTGCATCTAGATTGTAGTCACTCTCTTGATAGCCCATTTCTGTCATGCGATGTTTCACTGCGGCACGTCCGGAACGTGAAGTCAGGTTCAACTGAGTATCTTTCAGGCCGATGGATTCTGGTGTCATGATTTCGTAAGTTTCACGATTTTTCAACACACCATCCTGATGAATGCCGGATGAATGGGAAAACGCATTACTGCCAACAACAGCTTTATGAGCGGGGATCGGTGTACTGCTAATTTGGCTCACTAACTGACTGGTACGGTAAATTTCTTGATGGTTGATATTGGTATGTACTCCCAACATTTGCTGGCGCGTTTTGATCGTCATAATCACTTCTTCCAGCGAGCAGTTACCTGCACGCTCTCCTAATCCATTAATCGTGCCTTCGATTTGACGGGCACCTTCCTGGATAGCTGTAATGGAGTTAGCGACGGACATGCCTAAATCGTCGTGACAGTGGACTGAAATAATCGCTTTATCAATATTGGGTACGCGGTTAAATAATGTGCGTATAATACCGCCAAATTGGTAAGGGGTTGTGTAACCCACCGTGTCTGGAATGTTGACGGTGGTTGCACCTGCTTTGATGGCTTGCTCGACAATTTTGCACAAATTATCAATATCTGTACGGCCTGCATCTTCGCAAGAAAATTCAACATCATCGGTGTAGTTGCGTGCCCGTTTGATGGAGCGAACCGCCATTTCCACAACATCATCAAAGGTTCTTTTTAATTTATGTTCGACGTGCAGATTTGAGGTAGCGAGTACCATATGCAGGCGGAAGGCTTCAGCGACTTTCAGGGCTTCAGCGGCGACATCGATATCTTTGTCAACACAGCGGGATAAGGCACAGATACGGCTATTCTTGATTTCACGGGCGATGGTTTGAACTGATTCAAAATCTCCTGGAGAAGAAACTGGAAAACCAGCTTCAATAACATCAACTCCCAATCTTTCTAGTGCATAAGCGATTTGCAGTTTCTCTTTCACACTCAGGCTAGCTTGTAATGCCTGTTCTCCATCACGTAACGTCGTATCGAAAATAATAACTTGCTGGCTCATGTTGTGCTCCTGTTAAATAGATTAACCATTTGGTTAGGTAACTTAGTTTGGTAATTGGGTCTTATTTTTGAGCGCTGGCAGGTAAAAAAAACCCGCGCTATGCGCGGGTTTTTTTGTCTGGTAGAGGTTAACTTATCCCTGTTTTTCACCCACCAACACACCACGCGCATTAAAGGCGAAAATGAGTAGGCTTAGTAGAAGAACAGGGTGAATCATATTAGCTAACCTTTTATAAAATTGTTAATTTAGTTTTAATTGTAAACGTGTTTTATAGATACTTTATCTAAAAAATAATGTCAAGCAGTATAAATATGAATTTAGTGTGAATTACACACATTTATGGTTGTTTATTGAACATCTGTTGAGCTTAGTGACTATTTTTTACATTTTTAGCGATGTTTTTATCTATTTTTTGTATCAATATATGGAGTAAGATCCTGTTCTGATGGATAATAAATGGGATGCCTGTTATTTTATACAGTTAATTATGTTTCTAAGGAACAAGGAATAGAGGGATGTTAACCACAGAGTTTTAGGTTAAGAAGTTATAACCATATAGAATATTAATAAATTTTACTTCTATAGATTGGAATTTCATTATTGGCTAATTGTTTGTGATACAAGTCATTAGTGCAAATTGAGTTAGTGCCATTCATATATGACATATTAATATTCATACCTATAAAAATATACGGTTACGTAGACAAAAATGTATTGGTTATACATATTTTATTTTTGTACAAGAATGAATCTCAATGTGTTTTCTAATAAATTGGGATAATTGATCTTATTAATTTCCATATTTAATGAGAACACAGCTATACGCGTTAAACTTCAAGTTGCAGTTTACAACACTCTATGAAACCTGATTTCTCCCCGCGAAGCGGGGAGAAATCACAAGCATCTTGAAGTTAGATTGGTATATAAGTTTACTGGGGTGAAATAATGACAGAATACAACTCAATAAAAACAGAAAAAAAAGAATCATGCGATATTCAATTGCGAGGTGTCGATCTCAATTTGCTGACGGTTTTTGATGCTGTAATGCAAATGCAGAATATTACACGCGCAGCTCAGGTATTGGGAATGTCACAACCAGCTGTCAGTAATGCAGTTGCACGCTTGAAAACGATGTTCGGTGATGAATTATTTGTTCGTTATGGCCGAGGTATTCAGCCAACAGTAAGGGCAAAACAGCTTTTTGGACCGCTTAGACAGGCACTGCAAATTGTTCATAATGAACTGCCTGGAGTGGGATTTGAGCCTAATAAGAGTACAAGAATATTTAACCTTTCTATTTGTAGTCCCCTTGATATTCGTTTAGCTGCTCAAATTGTTGGGCAGATAAAAAAACATGCTCCGAATATCGAAGTTGTCATTAAAACAAAAATTAATGATAATATTGAGAAGCAATTAAAATATCAGGAAATAGAATTTGTTATCAGTTATAATCAATTAGAATGTCCTAGTTTCCATAATTACTCACTGTATAATGATGAATTAGTACTGGCTGTTTCTAAACATCATCCTAGAATTAGTAATCGAATTACTCAACAACAATTGCAGGAAGAAAGACATGCTATCGTTGCGTTAGATAACATAGATTCATTTAGTAAACTTTACTATGAGAATAAAGAATTATTGAATTCTGTTTCTTATCAGGGAACGGATTTAAATAGCGTTCTTAATATTGTCTCCCAGACTTATTTAGTTGCCATCGTACCAAAATGGATGGTTGAACACTATTCCGAACAGTTAAATATCCATTCAGTCTCTTTGCCCAATGGTCCGGTTTTTCGCCCTTGCTATTTGATATGGCATAGTTCAACAGATCGGGATAAAGGCCATCAGTGGATGAAATCACTACTAAGCCATCTTGGTGAACAAAAATAGCTCAATAAAACAGACCATATGAAATAGAGCCTATCCCTATATTGCATACAGGAATAGCGCTCTATCAAAAACGGGCTTCCCCCTTTTACCAGTAATAGGTAGACTGCGCGCAAATAGCTAACATCTGTAAGCTGAAAAGTAGGTAATACACTTACTAAAGACGCTGAATGAAATATTTATACAGGAATATATTGTGATAACAGATCCTCTGCACGCCTATCACTTGGTTAACCAATTACAGCAACAATTCAATGAATATCCAGAAAAAATTACTTTTCGGCAATGGTCACCATCAGAACAGTTGGAAATGAATTGGCGACAGGTTGAATGCACAACGCGATCCATGGCAAAGGCATTATTGTCATTAGGCATAGACGTGCAGGGGAAAGTGGGTATTTTTGCGCAGAATTGTATGGCATGGTCATTGGCTGACTTAGCTATTCTTCAGCTTCGGGCTGTGACAGTGCCATTGTACGCGACCAATACAGGTGATCAGGCAGCATTTATTCTTAATGATGCAGGAGTACAAGTATTATTTGTTGGCGGGCAGGAGCAATATGACATTGCCATAACATTGTTAGAACTGTGTCCTAGGCTTGCTCATCTTATTGTTATGGATGAATCTGTCAACTTGAAAGGATGCCCGCAAGCATTGTATTTATCCACTTTTATTGACAATGATTATTCGCAATATCAGGCAGAACTTCATCGCCGTATTGCGGATCAGGATTTGAATGACCTTTTCACGTTAATCTATACCTCTGGTACAACGGGAGAGCCAAAGGGAGTGATGCTGGATTACCGAAATATGGCGGCACAGCTCTATCTGCATGACCAGAGATTAACATTGACCAACCAGGATGTATCGCTCTGCTTTCTGCCGCTATCCCATATTTTTGAGCGGGCGTGGAGTTATTATGTCATGCACAAAGGTGCTTTGAACGTCTATTTAACAGATACGAATTTTGTGCGTGAAGCCATGTCTGATGTGCGTCCGACGGTAATGTGTTCTGTTCCCCGTTTTTATGAAAAAGTGCATAGCGCGATCTTAGAAAAAGTTTCCCGTGCGCCTTTTTGGCGTAGGATGATTTTTAATTGGGCCTTGAAGCGGGGAGAAGAGCATTGGATGCGTCGGCAGAAGAATAAAAAAGGTTGTCCATTCACGCGCGGTAGTTATCAATTGGCAGACAAATTGGTGTTAAATAAGCTCCGTGGTCTTTTAGGGGGACGAGTACGTTTCTTGCCTGTGGCGGGAGCACGCCTCGACGATGCCATTACCCATTTTTTTCTCTCCATCGGTCTGGATATCAAATATGGGTACGGCATGACAGAAACTTGTGCCACGGTGTCTTGCTGGGAAGAAAAAATTATCTGTTAGGCTCAATTGGTACGCCATTGCCTGATGTTGATGTTCGCATTAGTGCGGAAGGAGAGATCCAAGTGCGTGGCCCTATTGTCATGAAAGGGTACTTCAATCGCCCGGAGGAAACTGTCCATGCCTTTACCGAAGATGGCTGGTTGCGGACAGGTGATGCCGGAAAGCTGGATGATAGTGGTAACCTGTTTATTACCGAGCGCCTGAAAGATTTAATGAAAACGTCAACAGGCAAATATATTGCGCCGCAAATGATTGAAGGGGTGTTAGGGCAGGATCGTTTTATTGAACATATTGCCGTTATTGCTGATGCCCGCCAATTCGTTTCTGCGCTGATCGTTCCCAGTTATGAAGCCCTGGAAGAATACGCGAAATCCATCAATCTCCATTATCATGATCGCCTTGAGTTGCTGCGTAATCATCAGGTTATCGAGCTGTTTGAACGGCGCTTAAAGGAAATGCAAAAGAATATTGTTAAATTTCATCAAGTGAAACGATTTATTCTTCTGCCGGAAACTTTTTCAATGGAAAAAGGTGAATTAACACCGACATTGAAATTACGCCGTAAAGTTATTGCGCAGCGCTATCAGCGCGAAATTGAATCTATGTATCAGGATTAAAAATAGGCAAAAGTTCGGCTCTTCTTCAACGAATATTTTCAATATGTAAATTGTTGTTTGCTAACACGTGTATCTAACGTTATGTTAGTTAACTTAGCGTTATGGAATAAATAAGAAATGGAATAAATAAGGTAACTTTTTCGTTACCTTATGAAATTCCGACGATTAACTTGCAAACAGAGCCTGGAGGCAAACTCGATGGAGATGTTGTCAGGAGCCGAAATGGTTGTCAGATCGCTGATCGATCAGGGCGTTGAACACGTGTTCGGTTATCCGGGCGGGGCAGTTCTGGATATTTATGATGCCCTGCATACGATTGGGGGAATCGAACATATTTTAGTGCGTCATGAACAGGGTGCTGTTCATATGGCGGATGGTTATGCGCGTTGTACCGGAAACGTTGGGGTTGTTTTAGTCACCTCCGGACCAGGGGCAACCAATGCTGTGACGGGCATTGCAACGGCGTACATGGATTCAATTCCTATGGTCGTGTTATCTGGTCAGGTTGCCAGTTCCCTGATAGGTAATGATGCTTTTCAGGAGTGCGATATGGTGGGAATTTCCCGCCCCATCGTGAAACACAGTTTTCTGGTAAAAAAAGCAGAAGATATCCCGGATACCATTAAAAAAGCTTTTTACTTGGCCGCAAGCGGTCGGCCAGGGCCTGTTGTTATCGATTTTCCCAAAGATACCGTTAATCCTGCATTGAAATTCCCGTATGTGTATCCTGAAAAAATTAACATGCGTTCTTATAACCCTACTGTTCAGGGACACAAAGGGCAAATTAAACGTGCATTGAAGACGTTGGCGGCAGCAAAAAAACCGGTGATTTATGTCGGGGGGGGTGCCATAAATTCAGCCTGTACCACTGAACTGCTGAAGTTAGCTGAACATTTTCATATTCCGGTCGTCAGTACGTTGATGGGATTGGGCGCATTTCCTGCAACGCATCGCCAAAGTCTGGGAATGCTGGGAATGCACGGGACTTTTGAAGCGAATAAAGCGATGCACAACTCTGATGTCATTTTTGCCGTAGGTGTGCGTTTTGATGATAGAACAACCAATAATTTGGAAAAATATTGCCCGGAAGCAACCGTATTACACATTGATATCGATCCAACCTCAATTTCTAAAACGGTAACGGCGGATATCCCTATTGTTGGCGATGCTAAACAGGTACTTGGCCAGATGCTGGAATTATTGGATTCCATAGAAGATACCCAAGATCCTGATGCCCTGAAAGATTGGTGGCTTTCCATTGAACAGTGGCGCAGCCGCAAGTGCCTTGATTACGATCACACGACAGTAAAAATCAAGCCACAGGCTGTTATTGAAACCCTTTATCGTCTCACCAAAGGGGAAGCCTATATTGCGTCAGATGTTGGTCAGCATCAGATGTTTGCGGCTTTGCATTATCCATTTGATAAACCGAGACACTGGATCAATTCCGGTGGTTTAGGAACGATGGGATTTGGTTTGCCTGCTGCGCTTGGGGTGAAGTTGGCAAAACCTGAAGCTACAGTCGTGTGTGTGACAGGGGATGGCAGTATTCAGATGAATATTCAAGAATTGTCTACTGCCCTGCAATATGGTTTGCCTGTTCTGGTACTGAATCTGAATAACCGTTTTTTGGGTATGGTGAAACAATGGCAGGATATGATATACGCGGGGCGTCATTCTCAATCCTACATGGAATCCCTGCCTGATTTCGTCAAATTGGCCGAGTCTTATGGACATATTGGTATCCCCATCCAAACTTACGATGAGTTGGAGGCGAAACTTACCCAGGCACTGCATGAAGTGACTGAAAATCAACGCCTGGTTTTCGTGGATGTTACCGTTGATGAGACAGAGCATGTTTATCCAATGCAGATCCGAGGCGGAGCAATGGATGAAATGTGGTTAAGCAAAACAGAGAGGACCTGATCATGCGCCGGATTTTGTCTGTATTACTTGAAAACGAATCGGGAGCATTATCCCGCGTGGTTGGTTTGTTTTCCCAACGAGGTTATAACATCGAAAGTTTGACTGTTGCTCCGACTGATGATCCCACATTGTCACGCATGACGATTCAAACCAAAGGGGATGCCAAGGTATTGGAGCAAATTGAAAAGCAATTGCATAAGTTGGTGGATGTATTGCGAGTCAACGAATTAACAGCAGGGCCTCATGTTGAGCGTGAAATCATGCTGGTTAAATTACAAGCCAGCGGATATGGACGGGAAGAGATTAAGCGCAGCACAGATATTTTTCGCGGGCAGATCGTTGATGTGACTTCAACACTCTATACTGTTCAATTAGTGGGAACGAGTGAAAAACTGGATGCTTTTCTTGATTCAGTCAGAGACGTGGCAGAGATTGTTGAAGTCGCGCGCTCGGGTATAGTTGGTGTCTCGCGCGGAGATAAAATTATGCGATGAAAAATCGTAATCTGCGGGTTAAAATACAGATATTCATTGAGCCCTACTGTAAAGTAGGGCTTTTTCATAATCTTACTAAGGGGTTAATGTGAAACTGGATGAGATCGCCCGCTTAGCAGGTGTTTCACGTACTACGGCCAGTTATGTCATCAATGGTAAAGCCAAGCAGTATCGGGTCAGTGATAAGACAGTAGAAAAAGTGATGGCAGTGGTCAGGGAACATAATTATCATCCCAATGCTGTCGCTGCTGGCCTTCGGGCGGGGCGAACCCGTTCAATCGGTTTAGTCATACCTGACTTGGAAAATACCAGCTACACACGTATTGCCAATTATCTTGAACGTCAGGCACGGCAGCGTGGCTACCAGTTATTGATCGCCTGTTCTGAAGATCAACCTGATAATGAAATACGCTGTGTTGAACATCTTTTGCAACGTCAAGTCGATGCGATCATTGTTTCCACTGCTTTACCGCCTGAGCATCCTTTCTACCAGCGCTGGGCAAACCGCACATTGCCAATTATCGCACTTGACCGTGCTCTGGACAGCGAACACTTTGTCAGTGTGGTTGGCGATGATCTCGAAGATGCGAAGATGTTGGCACAGGAGTTGCGTCAATTTCCGGCTGAGTCTGTCCTTTATTTGGGGGCATTGCCTGAATTATCGGTTAGTTTTTTGCGTGAACAAGGATTCCGCGAAGCATGGGAGCATGATCCACGGGAAGTAAACTATCTTTATGCCAATAGCTATGAACGTGAAGCGGCGGCTGAAGTATTTGCGTCATGGTTGGAAGCAAACCCTGTTCCTCAGGCTTTGTATACCACTTCATTTGCGTTACTTCAGGGCGTCATGGATACACTCCTCAAACGTAGTGGTCGTTTACCAAGTCAATTAGTTATTGCCACATTTGGTGATCATGAGTTGCTTGATTTCCTTGAATGTCCGGTATTGTCGGTAGCACAACGTCATCGTGATGTCGCTGAACGTGCCCTTGAACTGGTATTAGCCAGTTTGAATGAAAAGCAACGTCCAACCCCCGGAATAACCCGAATGCGTCGCCATCTCTGCCGTCGTGGTAAGTTAAGCCGAAAAGCCTAATTGAGTACCCTCATTAAAGATGAGGGTGCTGTTTGTCTGCCGAAAATCATCAAAATATGCTTGTTGAGGTAATTTTGAGACTTTTCTTACTAAAATTCTTCTAAACAGCTTTTTATGACCGTGAAAATCGATAATGTGTTATTTAAATTCACAAGATGGATAATTTTGTAATGAAGCGTTATTATTTTTGTTTGTTATTTGTTGTTTATGTGTTTTTTCTTTAATTGGTTGATTTATTACCATTTTATCTTTTCAGATAAATGCAAGATTTCAAAATGTTATTATTTTTTATACTATTGTAACTTAAATATATAGTTATTACTGATAAGATCATGGCGGTTAACAATTGCTCAACAATGAGATATGAGTTGCATAAATTAATTTAAGTGGTAATTAATTGGCTAAATTCCATTCTAAATCATCCTCGCTACAGATTTATTAAATTATTCAAAATTATCATAGTGTTATCTATTATTAATATAGCCAAAACTAAAAAATCCTTCTTTTTCTCTTCTGGATCTTTCTGTAAATCTAGCTAAAGCGCACTGGCTCTGGCTTGACAAGGTTTTCATACCATCCGTAAACTCTTAATTGTGGTGATTTGTGGGATAATGTGGAGATTTGGGCCATCAAGGGGTAACCTGAGTATGTTTCGTGGAGCAACACTGGTTAATCTCGATAGCAAAGGGCGGCTCACTGTACCAGCCCGATATAGAGAAATGCTGAATGAAGTATCAACAGGCCAAATGGTTTGTACTATTGATCTCCATCAGCCGTGCTTGTTGCTTTATACATTACCCGAATGGGAAATCATCGAAAAAAAATTATCTCGCTTATCCAGCATGAATCCAGCCGAACGTCGTGTTCAACGTTTGTTATTGGGACACGCCAGTGAATGTCAAATGGACAGTGCAGGACGTCTTTTATTAGCCAGCACACTGCGTCAGCACGCAGGGCTAACAAAAGAGGTCATGCTGGTTGGGCAATTTAATAAATTTGAATTGTGGGATGAGCAAGTTTGGTATCAACAGGTACAGGATGATATTGCGGCTGAACAATCTACACAAGAACCTCTATCAGCAAGGCTACAGGATTTATCACTATAAACATGGCAAATAGTCATTTTCAACATACCAGTGTACTGCTGGATGAAGCTGTCAATGGACTGAATATTCAAGAAGATGGAATTTATATTGATGGCACATTTGGGCGAGGGGGACATTCTCGTCTGATTTTATCAAAATTGGGCCCTAATGGACGTTTGATGGCGATCGATCGTGACCCACAAGCTATTGAAGCGTCAAAGGCTATTACTGACAAGCGTTTTTCTATTACTCATGGGCCATTTTCTGAATTGGTAACTTATGTTGAAGACGCTGGTCTGGTTGGAAAAATTAATGGCGTATTACTGGATTTAGGGGTTTCTTCCCCACAGCTGGATGATCCTGAACGTGGTTTTTCATTCATGCGTGATGGGCCATTGGATATGCGTATGGATACCACACGTGGGCAGTCCGCCGCAGAGTGGTTGATGAAGGCTGAAGCAGATGACATCGCATGGGTGTTGAAAACATTTGGCGAAGAACGTTTTGCCAAACGCATCGCGAAGGCCATTGTAGCACGCAACCAGGAACAGCCTCTTACGCGTACCCGTGAGCTGGCAGAGTTAATTGCTCAGGCAAGCCCGGTGAAAGAAAAGCATAAGCATCCGGCAACACGCAGCTTTCAGGCTATCAGGATTTACATTAACAGTGAACTGGAAGAGATAGAACGTGCATTAGATGGCGCACTGCGCGTTCTGGCACCACAAGGGCGATTATCTGTCATCAGTTTCCATTCGTTGGAAGATCGCATAGTGAAACGCTTTATCCGACAACACAGTCAAGGGCCACAGGTTCCAGTCGGTTTGCCTCTCACGGAAGCGCAGTTAAAAACGCTGGGGGGAAGAAGTCTGAAATCCATTGGCAAAATGAAACCCTCAGAGGGTGAAGTCGCCACAAACCCAAGAGCGCGAAGCTCGGTTTTGCGGTTTGCTGAAAAGGCGGGTGAATAATGGCTGGTGAACGTCATGGGTTAGTTGGAGTGATTGGTAATGATTTAATCCGTCATGCCAAACTCCCGCTGATTTTGCTGATGGCTGTTGTCGTTTCAGCTATCAGTGTTGTGACGGTCACCCATCAAACCCGCTTATTGACTGCGGAAAAAGAGCGTCAAGTGATCCAGCTTGATGCTCAGGATATTGAGTGGCGTAACCTGCTCCTTGAAGAGAACGCATTGGGTGATCACAGTCGGGTTGAACGGATTGCGACTGAAAAATTGCAGATGCAACACGTTGATCCAGGTAAAGAGAATATTGTGATCACTCAATGAGTCCAGTTGACAACCAAAAGGTGGGCGATGAAAGCTGCACGCTCTTTAAAGTTGAAAAAGCAAGAAGATAAAGCAAGTTTTGTAAGCTGGCGCTTTGCTTTGCTGTGTGGAGGCATTGGGATAGCTTTAATCGGGCTTTTGATTCGTGTTGCCTATTTGCAGATCATCAACCCTGATCGTTTGGTAAAAGAAGGTGATTCACGTTCCCTGCGCATCCAATCTGTTCCAACCGCCCGTGGCATGATCAATGATCGCAATGGGCGCCCGCTGGCGGTGAGTGTGCCTGTTGATGCGGTTTGGGCAGATCCCAAAGAAGTGTTTGAAAAAGGCGGCATCACAAATGACACCCGTTGGCAGGCTTTGGCTGATGCCCTTTCTATCCCTCTTGAACAATTAACCAGCAAAATTAACGAATATCCCAAGGGGCGTTTTGTTTACCTGGCCCGCCAGGTGAACACTTCTATTGGCGATTATGTCGAAAAATTGAAGTTACCCGGTATCTATTTGCGTCAGGAATCCCGTCGTTATTATCCGGCAGGGCAGGTGACAGCACATATTATTGGGGTGACTAACATTGATGGCAAAGGTATTGAGGGTGTTGAAAAGAGCTTTGACAACTGGCTGACAGGTATGCCGGGAAGCCGAACTGTTCGTAAAGATCGTACAGGGCGTGTTATTGAGGATATTTCATCTACCGATAGCAGAGCAGCCCACGATTTGACACTCAGCATAGATGAACGTCTTCAGACGTTGGTGTATCGCGAATTGACGAAAGCGGTTGCACTGAACAAAGCCGAATCAGGTACAGCCGTATTGGTTGATGTTAATACCGGCGAAGTTTTGGCGATGGCAAACAGCCCATCTTATAACCCCAATAATTTGGCAGGAACGCCGAAAGATGCGATGCGTAACCGTGCCATCACCGATATTTTTGAGCCTGGCTCCACGGTGAAACCGCTGGTGGTGATGAGTGCACTGAATAGTGGCATTGTCAAAGAAAATACGGTGTTAGATACCAGACCATACCGATTAACGTATGGTTCGCGTGGTCATGAAATCAGAGACGTGGCACCACGTCCTGAGTTAACGATCACTGGGATCTTACAGAAGTCGAGTAACGTTGGTGTTTCCAAGCTGGCGTTAGCGATGCCCGCCTCAGAGGTGGTAAATGTTTACTCACGCTTTGGGATGGGAAAACCGACCAATTTGGGGTTGGTCGGAGAAAGTAGTGGCTTATTTCCAACTAATAAACAACGGTGGTCAGATCTTGATAGGGCCACCTTTTCTTTCGGCTACGGGCTAATGGTAACGCCGTTACAGTTAGCGCGTGTCTATGCAACGATAGGCAGCTTGGGCATTTATCGCCCCCTGTCAATTACCAAAGTTGATCCCCCTGTACCGGGTACGCGGGTATTTCCTGAGCACATTATGCGAACAGTAGTGCACATGATGGAGAGCGTTGCATTACCAGGTGGTGGCGGTGTACGGGCAGCAATAAAGGGTTATCGTATTGCGATTAAAACGGGTACGGCAAGAAAAGTCGGGTCGGATGGCAAGTACCTCAATGATAAGCATATTTCTTATACCGCTGGGGTTGCACCTGTGAGTAATCCACGGTTTTCATTGGTTGTGATCATCAATGATCCACAGGCAGGTAAATACTATGGTGGTGCGGTTGCAGCGCCTGTCTTCGGCGCCATCATGAGTGGTGTTTTGCGTACCATGAATGTTGAACCAGATGCATTGCCTGTAGGCGATAAAAACGAATTTGTGATTAATAAATAAAGAGGATAAAAGTGGCAGATCGTAATTTGCGCGATTTATTGGCTCCTTGGGGTGTTGATACACCGGAGCTTCCGCTGCGTGAAATGACATTGGATAGCCGTAAGGCGGCTGCCGGAGATCTGTTTGTTGCGGTTCAAGGGCATCAGACTGACGGTCGAAAATATATTCCTCAAGCCATCGCTCAAGGTGTCGCTGCGGTGATTGCAGAAGCGAAGGAAAAAGCGGACAACGGCACGATGCAGAAAATGCACGGTGTGCCTGTTATCTATCTGGACGATTTAAACAATAAATTATCCAAGCTGGCGGGTGAATTTTACCAACATCCCGGCAATCAACTGAAATTGGTTGGGGTGACTGGCACCAACGGAAAAACAACAACAACCCAATTATTGGCGCAATGGAGCCAAGGGCTTGGCGAAACCAGTGCCGTGATGGGAACAGTAGGAAATGGTTTGTTGGGTATGGTCGTACCCAGCGAAAATACGACTGGCTCTGCGGTTGATATTCAGCTTGAGTTACAGCAGCTTGCTCATCAAAATGCCACTTTTGTGGCGATGGAAGTCTCTTCGCATGGTTTGGTTCAGGGACGTGTGGCCGCATTGCCATTTCAAGCGGCTATTTTTACTAATTTAAGCCGTGATCACCTTGATTATCATGGTGATATGGAAAGTTACGAAGAAGCCAAATGGAGACTGTTTAGTAGCCATAATGTGAAGCAGAAAATCATCAATGCTGATGATGCGGTTGGGCAGAAGTGGTTGTCCCGTCTGCCAGACGCAGTTGCTGTTTCAATGGAAAATAACGTGCCAGAAAATTGGCAAGGGCGTTGGTTATCAGCCAATGAAGTGCATTATCACGATAAAGGTGCATCCATCACATTTACTTCCAGTTGGGGAAATGGAACGCTCAATAGCCCTTTGATGGGCGCATTCAATGTCAGCAACTTACTCCTGGCGTTGACCACTTTGTTGTCTCTGGATTATCCCTTGGCGGAATTGCTATCGACAGCGTCCTGTCTGAGACCTGTTTGTGGGCGTATGGAAGTTTTTTCCGCCGCCGGTCGTCCGACAATTGTGGTTGATTATGCCCACACGCCTGATGCTTTGGAAAAAGCCTTGTCTGCGGCTCGTCTGCACTGTAAGGGGCAACTTTGGTGCGTATTCGGTTGTGGGGGTGATCGCGACAAAGGTAAACGGCCATTAATGGGAGGGGTGGCAGAGCAGGATGCTGATCGTGTGATTGTCACTGATGATAACCCTCGCAGTGAAGAGCCTCAAGCAATTGTGGCTGATATTCTGCAAGGATTCATCGACCCAGGGCAGGCAATCGTGATTCATGGGCGTGTTGAGGCTGTCACCAGTGCCATTATGCAAGCAAGCGAAAAAGATGTTGTTTTGGTGGCAGGTAAAGGCCATGAAGATTACCAACTGGTTGGCAACCGTCGTCTGGACTACTCAGATCGCCTGACCGTTGCGCGTTTATTGGGGGTAATTGCATGATCTCTCTGACGCTACAGCAATTGGCACAGTTGACGAACGGCTTGTTATATCGCGTTACCGAGCAGCAAGCTGAAACTGTGCCAATTCATACTGTGGAAACTGATAGCCGTAAGATTGGGTGTGGCGGGTTGTTTATTGCCTTAAAAGGGGAAAAATTTGACGCCCACGATTTCGCCGCTGACGTCGTGAGGCAGGGTGCTGGTGCTTTATTGGTTAGCCGTCGTCTGGATATTGATTGTCCACAAGTTGTGGTTGAAGACACACGTTTGGCGATGGGAAAACTGGCGGGCTGGGTTCGTCAGCAAAGTAAAGCACGCATTGTGGCTTTAACTGGCTCGTCGGGTAAAACATCCGTAAAAGAGATGACCGCCGCGATCTTGCGTCAATGTGGAAATACCCTTTATACCGCAGGCAACTTTAACAATGACATTGGAGTGCCATTGACCTTGTTCAGACTGACTGATGAACACCAGTTTGCTGTGATTGAACTAGGGGCGAACCATATTGGTGAAATTGCTTACACCACGGAAATGACGCGTCCTGAAAGCGCATTGGTCAATAACCTTTTCTCTGCTCATTTGGCAGGATTTGGTTCTTTGGCTGGAGTGGCAAAGGCTAAAGGTGAAATCTTTGCCGGCCTTGCTCCGACCGGAACCGCCATTATCAATCTGGATAGCAATGATTGGGAAAATTGGCAGCACAGCATTAGCGAGCAGCAAACAGTATGGCGCTTTTCCGCATCATCAACAACAGGGGCGGATTTTTACGCAACAGACATTTTAGAACAACCGTTGGCAACGCATTTTTGTCTCCATAGCCCAATTGGAAGTGTTGAACTGACCTTACCATTGCCGGGCAAACACAATGTTGCTAATGCGTTAGCCGCCAGTGCGCTGGCAATTTCTGTGGGTGCATCGTTGGATAATATTCGCACCGGCTTATCGGGATTGAAAGCGGTTGCAGGACGTTTATTTCCTATCCCTCTGGCGGAGGGAAAAGTGCTATTGGACGACACTTATAACGCGAATCCAGGCTCCATGATTGCTGCGGCGAATGTGTTAGCGCAGATGTCCGGTTATCGGGTTATGGTTGTTGGTGATATGGGGGAATTGGGGACGCAGGTGATTGAATGCCATCGTGAGGTGGGCGAAGCCGTGGCATCCACAAATATAGATAAGGTACTCAGCGTTGGAGTTTTCAGTGCTCATATTAGCGACGCGAGTGGTCGGGGGCAGCATTTTGCAAACAAGGCTGAATTAGTTGCAGCGCTGCTTCCTTTATTGGAACAACACGAAATGATTTCCATATTAATTAAAGGTTCACGCAGTGCCGCGATGGAAGAGGTAGTGAACGTACTGAAGGAGAACTTCCAATGTTAGTTTGGCTAGCCGAATATTTGGTTAAGTATCACACAGGCTTTAACGTCTTCTCTTATTTGACGTTCAGAGCCATCGTCGGCTTGCTGACTGCATTGGTTATCGCGCTATGGATGGGGCCAACTTTGATCGCTTATCTGCAAAAATTGCAAATAGGCCAAGTTGTACGTGACAACGGTCCTGAGTCCCATTTTAGCAAGCGTGGGACACCGACAATGGGAGGATTGTTGATTTTATTCTCCATTACAATCTCTGTGTTGCTGTGGGCTCGTCTGGATAATCCCTATGTCTGGTGTGTCTTGCTTGTTTTAGTCGGTTATGGCGTTGTGGGTTTTGTGGATGATTATCGCAAAGTGGTGCGTAAGGATACTAAGGGGTTAATTGCTCGTTGGAAATATTTCTGGCAATCCGTTATTGCCTTGGGTGTTGCGTTTGCTATGTACAGCATCGGCAAAGATACCTCTGCAACACAATTAGTCGTGCCATTCTTCAAAGAGGTTATGCCGCAACTGGGCTTGCTTTACATTCTGCTGACTTATTTTGTGATTGTAGGAACCAGTAACGCGGTGAACCTGACTGATGGTTTAGATGGCCTCGCCATTATGCCGACAGTACTTGTTGCAGCCGGTTTTGCTTTAGTGGCATGGGCAACAGGTAACGTGAATTTTGCGAACTACCTGCATATCCCTTATTTGAGCCATGCGGGTGAACTGGTGATTGTCTGTACTGCGATTGTCGGTGCAGGGCTGGGTTTCTTGTGGTTTAACACTTATCCGGCGCAAGTGTTTATGGGCGATGTTGGTTCATTGGCTCTGGGTGGGGCATTGGGCACCATTGCCGTATTACTGCGTCAGGAGTTTTTGCTGATCATCATGGGCGGCGTTTTTGTGGTGGAGACTTTGTCTGTCATCTTGCAGGTTGGCTCATTCAAACTGCGTGGACAGCGCATTTTCCGTATGGCACCGATTCACCATCACTATGAATTGAAAGGTTGGCCAGAGCCACGCGTTATCGTGCGCTTTTGGATTATTTCCTTGATGCTGGTGTTGATTGGTCTGGCAACGTTGAAGGTACGTTAATCATGGCTGAGCGTCTTATGACGGAATACAAGGGTAAAAAGGTTGTCATCGTTGGGTTAGGGATGACAGGTCTCTCCTGCGTTGACTTTTTTATGACGCGTGGTGTGCTCCCACGAGTGATGGATACCCGTATCGTGCCACCCGGCAGCGATAAGCTGCCTGATAACGTCGAATGCCACACCGGTAGCCTGAACAAACAATGGTTGTTGGATGCCGATTTAATCGTTGCCAGCCCGGGTATTGCACTGGCAACACCTGAGTTGCAAGCGGCGGCTGATGCGGGTGTTGACATTATCGGCGACATTGAGCTGTTTTGCCGCGAAGCGACTGCACCAATCGTTGCCATTACGGGTTCAAATGGCAAAAGCACCGTAACTACTCTACTTGGCGAAATGGCGAAAGCAGCGGGGTGGCAAGTGGGAGTGGGGGGCAACATTGGTGTCCCGGCACTGGAGTTGCTGAAACAGCCCTGTCAGCTCTATGTACTGGAACTGTCCAGTTTCCAACTTGAAACAACTTATAGCTTGAAAGCAGCGGCAGCGACGGTACTGAATGTAACCGAAGATCACATGGTTCGTTATCCCAAAGGGTTGGCACAGTATCGGGCAGCGAAGTTGCACATTTACAATCAGGCAAAAACTTGTGTAGTTAATGAACAGGATGCGCTGACATTACCAGAAACAGGCAAAGATAGCCGTTGTATCAGCTTTGGTGTGGATAGTGGTGATTATCAGCTTGATAGTGAACACCAACAACTGGTAGTCAATCAACATCCGGTGCTGGCAACGCGCGAAATGCAGTTGGCCGGTCAGCATAACTATACCAATGGCTTGGCAGCATTAGCGCTGGCAGATGCTGTAGGCATTCCTCGTGCCGCCAGCCTTCAGGCTTTACGTACCTGCGCCGGACTAGAACACCGTTTTCAGGTCATTCATATGAGAAATGGTGTTCGTTGGGTGAATGATTCTAAGGCAACCAATGTTGGCAGTACCCAGGCGGCACTGAGTGGATTGAAGCTGGAAGGGACACTCTATCTTTTATTGGGGGGAGATGGAAAAGCGGCAGATTTTACCCCACTGAAACCCTATATATCGGGGGAACATATTCGTCTTTACTGTTTTGGTCGTGATGGCGGGCAATTCGCACAACTGCGCCCGGAAATTGCAACACTGACGGAAACAATGGAACAGGCGATGAGAGAAATTGCACCCAAGCTGGTTTCTGGCGACATGGTATTGCTGTCACCCGCTTGTGCGAGCTTCGATCAGTTCAACAGCTTTGAACATCGTGGTCATGAATTTGCTCGTTTGGCAGAGGAGTTAGGCTGATGACCATTCCAGGCCTTGGTAAATTTAAAACTTGGTTGGCGGGAAATGTGGAGGCAGATACCACAGATACCGTTATGTATGATCGTACCCTGGTCTGGATGATATTAGGGTTGGTTGTGATTGGCTTTGTCATGGTAACGTCGGCATCCATGCCCGTTGGACAGCGCCTTGCTCAAGATCCCTTTATTTTTGCCCGACGCGATGCCATTTATTTGTCACTGTGCTTTTTCTTGTCCCTTATTACGCTGCGCATTCCAATGGACTTCTGGCTGCGTTACAGCAATGTCATGTTATTAGTGACGATCATGATGCTAGTTGTGGTGCTGTTTGTCGGGAGTTCAGTCAATGGGGCATCACGTTGGGTGGCGATTGGCCCATTACGTATTCAACCAGCGGAATTGTCGAAACTCTCACTCTTTTGTTATCTCTCCAGCTACTTGGTTAGAAAAGTGGAGGAAGTAAGAAACAACTTCTGGGGATTTTTCAAACCGATGGGTGTCATGGTTGCATTAGCAATATTGTTGCTGGCGCAGCCTGACTTGGGGACAGTGGTGGTGTTATTTGTCACAACATTGGCACTGCTGTTCTTGGCGGGCGCGAAATTGTGGCAGTTTCTGGCCATTATTGGCTGCGGCATATTTGCCGTGTGCGTACTGATCGTTGCTGAACCTTATCGTATACGCAGGGTGACCTCTTTCCTGAATCCATGGGAAGATCCTTTCGGCAGCGGTTATCAGTTAACCCAATCGTTAATGGCATTTGGTCGTGGCGACTTCTTTGGGCAAGGACTGGGAAATTCAGTTCAAAAACTTGAATATCTGCCGGAAGCCCATACTGACTTTATTTTTTCCATTCTGGCCGAAGAATTGGGTTATTTCGGTGTGGTTTTAGTGCTGGCAATGGTATTCTTCGTCGCTTTCCGCGCAATGATGATTGGCCGTCGGGCATTGCAGCTTAATCAACGGTTTTCTGGTTTTTTGGCTTGTGCCATCGGCATATGGTTTAGCTTTCAGGCGTTCATTAACGTTGGCGCGGCGGCAGGTATGCTGCCAACCAAAGGATTAACATTACCTTTAGTCAGTTACGGTGGCTCTAGTTTGATAGTGATGTCAACGGCCATCGTCTTGTTGTTGCGAATTGATTATGAAGTACGTCTGGCAAAAGCACAGGCGTTTGTAAGGAGCCCTAAATGAGTGGCAAAAACCGGCGTTTGATGGTGATGGCTGGTGGTACGGGAGGACACGTGTTCCCGGGGCTGGCTGTTGCCCACCATTTAAAAGAGCAGGGGTGGGATATTCGCTGGTTAGGAACCGCGGATCGCATGGAAGCTGATTTAGTGCCAAAACATGGTATTGATATCGAATTTATTCAGATTTCAGGCTTGCGGGGCAAGGGGCTCAAAGCATTGCTTACTGCCCCAATTAGAATTTTTAAGGCTATTCGACAGGCAAAAGCCATTATGCGCCGTTATCAGCCAGATGTTGTGCTGGGTATGGGAGGGTATGTCTCTGGGCCTGGTGGAATAGCCGCATGGTTGTGTGGCATTCCGGTTGTACTGCATGAGCAGAATGGTATTGCAGGGCTCACTAATCGTTGGTTAGCCAAAATTGCCAAAACAGTTTTACAAGCATTTCCGGGCGCATTCTCCGATGCGCCGGTTGTTGGTAACCCCGTAAGGGAGGATGTATTGGCACTGCCAGAACCAATGCAGCGTTTGACTGGGCGTGAAGGCGCTGTTCGGGTGCTGGTTGTTGGCGGTAGTCAGGGAGCAAGAGTGCTGAACCAAACTATGCCGGAAGTAGCGGCTCGCTTGGGCGATAAAATCACTTTATGGCATCAGGCGGGCAAGGGCGCCAGGGAAGAGACGCAGAAACACTATGAAAATTCGGTCACATCTGAATTCAAGGTAACTGAATTTATTGATGATATGGCACAGGCTTATGCGTGGGCTGATATTGTCGTATGCCGTTCTGGTGCACTGACGGTCAGTGAGGTTTCCGCTGCAGGTTTACCGGCGATTTTTGTTCCTTTCCAGCATAAAGATCGCCAGCAATATTGGAATGCCTTGCCTTTGGAAAAAGCGGGAGCCGCAAAGATACTCGAACAGCCCGAATTTACAGTTGATGCTGTCGTAGATCTATTAACTCAGTGGCAACGTCCACAATTGCTGGAAATGGCAGAAAAAGCACGTTCAGTAGCCATCATTAATGCCACTGAGCGTGTAGCAGCAGCGTTGAACGATGCTGTAGAGAATCATTCAGGCCGTTCCAGGTAGAACGGTGATGTAAACATAACGAGTGAAGATTAAAACGTGAATACACAACAGTTGGCGAAATTAAGAGCTTCAGTGCCTGAAATGAGAAAAGTCAGGCATATCCACTTTGTTGGCATTGGTGGTGCTGGCATGGGTGGTATCGCCGAGGTGTTGGCTAATGAAGGTTATCAGATAAGTGGTTCTGATCTGGCACCCAATCCTGTCACACAGCAATTGATCGCACTGGGTGCAACTATTTATTTTAATCACCGTCCAGAAAATGTGCGGGACGCTAGTGTCGTGGTGGCATCTACAGCGATTTCAGCGGAAAACCCAGAAATTGTGGCTGCGCGTGAAGCGAGAATCCCAGTGATCCGCCGTGCGGAAATGCTGGCAGAGCTTATGCGTTATCGCCACGGTATCGCGATTGCAGGAACGCATGGAAAAACCACGACGACGGCAATGATTGCGGGTATTTATGCTCAAGCCGGTCTTGATCCTACCTTTGTGAATGGTGGATTGGTCAAAGCGGCAGGCACACATGCTCGATTAGGTAGCAGCCGCTATTTGATTGCAGAAGCAGATGAAAGTGATGCTTCATTCTTGCATTTGCAGCCCATGATGGCGGTTGTCACCAATATTGAAGCTGATCACATGGATACCTACCAGGGTGATTTCGAAAACTTAAAACAAACGTTCGTTAACTTCCTGCATAACCTGCCATTTTATGGGCGTGCGGTTATGTGCATTGATGATCCTGTTGTGAAAGAACTGATCCCCGAATTGGCCGTTATATCACGACCTACGGTTTCAGTGAGGAAGCAGACGTTCGTATTACCCATTATGAGCAGAAAGGGGCTCAGGGATTTTTCACCATCAGTCGATCTGACTTGCCAGATTTGCATGTGGTGTTAAATGCTCCAGGACGCCACAATGCGCTGAATGCCACTGCCGCTGTTGCAGTGGCAACAGAAGAAGGCATTGATGATACCGCTATTCTGGCGTCTCTGGCTGAGTTTCAGGGAACTGGACGCCGTTTTGATTTTCTGGGGGATTTTCCTCTTAAACATATCAATGGCAAAGAAGGTAGCGTGATGCTGGTTGATGATTATGGTCATCACCCAACAGAAGTTGATGCCACGATTAAAGCGGCACGAGCAGGTTGGGGGGATAAGCGTATTGTCATGGTATTCCAGCCACACCGTTATACAAGAACACGTGATTTATATGATGATTTCGCCAATGTTCTAAGTCAGGTTGATGTTCTATTAATGTTGGATGTGTATGCCGCAGGTGAAACGCCGATCCCCGGTGCGGATAGCCGTTCTTTATGCCGTACTATCCGCAGTCGTGGCAAATTGGACCCGATTTTTGTATCAGAACCTGAACAAGTTTCAACCGTCCTGTCACAGGTGATAGAAAACAATGATTTAGTCTTGGTTCAGGGTGCCGGTAATATCGGTAAAATAGCGCGCAATTTGGCTGAAACAAAGTTGCAGCCATCTTTTTATGAGGGAGGACATCATGGTTGATAAAGTTGCTGTTCTGTTGGGCGGAACTTCCGCTGAACGCGAAGTTTCATTGCAATCAGGACACGCGGTTGTGGCAGGGCTGAAAGAAGCGGGCATTAATGCTTATTCAGTTGATACAAAAGACTTTGATGTGACTAAACTCAAAGAGGAAGGGTTCAATAAAGTTTTTATCGCACTGCATGGTCGCGGTGGTGAAGATGGGACATTGCAAGGTTTGTTGGAATTTTTGCAAATTCCTTATACCGGCAGCGGAGTGATGGCCTCTGCCTTGTCAATGGACAAATTGCGCACAAAACAACTCTGGCAGGGGGCAGAACTGCCTGTTTCACCTTATGTCGTTATTAATTCCTTAAAATTTGAACAACTTAATGATTTTCAACTCAAAGAGTATGTTCAAGAATTAGGTCTACCATTAATGATTAAACCGAATCTGGAAGGCTCCAGCGTAGGGATGACCAAGGTGAATGAATATGCCGAATTGCGTGGCGCCCTGGCGCTGGCATTTAAATACGATACGGATGTGTTGGTTGAAAAATGGCTGTTTGGCCCTGAATATACCGTAGGATTTTTGGGGGATGAAGCACTTCCTTCTATCCGTATTCAGGCTTCAAACACATTCTATGATTATGATGCGAAATATATTTCCAACCAAACACAATATTTTTGTCCAAGCGGCTTGAGTGCAGAAAAAGAGCAAGAGCTATTAGATATCGCCTCAAAGGCGTATAAAGCGCTGGGATGTCGTGGTTGGGGGCGAGTCGATATCATGGACGATGGGAAGGGTAATTTCTACCTGTTGGAAGCGAATACTTCCCCTGGCATGACCAGCCATAGCCTTGTGCCAACTGCTGCGCGTCAGGCTGGATTAAGTTTTTCTCAACTCGTAGTGAGAATTTTGGAGTTGGCTGATTAATATGTCGCAGGCAGCCCGGAATAGCCGGGAGTGGGAGGGTGAAACGCAGAGATCTCGTCCTAGTAATGGTTACTATCTGGCAGGGATTGCCTTCTTCTTGATGGTAGTGGGCACTATCATATGGGGAGGCTGGATGACACTGGACTGGATGAAAGATCCTAGCAGATTACCACTCTCGAAGCTGGTATTGACTGGTGAACGTCATTACACCACGAATGATGATGTAAGACAGGCTATTTTGTCCCTGGGATCTCCCGGAACATTTATGACTCAGGATGTCAACGTCATTCAAGAAAAGATTAAACAGCTGCCATGGATTCGGCAAGTCACTGTTCGGAAACAATGGCCTGATGAACTTAAAATACATCTGGTAGAATACGTACCTTATGCGCGTTGGAATGATACCCAACTATTGGATGCCGAAGGCCGGGTATTTAGCTTACCTGTAGAGCGCAGCGCAAATGGTCAGTATCCGATGCTGTATGGGCCAGAAGGTAAAGAAAAAGACGCGTTGAATGAATACCATACAATGGCGACTTTTCTGGAAAAACACCAGATGAAACTGAAAGCAGTGATCATGACAGCGCGTAACTCCTGGCAACTGATATTGGATAACGATATCCGTTTAGAGCTAGGAAATCGAGATAAAATGGAACGAATGAAACGTTTTGTTGAACTTTATCCTGTGTTGTTGAGAAACACTGAAAAACGTGTGGATTATGTTGACTTACGTTATGACAGTGGTGCTGCGGTAGGTTGGGCTCCTTTATTAACTGATATGCCGGTTCCAATGAACGGGCAAGAAAACAAACAGTGACTGGTAATAATACAGAGACAGGCAGAATAACGATGATCAAATCAACGGACAGAAAATTGGTAGTTGGCCTTGAAATCGGTACAGCAAAGGTATCTGCCCTGGTTGGTGAAATTCTGCCCGATGGTATGGTTAATATTATCGGAGTAGGAAATTGCCCATCCCGCGGCATGGACAAAGGCGGTGTCAACGATCTTGAATCGGTCGTCAAGTGCGTACAGCGTGCCATTGATCAGGCTGAACTCATGGCGGATTGCCAGATATCTTCAGTCTATCTGGCGCTTTCCGGTAAGCATATTAGTTGCCAGAACGAAATTGGCATGGTGCCGGTTTCAGAAGAAGAAGTTACACAAGATGATGTGGACAGTGTTGTCCATACAGCTAAGTCAGTTCGTGTTCGTGATGAGCACCGTATTTTGCATGTGATCCCACAGGAATACGCGATTGACTATCAGGAAGGGATCAAAAATCCAGTTGGGCTCTCTGGTGTGCGTATGCAGGCAAAAGTCCACTTGATTACCTGTCATAACGACATGGCGAAAAATATCGTAAAAGCTGTTGAACGTTGTGGTTTGAAAGTTGATCAACTTATTTTTGCAGGACTGGCAGCAAGTTATGCCGTGTTGACAGAAGATGAACGTGAACTGGGGGTCTGTGTCGTTGACATCGGCGGCGGGACGATGGATATCGCTGTATATACTGGCGGTGCATTACGTCATACCAAGGTTATTCCTTACGCAGGCAATGTAGTGACCAGTGATATCGCCTATGCGTTTGGTACTCCTCCCAGTGATGCTGAAACCATCAAAGTTCGTCATGGCTGCGCATTGGGTTCGATAGTTAGCAAGGATGAGAGTGTAGAAGTCCCAAGTGTGGGAGGACGCCCTCCTCGTAGCTTACAGCGTCAAACATTGGCTGAAGTGATCGAACCCCGTTATACCGAACTGCTGAACTTAGTGAACGATGAAATTTTGCGATTGCAGGAGCAATTGCGGCAGCAGGGAGTAAAACACCACCTGGCGGCAGGGATTGTCCTGACAGGAGGAGGCGCCCAGATTGATGGTCTGGCCGAGTGTGCCCAGCGGGTATTCCATACCCAGGTTCGCATTGGCCGTCCCCTGAACATCACTGGATTGACAGATTATGTGCAGGAGCCTTGCTACTCAACAGCGGTTGGACTTCTGCATTATGGCAAAGAATCCCACCTTGGCGGAGATTCCGATGCCGATAAAAGAACGTCAGTCAGTGGCTGGTTTAAGAAAGTCAGCAACTGGCTGAAAAAAGAATTTTGATTTTTTATACAGAGGCCATGACAATGTCGCCGGCCTCGATATAAAGGCACAAAACGGAGAGAAATTATGTTTGAACCACTGGAATTAACCAACGACGCGGTGATTAAAGTCATCGGCGTCGGCGGCGGCGGCGGAAATGCTGTGGAGCACATGGTGCGTGAGCGTATTGAAGGCGTTGACTTCTTTGCGGTTAACACGGACGCTCAGGCACTGCGTAAGACGGCTGTTGGTCAGACTATCCAGATTGGCAACGGCATTACGAAAGGATTAGGCGCTGGTGCGAACCCTGAAGTGGGTCGCACTGCTGCGGAAGAAGACCGCGAATCACTGCGTACTGCACTGGAAGGTGCAGATATGGTGTTTATTGCCGCTGGTATGGGGGGTGGTACGGGAACGGGAGCCGCACCTGTTGTGGCTGAAATTGCCAAAGAGCTTGGCATTTTGACCGTCGCTGTTGTCACTAAACCATTTAATTTTGAAGGCAAAAAACGGATGGCCTTCGCGGAACAAGGGATCACTGAATTGTCCAAGCATGTGGATTCATTGATCACTATTCCAAATGACAAATTATTGAAAGTCCTGGGACGAGGCATTTCCCTGTTGGATGCATTCGGTGCAGCGAATGATGTTCTGAAAGGTGCGGTTCAGGGTATTGCCGAACTGATTACTCGCCCAGGTCTGATGAACGTTGACTTCGCTGACGTTCGTACCGTGATGTCAGAAATGGGTTACGCCATGATGGGATCAGGTATTGCACAAGGTGAAGATCGTGCGGAAGAAGCTGCAGAGATGGCTATCTCCAGCCCATTGCTGGAAGATATTGATCTTTCTGGCGCACGTGGCGTTTTGGTTAACATCACAGCGGGCTTTGACCTGCGTTTGGATGAATTTGAAACCGTTGGTAACACAATCCGTGCATTCGCTTCTGATAATGCAACGGTGGTTATCGGTACGTCACTGGATCCAGATATGAATGATGAGTTGCGTGTAACCGTTGTGGCAACAGGCATTGGTATGGACAAACGTCCAGAAATCACCCTGGTGACCAATAACAAGGCTCCTCAGACAAACCCGATGGAGCGTCGTTACCAGCAGATATCTGGCGGAATCTCTTCACTGTCTGATGAGAACAAAACGGTAGCAAAAGTCGTCAATGACCAAAATGCACATACAAGCAAAGAGCCTGATTATCTGGACATTCCTGCATTTTTGCGTAAGCAGGCTGATTAATTGCTAAAAAATTGGCTTCTCCGCTTTTTGTGTTAAACTATCCTGCCAGTCATACATTATAGTGGTTGGCGGGATAAGTAACATTGCGAGATATAAACGATGATCAAACAAAGGACACTAAAACGTATTGTTCAAGCGACCGGCGTCGGTTTGCACACCGGTAAAAAAGTCACGCTGACAATGCGTCCAGCGCCGGCTAATACCGGGGTCATCTATCGTCGTACTGACTTGAATCCTCCGGTCGATTTTCCGGCAGATGCCAAATCTGTGCGTGATACTATGCTCTGTACTTGTCTGGTGAATGAGCATAATGTGCGTATTTCAACGGTTGAACATTTGAATGCAGCGCTGGCAGGTTTAGGGATCGACAATATTGTTATTGAAGTCGATGCACCTGAGATCCCGATTATGGATGGCAGCGCTAGTCCGTTTGTTTTCCTGTTATTGGATGCGGGTATTGAAGAACTGAATGTAGCAAAGAAATTCGTGCGAATGAAAGAAAGCGTTCGTGTGGAAGACGGTGATAAATGGGCAGAATTAGCACCCTATCATGGTTTCAGTTTGGATTTTACCATCGACTTTAATCATCCGGCGATTGATGCGAGTACACAGCGCTATGGCCTGGAGTTCTCTGCGGATTCATTTGTTCGCCAGATTAGTCGTGCGCGTACTTTCGGATTTATGCGCGATATTGAGTATTTACAATCTAAAGGCTTGTGCCTTGGTGGCAGCTTTGATTGTGCGATTGTCGTTGATGACTACCGCGTACTCAATGAAGATGGTTTGCGTTTTGAAGATGAATTCGTCCGTCATAAAATGTTGGACGCCATCGGCGATCTATTCATGTGTGGGTATAATATCATTGGTGCCTTTACTGCGTTTAAATCAGGCCATGCACTAAACAACAAGTTACTGCAAACTGTTTTAGCACAGGAAAGCGCTTGGGAATTTGTCACATTTGAAGATGAAGCAGAAATGCCATTGGCTTTCCGCGCCCCATCGCTAGTGTTGGCATAATGGCTGACATGTGTATAGATAAAGAATGTTGAGAACATTCCTATGATGCACCAATGGGTTATGTTATCTATTACGCTGCTTTCGCTGATGTTTTTTATTCGGCGCTAACGCATCTTTTTGGCTGTACTGGTACCCTCTCCGGCCAGCGCAGCCAACCGCTCTAGTTTCTTTTTCAATTTTTCAGGGCTATTTTCAGCTAACATCATTAATGTTTTTGCACTTTCGTGACTGAGCTGGCGCTTTGGTAATTCCTGATTATCATTACTGTGTGTTGTTTTGGTTGATAATTTTGAGAATCTTTGTTCGTTATTCTCATGCTTAACCATTAATGATGGGTTAATCCTGATGTCGATTGAGGATAAAGATGGTAGAATTTCGCTTCTCAATGTAGACAGCAAGACAGGAATTTCATAACGCAGCCGGGTCATCCAACTGGCA
Organism: Xenorhabdus thailandensis; assembly: GCF_037996785.1. Lineage (NCBI taxonomy): Bacteria > Pseudomonadati > Pseudomonadota > Gammaproteobacteria > Enterobacterales > Morganellaceae > Xenorhabdus > Xenorhabdus thailandensis. Next base: position 140,592 of record NZ_JBBMXF010000012.1, read on the forward strand.
TTTCCTGCTTCCAGTACCAGAATTTGTTTGCGATAATTGGCAACCCTGCACCACGGGTGCAATTGTGCAGGAAGCAAACTGAGAACGGCACGGTTGAGTTTCAATAATGCGATGGCATGTTGTTGGATGATTTGAAGTGGGCTTTTTCCGACAGTTGCCGCATCTTCAAACAGCTTATCCAGTGATTGTGGGCGGCTATCTCGCATAATAAGGGCAGTTCCAGTATTTATTAATGAAGGATTAATGAGTATTTTAAATCTTTGGCGACAATTTGGTAGGCGTTATTTTTGGTCTCATCTTTTACTGGGCATGGTTGCTACAGGAATTGGTGTTCCTACTGTTTTCGCTGGAGTGGCAGAAAGCCTGCATCACGCAAGCCCTTCTTCTGCTCAAGGAAGCCGCTATCAGGCATTTTCCTCTTTTGAACACTTATTTAAATTACATTTACTCCAATTAAAAAGTGTCCAACGCCAACCCGCTAACTATTTAAATTATTGGCAGCAACACGCTGTTCGTAATGTGATCCGTCAACTTTCTTTTGCTTTTTCGGTTGCAGAACCTGTTAATTACGAAAGTGCAAAAGAAAGTACCCGGATTTCTTCTCCCTCCATGCAACGACTTATGCTGGATACATTGTATGCCATGCTGACACAAGCACCAGCGCCATTTGAAGAAATTGTCTCAGATGTTGCGATGGCTCCTGCTACTCATACTCCAGCTCTCTGGGTCGCTAAAGTTCAGGGAATTAGGGCAGGGCCAACGCTCAATCATCTATTTTTGCTTTAATCGTGCTGTCTTATTTAAGTTTAATAAGGCAATTTTTAAGGAATGATTGATTGGCTACAACAATAGCCCTATCTGAGATGTACTAATTATGCTGACTAAATTACTGACAAAAATTTTTGGTAGCCGCAATGACCGTACTTTGCGTCGTTTGCGCAAAGTGGTTGATGAAATCAACCGTATGGAACCGGACTTTGAAAAACTCTCTGATGAAGAATTGAAAGCGAAAACGGAGCAATTTCGCACCCGTTTAAAAGAGGGAGAATCACTGGATAAAATTCTGCCAGCAGCGTTTGCTACTGTGCGTGAAGCCAGTAAACGTGTATTCGGTATGCGTCACTTTGATGTGCAATTATTGGGCGGGATGGTCTTGAATGAACGCTGCATAGCAGAGATGCGCACGGGTGAAGGTAAAACACTGACCGCAACATTGCCAGCTTATCTTAATGCTCTCAGTGGCAAAGGTGTCCACATTGTTACCGTGAATGATTACCTGGCACAGCGCGATGCTGAAAATAACCGCCCACTGTTTGAGTTCCTTGGCTTAAGTGTCGGCATTAACTTACCGGGTATGCCAGCACCGGCAAAACGTGAATCTTATGCTGCGGATATCACTTACGGTACTAACAATGAGTTTGGCTTTGACTATTTGCGCGACAATATGGCATTTAGTCCAGAAGAGCGAGTTCAACGCAAATTACACTATGCGTTGGTGGATGAAGTTGACTCAATTTTGATCGACGAAGCTCGTACTCCACTAATTATTTCAGGGCCTGCGGAAGACAGCTCTGAGCTTTATATCAAAGTAGACAAGCTGATCCCGAAACTGGTTCGTCAGGAAAAAGAGGATTCAGAAACTTTCCAAGGGGAAGGACATTTCTCTGTTGATGAAAAAACACGTCAAGTCAACCTGACAGAGCGTGGTCTGGTATTGATTGAAGAGTTATTGGTGGATGCTAAATTGATGGATGAAGGTGAATCCTTGTATTCCCCGACCAATATCATGCTGATGCACCATGTGACAGCCGCTCTGCGCGCCCACGCCTTGTTTACCCGCGATGTTGATTACATCGTGAAAGAGGGTGAGGTTATCATCGTTGATGAACATACCGGACGTACCATGCAAGGGCGTCGTTGGTCTGATGGTTTGCACCAGGCTGTGGAAGCGAAAGAAGGTGTCGAGATTCAAAATGAAAACCAGACGCTGGCTTCAATTACATTCCAGAACTATTTCCGTATATACGAAAAACTGGCAGGAATGACAGGAACAGCCGATACGGAAGCCTTCGAATTTAGCTCCATTTATAAATTAGATACCATTGTTATTCCAACCAATCGCCCGATGATCCGTCAGGATTTATCGGATCTGGTTTATATGACAGAAGCGGAAAAAATTGAGGCGATCATTGAAGACATCAAAGCGCGGACAAACAATGGTCAGCCTGTTTTGGTGGGGACAATCTCGATTGAGAAATCGGAACTTGTGTCTAACGCATTAACGAAAGCGGGTATTGCACATAATGTCCTGAACGCAAAATTCCACGCATTGGAAGCCGATATCATTGCGCAGGCTGGTCAGGCTGGCACAGTGACTATTGCAACCAACATGGCAGGACGTGGTACAGATATCATGTTAGGGGGTAGTTGGCAAGCGGAAATTGCTAAATTGGAAGAACCAACTGAAGCACAGATTGATAAAATCAAGGCAGAATGGCAAGAGCGTCATGATGCAGTATTGGCAGCAGGTGGCCTGCATATTATTGGTACGGAACGTCATGAATCACGCCGCATAGACAACCAGTTACGTGGTCGTGCGGGCCGTCAGGGGGATGCGGGTTCTTCACGTTTCTACCTCTCAATGGAAGATTCCTTGATGCGCATTTTTGCTTCCGATCGTGTGACCGGTATGATGCGTAAACTTGGTATGCAGCCAGGAGAAGCAATCGAACACCCATGGGTGACTAAAGCGATTGCAAATGCTCAGCGTAAAGTTGAGAGCCGTAACTTTGATATCCGTAAACAATTGCTGGAATATGATGATGTTGCGAACGATCAGCGTCGGGCAATTTATGCTCAACGTAACGACTTGCTCGATGTGAGTGATGTCAGCGAAACCATCACCAGCATCCGTGAGGATGTCTTCAAAGTCACTATTGATGCTCATATTCCACCGCAATCACTGGAAGAAATGTGGGATATTGAAGGATTACAAGAACGTTTAATTAATGATTTCGATTTGAACTTGCCACTCAAAGAGTGGTTGGATAAAGAACCTGAATTGCACGAAGAAACATTGCGTGAACGTATTCTTGAAAAAGCGATCGAAATTTATAAGCAAAAAGAAGAAATTGTCGGTGTAGAAATGATGCGTAATTTTGAAAAAGGCATCATGTTGCAAACTCTGGACACATTGTGGAAAGAGCATTTGGCAGCGATGGATTACCTACGTCAGGGTATTCACTTGCGTGGTTACGCTCAAAAAGATCCAAAACAGGAGTATAAACGCGAATCTTTTGCCATGTTTGCCAATATGCTGGAATCACTGAAATATGAAGTGATCAGTACCTTGAGCAAAGTTCAGGTTAGAATGCCGGAAGAAGTTGAAGCGCTTGAGCAGCAGCGTCGTGAAGAAGCTGAGCGTTTGGCAAAACAACAACATTTGAGCCATGAAGTTGAACAAGGTGCGTTGATGTCGAAGGCTGAAGCTCAAATGGCGACGGGAGAGCGTAAAGTTGGACGCAATGATCCTTGCCCATGTGGTTCTGGCAAAAAATATAAGCATTGCCACGGTCGTTTATAAGTAGAGTGAGTTTATCAGCAAGAAATCCGTGCCAATGGTGAATTGGCACGGGTTAATTTATCGAAAACCCTTAGATCTTATTCTGCAATGAAATTTGCTTAAGCAATAGATTTGAGGGTTTTGTCATAAGACTAGTTCCTGCATATTACCTACATTTTCAATGAACTTATTGTCGTGAGAAATAAGTACCATTGCTCCTGTATAATCATGTAGCGCTTTTTGCAGTAGCTCACGTGATTCAATATCCAGATGATTATCTGGTTCATCCAATAACAGCAGGGCAGGTGCATATGGTCCGCAAAACAGGCAAGCTAGCGCGACTTTAAGTTGTTCTCCTCCACTGAGATAACTGACAGGTTTCAAAGCCTCCTCACCGCGAATACGCAATTGTGCCAACCGAGTACGGTAACGATCTTCTGTCCAGCCTGGTGATTGTAATTGGAAGTTATGTAACGCGGATTGGTTTTTATCCAGGAACGAAAAATGTTGATCCATCAGACTGTGTGAAAGAGTGATACGACAGATACCCTGTTTCGGCTCTAGTAAACCTGCCATTACCTTTAATAAGGTGGATTTTCCGCTGCCATTTTTACCTGTGATAGCGAGGCGATCACCATTATTAATGGTTAAACTGATGGGTGTATCGGAGCCAAAGGGCAGAATGACATCCTGAAGGTAAAGTAACGGAGAAGTTGCTGTTTGTGGAGTCGCAACAGCGATTGACAGTGGATCGATAATTTCGAGTTTTGTTCTGGCCTCTGTGGCTAATGAAGAGCTACGTTGTAATCGTTCTTCATTCTGTTTTGCTATCCGTGATAATGTTGCTTCTGAGCGTCCTAATGCGTGATCAAGAAGGATTTTAGCCTGATTGGCATTTTCCCGCCGTTGCTTACCCTGACTTTGCCTTTTGCTGGTTTTCTCACGATCTTTTTGCTTATCACGTAAGGCTTGTTTTAGGCTTTTTCTGGTTTGATCCACTTCACGTTGAATACCCAGCCGTAGTTGTTCTTTACTTTCCAGCCAGGTTTCCCATCCTCCGATACTGCGGGATAATCCTAATCCGCTGAGTTCGTAAACAATCGATACATGCTGTAATAGTTGGGTATCATGGGTAATCAGCAGAACTCCGCCATCAAAAGCACTTAACCACTGAGCCAGCCAAAGGCGGCCTTGTCGGTCAAGGTGATTGCTTGGTTCATCCAGAATCATAAAACCTGCACCTTGACGTTTCAGTGCCAACAACCTGATCCGTGTTTGTTCTCCACCGCTCAAAGAACTAAGAGGTTGATTTAATACGCTGGGATTGAATTCACCTTCTGCCAGTAGAGACTCAGTTTGAAATTGCCAGTCCCAGTTTCCTTCCATAACATCAAAATCTGTTTCATCACCAACTCCTGCCAAGATCCGTTCATTGGCACTCATGATTTCGGTTAATCCCAGCAGATCCGCGGTATTGCCGGAAAAAGGTGTTAAACCTTGTGATAAATAACCCACCTCACAAAAGTGTTTTACACTACCTTCTGTGGGAAGGATCTGCTGTGCCAGTATTGATGCCAGCCAGGATTTACCAATACCATTGCGCCCAACTAATGCATGTTGTCCTGCATTTAAAAATATATCGATACCAGAAAATAGGGGAGTTGTTTCACCAGAAAATTGATAGGCGATTTGCCGTGCTTCAATCAATGATTGAACATCATTTAGCATAAACCGTGCTTCCTTAATGTTTAAAATAGTCATTTCAAGCTATTTGTAGGTTAATTTCAGACACTGTTTACAGCTTGTTTTCACATGATTTGTTTTTTCCAGGGAAGTAATTGGTAATAAAAAGCGATATCACTTTGCATGAAATACAAATTTGCGGCTTAAACTCATTCTAATGTAACCTGCAAGGGAGAGTTACTTAAGTTGAAGAATAGACGGTAAGAAAAGCGATTATGGAAAAAAAACATCTGCATATTGCAGCAGGTATTATTAAAAATAGCAATGATGAAATTTTTATCACTCAGCGTAGGGCTGATTCACATATGGGCGGTTTTTGGGAGTTTCCCGGAGGAAAACTTGAACAGGGAGAAACACCTGAACAAGCATTGGTTAGAGAATTAAAGGAAGAAGTTGGGATCACAGTAACGCATTGTGAATTAATTGACACCATCAAACACGAGTTTCCTGATAGAAGTATCACCCTTGATTTTTTCCTGGTTGATGAATGGGAAGATGAGCCGTTTGGTAAAGAAGGGCAACCTTCCCGTTGGGTTTTACAATCAGAATTAATTGCTGATGAATTTCCTCCAGCAAACCGCAGTATTGTCAGTTTCTTAACCCGAAACGGCTCCTGCTAAAGGATTTTTAATTAATTAGGGGAGTTAACTCATTCAATATAAGCGGCGCCAAATAAAACGGGCACCGCTATAACATACGTTACGTGATATTACTTATATTGTTCGGGCTGTTCGCTCCAGTTATCATTTTCTGAACTGTCACTTTGGCTTGCTATTCGTTTTTCTTCGCTGGCCCATTCCCCTAAGTCGATTAATTGGCAACGTTTGCTGCAAAATGGGCGATATGGACTAATTTCTCCCCATACTACCATGTTGCCACACGTTGGACATTCGACAGTCAATACTTCAGACATAATACTTTCTCCCACTTGATTTGAAGGTCATACCTTCCATTTTCACCTTGCAGCTTTTTTGTTTTAACTCATTGTTTCAGATATGTATTTATAAATTCAGAGTGATATAAATACAGAATGAGCCATGCTATTGGGAATTTATCCCCTTAATGTCGTGCTGCAACTCGAAATTTATTGGGTCCATGTTAACAGCAGGCCAATTCAAATGACAAATGGGCAGGTACAACACCATGCTCACTATCCATTGGTAAAAAACGGATGGCGAAACGTGTCTTGTAGCCGGAGACTTGTGGGTAAACTAATGTATCTGGTACCACGTCCAATTTTAATCTCAATAAATCGGCTTCATCGGCATTCCCCTGATAAAATCCGTTATGGCTGATTTTGGGGGTGAAAGCGGCGGAGTGGCGTATGAGTTCCAGAATACTTTCCAGGGCTTGTTGTAACGGACGAAGGCTGTCCAGCCAGGCTGTAACGGATTTATCCCTGACAGTTTGTGGTAAATGCAGCCACAGGTGTAATGTTGGCAAGTCAAAACTACAACATCCTCCAGGGATGCTGAGACGTTGACGTACCATGCTGATAATACGATCTTCTTTAATAAATTGGTTAAGCCGTGGCGCTTGGTTCAAGGCAATACTGCGTTCTTTAAGTTGCTCTGTCAAACTATGGATCATAGCTGTATCGGCATTCGGAGCGCCGAGCCATTGTTTTAATTTCGCCTGTTGGCGATCCAGCTCTTTCAATATCTCAGAGCGGACTTCACCGCGTTCCATGATCTCGATTAATTCGGCAATTGTACGGAAAAACGAAAGGCTACTCGCCTGAGAATTCAGATGACGTTGTTTTTCCAACTGTTGCATTGAAGACTCAATCCTCAACCATGAACGCATTTTTTCATTGAGTGGATGTTCAAAAATAATAGTGGATGGTGCATCACTCATTATGGTTTTCCTGTCTGACTGATTTTGCTTGTTTTAAATACTGTTGATGTAGTTCGGCCACACGAGAGGTAATATCCTGTTCACTGTTGTGGTTAACGATGACATCATCTGCTTTTTCCAGTCTGTCCTGACGGCTGGCCTGTGCAGCCAGAATATTTTCTACTTGCTCACGGTTTATTCCATCACGAGCCATGGTTCGGGTAATCTGTACTTCAACTGGGATATCAACAACTAAAACACGATCTGCCAAATGCATTAAATTGTTTTCAATGAGTAAAGGAACGACCCAGATGACATAGGGAGCAGTCACTTGGTTTAATTGCCGTTGTGTTTCTATTTGGATTAGTGGATGTAAAAGTGCATTGAGCCACTGTTTCTCTTCTGGGGCAGCAAAAATTTTCTGGCGCAACATTGCGCGATTAAGGCTGCCATCAGGCAATAATATATCGACCCCAAAGTGCGCTATGATGGCTTGTAGTGCGGGGGTGCCAGGAGCTGCAACTTCTCTGGCGATAATATCTGCATCAACAAGCGGGACACCAAGGGATGAAAATACATTAGAGATAGTCGTTTTACCACTACCAATTCCACCCGTAAGTGCAACAATATAAGTCATTCTATCCCTTTAAATATCTCTGATAGCATAATCAAATTGTAACTCAAGGGAAGCTGATGAGCTATAAACAAACGCCTATAATTCCTGCTTTTGTAGCTTTGAAAAAAGATAATGGAACATGTAAATAGCTTGTTAAGTTAATATTGTACCTAATTGAAAAATAGGCAGGTACATAGCCAGTAATAATAAACCGACAATTAAGGCCATTATTAACATTAACAAAGGTTCTAATGATTGAACCAAACTATCAGCAAGGTTGATTGATTTTTCTTGATACCACTTTGCGAGATTGAAGAGAAATAATTCTAATTCTCCAGATTCTTCGCCTATCATGACAAATTGTTGACATAACGCAGGGAAATAGGCTGTTTGTTTTAATGCGTTACTCATTGGAGTGCCTTGTTGAATATGTCTGTGCAAGTTTTTCACGCCAGCGATAAAAACAGGATGCTGAGTTGCACTGAGGGCACATTCAAGCCCTGCTATTAAAGTTAATCCCGCTTTCTGTGTCATAAAAAGAATATGAAATATTTGATTAGTTTGTTGGTAAATTATGAGTTGTCTGAAAATAGGGAGTCTCAGGAAGAGCATTTTTTCTTTTACTTTAAAAATGGGAAAACGGTGACGTAGCCATAGGTAACTGGTTAATAATATAAATGTTACTAACAATATTAATATGCCATGGTGGATCAATAAATCAGAACCTGATAGAACCCACTGAGTTAACAAAGGCAGGGTAGCATTTAGTGAGGAATAGACTTGTCGAAACTCTGGTCAACAAAAATCAACATCATAATAATAACCAAAAAGCTCACAAGAGCGACTATCAAGGGATAGTGATAAGCTTTTTGAATTTTCTTACTTAACCTATTTTGTTGCTCCAACCGATCAATGATTAATTGGCAGCAGTTTTCAAGCTGGCCGGTTTGTTCTCCGACTGCGATAAGTTGGCAAAACAAGGGAGGAAATAACTTAGGATAGTGTTCGAGTGTTGCAGAGAATGCCTCTCCTTGACGAATTTTCTGAATTATATCTGCCAAGACACATCGCCAGAGATCATATTTGCATTCTTGCAGTAAAATAATCAGTCCCTTGAGTAGAGGGATGCCTGAAGTCAGCAATGTACTTAACTGGTGAATAAAATGCAGGCGATAAGCCATTTCTTTTTTGCTGTAATAAATAATTTTTTTACACTTAATGGAATAGGGCTGAAGATCAAGATGGCTGAGGTATTGAAATACACTTTTTTACTGTGTCCAATACTCTCCCCTGTTATGGCTTTTCCGTGCTTGTTAATTGCCTGCCATTGGTAAATATATTCTATTTTCATACTGTCTCATGGCCTGTAATCTGATAAATTTCTTCAAGCGTGGTTATTCCTGCTTCTGCTAATGTCAGCCCTGCCGAAAAAAGCGTTACATTTTGTTGTGAGGCAAGTAAATGTGAGAGGCTGGTATTAGAACACTCAGACAGGGCTTGCTGGAGTTCAGGTTTGATTTCGAGAAATTCATATATGGCAGTTCTGCCGTAATAGCCAGAAAAACAGTGATCACAACCGACCGCATTCCATTTTTTTATAGATTTTGAACCAGTAATATTAGGGATCACTGTAGGTATACTGTCTTGTTGTCGACATTGGGGACAAAGTTTACGAACCAGTCGCTGTGCAATAATCAATTTCACACATGAGGCGGTGATATAGCCAGAAATTCCCAGATTATGCAGGCGAGATAACGTATCAATAGTAGAATTGGTATGCAGAGTTGATAAAACCAAATGGCCTGTTTGAGCTGCTTTCATTGATATTTCAGCAGTTTCATTGTCACGGATCTCACCAACCATAATGATATCGGGATCTTGTCGTAATAACGCTCTGAGGACTTTGGCAAAATCGAGACCAATCTTGTTATTAACAGGCGTTTGGTTGATGCCATTTAAAGGAATTTCGACAGGATCTTCGACACTACAGATATTCTTTTGAGCTTGGTTTAAATATTGCAGGCAGCTATACAGTGTGACAGTCTTCCCGCTGCCAGTTGGGCCAGTGACTAAAATCATCCCTTGTGGTAAATGCAGTTTCTGTTTTAAAAGTTGTAATTGTGGTTCAGGCAATCCTAATTGTTCCAGAGATAGTTGATGGATGGTATTTAAAATACGCAGGACTATTTTTTCCCCATATAATGTGGGTAATGTTGATATACGAATCGCATAACTGTTTTTATTGTCACTCCAGTCAAATTGCCCATCTTGTGGCTGGCGTTTTTCAGCGATATTGAGTTTTGCCATGATTTTTAAACGAGCAGGAATACTCGCATTCATTTGAGAGGGGGGCGCTTGCATGGTATGCAATGTACCATCAACTCGAATACGTATTTGATAGCCCCGTTGAGATGGCTCAAAGTGAATATCTGAAGCTCTTTTTTGTATTGCAGTTAATATCGTTTGATTAATTAATTGGATAACCGGTGTGTCTATTTCCTCATCATGAAGATTATTGGTTTGTAATGCAGCATGGTAATGAGCATAACTGCTATCAAGGCGATCTATACGGTACGGTTCCTCTTCATCATTTTCTGAGCAGTAATTTTTTGCTGATATTAATGAATTTTCTTCTGTCAACATCGATTCTATTTTTGCTTGTGGCCAAATATCGACATTAACGATTAAACCTGAAATAAATCTTAGCGCCGCAATGAAATCCTCATTAGGTGATTCACTACAAGCAATTGTGATCGTATGGAAGTCTTTCTTTATAATAATGGCTTGATGTCGTTGACACAGTTCTTTTATTTCTTTTTCCATTAAGAGGTTATCCTTATTTATCATTATCTTTATTCCTTTAATATTGGCGGGATTTAATTGTTTTCTCTTCAATTTAGCTCTTGTCAGGAATGAAAATGAGAAACTAAAATTTCAAGGTTTCCTGACATTTTAGTTTTAACGATTCATTTTCAGATTCACAAATCGTGTTCCATTGAGTGAAACCAGTCTTTGTATCTTGAATAGGTTTTAACGAAGCAGTGAGTCCATTCAGGTTTTGTTCGCCCACTATCGTTATCTCCCCCTCTTTTACTGAGATGGTGCTGATATAGCGGCTATTGTGGCCTGATGGAATGGAGGGATGACCGGAGTGGCAATCTTTGTAATTTTTAGCCTCGAAGCGACACAGCTCTACGCCAGATTTATAAGGTACAATAGCTTGTAGCATATCGGTTAATGCGGCTTTTTGGATATAACCTTGATAACTGGGAATGGCAATTGCACCGAGAATAGATACGATAGCCATAACAACCATCACTTCAATCAATGTAAATCCTTGTTGCTTCATTTTTTCTCCTTGTATAGATATCCGGCTTGATTGCCATGTTTAATAGCTGATATTCCCTTTATTTTTTAAGTTTCAATCTATTGGGTGTCGGTGCCAATAATCATGGAGAAAAAGAGAAAAATAAAATATCGTAAATAAATTTTATGAAGTCGGCTCGAAAAAATAATTTTATGTTACATTTTTTTGCACAAATTTTTCGAGGCTATTCGTAATAAAGAGAACAGCAGATATATTGGCCGATTGAAGGTGCTAACATGCTAACCTATTACACTTTAATCCATAGTATTACTTAATGAAGATGATCGATATTGGCCATATTGGAATGGTGATTTTGGCAAAGTGATATGAAATATTAAGAGGGGAGGTAAAAGAATGAAGCTGCATGAAGGGTGGATTGATGGTGCGAGAAAGGCTATTTCCCCACATTGTGATCTGCGCCCAGAAGGGGAAACACCAGCATTATTGGTTATTCATAACATCAGTTTACCTCCTGGCAAATTTGGTGGTCCTTATATTGATCAATTATTTATGGGAACATTAGATCCTAAAGCCGATCCTTTTTTTGAGGAAATTAAGCACTTACGTGTTTCTGCCCACTGCTTAATCCGGCGTGATGGTGAGATTGTACAATATGTTCCTTTCAATAAAAGAGCTTGGCATGCTGGCGTTTCCTGCTACTGTGACCGTGAGAAATGTAATGATTTTTCGATAGGTATTGAACTGGAAGGCACAGATTATGAGGAGTTTACTGAAATTCAGTATACTCAATTAGCGGAAGTTACTGAGCTGCTTATTAGCCAATATCCTGATATTCGTGACAATATTACAGGACACAGCGATATCGCGCCAGGAAGGAAAACTGATCCTGGGCCTTACTTTTATTGGGAACATTACCGTCAATTATTGAAGGAGCGAGTTGGATGACTCTCTTTATTCTATTGTTAATACTGGCATGGGAACGTGTTTTTAAGATGAGGGATCACTGGCAACTGGAACGCTACTTAGCCCCAGCTTTTGCCAGACTCAAGTCACATTCACTATGGGGTAGTTTGGGCATGACCTTTCTGGTCGCTTTATTGACATGGAAGCTGATTGATATTTCTAGCTCTGTTGCTTTTGGTATTCTCGCGATTGTGCTGGGTATCATAATCAGTCTGTTATGTATTGGTGCAGGCAGATTGCGGCATGATTACCGTGGATATCTCCAGGCAGTGCGTCAGGATGATGTTGGACAGCAGAAAAAGTATCTTGCTCGTCTGACGATGATTCAGGGCACATTACCTGATACCACAAAAGAAGAGCGATTACGTGAGATACAGAATTCATTGATTTGGATAAATTTCCGTTATTATCTTGCCCCTATTTTTTGGCTGGCTGTATTGGGTAAATTCGGTCCGGCGGTTTTAATGGGATATGGTTGCCTCAGAGCTTATCAAAGTTGGTTGGCCCAGCACGCGACGGCGGTGCAGAGAGCACAATCTGGTGTTGACGGCATACTGCATTGGCTGGATTGGCTTCCTGCACGTTTAGCTGGTATTGCCTATGCTTTGTTAGGACATGGAGAGAAAGCTTTGCCAGCCTGGGTTGCATCACTCACTGATTTTCGCTCATCACAATATAAGGTCGTTAGTCAATTAGCACAATTCGCATTAAGTAAAGAACCCCATCTTGACCCGATAGAAACGCCTGTTGTTGCTGTAACGTTAGCGAAAAAAGCGACCTTTACTATCGTGATTATTGTCGCACTGTTAACGATTTATGGGACCTTAGTTTGATAAACAAGAAAGATAGAGGGCTGTTTGAGTGACTGTATGCCCTTTATCTTTTTGGTATATACGTTTAAAAAACGTTAAATCTCCCTAATAATTCTCATCTCACAATCCTCTTTGGTTATAATTTTCTAATAAAATTTAAAATTTTTTGTTAAAATTTGCAGATTTTTATGATTTAGCCCAAGGTCTTTATAGACAGCTAGTGAATACTTTGTTACTTTAAGACCCTGTATTCTAAATTGGTATTACCAATTGACTTTGACCTGCTAACTAGGGTTTAATGGCTAAGATTTAGCCAGAAAGGCTTAGTTGAATAAGGCATAGTCCAAAGCAACATTTACTTATTGAATGGCTTACCGCAGATATGGCCTATAGCAAGATTCGCCAACCAAAGTTATCAGATGTGATTGAGCAACGTCTTGAACAGCTCATTCTCGAAGGCTCGCTACGCCCGGGAGAAAAACTGCTGCCTGAGCGTGAGCTAGCAAAGCAGTTTGAAGTATCACGTCCTTCATTGCGCGAAGCCATTCAAAAATTGGAAGCCAAAGGCTTTCTTTTCCGTCGTCAAGGGGGCGGAACTTTCGTACAGAACAATCTGTGGCAAAGTTTCAGCGATCCACTTGCCCAACTTATTGCAGAGAATCAAGAATCCCAGTTCGATCTCCTTGAGGCACGCCATGCGTTAGAGGGGATTGCTGCTTATTATGCAGCGCTTAGAGGAACTGATGAGGATTTCCAACGCATTGAGCAAAGCCATCTTGCCATTCAAGAAGCGCAACAAAGTGGTGATGTGAATGCGGAATCTGATGCTGTCTTGCAATACCAACTTGTTGTCACGGAAGCTGCCCATAATGTGGTATTGCTACATTTATTGCGCTGTATGATCCCAATGTTAGAACAAAATATCAGGCGCAATTTTGAAGTCATTTATACCCGTAAAGAGATGTTGGCAGCGGTTAGTGACCATAGGGCTGAAATTTTTCGTTCTATCATGGCGAGAGAACCGGAAAAAGCCCGTGAGGCATCTCATCGCCATTTAGCTTTTATTGAAGAAGTTTTATTGGATCTGACTCGTGAACGCACTCGTCGTGAGCGTTCATTGAGGCGGCTCCAGCAACATCAGGAATAAGAGCCTGTCCCTTAGGGCATCGTAGACAAATCACATTCCCGAATGGGGTAGGTTCTAACTTAACTGTACAGATCTTGACTGCTGCGTTTGTACAGTTGTCAACTCTTTATCAAGAGTTTTAGCGGCAATATATAGCAGGGCCTATCTTCCGGTCATAACAGGCAGTTTCGTCAAAAGGTATGACCAGAAGATAGGCTCCAATAACCATTAGAAATAGATAACAGATAAGGAATACACCATGTCAGATATTTTGAAAAATGACGTGGATCCGATCGAAACTCGCGATTGGTTACAGGCGATCGAATCGGTCATCCGTGAAGAAGGTGTTGAGCGCGCTCAGTTCCTGATTGATCAGGTTTTGAATGAAGCTCGTAAAGGTGGCGTTAACGTTGCTGCAGGTACTGCAAGCCGTGATTACATCAACACTATTCCTGTTGAGGATGAGCCTGCTTACCCTGGCAACCTGGATTTAGAGCGCCGAATCCGCTCTGCTATTCGCTGGAATGCGGTGATGGCTGTTCTGCGTGCATCCAAAAAAGATCTGGAACTGGGTGGTCACATGGCTTCATTCCAGTCTTCCGCGACTGTTTATGACGTTTGTTTTAACCACTTCTTCCGTGCTCGTAACGAAAATGATGGTGGTGACTTGGTATACTTCCAGGGCCACATTTCTCCAGGCGTTTACGCCCGTGCATTCCTTGAAGGCCGTTTGACTGAAGAGCAGATGAATAACTTCCGTCAAGAAATCGGTGGTAATGGCTTGTCTTCTTACCCACATCCAAAATTGATGCCTGACTTCTGGCAGTTCCCAACTGTTTCAATGGGGCTGGGGCCAATTTCTGCTATTTATCAGGCTAAGTTCCTTAAATACCTGGAAAATCGTGGTCTGAAAGATACCTCTAAACAAACCGTTTACGCTTTCCTGGGCGACGGTGAAATGGATGAGCCAGAATCTAAAGGTGCGATTACTATCGCAACTCGTGAAAAACTGGATAACCTGGTATTTATCATCAACTGTAACTTGCAGCGTCTGGATGGCCCAGTAACCGGTAACGGCAAAATTGTTAACGAACTGGAAGGTATCTTCGACGGCGCTGGCTGGCAGGTACTGAAAGTCCTGTGGGGTGAGCGTTGGGACGAACTGCTGCGTAAAGATACCAGCGGTAAACTGGTTCAACTGATGAACGAAACGTTGGATGGTGACTATCAGACATTTAAGTCTAAAGATGGCGCTTATGTTCGTGAACACTTCTTCGGTCGTTACCCAGAAACTGCTGCATTAGTCAAAGATATGACTGATGATGAAATTTGGGCTTTGAACCGTGGTGGTCACGATCCGAAGAAAGTTTATGCTGCACTGAAAAAAGCACAGGATACCACTGGCAAACCAACTGTAATCTTGGCTCAGACCATTAAAGGTTACGGTATGGGTGATACCGCTGAAGGTAAGAACATTGCTCACCAGGTTAAGAAAATGAACATGGAAGGCGTTCGTCAGTTCCGTGATCGTTTCAATGTGCCTGTCGCTGATGAGCAGATCGAAAACTTGCCATACGTCACTTTCGACAAAGATTCTGAAGAATCTAAATATCTGCATGAGCGTCGTAACGCACTGGGTGGTTATGTACCAAGCCGTCGCGTTAACTTTGACGAGAAATTGGAAATCCCAGCACTGGAAGAATTCAGCTCGCTGCTGGAAGAACAATCCAAAGAAATTTCTACCACTATCGCTTTCGTTCGTGCACTGAACGTCATGCTAAAGAACAAGTCAATCAAAGATCGTCTGGTTCCAATTATTGCTGACGAAGCACGTACTTTCGGTATGGAAGGTCTGTTCCGTCAAATCGGTATCTACAGCCCTAATGGTCAGCAGTATACTCCGCAAGACCGTGAGCAAGTTGCATACTATAAAGAAGACGCAAAAGGTCAGATCCTGCAAGAAGGTATCAACGAACTGGGCGCTGCTTCATCTTGGCTGGCTGCTGCAACTTCTTACAGCACCAACAACCTGCCAATGATCCCATTCTACATCTACTATTCCATGTTCGGATTCCAGCGTATCGGTGATCTGTGCTGGGCGGCAGGTGACCAGCAAGCTCGTGGCTTCCTGGTTGGTGGTACTTCTGGCCGTACAACGCTGAACGGGGAAGGTTTGCAGCATGAAGATGGTCACAGCCATATTCAGTCCCTGACTATTCCTAACTGTATCTCTTACGATCCAGCATTCGCTTTTGAAGTTGCTGTTATCATGCAAGATGGTTTGGAGCGTATGTATGGTGAGAAACAAGAGAACATCTACTACTACATCACCACTCTGAACGAAAACTATCACATGCCAGCCATGCCGGAAGGTGCTGAAGAAGGCATCCGTAAAGGTATCTACAAGCTGGAAAGCCTGGACGGTGCGAAAGGTAAAGTTCAGTTGCTGGGCTCTGGTTCTATCCTGCGTCACGTTCGTGAAGCAGCGAAGATCCTGTCTGCTGAATACGGCATCGGTTCCGATGTATACAGCGTAACCTCCTTCACTGAACTGGCTCGTGATGGTCAGGATTGTGAGCGTTGGAACATGCTGCACCCATCAGAAGAACCTCGTGTTCCTTATATTGCTCAGATCATGAACGATGCTCCGGCTGTTGCTTCTACTGACTATATGAAACTGTTTGCAGAGCAAGTACGTAACTTCGTTCCTGCAAGCGACTATCGTGTATTGGGTACTGACGGTTTTGGTCGTTCTGACAGCCGTGAAAACCTGCGTCATCACTTTGAAGTTGATGCTTCTTATGTGGTTGTTGCAGCTCTGGGTGAACTGGCTAAACGTGGCGAAGTTGATGTGAAAGTTGTTGAAGAAGCTATCAAGAAATACAACATCAACCCAGAAAAAGTTAACCCACGTCTGGCATAAGAGGTAAAGATTAATGTCTATCGAAATTAACGTACCTGATATTGGTGCAGATGAAGTTGAAGTTACCGAGATTCTGGTGAAAGTTGGTGACACAGTAGAAGCAGAACAGTCACTGATCACGGTTGAAGGTGACAAAGCGTCTATGGAAGTCCCTTCTCCACAGGCGGGTGTAGTTAAAGAAATCAAAGTTGCGGTTGGCGATAAAGTTGAAACTGGCAAACTGATTATGGTTTTTGAATCCGCCAATGGTGCAGCAGAAGCTGCACCTGCACAGCCAGTCGCGGCCGCACCAGCAGCAGTAGAAAGCAAAGAAGTGAATGTGCCAGATATCGGTGGTGACGAAGTTGAAGTGACCGAAATCATGGTAAAAGTAGGTGATACGGTTACTGAAGAGCAATCACTGATCACGGTTGAAGGTGACAAGGCGTCAATGGAAGTTCCTGCACCATTCGCAGGTACGGTGAAAGAGATCAAAATCGCTACTGGCGATAAAGTTAAAACCGGTTCTCTGATCATGGTATTTGAAGTGGCAGGTTCTGGCGCAGCGCCCGCACTGGTAGCGGCTCCAGCAGCAGCGCCTGTGGCTTCTGCGGCAAAAGAAGTGAACGTACCTGATATCGGTGGTGACGAAGTTGAAGTAACCGAAATCATGGTAAAAGTGGGCGATACCATTGCTGAAGAGCAGTCACTGATCACAGTTGAAGGTGACAAGGCGTCAATGGAAGTTCCTGCACCATTCGCGGGTACAGTGAAGGAGATCAAAATCGCTACTGGCGATAAAGTTAAAACCGGTTCTCTGATCATGGTATTTGAAGTTGCGGGTGCAGCCCCTGCGCCTGCAGCGGCTCCAGCTCCTGCGGCTGAACCTGCGAAAGCAGCACCAGCGCCAGCAGCAAGCAAACCCGCAGAAGGCAAAAATGAGTTTGCCGAAAATGACGCTTACGTTCACGCGACTCCTGTTATTCGTCGTCTGGCTCGTGAATTTGGCGTAAATCTGGCTAAAGTAAAAGGAACTGGCCGTAAGGGTCGCATCCTGCGCGAAGACGTTCAGGCTTATGTGAAAGAGGCGATTAAACGTGCAGAAGCAGCGCCAGCTGCTGCGGGTGGCGGTCTGCCAGGTATGTTGCCTTGGCCAAAAGTTGATTTCAGCAAATTCGGTGAAATCGAAGAAGTTGAAATGAGCCGCATCCAGAAAATTTCTGGTGCTAACCTCAGCCGTAACTGGGTTATGATCCCTCACGTTAACCTGTTCGATGAAGCGGATATCACTGAAGTTGAAGAGTTCCGTAAGCAACAGAACAAAGAAGCTGAGAAGAAACAGCTGGGCGTGAAAATCACTCCGCTGGTGTTCGTTATGAAAGCTGCTGCGAAGGCGCTGGAAGCAATGCCTCGCTTTAACAGCTCCATTTCTGAAGATGGCCAGAAGCTGATCCTGAAAAAATATGTCAACATCGGTATCGCGGTTGACACACCTAACGGCCTGGTTGTTCCTGTATTCAAGGACGTCAACAAGAAAGGCATCATGGAACTGTCCAGAGAACTGGCTGAAGTTTCCAAGAAAGCACGTGCTGGTAAACTGACCGCTTCCGACATGCAGGGTGGTTGCTTCACCATCTCCAGCCTGGGTGGTATCGGTACTACCGGTTTTGCACCAATTGTGAATGCGCCAGAAGTGGCAATCATGGGGCTGTCTCGTTCTTCCATGAAACCAGTCTGGAATGGTAAAGAATTCGTTCCGCGCCTGATTCTGCCTATGTCTCTGTCTTTCGACCACCGTGTGATCGACGGGGCAGATGGTGCACGTTTCATCACTTATATTAATCAATTGATGAGCGACATCCGCCGTTTGGTGATGTAATGCAAAGGCCAGTAAATATACTGGCCTGATGATTACTACCGTGACAGAGTTTTTCGTCTTGCATCTGGCAGGTTGGGATTTCTGTCACGTTAACGCGCTTTTCAGGTTATTTACAATTCTGTAAACTGCTCGCGGTGTGTACGTCCCGGTGGAATATGGTTTTTTTTCGTCTGACCCGCCGGACAAACAATTAAGAGGTCATGATGAGTACTGAAATTAAAGCCCAGGTAGTGGTGCTTGGAGCAGGCCCAGCAGGGTATTCTGCTGCTTTCCGTTGTGCGGACTTAGGATTGGATACTGTTTTGGTTGAACGTTACTCTACTTTGGGTGGTGTTTGCCTGAATGTTGGTTGTATCCCATCCAAAGCTCTGCTGCATGTTGCCAAAGTGATTGAAGAAGCAAAAGCACTGGCACAGCATGGTATTGTGTTTGGTGAACCGCAAACTGATATCGATAAGATCCGTCTCTGGAAAGAAAAAGTTATTTCTCAGTTGACAGGTGGTCTGGGCGGCATGGCTAAGGGCCGTAAAGTTAACGTTGTTAACGGTGTTGGTAAATTCACCGGCGCTAACACTCTGGTGGTAGAAGGCGAGAACGGCGCAACAACAATTAATTTTGAGAATGCCATTATCGCAGCGGGTTCACGCCCAATTCAGCTACCATTCATTCCACATGATGATCCTCGTGTATGGGATTCTACCGATGCACTGGAGCTGAAAACCGTTCCAGGACGCCTGTTAGTGATGGGCGGTGGTATTATCGGTCTGGAAATGGGTACTGTTTACCATGCGCTGGGTTCTCAGATCGATGTGGTAGAAATGTTCGACCAGGTGATCCCTGCGGCGGATAAAGACGTTGTTAAAGTGTTCACTAAACGTATCAGCAAGAAGTTCAACTTGATGCTGGAAACGAAAGTGACCGCAGTAGAAGCGAAAGAAGATGGCATCTACGTAACAATGGAAGGTAAGAAAGCACCGGCAGAGCCACAACGTTATGATGCGGTTCTGGTTGCCATCGGCCGTGTACCAAACGGTAAACTGCTCGATGCTGGCAAAGCGGGCGTTGAAGTTGATGATCGTGGCTTTATCCGTGTGGATAAACAAATGCGTACTAACGTGCCTCATATCTTTGCTATCGGTGATATCGTTGGTCAGCCAATGCTGGCGCACAAAGGTGTCCACGAAGGCCACGTTGCTGCTGAAGTCATTTCTGGTAAGAAACATTACTTCGATCCAAAAGTTATTCCATCCATCGCTTACACTGAGCCAGAAGTGGCATGGGTTGGCCTGACAGAGAAAGAAGCAAAAGAAAAAGGCATCAGCTACGAAACCGCGACTTTCCCATGGGCAGCATCTGGTCGTGCAATTGCATCTGACTGTTCAGATGGTATGACCAAGCTGATTTTCGATAAAGAAACTAACCGTATTATCGGTGGTGCTATTGTTGGTACTAACGGCGGTGAACTGCTGGGTGAAATTGGTCTGGCTATCGAAATGGGTTGTGATGCAGAAGATATCGCGCTAACTATCCACGCTCACCCAACGCTGTACGAATCAATTGGTATGGCTGCGGAAATTTACGAAGGTAGCATCACTGACTTGCCAAACCCTAAAGCAAAGAAAAAGAAATAATTCTTTAGATTTTGCAGTAGGTGTTAAAAAGAAATTTTAAACGGCTTTCAAACAGGAAAGCCGTTTTTATTTGCAGAGAGAATTTAAGGGATTTGCAGGCCAAAATAACAACAGATAGTATTTAAAACTTTAATCTCCTCTCCAGACTCATTTATCCAGAATTTTATTATGGTTCAATGTTGATTTTATGTGAATGAATTAACATGCTATTCAAATTTTGGTATGCTAAACGCCCGAAGCTGAGCATAATTCTGATGTTATGCGAGCAAAATCCTCTGACCTTGCACCCTTAGTAATTGTTTTTAGATGATCATTTCCAATGATCGTTAACGGGTGCTGACAGCCGGGTATATAAAATGACAATGAGAGCGAGGAGAAAGTCGTGCTAGAAGAATACCGCAAGCACGTAGCCGAGCGTGCAGCTCAAGGCATCGTCCCTAAGCCGTTAGACGCAGCTCAAGCAGCAGCGCTGGTTGAATTACTGAAGAATCCACCTAAAGGTGAAGAAGATTTCCTACTAGATCTACTGACCAATCGTGTCCCTCCTGGTGTAGATGAAGCTGCTTATGTTAAAGCCGGTTTCCTTGCTGCCGTAGCTAAGGGAGAAACGACTTCTCCTTTGGTGACACAGGAAAAAGCCATTGAATTATTGGGAACCATGCAGGGTGGGTATAATATCCACGCTTTAATTGATGCCCTGGATGATGAAAAGCTGGCTCCAATTGCGGCGAAAGCACTTTCTCATACTTTGCTGATGTTCGACAGTTTTTATGATGTGGAAGAGAAAGCCAAAGCAGGTAATGTCCATGCCAAACAAATCATGCAGTCGTGGGCTGATGCAGAATGGTTCCTTGGGCGTCCTGAATTAGCAGAAAAAATCACTGTTACCGTCTTTAAGGTTACCGGTGAAACCAACACCGATGATCTTTCTCCTGCCCCAGATGCGTGGTCACGTCCTGATATCCCTCTACATGCATTGGCAATGCTCAAGAATGCCCGTGAAGGTATTGAGCCTGATCAAGCTGGTGTCGTAGGCCCGATTAAGCAAATCGAAGCCCTGAGCAAGAAAGGTTATCCATTGGCCTACGTTGGCGATGTTGTTGGTACGGGATCTTCCCGTAAATCGGCAACGAACTCCGTATTGTGGTTTATGGGAGAGGATATTCCGTTTGTCCCTAATAAACGTGGTGCAGGTGTGGTTTTGGGTGGAAAAATTGCCCCCATTTTCTTTAACACCATGGAAGATGCGGGTGCGTTGCCCATTGAAGTGGATGTTGCCAAGCTAAATATGGGGGATGTGATTGATATCTATCCTTATAAAGGTGAAATCCGCCATCACGAAACCAATGAGTTATTGGCTACTTTTACCCTGAAAACCGATGTATTGATTGATGAAGTACGTGCCGGTGGCCGTATTCCATTGATTATCGGTCGTGGTTTGACTGGCAAGGCGCGTGAATCATTGGGTTTACCACACAGTGATGTATTCCGTCAGGCAAAAGCGGTTGCGAAAAGTGATCGAGGCTTCTCATTGGCACAGAAAATGGTAGGCCGTGCCTGCGGTAAAAGTGGCATTCGCCCAGGGGAATATTGTGAACCTAAGATGACTTCTGTCGGTTCCCAGGATACGACAGGGCCAATGACGCGGGATGAATTGAAAGATTTGGCCTGCCTGGGTTTCTCTGCGGATCTGGTCATGCAATCATTCTGTCATACTGCCGCCTATCCAAAACCGGTTGATGTGACGACGCACCATACTTTGCCTGATTTCATTATGAACCGTGGTGGCGTATCGTTGCGTCCGGGAGATGGCATTATTCACTCATGGTTGAACCGTATGTTATTGCCAGATACGGTAGGTACAGGCGGAGATTCCCATACCCGTTTCCCCATTGGTATTTCTTTCCCGGCTGGTTCAGGTCTGGTGGCATTTGCTGCGGCTACGGGTGTCATGCCGTTGGATATGCCAGAATCCGTACTGGTTCGTTTTAAAGGGAAAATGCAACCAGGAATAACCTTGCGTGATCTGGTTCATGCCATTCCTTATTATGCAATTCAACAAGGTTTGCTGACTGTTGAGAAGAAAGGCAAGAAAAACATCTTCTCTGGCCGTATTCTTGAAATTGAAGGTTTGCCTGAACTCAAAGTCGAGCAGGCATTTGAGTTGGCTGATGCCTCTGCGGAACGTTCTGCGGCAGGATGTACCATCAAGCTGGATAAGGCGCCAATCATTGAATACTTGCAGTCTAACGTCGTCTTGCTGAAATGGATGATTGCGGAAGGTTATGGTGATCGCCGGACATTGGAACGCCGTATTATTGGCATGGAAAACTGGCTGAAAGATCCGCAATTGTTGGCAGCGGACGCAGATGCTGAATATGCAGCCGTGATTGAGATCGATCTGGCAGACATTAAAGAGCCTATTTTATGTGCACCTAATGATCCTGATGATGCACGCCTGTTATCTGAAGTGGCTAACAGCAAAATTGACGAAGTTTTCATTGGTTCTTGCATGACTAATATTGGTCATTTCCGTGCGGCGGGTAAATTGCTGGATCAGCATAAAGGTCAGTTACCGACTCGCTTATGGGTTGCTCCTCCGACTAAGATGGACGCCGCCCAATTGACGGAAGAAGGTTATTACAGCATTTTCGGCAAGAGCGGGGCGCGTATTGAGATCCCGGGTTGTTCATTGTGCATGGGGAATCAGGCGCGGGTGGCGGATGGGGCAACAGTGGTATCCACTTCTACCCGTAACTTCCCTAACCGCCTGGGTTCCGGTGCAAATGTTTACCTTGCTTCGGCGGAGTTGGCGGCTGTAGCTTCACTGTTGGGGCGTTTGCCAACGCCAGAAGAGTATTTGCAGTTCATAGATAAAGTCGATGAAACCGCAGCCGATACTTATCGCTACCTCAATTTTGATCAATTGAATCAATACACAGAAAAAGCGGAAGATGTGATCTTCCAAACCGCAGTATAAAAAGTATACTGCAATGCATGGGGAGGCAAATGCTTCCCCTTTTTTTGTTTTTCTGCCTACCGTTTTATAACAATTTCGCAGTAGTTTTTATTTCAGTTTGTGGACTGCTTCAGAGGTGGAGGCAGCAGAACTGCTTATACGCATTAAGCTTCAAGTTGCAATTTACAACACGATATGAAACCTGATTTCTCCCAGCTTCGCGGGGAGAGAAATCACACACATCTTGAAGTTAGATTGGTATAAAATCCCAATGAAATTATTTGGCATCTGTAAAAATAGTAGGTGAGGGGGTATATGATGGAATATGAATTTATGCAGGATATTACCGGCCAGGTAACAACGTCCTTTTCAATGGATCATGAAGTCATCGGTCATTGGTTGAATGAAGAAGTGAAAGGCGATTTGCGGGTATTGGATAAAATCATTGTGGCTTTGCAAGAGATTAAAGGGAGTGAACGCCAGTGGCAGTTGGCTGGTCATGAATATACGCTATTGATGAGTGAAGATGAGATCATGATCAGGGCTAATCAACTTCAATTTGATACAGAGGTTATAGAAGAAGGAATGAGTTACTACGATGACGAGAGTCTGGCTTTTTGTGGGACAGACGATTTTATCGGTATGCTAGCTGATTACAGAGAATTCATTTTGCAAAAAAATAAAATGTAAGTATTCGTGTTCAAGCAATAAAGGCTTTCTGCCATAATCTATATTCCATTACATTCTTGTGTTGTGATAGTAGCTTTTTTTGAACAGGAGCCTACACCTGCTAGTGGCGTTCGTTGTGCATAACGGCACTGAATGGCGATAGGTTCCAACAATAACGGTGGGCTTTGTATGGAAAAGATCAATCTGTCACATGAGATTGATAAAGCGGCAAACTGGTTTACCAACAATCAGGATCTACTGATCCAGTATGCGGTAAACATTGTATCTGCCATTTTGATTCTTATCGTTGGTTTATTTGTTGCCAAGTTGGTTAATAAAGCAGTTAAGCGTGTTATGTCACTGCGTGGCATTGATACCACCATTTCTGATTTCCTCTCCGCGATTATTCGTTACGCCATCATAGCATTTACGATTATTGCTGTTCTTGGGAAATTAGGTATTCAGACTGCATCCGTGATTGCAGTTATCGGTGCCGCAGGTTTGGCGGTAGGTCTGGCCTTACAAGGTTCACTGTCTAATTTTGCTGCCGGTGTTTTGTTGGTAGTTTTTCGCCCGCTTCGTACTGGCGAATATGTTAGCATTGGTGCGGTGGAGGGAACTGTCATGCAAGTACAGATTTTCTCGACAACACTGCGCACGGCAGATGGCCGTATCGTTGTGATCCCCAACGGTAAAATTATTGCAGACAATATTATTAATACCACCCGTGAACCTGACCGTCGTACCCAGATTATGGTGGGGGTTGCATATGATGCAGATATTGATGAAGTCAAAAGAGTATTGGGTGATGTGATTCAAGAAGATAAACGCATTCAACATGAAAAAGGTGTCACCATCCGCCTGCATGAAATGGCGCCTTCGTCATTGAACTTTGTTGTACGTGTGTGGACCATCAATGGTGATGCCTGGAATGTCTATTGGGATTTGATGGAAAACTTTAAGCGTGCCTTAGATAAACATAATATCGGCATTCCTTTCCCGCAAATGGATGTTTATCTGCATCAGCAAAATAGTGCCTTACAGAAGAAGGTAGACGAATAATCAAGATATCGTGATGTGGGCATTTCCCACATCACTTTTCCTAATGATGTATTAGAATCATTTATTTTTACTAATGCATTATCTTGTTTAATATGCATTGATATCGTAACTAATTGAATAATTATTAGGAATCTTTGCATGTTCTCAACATTTATTCAGGGGTTTTTTCTTAGTGCTGCAATGATCCTTCCACTTGGGCCACAAAATGTATTTGTTATGCAGCAAGGGAGCAGGAAGCAGTTCCATTTAATGAGCGCAACATTATGCTCCACCAGTGATTCTTTGCTCATCATCGCGGGGATATTTGGTGGCAGTGCTTTGCTGGGACAATCGGTATTTTTATTGCAAACTGTGACATGGGGAGGCGTCGCATTTTTACTCTGGTATGGATGGGGCGCTTTTCGAGCAGCATTATCGGCAGAAGTCGAACACTCCCGTACTGAAAAAATTGTCCAAAGCCGTTGGCGGGTTATAGTAACGTTATTCGCTGTGACATGGCTGAATCCTCATGTTTATTTGGATACCATTGTCGTCTTGGGAAGCATAGGAGGACAATTGTCAGCCGAGCTTCGGCCGTGGTTTACCACCGGAGCGGTAATGGCTTCGATCAGCTGGTTTTTTGCCTTGTCATTCTTGTCTGCGTGGTTTGCACCTGTGCTTAATCGGCCCAGAGCACAACGGATCATCAATATCTTCGTTGGCTGTGTGATGTGGTATATCGCCTGGAACTTAATTCAGCAAGGATATAGATTTTTTATTAATTATAATATTTCTCCATAGATTACTTCTCTATAGATAGTGTGCTAATGTTTCTGAAAGCACCTTACTCATGTAACTTTAGGAGGCCTTGTGAAACGTAAATCACTGGTATTGGCTGCAATGATGGCTTTAGGAAGCCTGTCTTTCATGGCAGCTTCCGCCGCTGACTCACTCTCTATTCCACATATTTCCACCTCTGGTAACGCGATAGTTAAAGCGACGCCAGATATGGCTACTTTGGTAATCCATGTGAGTGAAACGCAAAAAAGTGCAGCAGAAGCAAAGAAAAAAGTCGATGAACGTGTTGCGAAATATTTTGATTTTCTGAAAAACAATGGCATCGAAAAGAAAGATATTGATGCGGCTAACTTGCGTACCCAACCAGAATATCAATATGATCAAAAGAGTGGAAAATCGAGTATTACAGGTTATCGGGCGTCGCGTTCAGTTGAAGTGAAAGTTCACAAGCTGGAGCAACTGAATGTCTTATTGGATGGTGCCCTGAAAGCAGGACTGAATGAAATTAACTCGGTTCAGTTTGGTGTCAGCAATCCGCAACGTTATCGTGATGAAGCCAGACAAAAAGCCATCGAGAATGCTATTCAACAGGCAACTACATTGGCAAAAGGGTTCAACAGTAAGTTAGGCCCTGTATATAGCATTAGTTACCGTGCGCCTGAAGCAGTGCCTATCCCAATGAACCGTCTGAAATATCAGACAGATCTGTTGGCAGCACCCGCTTCTGGCTCTGCCAGTGAAACTTACGAACCACAGAGTATTGAGTTTTTAGATCACGTCGATGCTGTTTTTGAATTACAGCGTTAATGAATTTCATCTTCCTGACGCAACATCTGGCGTCCTCGTTTTAGCAGGGCGTCAGTAACTTTTCTCATCGTTCCACTTTCAGGCGCAAAACGATGCCAATAAAGCATACGGCGTTGGCATAGACCTGGTGTTAGATCGATTAATTCACCGGCTTTTAGCTCCTTGTTGATTTGCAAATGTGGGATCATGCAACAAGTCGAACCTTGTTTTGCCAGTTGAACAAATGCTTCGGAAGAATTCACGATATGACAGGGCACACTTCCCGGTGATAAATCGAAGTTCTGTTGTAAAAATGCTTGATGCATATCATCTAAATGGTCGAATGCAACCGCAGGGGCTTTCAGTAATGCCGAACGCGTGACGCCATTCGGGAAAAAACGGTTTGCAAACTCTGGAGAGGCGACAAACAGGTAATCTAGGGCACCTAATTTATCAACTAAACAACTTGGCAGAGGTTGGGATTGAATACTAATCGCCCCGACAACTTCACCACGCCGCAATCGCTCTTGAGTTCGGGTTTCATCTTCCACCTGAATATTTAGCCGAATGGGTAAATCGGATAAAACAGGATGGAGAGCCGGTAAAAGCCACGTCGCCAGGCTGTCCGCATTAACAGCAAGGGAAAGCAGTAACGGGATCTCATTGCTATTTTCATCACCAAGCCATTGCGCTTCCAGCAGTTCCACCTGATGTAATAGCGCAAGCAGCTTTTGCCCTTGCTCTGTAGGATGGGGAGGAACAGTGCGTACCAATAGTGGCTGACCAAACAGATTTTCTAATTGCTTGATTCTCTGAGATACCGCTGATTGAGTAATACAAAGTTTTTGCGCTGCCCGCTCGAAACCACGCTCTTTGATCACTGCATCTAATGCTTGCAATGACCGGTAATCAGGACGTTTCATTGAAAATAAGGTTCTCCGTGTTTGCACTTTTTGTGTTACAGCTTAATAAAAACCATTATGTGGCCTAATCAGCACTATGCCATATTTTTTTATGAGGTGAGCCAATATTGTTTATACTAGCCGTCAGATTTTTCCTTGTAACTGATTATAGGCTGTGATCAATATGACTCAGGACGAACTGAAAAAAGCAGTAGGTTGGGCAGCATTGGAATATGTTAAACCAGGCACAATTGTTGGTGTTGGTACAGGTTCTACCGCAGCGCATTTTATTGATGCGTTAGGCACCATCAAAGATAAAATTGAAGGTGCCGTATCGAGTTCAGACGCATCGACTGAGAGACTGAAAAGTCTCGGTATCCCTGTGTTTGACTGCAATGACGTCGACACGTTGGATATTTATGTTGATGGTGCTGATGAAATTAATGGTCAAATGCAGATGATCAAGGGTGGCGGCGCAGCGTTAACCAGGGAAAAAATCATCGCGGCAGTTGCGAAGAAATTTATTTGTATTATTGATTCGTCTAAGCAAGTCGATGTATTAGGCAAATTTCCTCTGCCAGTTGAAGTCATCCCAATGGCACGGGCTTATGTGGCTCGTGAGCTGGTGAAATTGGGCGGAACACCGGTTTATCGTGAAAACGTTGTGACAGACAATGGTAACCATATTCTGGATGTTCACAATCTCTCGATTGTCGATCCCACTGCGTTAGAAGATAAGATCAATGGGATAGCAGGCGTGGTAACGGTGGGGCTTTTTGCTAATCGAGGCGCTAATGTGGTACTGGTAGGTACTGCGGATGGCGTTAAGACGCTCACTGAATAATCATTTATTGAGGGCAGAATAACCTGCCCTAAAAATATTTTTATATTTATTCAAAATAGAAAATTTAGTGAGATATATCACTTTTTCGTCTAAAAAAACCTCAAAATCCCGATCATTCCCCGTAACGAATTATTTTACTTTGCATAACAACTTATTTACTGTTGCTTATTCTGTAATATAAGCAATCGATTGTATTGCCGTTACCGTTTTTTTTGTTATTTTGGTGGCGTCGATATGCATTATGAAAGTAAGTACAACTAGGGCGGGCAAATGGTTAAGGTATCTTTAGAAAAGGACAAAATTAAATTTCTGCTGCTGGAAGGTGTTCACCAAAGTGCAGTAGATAGCCTAAAAGCGGCAGGGTACAGCAATATTGAATATCACAAAGGGGCATTAGAACCTGAAGAATTGAAAGCAGCGATCCGTGATGCCCGATTTGTCGGCATTCGTTCCCGCACCCAATTGACCGAAGAGATTTTCGCCGCAGCGGAAAAGCTGGTTGCTGTTGGGTGTTTTTGTATTGGTACTAACCAGGTTGACCTGAAAGCCGCGGCAAAACGTGGTATTCCGGTATTTAATGCGCCTTTTTCCAATACGCGTTCGGTCGCTGAAATGGTATTGGGTGAATTGCTGCTGTTGTTACGTCGTATTCCTGAAGCGAATGCCAAAGCCCATAATGGTATATGGGATAAGCAGGCAAAAGGCTGCTACGAAGCGCGTGGGAAAAAATTAGGCATTATTGGTTACGGGCATATTGGTACACAGCTTGGCATTTTGGCTGAAAATATTGGCCTGAATGTCTATTTCTATGATATTGAAAATAAATTGCCCTTAGGTAATGCACAGCAAGTTCATCATTTGTCTGAATTGTTGAATATGAGTGATGTTGTGAGCCTGCATGTTCCTGAAACCGCCTCAACCAAAAATATGATTGGTGCAGCAGAACTGGAATTGATGAAACCAGGTTCGATTTTGATCAATGCATCACGCGGCACAGTGGTCGATATTGATGCACTCAGCAACGCGTTGGAAACAGGGCATCTTTCTGGTGCGGCGATTGATGTTTTTCCTCATGAACCCGCAACAAATAATGATCCTTTCATCTCCCCATTAAGCCAGTTTGATAACGTATTGTTGACACCACATATTGGGGGATCGACACAAGAAGCCCAGCAAAATATCGGTTATGAAGTTTCTGGGAAACTGGTCAAATATTCTGACAATGGTTCTACCTTATCAGCGGTTAATTTTCCTGAAGTCTCGCTCCCTGTTCATGCCAAGGATACTAACCGATTACTGCATATCCATGAAAACCGCCCCGGTATCTTGACCAGTATTAACCAAGTATTTACTGAGCAAGAAATCAATATTGATGCCCAATATCTGCGGACTGACAGTGGTATTGGTTATGTGGTGATTGATATTACGACGCAGAATTCAGCTCAGGCTGAATTGGTTTTGCAGAAACTGAAAGCCTTACCGGGCACGATCCGTTCTCGCTTGCTTTACTAAGGCTATAATGGCTGGTTAAAAGAAAGGCAAGGCGCATTAAAAATAAGGGGTTATTGAAAGCACAATAGCCCCTGTTACTCACTGAGTAGCGCCTTCATTTATATCCATTGCCATACTTTGTCTGGTGTAATGATCTCTGGCAGAGGAATATCCCAACTCTCGCTAGGTAGATTCTCAACTAACTGAAAATTGTGGGCTAATCCAATCGGATAAAAATTCTGTTGTTGCCATTTCGCGAGGGTTCTGTCGTAGAAACCACCGCCCATCCCTAAGCGTTGCCCTGTGCAATCGAAAGCGACCAGAGGAATAAACATGACATCAAGTTCAGCGATGGGTAAAACCTGTCGGACATCCAACTGAGGCTCTTCGATATTAAAGCGGTTATGAATAAGAGGCGTATCAGCGCAATAACGGAGAAACAGCAGGTGATTCCGGTTGAAAGGATGCAATATTGGCAAATAGACCTGTTTGTTTTGCTGCCAAAGTTGTTGAATCAGCGGACGTGTATCTAATTCCCCGTCAAAGGAGAGATAGAGGGCAATTTTATCAGCTTGCTGGATCTTAGGGTGAATCGTAGCCTGTTTAATGGCTTGCTGGGCAAATTGCGATTGTTGTTCAGGGGATAGATTTTGACGTAGTTGCCGAATTTTTTTTCTAATGGATTGACGCAGAGTAAGAGAAGAATCTGATTGCATGATACCTGCCTGTTAATTAACGCAGAAAAGGATACAAAACAGATAAAAAGCGGGAGGTTCTCCAAGATGCCGTTACAGGTGGTAACCCTTGAACCCTTGGTTCAAGGTGAACGCAGCGTCGTTGCTATTAGGCTTCTTGGCTAGCCAAGCATGCTCACAAGAAACGTAGCACCACATTCTATAGAGATGAAATATCGGCTCAGGGGACTTCCCTGCTCACGAACACCTCAGAGAAATTTTTGCTGCTTAAACCACCTAAATAGGCTTTAAGCAACGCTATGAAGCCTATTGTATGGAACTAAATGAAGAAAGCAACTGCTTATATTAATCTATAGTGACTACTGCCTGATTTATCAACAAGATTCAGCTGATGGGTGGAGTATCAGGTAACTTTACCTTGCTCTAACAGTGCCTTTTCAATGGATTGCTGGAGCATTTTTATTTTTTGTTCCATATTGTAAGCATAATCACGGGTTTTCATCTTCTCCTGTGCCAACTCGTGACAGACATTCAGTGCCACAATAAAAACCAGTTGCTCAGTGTTAGTGACTCTGGTGCGTTCTTTAAGGTTATGCAAACGCTCTTCAAGTTCCTCAGCAGCAGCTTGCAACGCTTCAACCTGCTCTGTTGGACAATTGACACGTAATGACCGCCCAAAAATCTGAATATCTACTGGTTGTGCAGACATGACACCTTCCTGATTTATTATTGTGCCGATACCTTGATGTTGATATACGCATCTTGAAGTTAGATTGGTATATATATCCCTTATCTCTCAAATTGCGGCTTTGTTGCCAGAGCTGTAATTTGAAATCGATGGGGTATAAAGTAAATTATGGTATAAAACAAGGCCGACACCAATCATTACCGTACAATACCAAAAGCCCTTTTTTCCCCTTCCTCTTCAAGTTGCTGCTTTTGGGCAATGTTCACTTATCCCAGTCAATTAGTTATAGATATAAAGTACCTATGTTTTGGGGATTTGTGACCTTGCTATCACGCGGCATCTCGAAATCGGTTGGGGATATATCGGTGTGTGCTGTCTGGTATAGCGACTCCCCTTGATGGTAGCATAGCATGAACTTATATCGCCAACGATGATCAATATACATGTCTATACAAAACTCATTACCTAATTATCAATCATTTGATGAAATTTTGCATCAACAGTCCATTGCCCTGACAGCAGCAGAAATGCATGGCTTAATCAGTGGGTTACTATGTGGTGGAAATCATGGCGGTAATCACGATAGTAGCTGGCAGACACTGGTGCATGATCTTGCGAATGATGGCCTGGCATTTTCTCAGGTTTTGGCTCTGCCGCTTAGGGAATTGTACGAAACGACGTTTGAATTGCTGGATGACAGTAGTTTCTCGTTCAATCTGTTGCTGCCTGATGAAGAGGCGGGGGTTTTTGAATGTGCAGAAGCATTGGCGGGATGGGTTAACCACTTTCTGCTCGGCTTGGGTGTAGCTAATCCCAAATTAACAGAAAAGCCAGAAATTCAGGAAGTTATCACCGATTTACGTAACATTGGCATGTTGGGCTATGATGAAGACGAAGATCAGGAAGAACTCTCTCAAGCCCTCGAAGAAGTTCTGGAATATGTACGTGTTGCGGTTCAACTCTGTTATATCGCGTTTGCGACACCTAAAACCGCGGACAGTGCAAAAAATGAAAAACCAACATTGCACTGATTGGCGGTATTCACCCTATAAATTTCAAGCTTTGAAAGATGAGGGGTATCCCAACTAATAATATGGAATTTTGCAGGAGAGGGTATGACTAAACAGGAATATTTATCCCGTCGACAGGCATTATTGTCAAAAATGGCACCGGCCAGTGCGGCCATTATATTTTCGGCGTTGCCTGCGACACGTAATTCAGATAGTGAATATCCCTACCGTCAGCACAGTGATTTTCTGTATCTGACCGGTTTCAGTGAACCGGAAGCGGTTCTAATACTGATTAAAAGCGATGAAACCCACAATCACAGTGTGTTGTTTAATCGTGTTCGCGATTTGACTGCGGAAATTTGGTTTGGTCGTCGTCTTGGACAAGAAGCTGCATTGGAAAAATTGGGGGTGGATCGCGCCTTACCATTTGATGATCTCGATGAACAACTCTATTTATTATTGAATGGATTGGAAGTGGTCTATCACGCCCAGGGCGAATTTGAGTACGCTGATAACATCGTCTTTAGTGCGTTGGATAAATTGCGTAAAAACAGCCGCCGTAACTTCAAGGCACCAATGATCATGGCAGATTGGCGCCCGTGGCTGCATGAAATGCGTCTGTTTAAGTCAGACGCTGAATTAGAAATCATGCGCAAAGCGGGGGAAATCAGTGCTCAGGCGCATATCAGGGCGATGCAGGCTTGCCGTCCTGGTATGTTTGAATACCAGCTGGAAGCCGAAATTCACCACGAATTCACCCGTCAGGGGGCGCGTTATCCTGCTTATAACACGATAGTTGGCGCGGGAGATAACGCTTGTATTCTGCATTACACTGAAAATGAACGTCGCATGAAAGATGGCGATTTAGTGTTAATCGATGCGGGGTGTGAGTATGAGGGATATGCCGGCGACATTACACGGACATTTCCTGTAAATGGCAAATTTACGCGCCCTCAACGTGAAATCTACGACATTGTTTTGGAAGCCATTAACCTTTCCCTGGAACTGTACAGACCTGGTGTCACTATCAGCGAGGTCACGGGGCAGGTTGTACGTGTTATGGTGAAGGGATTGGTAAGATTAGGCATTATGCATGGTGAAGTCGAACAATTGATCGAAACCAATGCTTACCGTCAATTTTTCATGCATGGTTTGAGTCATTGGTTGGGGCTGGATGTGCACGATGTCGGCGATTACGGTGTTGATCGCGATCGTATTTTGCAACCTGGCATGGTGCTGACTGTAGAGCCGGGGCTTTACATTGCACCCGATGCGGATGTCCCGCCGGAATACCGTGGTATCGGTATTCGTATTGAAGATGACATTGTGATAACGGAAACAGGAAATGAAAACCTGACTGAATCTGTCGTGAAAGATCCCGATGAGATAGAAGCTCTGATGGTACAGTAAGGTTAAAGTAATCAGGAAGTGATAATGAACGTGATTATTGTGGGCGGAGGCATGACGGGAGCGACATTGGCTCTGACTATTGCCTCGCTGAGTCGGGGGCAATTACAAGTCTCCTTGATTGAAGCAGCAGAACCAACCAGGGAGCATCCTGGTTTTGATGCAAGGGCTATAGCCTTGGCTTATGGTACATGTCAGCGCTTGCAACAGGTCGGTATTTGGCCTGCACTGCAACATTGTGTTACCCCAATAACTCACGTTCATGTTAGCGACCGTGGTAATAGCGGTTTCACCAACATTCGCGCCAGCGACTATGATATCTCGGCATTAGGCAATGTGATTGAATTGCATGATGCTGGAATTCATCTTTTTGAGTTATTAAAACAATCTCCAAATATTAAACTTTACTGTCCGGCTAAAGTGAATTCCATTGAGCGTTTAGAAAATTCTGTAGTGGTTTCGCTGAATAATGGCGAAAAGCTGACAGGAGAATTACTGGTCGCTGCGGATGGTAGTCACTCGGCAATAGCCCAGGCGTGTAATATACCGTTCAAACGGCGATCTTATGAGCAGACAGCCATTATTGCTAATGTCCTGACTTCTGAACATCCTCAAGGAAGGGCATTCGAGCGTTTTACCCAATATGGCCCATTGGCGTTGTTACCTATGTCGGAAGGGCGTAGTTCACTGGTATGGTGTCACCCACTGGAAAAACAGTCAGACGTCAATAACTGGAGCCAGCATGAATTTCTCCAACAGCTGCAAAAAGCATTTGGCTGGCGTTTGGGGAAAATGCTGGAAACCGGTCAACGACATAGTTATCCCTTAGCATTATCGACAGCCAGCAGGCAAATTAGCCACCGTCTGGCGCTGGTAGGCAATGCATCCCAAACTTTGCATCCGATCGCTGGACAGGGCTTTAACTTAGGGATGCGTGATGTGATGGCTTTGGCACAAGTCATTTCAATAGCGGCCACTTCTGGACAGGATATTGGCTCCTATCAGGTACTGGCACAGTATCAGCAACAGCGTCAGGCAGATCGTGAAAAGACCATTGGACTCACGGATGGGCTGGTCAGGTTATTCGCTAATGACTACTTACCGTTAAAAATAGGGCGTAATCTTGGCTTGAAGACCATGGAAAGATTATCCCCAATGCGGGATCTCTTTGCCCGCCAGACATTAGGTTGGGTTGCACAGTCACCATTGGCAGATTAAGAGGAAAGAAAAAATGCAATCATTTGATGTGGTGATCGCAGGGGGCGGAATGGTTGGCCTTGCGCTGGCTTGTGGTTTACAAGGTAGTGGCTTGCGCATCGCGATGGTAGAAGAGCACCCACCGACAAAGCCATTTGGTATCAATGATGAATATGCGTTACGTGTTTCAGCCATCAATGCAGCCAGTGAACGATTACTCACCCACCTTGGTGTCTGGCAAGATATTCTTGCAATGCGAGCCAGTCAATATCAAGGAATGGACGTTTGGGATCGGGACAGTTTCGGGCGTATTGAGTTTAATGCGGCGGAAAATGGCTTGACTCATCTGGGGCATATCATCGAAAACCATGTGATCCGGCAAGCGCTCTGGCAACGTGCGGAAAATTTGCCAGATGTCATGATCTTCACCCCATCTTCCCTTAAGAACGTTGCCTGGGGAGAAAACGAAGCCTTTATCACATTATCCGATGGAAGAATGCTGACTTCACGCCTGGTCATTGGTGCAGACGGTGCCCACTCTTGGTTGCGTCAACATGCGGATATTCCGCTGACTTTCTGGGATTATGAACACCATGCCTTGGTCGCGACAATTCGGACTGAGCAGCCTCATGAAGGTGTTGCACGCCAGGTTTTCCACGGTGATGGAATACTGGCTTTCCTGCCACTGCCAGATCCTCACTTATGTTCGATTGTGTGGTCACAGCCGGCTGAATCTGCGCAACAGCGCAAATCTATGGAACCGACACTGTTTAATCGGCAATTAAGCGCGACATTTGATATGCGTCTTGGTCAATGTGAACTGGTCAGTGATCGACAAACTATCCCATTAACGGGGCGTTATGCCCGCAATTTTGCTGCTCATCGATTGGCGCTATTAGGCGACGCGGCACACACTATCCACCCACTGGCTGGTCAGGGTGTTAATCTTGGATTTATGGATGTAGCAGAACTGATAGGTGAATTGAGCCGCTTAAACCAGCAAGGGAAAGACATCGGTCAATATCTCTATTTGGGACGTTATGAACGTCGCCGTAAACACAGTGCTGCGGTCATGCTTGCAGGTATGCAAGGTTTTCGTCAGCTATTTGATGGCAATAACCCCGCTAAAAAATTATTGCGTGGAATTGGGTTAACACTGGCTGATCACTTACCGGGAATGAAGCCGCAATTGCTTCGTCATGCCATGGGTCTTAATGACCTTCCTGATTGGCTGATCGCCCAAACCGCTTCGGTTGAAAAAATCTAATTCAGCCGATGAATTAGAATTAGTTTTTCTCATATCAGGCTAAAGTGTGTTAAGTCGATTTACTTCACACTTTAGCCTTTTTTCAACCTAAAAAGATTGTTTTTTGGCTATTTGTTAAAAATTTTGAGTATTTTTGTGCAATAAATCAGACAAAAATTCTGCATGGCAATCCGTGCCATTTCGGATTGCTGCGGCAATGCAGCTAATTTATTTTATGGTTCATTTCCTATTTCAGTGATAACTTCTGATCCCAAGGTATCGTTTGCGTGATTAACCGTTTCTTTGCTTCATGATCCAACACCTGCCGGTTAATGCGCCGTATGTTTTTTCAGGTCACGAATGTTTTCATGTCAAGAATGTAAAGAGGGAAATAATGTCAAAACACACCCCACTATATGATCAACATCTGGCATGCGGAGCACGCATGGTAGATTTTCATGGCTGGATGATGCCCCTGCACTATGGTTCACAAATTGACGAACATCATACAGTGCGTGCTGATGCTGGTATGTTCGACGTTTCCCATATGACAATTGTGGATCTACACGGTCCAGATTGCCGTGATTTTCTCCGCTATCTTCTGGCCAATGACATTGCCAAACTCACCGAACAGGGCAAGGCGTTATATACCGCAATGCTAAATGCATCTGGCGGCGTCATTGATGATCTCATTGTCTATTTTTTCACTGATAATGCTTATCGCATGGTTGTGAATTCGGCGACCCGCGAGAAAGACCTGGCATGGATTTATCAACATGCTGAGAAATATGACGTTGAAGTTACCGTACGTGATGATTTGGCTCTGATTGCTGTCCAGGGGCCAAACGCGCAAGCCAAAGTGCAATCATTGCTAAGTGATGTGCAGAAGCAAGCGGTAACGGGTATGAAACCTTTCTTTGGCGTCCAGTCGGGAAATCTATTTATTGCAACGACGGGTTATACCGGTGAAGCAGGTTATGAAATTGCACTGCCTAAAGAACAAGCGGCAGATTTTTGGCAACAGTTGTTAGCAGTAGGCGTGAAACCGACTGGGTTGGGAGCGCGTGACACATTGCGTCTTGAAGCGGGCATGAACCTTTATGGTCAAGAAATGGATGAAACTGTTTCACCTCTGGCCGCCAACATGGGATGGACAATTGCCTGGAAACCGGAAGATCGCCACTTCATTGGTCGTGAAGCATTGGAAAGACAACGCGAAACGGGTACTGATCAATTGGTTGGACTGGTCATGCGTGAAAAGGGAGTATTGCGTGGTGGCTTAACGGTCAACTTCACTGATGATTCCGGTGAAATGCGTTCAGGCGTGATTACCAGTGGAACATTCTCCCCAACCTTAGGATTTAGTATAGCCCTTGCACGTGTACCGCAAGGTATTGGTGAACAGGCGGTTGTCCAGATCCGTAATCGAGAAATGCCCGTACAGGTTGTTAAACCGGGTTTTGTGCGGATGGGAAAACCACTTGTAGAGTGATAAAAACAAGGAGAAGGCAACGATGAGTCATGTACCAGCAGAATTGAAATATACAGAATCACATGAGTGGGTTCGCTCGGAAGGCAATGGTGAATATACCGTAGGTATTACCGAACATGCCCAGAAGTTATTGGGCGATATGGTATTTGTTGATTTGCCGGAAATAGGCACAGAAGTAAATAGTGGTGATGATTGTGCTGTTGTAGAGTCAGTCAAAGCGGCTTCTGATATCTATGCACCGGTGAGTGGTAAGATTATCGCGGTTAACCCTGACCTGGAAAATTCTCCCGAATTAGTGAACAGTGAACCCTATAACGAAGGTTGGTTGTTCCGCGTTAAAATAGCTGATGAGAGTGAACTCGCTAATTTGCTTGATGCCGAAAGTTATCGGTCACTCTTGGAAGAAGACGAGTAATTATTTTGAATCGCCCCATATCACATTGTGAATGGGGCGTTTTTTTGTGCTGTTTTTTTATAGCCAATAGATTTCAAGTGATAGACAACAAGACGGTAACTTGAAAGATAAAAGGCATAGCTAGTTTCAGGAAATTATCATCAATGACTCAGACATTAATCCAACTTGAACACCAAGGTGAATTCATTCGTCGCCACATTGGTTCTTCAGCTGAACAGCAAACAGAGATGCTGGCGATAATAGGTGCAAATTCTCTTGATGATCTGACCGATAAAATCGTTCCCCGTGATATCGCATTATCAGAGCCTCCTGCGCTTGGTGAGGGAGTGACTGAACAACAGGCATTGGCTGAATTGAAAGCGATAGCAAATCAGAATCAGCGCTATCAATCGTATATTGGTATGGGTTACTCACCCGCCATTCTTCCTCCCGTGATTTTGCGTAATTTGCTGGAAAATCCGGGCTGGTATACCGCATATACCCCTTATCAACCAGAAGTCTCTCAAGGCCGCTTAGAAGCCTTGTTGAACTTTCAGCAAGTCACCATTGACCTGACAGGCTTAGATCTTGCTTCAGCTTCACTATTGGATGAAGCAACAGCTGCCGCAGAAGCGATGGCAATGGCAAAGCGGATCAGCAAGCTGAAAAGCGCTGAACGTTTCTTTGTGGCAGATGATATTCACCCACAAACGTTGGATGTAGTGCGTACCCGTGCTGAAACATTTGGATTTGAAGTCATTGTTGATAAAGCAGAAAAAGCACTGGAACTGGAAGGGATCTTTGGTGTCCTGCTGCAACAAACGGGAACGACGGGTGAAGTCCATGATTACAGTGACCTGATTGCAAAACTGAAAGAGCGTAAAATCATTGTCAGCGTTGCCGCGGATTTCATGGCATTGGTCATATTGACCGCGCCGGGTAAACAAGGTGCTGATATTGTATTTGGTTCTGCACAGCGTTTTGGTGTACCGATGGGATATGGCGGCCCTCATGCCGCTTTCTTTGCATGCAGAGATGAATTCAAACGCTCTATGCCGGGTCGTATTATCGGTGTTTCCCGTGATGCTGCGGGTAACAGAGCATTGCGTATGGCGATGCAAACCCGCGAACAGCATATTCGCCGTGAAAAAGCGAATTCCAATATTTGTACCTCGCAAGTTTTACTGGCCAATATTGCGGGAATGTACGCTGTTTATCACGGTTCTGAAGGTTTGAAGCGCATTGCCAACCGTATTCACCGATTGACAGATATTCTGGCTGTTGGTTTGCAAAAGGCGGGTATCACACTACGTCATAAGACATGGTTTGATACATTAGCGATTGAGGTATCAGATAAGGCTCAGGTACTGGCAAGAGCGGCTAAAGCACAGATTAACTTACGTACTGATATTCTTGGTGCTGTCGGTGTATCCTTGAGTGAAAAAACCAGCCGTGATGATCTATTAACCCTGTATCAAGTGATAACAGGTTCTGATTCAGTCCTGGATATTGATGCTCTTGATCGTGAAGTTGCGACAGGCAGCCAATCTATTCCAGCCGCCATGTTGCGTAATGACGAAATTTTAGCACATGATAATTTCCGTCGTTACCACAGTGAAACCGACATGATGCGTTATATGCACAGTCTGGAGCGTAAAGATCTGGCGCTGAATCAAGCCATGATCCCGTTGGGTTCATGTACCATGAAGCTGAATGCAGCAGCGGAGATCATGCCGATTACCTGGCCTGAATTTACCGATATGCATCCTTTCTGCCCGCCAGAACAAGCCCAGGGTTATCACCAGATGATCAGCCAGCTTTCCCATTGGCTGGTATTGCTGACCGGATATGACGCATTCTGTATGCAGCCTAATTCTGGCGCACAGGGAGAATATGCGGGCTTGCTGGCAATTCGTCGCTATTACGCCAGCCGTGGAGAACAACATCGCCATATTTGCTTAATCCCAAGCTCTGCGCATGGTACAAACCCGGCATCTGCTCATATGGCGGGTATGACGGTGATTGTTGTGAACTGTGATAAAGAAGGCAACATCGATCTGGCTGATTTGCGTGAAAAAGCAGAAAAACACAGTGACAATCTTGCTTGTATCATGGTGACTTACCCATCAACTCACGGTGTTTATGAAGAAACCATTCGTGAGATTTGCGAAATTATTCACCAAAACGGTGGTCAGGTTTACCTTGATGGCGCGAACATGAACGCACAAGTGGGTATTACTACACCGGGCTTTATTGGCGCAGATGTTTCGCATCTGAACTTGCATAAAACCTTCTGTATCCCACACGGCGGTGGTGGTCCAGGCATGGGGCCAATTGGCGTGAAAAAACATCTTGCGCCATTTGTGCCGGGCCATTCCGTAGTGGAAATGGATGAAGTTACGACATTAGGTGCGGTATCCGCAGCACCGTTTGGTAGTGCCTCTATCCTGCCGATTAGCTGGATGTATATTCGCATGATGGGAGCACAAGGGCTGAAACAAGCCAGCCAGGTTGCGATCTTGAATGCCAACTACATTGCAAGCCGCCTGAAAGGGGCTTATGAGATCCTCTATACCGGACGTAATGGCTATGTTGCTCACGAATGTATTCTGGACATTCGTCCACTGAAAGAAGAATTCGGTATCAGCGAGATGGATATCGCCAAGCGTTTGATTGACTACGGTTTCCATGCACCAACCATGTCATTCCCGGTTGCGGGAACTCTGATGGTTGAACCAACGGAATCAGAGAGTAAAGTTGAAATTGATCGCTTTATTGATGCAATGCTGGCAATTCGGCAAGAGATCAGCAAAGTGGCAAGTGGAGAATGGCCTTTGGAAGACAACCCATTGGTTAATGCGCCGCACGTTCAGGCTGAACTTGTTTCTGATTGGGATCATGCATATAGCCGTGAAGTTGCCGTTTTCCCAACGGCGGAAACGAAAGCCAATAAATATTGGCCGACAGTTAAACGTCTTGATGATGTTTACGGTGATCGTAATTTACATTGCTCTTGTGCGCCAATTGAAGATTATCGTTAGTTATAAATAAATTAACGAGACTCAACGAAAACAGTGTCAGAAATATTTCTGACACTGTTTTTTTATCAATGAAATTTTTATTTAAATAATATTTAATATCTTTATGTTTAATACGTATAAGATAAATCATAAATTATGGATGCCGATTAATATTGGTTATATACACATAATCCAACAGATCTGTATGGAGTAAAGAAGAGTTAACGATGTTTATTTACGTCACGGCATGATGGTTTTTTCTGATGAAATACATCAATATTTGATTTTGACCATGGGTAAGCACTATCAACCTTTTGCCAGTATTCATGGTAAGTTTGCAGATTTCTGTATTACTTGTATGTCCCAAAGTAAAATATTCAACCTGGCTGGGCTACAATCCTC
This sequence comes from Xenorhabdus thailandensis, assembly GCF_037996785.1. NCBI lineage: Bacteria > Pseudomonadati > Pseudomonadota > Gammaproteobacteria > Enterobacterales > Morganellaceae > Xenorhabdus > Xenorhabdus thailandensis. The sequence continues at coordinate 182,031 of NZ_JBBMXF010000012.1, forward strand.
TAATTTATTTATCACTAATGCCCTTTTTTCATAAAATGGGCTAAAACATGATGTAGGTCGAATAAATTTAATTGATTATTTTTATTTTTTCAATATTATTAATCGAGAAAGTATAATTGGCTCTTAAGAAAGTACGTTCAAAACTGATGAAAATAAATCAGTTGGTTATGGAATTATCTTGGACATTCTTACTATGACGATGCTTCAAATTTCACATAAATTTCTATCTCAAACAACTTCCACTAACGTACCGGTGTGGATGGAGTTTTATTATTTTTACAGTTAGCCAGCGTTAACCCATCTCCTTAATCATTAAAATAATTGTCTGTTTTTTATTAATAACATACTTTTATTGTTTAGTGATTTCATAATTTATACCAATCTAACTTCAAGATGAGTGTGATTTCTTCCCGCGAAGCGGGAAGAAATCAGGTTTCATAGAGTGTTGTAAATTGCAACTTGAAGTTTAATGCGTATACATTATTCCTCCAATAATCTTATAAATCTTAGAAAATATGAAAAAGGTTGCATTGGTTATAACCAATTTATGGCATTTCTTTTTCATAATTAAACTATGACCGTAGGAGTTATAGGTGATGTCATTGAATAAGAATATCAGTTTGAATAAACAAGCTGGATTACGTAGCTGGTTTGGATTGTTAGTGTTAATGTTACCCGTTTTATTAGTGACGGTGGACAATACCATCTTGGGATTTGCTTTGCCAAAAATAGCCAGAGCGTTGGAGCCGAGTGCTAATCAGCAATTATGGATAACGCGATGCTCGACTTTTATGGTGAGTTGAAATGACATAGCCGCTCCTTTATAACTTTAAGTCGCCAAACTGAGAGAAATAAAGGAACAAAGGCTATGTCACAGCAAGATTTTATCATTTGGGTGTTTTGTTGGGTAGACGATAATTTAACGGCGTTACAGCAAAGCTCTCGATTCAGAAGCCGGGGATACCCACCTAAGCTGAGCGATGCGGAAGCCATCACGATGGAAGTGGTAGGTGAATTCTTAGGCTTTTCAACGGATAAAGGAATTTGGACGTACTTTCGTGATCACTGGTGCGAGTGGTTTCCGGGACTGGGTTCACGCGCCAATTTTGCTAAACAGGTTGCGAATCTTTGGGCTGTTAAACAAAAGCTGCAAGAAAAGCTGGCGAGGTTATTGGGTGCGTTCGATAGGCCGGTACATATTGTCGACGGATTTCCGTTGCCCATCTGTGGATTCAAAAGAGCGAAAGGCAGTGCCAGCTTTAAAGGACAAGCTGATTATGGGTACTGCGCCGCCAAAAACGAAACTTACTACGGCTTTAAAGGGCATCTCATGATAGATGAAACTGGCGTAGTAACGGGATTCACATTGACGCCCGCCAATGTCAGTGAGCGTGAAGCGGTCTGGGACTTGACTAGCCCAATAAAAGGCTGTTTGCTCGGCGATAAAGGTTATTTAAGTTTTGAATTTCAAGAGGAAATGAAGCAGTCGGGTATTGAAATGATAGCCCCGGTGCGTGCCAATATGGATGACCCAGTCCCCAGAGAAACAAGAAAGCGCATTAATGCCAAACGGCGCTTAATTGAAACCGTCATTGGTCAACTCGCTGGGCAATTTGCTATCGAGAAGTGCTGGGCACGGGATTTGTGGCATTTGAGTAATCGAATAGCCAGAAAACTGCTTTCTCATACACTGGGTATTTTTGCCAATTTTAAACAAGGTAAAAGTCAACGCGACTGGCTTCAACAAGCCCATGTTATAGGGAGCTAAAGTTGAGCATCGCGTTATGGATAATAGATGCTTATTCTTTAGTCCTGGCAGGATTGCTGGTTTCTATGGGAAGTATTGGCGATCGTGTCGGTCACCGGATGTTATTGTTGTTGGGATCGTTGGGGTTCACTATTATTTCAGTTTTAACCGCATTATCCACATCGCCAGAACAGCTGATTGTTGGCCGCGCAGCTCTTGGTTTTTTTGGTGCAATGCTGATGCCATCAACATTGGCCTTGATTAGTTGTCTTTTTGTTGATCGTGAACAGCGTTGTGTTGCCGTTGCTATTTGGGCAACCACTCTTACCGTTGGTTCAGCGCTAGAGCCGATCATTGGCGGTGTCTTATTGCAATATTTCAACTGGAATTCCATTTTCTTGCTGGCTGTTCCCGTATTGATACCCCTATTAATTTTTGGTCCCATTTTATTGCCTGCATCTGACAAACAAACAGGGTTTATTGATGGTTATAGCGTTTTATTATCGATTATCGCGATGATAGGTATTGTGTATGCCATTAAGCATATCGCTAGTAATGGAGTTGGAATTGAAGCTATCGCTGCATCAGCGATCGGTTTGATGAGTGGAAGAAGTTTTATACGTAGACAACACAAGTTACCTGTACCACTGATGGATATTTCGCTGTTCCATAATGGTGTATTTGTCGGTTCAGTTATGGTGAACTTGCTAAGCTTAGGTCTATTAGTTGGTTTTGTCTTTTTTGCTACCCAGTTTCTACAAATAGTGTTAAGTATAGAACCTCTGTTAGCTAGTTTTGCGTTGGTTCCAGGGCAAATAATGGCAGTTGTGGTTGGGATGGTAATCGTGCCTGTTGCTAAGAGAGTTCCGGCATACTGGTTACTACCTCTGCTGCTCGCTTTGGCGGGCTTGGCATTTTTACTGATAGCTTGGGTGGGTAGTAGTCTGACTTCCATTATCATAACTTTTGTATTGTTGTGTTCAGGTATAGGTGCGATTGCTTCTGTTTCCAATGAATTAATACTTTCAGCTGTACCCTCTTCGAAAACTGGCTCCGCTTCGGCAATCAGTGAAACAGCATATGAAGTTGGCGTTGTTTTTGGGACAACTATTATCGGTGGATTATTAACAGCTTTTTATCGGTTGAACCTAAAACTGCCTGATGCCATTTCTCAAGATCAAACCAAATTAGCGCTGGAAACTTTGGCCGGCGCTTATACAGTTGCTGATTCGTTGGCAGATACAGCAAGGCAGCGATTGGTAAATTCAGCAGAGTTCTCTTTTACCCATGCTATTCATATGACAAGTTGGTCTACCGCAATATTGACAGGCATTGTCGTTTTGATTACTTGGTATTTGCTTAGAAAACCTGAAAAAATAAGCCATGTTTAACGTTAACGATTTCATCAAGATCCTTGTGAAATATAGGCATGTTTTTTCTATTCCTATTTTGGTCATGATATCAATTTACTGATTGATGTGATCTGGCAAGTTGAAATTCGATTATTGACTAACTGGTAAAATAGTTATGCTGTTATTATCAGGTACGCCTTATATCCCCCCCCCTTTTACGACACCCTCGACAGGGCGGGGAGCAGTCACACAATTAATATACAGTCCTAAACCTCAATCACTTATACCAAACCCACTTGCACCTCGACAGCGATTGAAATAGGGGGGAGGGGACACGTTGCCTTGAGGAAAAACTGAAAGCTAAGTGTGAGAAATTTGCACGTCTGAAACTTGCGGATTCATTCTCTATAGCGCTCATTAATCCAATGTTTCATGGGATTGTTGTTCAATTCAAGCCCATATGGCTCGTAGCGACATATTGCATTTGATTCTGTCTGTTGCAGACCATTTTTACTGCCATCACATCAGCTAATTGAATGCGCGTAAGAAAGTATTTTAAAGCTGCCAGTTTGTAGCTGACAGCTTGGTTTCGAAGAGAAAAAGCGAAAAATTATTTCAACCAACCTTTTTCTTTTGCTGCTTCCAATTGTAGCAGCAGGTATTTCCATAGTTCAGGATAACTTTCGGAAACAAAATGGAGCAGGTTGTAAGCTTGCTCAAAGCGAATATTATTTTCGACCCAACTCTGTCCTTGGTTATGCAGGTTCATAAATACCGGCATAATTCTATCGAGGGTTTTAGCAAAACGTGCTTCTGGCGTGATGGCATCTTCGTATTCGTGCCACAGTTCCAGAAAATATTTTCCCTGGGTTTCCGGCAGTAAGCCAAAAATACGGTTAGCCGCTTTCACTTCATGTTCGTGAATGGCTTCACGGGCAGCCAGATCGAACGCGATAACATCACCCGTATCGATCTCAACAATGTCATGAATCAAAGCCATCTGCATGACGCGGCTAATATCCACATCTCCGGCATAAGGAGCAAAACCAAGCACAGCAATGGCAAAATGCCAGCTATGTTCAGCGGAGTTTTCATGGCGCGCATTATTCAATAACTTGGTCTTGCGATGGACATATTTTAATTGATCCAGTTCCATAAGAAACGCAATGACATCGGTAAAAGGGCCGAAATCAACAGGAGGTACAGCTAATGACATACAAAAACCTCAATAGTTATTTTTCTTCGTCTAGTGAATAAGGCAATGTTTGAATGGTAAGAGTACTACTTTCATCATCACGAATACGAAATACGCTCCCTGCTTCCATATCATTATTCATGACCACTTGTACCCAGATTGAGCCATCAACCAGTTTGACTGCCGCCAATACTGAACCGGTTCGACGCCATTTCTCGCCCAATTGCCATTCCAAATCATCGCCAACAGCCGGCAGGAAAGCAGCATTACCTGCCAGCCAGTACATGGCTCGCTTGTTTGCTCCACGATATTTGGCTCTGGCTACCATTTCCTGACCGGTATAACAGCCTTTCTTGAAGCAGATACTATTTTCGATTGCTTGAAGGTTGGTGGCCTGTGGAATAAATTGTGCGCTGCTGGCAGCATCAATCACTGGGAACCCTGCTTCAATTTCCAACGCCAGCCATTGCTGGCTGTCATTCAACTGCGGTTGACATGTTGCGATTAACGTTTCGGTTAATTTAGCGGCAGTTGTGTTGTCCGTGACGATAAGGAAACGTTCAGCGGGAAGGGCGAAGTGGAGGAGGGTGGTAGCTTCGTGTTGGATAACAGGAGATTCGGTATCAGGCAGGGTTGGAAAGAGGGGAGTCAGCGCTTCCCGGCTTCCTGTGCCAGCGATACCGAGCAAGATATTTGCTTCATCTTTGGCAAGTGTTACTTTGGAAAACACAGCATACTTTTTCAATTCGGTTAATTGGGTTTCCAACAATGAACGGCGTTCAATATAGGCAAAACCTTCACCACGCTGAAACAGGCGTAAGTTACTCCACATCTTGCCCTTGGCATCACAATGGGCAGTTAATACGTGCTGGTTATCATTCAGGGAAGTCAGATCGGCTGTAATCTGACCTTGCAGATACTTTTTCGCATCAGCACCAATGGCTGTCACTATCCCCCAATCATCAAGGGAAATTAAAGTCAGTGGTAGTGTTGCCGAAGGGGATGGATCTTGTGCAGAAAACGGTGTGTGGTAAGTCATAGCAGCTCCTGCCAGTAAACTAACTAAGAAATAACACTAATGGTAAAAGAGATGCGGTTTAATGCAAAGGGATTATGCTTGTTATTTACAGATAAGGCATGCATGGTCAATTTGTTGCGATAGGCTTCGCATCTTATCGATATATCTTGTGATCTCACCGAGGCAGATGATGAAAAACAGCCCAGAATCGTTGATAATCTGCTTACCGTCTTAATGGCACGAATGAAAATGATAAAGAGGCTTTTTAAACATGGATATTGAGAATAAAGCACGTATTCACTGGGCATGTCGTCGTGGAATGCGTGAACTGGATATTTCTATCATGCCATTTTTTGAATATGAATATGATTCATTGGGTGATGATGACAAACGGATTTTCGTTCGTTTGCTGGAGTGCCCCGATCCTGATCTTTTCAATTGGCTGATGAATCATGGACGGCCCGAAGATGATGAACTGTACCATATGGTGAAATTGATCCAGAGCAGAAACCAAGCCCGTGGTCCTGTGGAACAATAAATTAAGGGCGTCTCGCCAGACTCGCCTGTTTTCCACGGGCGTACATGGTGCAGTCGTAATTGCTGCTTTGCTGGCACCTTGGCCGATTTACAGTGCTTTTTTGGGGCTTTTATTTTTCTGGTTTCCACTGTTTGCCATCGTTATAAGTAGCTTGGCGTGGAGCCAGAAAAATATCCGGCAGTGTCAGGGGCAGTTGGTATTGTTCGAAGGCAACAAAGTGCATTGGCAAAAAGCTGCCTGGCGTATCGCCCAGCCCCCGTGGCTCCATCGCTATGGGATGATGGTTATGCTCCATGCATTTAGTCAGGCAGAAAATAGGTACGTTCGGTTATGGATAGCATCAGATAGTATGTCGCCCGCGGCCTGGCGTCATTTGAATCAATTGATGCGCCAATACCCTGGACGGTGATGATGGCTAAAACAACGCTTCCATTTCAGACAATATCTGCATGCACCATTCACCTAAGCGTTCATCTGTTTGTTCGAATTGGTTCACATCATCCAGAGCCAGCCCGACAAAATGTTTGCCATCTTCGGACAACGGTTTCGGGCTGGTAAATTCATAACCGTCTGTTGGCCAAAACCCTATAAACTGTACACCCGTTGGTAGCAGATGGTGATACAGCATTCCCAATGCATCCAGAAACCACTCGCCATAATCGATCTGATCACCCATGCCATACATAGCAACGATTTTTCCTGCCAGATCTAACGAGGGAAGTCGATCCCAAATAGCCTGCCAATCCTCCTGTAATTCGCCGAAATCCCAAGTCGGGATACCGAGGATCAGGACAGAATATTCTTCCATCAAGCAGGGATCACAATCCTTGACATCATGCAGGTCGATCAGATCTTCACCGAGTATATCGCGTATTTTTTCTGCTACCATTTCTGTATAGCAGGTACTAGAGCCGTAAAAGAGACCAATTTTCATCATTAAGTTATCAGGGAATTTCGAATATCAAGATCGGTATTGTAACAGAATAATTGCTTTTTCAGGCATAATAGCCCGATTGGAAGGCACAGATGGGCAGACAAAAAGAAGGAATAAAGAGAAATAATGCCAAAAAAACATAACCTATTAGATAATCCCCCATCGGCTAATCCCCTGATAGAGCAATTTCTCGATACTATCTGGCTGGAAAAAGATCTGGCCGAAAACACCCTGGCTTCTTATCGGCTTGATTTACAAGCTTTGAACAATTGGTTGATGCATTATGATCACGATTTACTTTCAGTACAGTCGATAGAATTACAGTCGTTTTTAGCTGAGCGAGTGGATGGCGGTTATAAAGCCAGTAGTTCAGCCCGCTTGTTGAGTGCAATGCGGCGGTTGTTTCAGTATCTATATCGTGAAAGAATGCGGGAAGATGATCCAACAGCATTATTATCTGCGCCTAAATTGCCTAAACGTCTGCCCAAGGATTTAAGTGAAAAACAAGTTGGGGATTTGCTAAACGCGCCTTTGGTTGACCAACCACTCGAATTGCGAGATAAAGCCATGCTGGAAGTGCTTTATGCTTGCGGATTGCGAGTTTCAGAACTGGTTGGCCTGACCTTATCTGATGTGAGTTTACGCCAGGGAGTGATCAGAATTGTGGGGAAGGGCAATAAGGAAAGGTTGGTTCCTTTGGGAGAAGAGGCTGTTTATTGGCTGGAAAAATATCTGGAATATGGACGCTCGTGGCTATTGAATGGTTCTGTATCTGATGTATTTTTCCCCAGTAAGCGCGGAACGCAGATGACACGCCAGACGTTCTGGCATCGGATCAAACACTATGCCGTATTGGCAAGCATTGATGCTGAACGCTTGTCACCCCATGTTTTACGCCATGCTTTTGCAACACATTTACTTAATCATGGTGCAGACTTACGTGTTGTGCAGATGTTATTAGGTCATAGTGACCTCTCCACAACCCAGATTTACACCCATGTAGCCACCGAACGTCTCAAAGTGCTGCATCAACAACATCACCCCCGTGGGTAACTGCGGGATTAAGTGAAAATAAAGGAACAAATAATGAAGAAGATCGCGTTTTGCCTTTCATTACTGTTGACTGCTGTTGCCAGCAACGCCTTTGCTGATGAGAGTGCTATCAATAACACATTGTCTAAAATGGGAATTAAGGCAGAAAGTATCACGCCATCACCACTACCCGGTGTGAGTTCAATATTAACTGAGCATGGCATTATTTACCTATCGGATGATGGTAAGTACCTATTACAAGGGCCACTTTATGATGTTAGTGGCAAAGTACCCAAAAATATCAGCAACCAGGTTCTGGTTAAAAAATTGGAAGCTTTGAAAAATCAAATGATTATTTACAAAGCGCCAAAAGAAAAACATGTTGTTACTGTTTTTACTGATATTACCTGTGGCTATTGCCGTAAATTGCATGAGAGTATGCAAGAATACAACGAATTGGGGATTACTGTCCGTTACCTGGCGTTTCCTCGTCATGGTTTGCAACACCAGTCAGCTAAAGATATGCAGTCTATTTGGTGCAGTGCAACACCGAATAAATCACTGAATGCTGCTTTCAAAGGTGAAAATATCTCCCCAATTAAAGAGTGTAAGGCAGATATTGCTAAACAATATCAGTTAGGCTTGCAGTTTGGTGTTCAGGGCACACCGGCTATCGTCCTAAAAGATGGCAGCGTGCTCGGTGGTTATTTGTCACCGAAAGATTTATTGGCTGCGTTGGAACACCATGACGATTAATTGAAATTGTTTATGTTCCCATTCAGTAAATACAAAAATTCGTGAATAAAAAATCAGTGAATAAGAAACTGTGAGTAGAAAAATACAACTCCGCCGCCGACCGGTGGCGGATCCTTGTCATCTTCCCAACGATATCCATCCGTTATTGCGCCGTTTATATGCTATGCGTGGTATACAGCAAGTTGATGAACTGGAGCGTAGTGCAAAGGGACTCCTCAATTACCAATCCTTCAATGGTATTGAGCAGGCTGTTACCCTATTGGTCACTGCATTACATGAACATTGGCGCATCGTGGTAGTTGGCGATTTTGATGCAGATGGAGCAACCAGTACCGCTTTGAGCATCCGCGCTTTGCGGGCAATGGGATATCGCAACCTTGATTATCTTGTGCCAAACCGTTTTGAAGATGGTTATGGATTAAGCGCTCAGGTGGTTGATGAAGTTGTCAAAAGAAGCGCAGATCTGATTATCACCGTGGATAATGGGATCTCATCCCATGATGGTGTAGCCGTGGCACATCAACATGGCATCAAGGTGATCGTCACCGATCACCATTTACCGGGCGAAACATTACCAGCCGCAGATGCCATTATGAATCCTAATTTAGTTGACTGCGCTTTTCCTTCTAAGGCGTTGGCAGGGGTTGGTGTTGCATTTTATCTGATGTCTGCACTCAGGGCTGAATTGCGCAAACTGGCATGGTTTGAGCAACAAGGTATTCCATTACCCAATTTGGCGGAACTGCTGGACTTAGTGGCATTAGGTACAGTGGCTGACGTGGTTCCCCTCGATACCAATAATCGCATTCTGGTATATCAAGGACTCAATCGCATTCGGGCAGGGCGTTGCTGTGCGGGAATACGGGCGCTGCTCGAAGTTTCCAAACGGGATGCGACAAAATTGGCCGCCAGTGATTTGGGATTTGCGTTGGGGCCACGCTTAAATGCCGCCGGACGTCTGGATGATATGTCCGTTGGGGTAGCATTATTACTGACTGATGACATGGCGCAAGCCCGCCAGATTGCTTGCGAGTTGGATGGCTTGAACCAAACCCGTCGGGAAATCGAACAGGGTATGCAGCAAGAAGCCTTGCAGATCTGCGATAAAATCGAGCGAACCCATACCCAGCTACCTTACGGATTAGCCATTTATCATCCCGAATGGCATCAGGGGGTAGTGGGTATTTTGGCATCACGTATTAAAGAGCGTTTTCATCGCCCAGTCATTGCTTTTGCTCCGGCAGGTGATGGCACTTTGAAAGGCTCTGGGCGTTCCGTAAATGGCTTACATATGCGAGATGCACTTGAACGTCTTGATACTCTGCATCCAGGACTGATGTTGAAATTTGGAGGTCATGCGATGGCAGCGGGATTGTCGATTGAACAAGACAAATTTGATCTTTTTCAGCGCTATTTTTCCGAACTGGTCGCTGACTGGATGGATATAGCCCAACTTGAAGGTGTGATTTGGAGCGATGGCGAATTAGCATTGGAAGAGTTATCGTTGGAAGTGGCTGAAATTCTGCGTGATGGTGGTCCGTGGGGGCAGGCATTTGCGGAACCGGTTTTTGATGGCAAATTTAAACTACTGCAACAGCGTATTGTGGGTGAAAAGCACCTAAAAGTCATGCTGGAACCCTTAAATGGTGGACCAATGTTAGATGGCATTGCATTTAATATTGATGTCAGTTGCTGGCCGGATAATAGTATCAAAACAGTAGAATTGGCCTATAAACTGGATATTAACGAATTTCGTGGTAATCGTGATGTTCAGCTTTTGATCCAGCATATTTGGCCCTATTGAATGAACTTAGGTTTCTAGTTGCATTTAAAAAGGGAAGGGTATGAACCCCTTGATAGATCCGTTACAATGCACGGTTCGAAAATATCCATGCGACCATCGTTTATTCATAATACACAACGTATAAGACACGAAATATGTTTGAAATTAATCCGGTAAAAAATCACATTCAGGACCTGTCTGAGCGGACAGCAGTTCTGAGGGGGTATCTTTGACTATGATGCCAAGAAAGAACGTTTAGAAGAAGTCAATGCTGAACTCGAACAGCCTGATGTCTGGAATGAACCGGAACGGGCACAGGCGTTGGGTAAAGAGCGTTCATCACTTGAAAGCATCGTAGAAACCATTGATCAGCTGACTCAGGGATTGGAAGATGTGAACGGCCTGCTGGAACTGGCCGTTGAAGCTGATGACGAAGAAACCTTCAATGAAGCCGTCGCTGAGTTGGAACAGCTGGAAGAGAAGCTGGGTCAACTGGAATTCCGTCGTATGTTTTCTGGCCAATATGACAGTGCAAACTGTTATCTGGATCTTCAGGCGGGATCTGGCGGTACAGAAGCGCAGGATTGGGCCAGCATGTTGATGCGTATGTACCTGCGTTGGGCAGAATCCAAAGGCTTTAAGACAGAAATTATTGAAGAATCTGATGGTGATGTTGCGGGTTTGAAATCTGCCACCATCAAAATTATGGGTGAATATGCTTACGGTTGGTTGCGTACAGAGACGGGCGTTCATCGCTTAGTACGTAAAAGTCCTTTCGATTCAGGTGGTCGCCGCCATACATCATTCAGTTCTGCCTTTATCTATCCAGAAGTGGATGATGATATTGATATCGAAATCAATCCAGCTGATTTACGCATTGATGTATACCGTGCCTCTGGTGCTGGTGGTCAGCACGTTAACAAAACCGAATCTGCAGTACGTATCACCCACGTACCGACAGGTATTGTAACCCAATGTCAGACAGACCGTTCTCAGCATAAAAACAAAGACCAGGCGATGAAGCAGTTGAAAGCGAAACTGTACGAACTGGAAATGCAGAAGAAGAATGCAGATAAACAAGCAATGGAAGATAACAAATCGGACATTGGTTGGGGGAGCCAGATTCGCTCTTACGTTTTGGATGATTCTCGCATTAAGGATTTGCGTACTGGTGTAGAAACCCGCAATACTCAATCTGTGCTAGATGGGGATCTGGACAAATTCATTGAAGCAAGTTTAAAAGCTGGCCTATGAGGAACTAAAATGTCACAACAACAACAAGGTGCTGAACAGGCTCCTGATTTAAATAACGAACTGAAAACGCGCCGTGAAAAACTGGCTGCCCTGCGCAGTAACGGTATTGCTTTCCCAAATGATTTTCGTCGCGAAAACATTTCCGTAGATCTGCATGCTAAATACGATGACAAGACCAAGGAAGAATTGGAAGCGCTTGACATCGAAGTGACTGTTGCTGGTCGCATGATGACACGTCGTATCATGGGTAAAGCCTCTTTTGCCACCCTGCAAGACATGGGGGGGCGCATTCAGATCTATGTTTCCCGTGATGACCTACCGGAAGGCATTTACAACACTCAGTTCAAGAAATGGGATTTAGGTGACATTTTAGGTGCGCGCGGTAAGCTGTTCAAAACCCAAACGGGTGAACTTTCTATCCATTGTACTGAGTTGCGTTTGCTGACTAAGGCATTGCGTCCACTGCCGGATAAATTCCACGGTTTGGCGGATCAGGAAACTCGCTATCGTCAGCGTTATTTGGATTTGATCTCGAACGATGAATCACGCAAGGCATTCCAGATCCGTTCCCGCGTGATGTCGGCATTACGCAGCTTCATGATCCAAAAAGGTTTTATGGAAGTTGAAACGCCAATGATGCAGGCGATCCCTGGTGGTGCAAGTGCGCGTCCATTCATTACGCACCATAACGCGTTGGATATCGACATGTACCTGCGTATTGCGCCAGAACTGTACCTGAAACGTTTGGTTGTCGGTGGTTTTGAGCGTGTTTTCGAAATTAACCGCAACTTCCGTAATGAAGGTGTTTCTCCGCGCCACAACCCAGAGTTCACGATGATGGAACTCTACATGGCTTACGCGGATTATCAGGATCTGATCGTACTGACTGAAGAACTGTTCCGTACCCTGACTCAAGAAGTACTGGGTACAACATCGGTGAAATACGGCGAACAGGAATTCGATTTTGGTCAGCCTTTTGCCAAGATGACTATGAAAGAAGCGATCTGCAAATATCGTCCAGAAACCAACATGGCAGATTTGGATGATATGGACAAAGCGGTTGCTATCGCGAAATCCTTGGGTATTGACGTTGAAAAGGGCTGGGGCTTAGGCCGTATTCAGTGTGAAATCTTTGAAGAAACCGCGGAAAGCCATCTGATTCAGCCGACGTTCATTACAGAATATCCGGCAGAAGTTTCTCCGTTGGCACGCCGTAACGATGATAATCCATTCATTACTGATCGTTTTGAATTCTTCATTGGTGGCCGTGAAATTGGTAATGGCTTCTCGGAGCTGAACGACGCGGAAGATCAAGCAGAACGTTTTGCAGAGCAGGTTCGCCAGAAAGATCAGGGTGATGATGAAGCGATGTTCTATGATGAAGACTACATTACTGCGTTGGAGCACGGCTTGCCGCCAACAGCAGGCTTAGGGATTGGTATCGACCGTATGGTGATGTTGTTTACTGACAGCCACACCATCCGTGATGTTATCCTGTTCCCGGCAATGCGTCCACATACGCATAAATAATCGTTTCTCGATTAAAACCAGCTAAAAGCGCTGTCCGGTTAACCAGACAGCGCTTTTTTACATACATCAAAAAATCTTAAACAACCGATTGAAATATAGACAAATATTAACGATATACTACTTGCTGAGATTCAGTAAGAGGTATATATTTAACGCCATCACTTCGTTGATGCGAGTGTAGTTCAATGGTAGAACGAGAGCTTCCCAAGCTCTATACGAGGGTTCGATTCCCTTCACTCGCTCCAAATACACTTCTCTTATAGTCAATTACAAAATATAATTAAATCAATAGATTAATGTCTTTGTTACTCTCTTAGCTGAATCAACCCGTCATTCCGGTTTTTGGAATGCTCAACCCAGACGGAAGTATCAACCAAAATAGTCATCATGCGGATGGCTTTTCCCGGCGATGGGGAACTATCTGTATTTCGGTCATGCTCCCAATAATTAGATGTTGCGGTAATTTATGGTAGGTGAATATGACTAAAGTTGATGTGATTTGTCGTTATTGTCACAAAACAGAAGATGTGAAAGGACATGGAAAAGGGAGTTGTGGGCACCAGCGTTATCACTGTTATGCCGGCCGTAAAACCTTTCAATTAAATTACACCTATCAGGCTTGCAAACCCGGAGTAAAAGCGCATAACGAATAAAACTGTTTCCAGGCTGGGATATCTCTGGCATTTTCCATCTGTCCCTTTTTAAGCATTCGATGTAAATCTATTCCCGCAATCGTGGCCACTGCCGTTTCAAATGATTTAAATCCGAGCATCGGCTTTGTGATGCGCTTAATGCCTCGGCGATCCTGTTCCACCCGGTTGTTCAGGTATTTTATCCGGCTCATCTCAATCAGCCAAGGGCAGAGTCCGTAGAGAAATAAAAGGTTATTGATGCGCTCCAGTGCCGCGGTATTGGCTCCGGATTTATAGGCTGACAGTATACCTGACTTTCCTATTTTCGACAGAACCAATAATAAATCATCTTCACTATTTAAAACTTATGATACATTTGATTTATCAAGGATAATGATAATAACCCATTATTTATTATTTTATTTATATCTAAATGTGATAACAAAATTAGTGATTTATTTAGCAGGGGCGTGTTTATTATTGATAGAGATATATGCTTAATTATTATATTCCTTCGGTTGGCCAACATTTTTCAATCCAATCACTTAATGCAATTATTCGGTTGAGGACATAACTATTTTGTGATCTTAAAAGATGAACAGGAAGTATGGGTAAAGTCCAATCGGGTAATAGTCTGATTAGCTTTCCATCTTGAATAGCTTTATTGAATAACCACATTGGGCCTGCATGAATACCAGCTCCGTCACATACTGCTTGGTAGATTGCTCCCACATTATTAAGGTAAAAGCTACTGGACAGTTCTACTCGTTCTATGTGCCCATTACAGGATAACTGTAGGCGAGTTGGGTAGGCATTTTGATGTAGTGAATAAATAATAGATCTATGTTTTGTCAGATCTTGTGGGTGAAGTGGAGTTCCATATTTGTTCAGATATACTGGGCTTGCGCACAATACTCCAGAAATATTACCCAATTTTTTAGCGACTAATGTTGAGACTGATAATTCTCCAATTCGGATTGCAAGATCAATTCCTTCCTGTCGGAGATCTAGACAATTATCTGAAAGAACTAAGTCAAATATAATGTCTGGGTTTTTTTGCTGAAATATAGTTAGCCATTGTGTGACATAGTGTTCTCCAAAATTTACTGGGGCAGTAATTTTAATTTTACCCGCTAGTGAATTACCGCTGATATCACTCAAGATACTATCTACTTCATTTAGTAATGGGCGCATTTTCTCATAAGCCAGTATTCCTGTATCTGTCAGGCTTAATTTCCTAGTTGAACGATTAATTAATTGAACTTTTAACTGATGTTCAAGAGTAGCTAAACGCCGACTCGCGACAGAGGGATCTAATCGCAAATCTTTTGCTGCTTTTATCAAACTTCCTTTTTCAACAATCCGAAAAAAAAGATGCCAGAGGGCCAGATCATGATTCATGTTATTTCCACAATTTTTATTTGAGAAAATAGCAATATTATTATGATATTATATAAGTAAAATCAAATTATTAAAATTTTGATGAGGATATGGTATGCAGGTAGAAAATAAGAAACCATCGCGTGGCTATTGGGTATTAGCTGCTGTTTGTATCGCTGGGATGATTTTACCTCTTGAATATACAGGGCCGGCTGTAGCTTTACCTGCTATCCAATCTGAATTAGGAGGTAGTGCAATTGCATTATCTTGGGTTATCAATGCGTTTGCGTTAAGTTTTGGTAGTGCTGTCATGGCAGCGGGAGCGTTAGCTGACCAATATGGACGCAAGAAGATGTTCGTGGGTGGTATAACTGGATTCACACTATTTTCTCTTATTGTTAGTGTTGCGAGCAGTGTTGTTTTTCTTGATTTATTGCGAGGAATACAAGGTTTTTTTGCCGCTTTGACGATGGCTGGAGGGAATGCCGCATTAGCTCAGGAATTTGATGGAAGGGCAAGAACAAAAGCTTTTGGTTTATTAGGAACAGCTTTTGGTGTGGGTTTAGCATTTGGACCTGTGATATCAGGTACTCTAATAGAAGTATTTGGCTGGAGGTCTGTATTTTTACTGGGAGCTTTGTTTGGTGGTATAGCACTAGTCATTGGTGTTATTCAGATGCGTGAATCGCGCGATCCCAACGCCGTAAAACTCGATATTAAAGGCGTATTTAGTTTTACTGCATTTTTAGTATTACTAACATTCGGTATTATGCAAATTCCGCAGAGTGGTATTGGAAGTACTTCTGTTATTGCATTGTTCAGTGCTTCCATCATGATGTTGTTTATTTTTATTAAATGTGAATTATCACATGCCCGTCCAATGCTAGATCTATCGCTTTTTCGGTTTAAAAAATTTGTCGGAGTACAATTTTTACCATTGGCAACCGCGGTTTGTTTTATTGTGTTACTTATTCTATTCCCAATTCGGTTAATTGGTATTGAAGGTTATAGTGCAATTAAAGCAGGAGAAGTCATGATCGCACTATCGGCTCCTATGCTTGTTGTTCCTTTTCTTGCGGCATTGTTAACTCGCTGGTTTTCATCGCCAACACTTTCGTGTATTGGTTTATTATGTGCAGCGGTAGGGTTAGCATGGTTAGCAAATATACCTATTGGAGCACAATCAACAGAATTAATTTTTCCACTGATGTTAATAGGGATTGGAACTGGATTTCCGTGGGGGTTAATGGATGATCTTTCAATTAGAGCAGTTCCTATAGAGCGAGCAGGAATGGCAACAGGCATTTTTACGACGATGCGAGCTTGTGGTGAGGCAATATGTGTTGCAGGCGCACTAGCAATGTTAAATTTTCTTCTACAGATGAATTTACAGCAAGTTTCTCAACAATCTCACAATGTGATTTCTACAGCAGCAAGTAATTTGACAACAGGTAATTTTGATAATGCTAGAGACTCATTTATTTATCTATCTGAGCAGGAACTACTAGCTATTTATAGCGATTCATTTAGTGTATTAGTATATACATTAATGGGAATAACAATACTGTCTGTTATTGTTTGCTTTATAACATTGAGAAATGAAAAGGCAGCTATTAACTCTAATCAATTTTGATATGAAAATTTAGTCAGGAGACTTTATTATGGATATGAATTTGAACTCATTATCTTGTGCGACAAAACTTATTCCTATATCAGAAGTTGTATTGTTACCAGATGAGACAGATACAAGAGATATAAAAACTATAGCTCAGTGGTGTATAGATTATTTATGCAATCCACATCCTGATTTGGGAAGGTCAGGTGTTGTTTGCCCCTTTTCTCCTACATCCATGAAAAAAGAAACATTTTGGATTACTGAAGTAAAAACAAAAGGAATGACTGAGGATAAAATTAAAAATCATATCCTTAATCTTTTAAATTTATTTCTTGATAAGGAACCTCGCACTGGTGATTCAACGCAATTTAAAACAATTGTTAGTATATGGAGTGATATTTTCCCTGAAGAAAAAATTGCTCGTTTGCATCATGAAATGAAACCATTTTTTTTGCGTAATGGATTGATGCTGGGTGAATTTTTTAATCTTTGTGCTAAAGGTGGGTTGAGGAATCCTAATTTTAGACCATTACGTTCTCCTGTACCATTATTGGTTGTCAGAGAGATGTTAGAATTTGATATAGCATTCCTTTCTGAATCAAAAGAACATGTTTCAGAATATATTCGTAAATATGGCGAAAAAGGATTTATAGCTATAGAAAAAATTTTAAATAATAAAAATATAGAGCTTGGCGAAAAACAGGTTTCAGTATTGAAATCATTTTTATAGTTTCAATGAAAAATCCATATTAATATCTATTGCTTATTATAGGAAAGTATATATGTCTAAATCTATACCAGAACCTTGGCGAATTAAAATGGTTGAACCAATTAAAATGATAACTAGAGCTGAACGTCAAAGTGCCTTGATAACAGCCGGATTAAATCCGTTTCTCTTAAGAGCGGAGGATGTGTTTATAGATTTATTGACTGATAGTGGTACAGGAGCTATGAGTGATCGACAATGGGCAGGGATCTTTTTGGGGGATGAGTCTTATGCCGGTAGCAAGAGCTATTATAAGCTATCAAAAACTGTCGAAGAAGTGTTTGGTTATCAATATACAATTCCTGTGCACCAAGGCAGAGGAGCTGAGCAAATATTATTCCCATACCTTGTAGAATTAGCCAAAAAAAGTGGAGCTTCTGAACCAATTTTTATATCTAATCACCATTTTGATACAACTAAAGCTCATGTAGAAATGGCGGGAGCTAAAGTAAAAAATTTTATTTGCCCTTCTGCTTTACAGACTGAAATATATGATGATTGGAAAGGTAATTTTGATCTAAATAATCTTAGTTATGAAATTAAAAATAATAGAAAAAACATTGTGGCTATAGTGATTACTATTACTTGTAATAGTGTGGGTGGACAACCATTATCTATGGATAATATTTGTTCTGCTGCAGAAATGGCGAAAGGTGCTGGTATACCTGTGATCATTGATGCGGCTCGATTTGCGGAAAATGCTTATTTCATAAAACAACGCGATAAAAAATTTTCTGATAAAACAATTTCACAAATAGTTAAAGAGATATTTAGTAAAGCAGATATATTTACAATGTCTGCAAAGAAAGATGGTATGGTAAATATTGGCGGGTTATGTTGCTTTCGTAATGATGAGTCTTTGTTTAGAGAAGTACAGATAAGATGTGTACCAATGGAAGGATTTATAACCTACGGAGGGTTAGCTGGCCGTGATATAGAAGCCATGGCTATTGGTCTTCAAGAAGCATTGAGCGAAGATCATTTACGTAGCCGAATTTCTCAAGTTGAATATTTAGGGAGTAAATTATTAAAAGCGGGTATTCCAATTCAGACACCTGTAGGTGGACACGCTGTATTTGTAGATGCCCGTAAAATATTCCCAGATATAAAGCCAGAAAACTTTCCGGCTCAAGTGCTTTGTAATGCTCTTTATTTAGAAAGTGGTGTGAGAGCTACGGAGATTGGTTCATTGATGATGGGCAGAGACCCAATCAGTGGACAACAAGAACCTTCATTATTTGAATTGATGAGGTTAACTATTCCCCGTCGGACTGTATACTAACAGCCATATTGATTATGTCGCAGATTCTTTAATTGAAGTTGTTAAAAATGCTGATATTTTAAAACCTCTTGATTTTAAATATGAACCTAAAGATTAAGACAATTTACTGCTCACTTCAGGGAAATAGATAGATAATAAAGGGTTTAAAAATGCAGATTATAATGAACTCTATGTAAGAAAAATCTAGCAATACTACGCCATTATTATTTTCTAAATTTTATAGTATTGCTCTGGATATGAAAGAATGCCTCAGGGAAAAACGAGAAGAACATAATAAGATTGGAACTTACTCTCAAGATTTACATAATCTATTCATGGAGCAAGGGTTTTACCGCTTACTGCAACCTAAAAAATATGGAGGATTGTAGTTTTCGCTTTCTGAATATTATAAAATAATGCTTAATATCAGAAGGACATCCTTCTTTGGGTTGGAATTTAACTTTGGGTGTCGGTCATTCTTTCTTGGTTGCTTCTCATTGGCCTGAATATGTACAAGATGAGTTATTTGATACCGGAAAACAATTTATTGCGGCTCATAAGGCATTTCCAGCGGGTACATGTAAGAGAGTTAAGCAAGGATATATTCTTGACGGTATCTTTCCTTATTGCAGTGGTATTACTTATGCAACCCATGTCATTCTCAATTCTATTTGTGATTTGGGTAATGGCGATAAGTGTTCCATGAATTTCATTATTCCTAGATGTGATTTTGAAATACTGAATGATTGGGGGGAACATAAGACATTGGGTATGTGGGCTAGTGGTTCAAATAGTGTACGCCTTACATCGGTATTTGTGCCGGAAAGAATGTCTGCTCCCTTTAGAGGATTTTATGCCGACCAAAGAGTTGAGAATGGTACAGAAGGAACAAGAATACATAGAAATTCTATGTATTTAGGGTACTTAATGGCACCTTACCATGCAAATATACTTGTTCCTATTGTTGGTGCAAGTAAAGCTGCTCTTGAAGAATTTAGAAAATACGAGAAACCAGGTGATATTAACGAAATAGTATTTTCACGTACACTTGGATTGGCAATGCTACTTTCGGATTCGGCTGAAGCTATCTTATTCAATGTATTTGATAAATATGCTTCATTTTGTCAGCGCTGGGAATACGATAGATCACCTATGACTGTAGATGAAAATCTACGTTTATGGGGTTTATTGCAGCAAGCTGGTCGTTTGGCGTGTGAAAGTGTTGATATACTTTTTCGGAATGCAGGGTCATCAGCAACATTAAAAGGTGCACCTCTACTTGAATATTTTAATGATACACAAATGTATCGCAGTCATGTTGGAGCTCAATGGGAGCAATTTTCTTTATATGTTGGTCGTTCAATATTAAATAGAAAGATTTCTTTTCTTGATCTTTAAAACGAGTTAATTAACTAATAGGGTAGAGCAAAAAAGATGATAAGAACTGGAGATAAATATATTGATGATTTACGTGATGGACGTACCATTTTTATCAATGGAGAAAAAATTACTAATCACGTTGATCATCCAGCATTTAAGAATGCCATTAGGACAGTTGCTAATCTGTATGATTATCAGAAATTCAATTTTGAAAAAATGACTTTCCTGACAAAGGAAGGTACTCGGATTGCTCGTCACTGGGAACTTCCTTCTTCACATGAAAAACTTATAGCACGTGGTCAAACAGCTTATGATTATGCTATGCAGAGCGCTGGTTGGATAGGCAGGAGTCCTGATCATGTGGCATCTGCACTTGTTGGGATGATGACTCATATTGAAGTATTTGAATCTTACTCACAAGAACGTTCTAATGCACTAAAAAACTATTTTACCTATGTAAGTGAAAATGATCTTTATTTGACTTATGCTCTAGTAAACCCACAGGGAGATCGTTCAAAGATGCCAAGTGAGTACACAAAGGATATTTATCACTCACTTGGATTAGTTGAAAAAAATCCCAAAGGAATTATTGTGAGAGGTGGAAAAATGCTTGCAACAGCAGCTCCTCTTGCAAATGAAATTTTTATTGGTGTACAAAATCCTCTCAAATCTGGTGTCGATGAACGTTATGCTTTATCGTTTGCGATGCCACTAAGTACAGAAGGAATTAAGATTATATCAAGACGTTCTTACGAGTTAGTCGCAGGGCATCCAAAAGATTATCCATTATCATACCAGTTTGATGAGAATGATACTATTGTCTATTTTGATGATGTACTAATTCCTTGGGAACGGGTCTTTATTTTTGAAGACACTGATATGTGCCGTAAACAATTTCATTCAACTGGTGCAGAGGTTTTGATGGATACACAAAGCCAAGCTCGATATGCAGTGAAATTGCATTTTCTTACTGGATTAGCTCAGAAAATGGCAGAAACCAATGGGATTGATAAATTTCCTTCTGTTAAAGAAAATCTTGCGGAATTAGCTTGTTATGCGATGAATATTGAAGGATTATTTAAAAATTTAATTTATAATCCTAACGTCCATAATGGTTTTTATATCCCAGATCAAGTTCAGCTCTATGCCTGCCAAATTATAGCACAATCTATTTATCCTAAAGTGATAAATATTATCAGAAAACTGGCAGGGGGGGGAGTCATTATGCTGCCATCAAGTGAGTATGACTTACTAAATAATGAAATATTTAGTTTTGTTGAAAAAACACAGTATTCATCAGTCATGTCACCTACTGATAGAATTAGACTTATGAAATTGGTTTGGGATGCTATTGGTTCAGAATTCGCTTCAAGGCACTTGCAATATGAAATGTTTTATTCTGGCGCTAAATTTGCTACGTTAGATCGTCTATACAAACATTATGACTGGAATTTTTCAAGAGCATTAGTTGAAAATATAACTTTTTAGTGTGTGTTGATGTTTATTGTTTGTCATTTTCTCACCTCATACGAGTGGTTATATCACGACAAGCGCCAGTGCCACCATGCTGGCGTAATTTAACCCAAATTTTGTTTAAGGTGTTACTGGAACATCGGGTCATGCTCCCAATAGTTAGCGCTACTGGCACCTTTTGAAATCCAATATTACTGTACCGATGATTATGCCGTCTATGACTGTCTTCCTGAGGGGAGGCACCTCAGAGGGAAGAAATTTACCCAGCGTATCGAGAGAATCAATCTGACTCTACGTATCCGCATCAAGAGACTCAATCGGAAAACAATAGGCTATTCCAAATCCGAAGAGATGCACGATAAAGTGATAGGGACGTTTATTGAACGTGAATACTATCTTGCAGGGGTGATCTAACTATTGGGAGCATGACCTGTATTTCAGGTGATGTGCTGCCGAGCGACGCCACTCTTTTTGTCGCCTGCACTCGAACAAACGTTTTCACCGCTTCCCGAAAAATATCTGCGCAATAAATTACGCCCTGACAATATGCAATGTTGTGTGGCTTGTTTTGCCGGAGGCCAAAAACAAAATCATGTTGGTTATTTCGTCGGGCTGTGCGATTTTCCCGAATAGAATTGTCGAGCTTAAATTGTTTTGTACTGTAATAGTCGTGCTGTAGATGTAAAGCAATTCAACGGATTAAATACGTGGCCTATATTTTTTTATATTCCGCAGGAGTTGACGCAACTAATTTTTTAAAGTTCCTATGAAAGTGGCTTTGGTCATAAAAACCTAATTCAGTTGCTATAGACGCTATATCCATTCCCTGCTTCAAGAGTACTTTTGCTTCATTAATGCGCATTGCGATTTGCATAGCATGTGGAGTAATACCATATGCTTTTCGAAATGAGTGGATAATATGATATTCACTCAATTGAGAGTGAACAGCAATATCTTTTACCGATATATTGCTTCGAAAATTTTCATAAATATATTTATACGCCTTAGATACACTATTTTTTGGTACAACTTTCTTTAAAGGTATGGAGTTGGACTGTGAAAACAGATTGGAAAAAAAGCGATACTCTCTTCTTCCATTTTCATTTTGTCTTTATTAAGAATGATTGTGTTGGCTAATTCTTGAAACTGTACATAAAGTTCCGGATCATCGGTATGATTAATTGAGAACGGAATAAAATTCGTTCCTCTTTCACCTACAACCATCGATTGCACATACCCTAACCATTCGGGACATACATACAGCATTTTGTAACTCCAATTTGTATCTGGTATTGGGTTACATGAATGAACCTCTAGAGGGTTAATGATGACAAGTTTTGTATTCTACGTTCAATATTACTATTGAAGTAATCACTCTGACCACAATCTACAGCTCCAATAGAAAATTCTTCATGAGTGTGTTTCCCGTAACAGGCTTTCGAATTTTTAGAAGAACGCAGTTCAATGGGGACTACGCTCGAACGATAGAATTTTTGCTTGGTCATCTATATTCATACCCTTCTAGGGGGATGTTTTGTGATGGGTTATTAGACAACAAGATGTATCGAACTACAAGAAACAACGCCAATTATACCTTACCGAAAAAATAGTCGAAAATCGGATAAACAGATTGATAAATGTTTATATCATTCTGACTTCAAGATGCGTGTGATTTATTCCCGCAAAGCGGGGATAAACCAGGTTTCATAGCGTGTTGTCAATTGCAACTTGAAGTTTAATGCGTATAACTTGAAATAAAAAAAGTATATACGACCGTAATAGCTAACAATAGACCCATAATGAGATTGAAAAACTTATAATGTTTAGGTATGTCCAAAACTGTCCTAATCGTCATTCCCAAAACAGCCCATGCTGAAATTGATGCATAACAGACAATAAAAAAAATCGCACAAAAAAGTAGCAACGAATTAATCTCTACATCTCGACTATTAAAAACAGATATGCCTGCTAAAGACACAATCCATGCTTTCGGATTAAGCCATTGGCACATCATTCCTTGTATAAGGGATGGAGCATTGGTCTCTAGTTTACTATCATCTCTGATCATTGGGTTTTGTATAGCAATTTTATAGGCCAAATATAACAAGAAACTACCGCCTATATAGGTAAATATTTCGGTTAGATAGGGTACTTCATTGATAACTTGAGCTAATCCAAAGCCTAGTAAAAATAGAATTGATACAAAACCAATTGTAGCACCGGTTATATGTGGGATAGTTCGAATATATCCGCAATTGGCTCCGGTCACTGTCGCTATTATGTTTACAGGCCCTGGCGATATAGAGGTTACAAAGGCAAAAACTGCCATTGAAAATAATTGCGTCATAAACTTCTATCTCCTAAAAATCAGTGACTTCTCCAGAGCTATTAATAAAGCGATGCTCTTTGAAGTAATTTTTAGGGAGTTTCTCATCCAAAAGTTATCAGTGTTGAAGATCATCTCATAATTCGTTTAAGTTAAATTTACAATAACGGTATTCCTGCCTAAATGTTAAATATTGTACGAAATTGTTGTTTATAGAATTGTGCAAAAGAAAAGTGTTTAATCTATTTCAATAAATCCTGAGTCATAACTCCAAAGCGTTAATTTGATATTATTCTGCCTTTGCAGAGGGTGAGCATCACTCATGTGGAGTTCATTGCTATTGATGTTTTAACTTGGCTATGAAGATGTTTTATAATCGTCTTCCGACTATCGGAAAGTCGAAAAAAGTGGCACTCGTTGCCTGTGTATGCGTAGGTTCTTCTCTGTTTAAATACGGTGTTCAAAAAGAACGAGGAGTAGGATTCGTACCATAAAAATATCGTCCAAGGCAGTTTTTTTGTACTATATACAAGGAATATACTTAATGAATGATGAACTTGAACAAATGCCCTATGATGCGTTGATTGAACGTAGCATGAACGCGTTACAATATAAAAGTCAGTTCCACTGTGATAATTGGAAACTGGATGAAGCAAGTTGGTCTGTCGATCAAGATGAGGGTACCATCACTTTTCACGCTCCAGATAATATAGTGGCAATGGCACCAGTGCAGATTGTGGGCACTTACGACCAAAATCAGGGAAGTTGGATGTGGGGCTGGGCAAATAGTTCTATAAAAGAGTCTCTAAAGCAGGATGCATTAACTGTACAGACTTATGGTGAACGCTATGGCAATGAATTATTGACTGAGCGTGTTAGTGAAATCGATGAAAACAAGGCATGGCAGTTAGCGGCGTTAGCTTGTGAACTTAATAACCAGCAGGGTGTTTATCGTGGTGTTGCCGGAAGTATGTTGATTTTTATGACATTTGGTGAAGTTTCCCTCTATCAAGAAAATTAGCGATTGTATTTGAAGCTGTAAAATCATCAAGGACTAGGCAGTTGATACTTTTCAGGTTTGTTAGCTGCCACAATACCTGAGTTGGTGAGGCAGCTTGTTCGATAAACGATGATATGGGGTGTCTTACCACCCCGTCAATCCAGATAGGTAAACTGTGTTATTAGTTGGAATCAAAACACAGGCGTAGTTTGCCGCAATGCAGGCATTGGAATAGATACCCCTGGCAGTCACCGTTATTACGTAGGTAACGGGAAAGTTCGTCAATTGAAAAACCATACTCTGCTATATCGTTTTCTAGAGAAACGAATTCATCGAGCCTGTCTTTTATTTCATCCCAACCTACATAACCGATAAATGCACAAGGTTCATTGCAGTGTGCTAGCCAAAGTTCTTGCTGCCAGCCCCTGTACCCTGGCGTTCTTGTGACAAGTTCATTAATCATTTCTGAGGGGTACGGATTCTTTATGCCCGAAAATTCATCGTCTTCATCATATTCAGGGTTGATGCCTTCTACACTGGCACTATCTTGAAATTCACCATCAAATTTCTTACTGGCAGAGCCATCCGCAATACACCAAGGACATAAGGCATCGATATCATCGGTAGAAAAAAATGGGCGTTCATAATAAATATCGGTCGGTTGATGGCAACAATCACATTTAACTGTTTTATCGGTAGAAAAAGCCTCTGTTCCAATGGGGTCTGGATGATATTTGAAAATGGGTAATGCTTTTTTATTCAGTGCTATATTGGCTCCTTATATATTTAGATCCTGATTCCCCTGATGATGATATCGTTTCATACCGTTATGCATCAAAAAGGGATATTTCTACATTAACGGGCAATTGCCACACTTGCTTTGATATGTTTAAGGTGAACGACAATCGTAAAGGTCACAACCACCAATAATGGCCATGCTCCCCATTTTCCTGCATGAACAACAGACCAAGCGCCTAATTGATTCGGGTATTGCCAGATCCCAAAAAAGGTACCGAAGTTTTCCGCCAACCAAATAAAAAAACCAATCAGTATAAAAGCAAGTAAGAGAGGCATACTGCGTTCTTTATCCAACGGCGTATAAAAAACAGTACCACGTGCATACAAACCGAAAATAAAAGCAGTTAAATACCAGCGATAATCATCAATATAGTGATGACTAAAGAAATTAATATAAATTGCCACTGCCACTAGCGTTGCCATCCAATACGGTGGGTAATGCTCAATCCGTACCTTAAAAAAGCGCCATGACTGTATAATGTAACTCCCCACGGCTGCATCCATACTCAAAATTAAGCGCTGGACGCCTTGTTGATGAAACCAGTGTGCCGCAACAGCGGCATCTTTTGGAGTTTCAATTTTTATGCCGCTAAGGATTTCTGCTTCAGTTCGGTTGGGTTTTAAGGTATGGATCTGTGATAGAAAATGGCGAATTTTGGCTGCTTTAGATCTTGAAACCGTGTCAACAAAAATTGGCACATTACCGGAATGATTAAATAGCCATTTTAGGGCTTCTTCAGTTAAATTACAGTCAATTACTAACACATTAGCATGCTGAATTAAAGATTTAGCTTGAGATAATAACGTAGGGGTTAATTTTTCCAGAATGCTCATATCATTAACAGTAACAACACATTTCCCATTTTCATCTATAACAGAGTTGCACATTGACGTTTTTTCACCCTCTAACTGATAGAAATAGTTAACATTAACACCAGCCGATTTTGTATGATCAAACAGTGCGTTGCCATTGGCATCGTTACCGATAACGGAAATTAAATAACTTTCTTTTTTCAATAGCGCAATATTTTGAGCGATATTTCTCCCTACGCCGCCTGGCGTAGAAATAATTTTCCCTGGGTTGGAATCTTCATAAATTAATTTGGCTGAGGCATAGCTTGTTAAATCTATATTCGCTGCACCAATAGTCACAGTATAAACATCGTTAGATAAAATATACCCTTTGCCTTTAATATAACCTTTTTTACTTAGGTTCATAATATGTCCTGCAACACATGAGCGACTGATTCCGAGAATATCAGCAATTTCTTGTTGCTGAATGAAAGGATCACGCTTTAGAAGTTGCAATATCTGGTTTTCCCTTTTTGACATATCATACCTTTGGTTGTTTTTTTGTTCTGATGTTTTATTTCATGTCTGACAGACAGTAAAGACTATTTTTATATTTCTTTTTCATTATGAGAATATGATCGTAAGATTGGTAAAGCCAGAAAATGACATAAAAATGTGATGTTTATCTCGAATATTATGCTGAAAAATTCAGAAGAATCAGGTAACTAAATACATCAAGTGAGTAAACTATATTTTATCCTATTATAATTTATTTTAAATCAGTATGTTAGATTGATTTATGGAAACTACAAACATATGTTTGGTTTTTATGATTTGTTGATTTTCATGGCGAGGTTAGACTGGGGTACATAATGAGAAAAAATTATCCCTGGTTACACAATTAGCGATGTAACCAGGGGGGATCTAAAACTCAAGTTCCATGAGTCGATATTATTTTTTATCAGCTAACAGATGGTACGAAACGGCAATACCTGCAGCTTGACCAGCAAGTGAAGGTTCATCGCTGGCTAAATACAGCCCTGCAATATAGTGACCATCAACAGCATATTTTCTGTATTTTGTCGCGTAGCGCTCACCGATTCTGAGTTGACGCCCATCACTTAATGTAAATAAAGCTTCATCAACAGCGCCATTGCCCCATACTTCCAACCTGTCGATAACACTGTCATTGAGTTCAATTGAACTGGTTTCTGATGTTACTGTGCCGAGTGTATAGGATGAACCGTTGGCAAATGTGATTTTAATACCACCCACTCTAGGGGCATTGCCAATTCTTTGTACGTACCCAATCAACGATTTGATTTTATTGTATTTTCCATCGATTAAAGATGGCTTGAAGGGTTCCTGCATTTGATCGTCTTCTGTCAAGGCCTGAATTCTCGTCTTATTAGTAGGACGATCAAATACGGTTGAATAACTGATAGTTTTAGGATTGAAACCACTTTCCAGGCTATTATTTTGTAGATGTTCAATTAATTCAATACACTCTAAACCGTGTAATAAACAATATCCTCTTACAGACAATAAATTATTAGTGACACTTACTGCTGTTGATGTGTTTATGGCATCGTTATATTCATTGGTATACATCGTATGGATGTAATTCTTGGCTTTGTCAACCAATTTGTCGATAAGTTGTTTTAACTCATTGACTTCAATATCTGTCAGCCCAATATCATTTTTCTTCTCTATCCCCATTTTCCAATAAGGGATCTGTAACATAACCGTGTTAGTGTACATCGGCAGGATCTGGTAGTTTGTTTTATTATCAAAAGACTTGAATTTTTCATCTATACTCACCAGATATCTGGCCAGGAACATATATGCATCATGGCTTTCTTGGCTGCCAGGTGAGGTTTCCAGCATGTATTGCACATGTTCCATTTTTCCTTTGATCTCTTGTATATCTCCATTAAGTATTCCTTTAATAGTTTGTAGAACGGCATTCTCTATCATTTGCTCTACTTTTTGGAGAATTTGCTCCCAGGTGTTATCTTTCTGTTGAGGCCAAAATAGCCCTAACAGGAAGGACATTGCGGGACCTGCTCCTGGAATAAAACCTACACCACCAATGATGGCATCCTTTATAATTGATGACATATCCCATTCATAATCGGGAGTAGACATTGTATAAGGTGCTATAAGCATAATGTCAGTGAGTACAGGCAATGTTTCATTTTCAGATATATTATTCGGTGTGGTATTCATGATTTTATTTCACCTTAATTACTTAGTTAAATAATTATGAAATTAAAACTTATTAGTTATAAATTTTTTTTCGTATTGTTATTTATTATACCCAGTAACAAAGGCTCGTTTATCTGTATTATTATAAATGACGACTTTGCTGTAATATAAAGAATTGCTCGGTGATTTTAATATGCCGTCTTCTCCAGCTTTCACTGTGATAGCGGAATATTCGAACCATTCAGATGTGAAAGAATGAGACCAATAAAAAACAGCCCTGACTGATGAAGCGGGGCCAGAATTGGCTACGTAGTAATTAGGGCGTGTTTCGGGAATAATGGGGGTGTCAATTCTTATTGCCTCTATAGATGAGTGTGGCTCTATTGTCATATCCCTATAAGGATTGACAGCAAGAGGTTCTGATGCTGGTGTGTTGGTATTATAAGTTAGTGGCTCAGGATTAGAGTCATTATTATTTATGATGGTAATGTTACTGCTGCTTATATTGATTGTGTTCATAAGATGTTATCCTATTTTAAACATTGGTTAAAATATGGTTTTGTGTTGATTTTAATATTTAGTTTATCGTTTTACGGTATGTTTTCTCGGGTTATTCTAAACATATTGTTATGGCAGAATAAAATATAAAAAATGTAAGTTTGATTTAAAAAATATACTGTATTATTGAAATGCTATTATTAGTATTTGAATGTGGTTAATCTTTATTAATGGGAGTGGGTAAGTAATAGTATTTCTATTTTAAATAAGATCAATTCATTTATTGATGAAAGATATAAGCAGTGTTCTTGTTAATATTGTTAATTTATTTTTACCAATCAGTGTTAGTATAATTAAATATATACGCATTAGACTTCAAGTTGCAATTGACAACACGATATGAGACCTAACTTATCCCCGCTTAGTGGGGAGAAATCACACACATATTGAAGTTAGATTGGTATAGCCCAATATAATTGGGCTAACAGTCATATTTATAAGTGCTCTAAGCAACCGAATTCTGATATAAATCCCAACGGTTTCCATAAATGTCTTCAAAAACGACGACCATGCCATATTCTTCCTGACGGGGTTCCTCACAAAAATGGACGCCATTTTCTTTCAT
Source organism: Xenorhabdus thailandensis (assembly GCF_037996785.1). NCBI lineage: Bacteria > Pseudomonadati > Pseudomonadota > Gammaproteobacteria > Enterobacterales > Morganellaceae > Xenorhabdus > Xenorhabdus thailandensis. The sequence continues at coordinate 211,924 of NZ_JBBMXF010000012.1, forward strand.
TTTGTGATAATCACGCCAAAAGTCGTCAGATTGCAGGAACAAGAATACCCGTCCACCACATTGGTTACCAATAAATGCTTCTTGTTTTTCGTTAGAGGCTCTTGCCAGCAGTAAGTTACAGTCACTTTCCGGGTTTGGCGTGACAACAACCCATCTTTTTCCTGGCTGTGGCGTATCTTCTACTAATGTAAATCCCAATTTATCTTGACAATTTGTTTTCCAAAATGTCTGGCGTTTAAGAGATCGATAAAAGCTTGCGGAGCTTTTTCCAATCCATCAATGCCCTGCCAGGTGCGTATTATCGCTAATACCGCAAAACCGCCGGCCATCACATAACTGACTGACGGTGCCAATGCAATCGCCCAGGGTGCCCGGATGCAGACAAAGGCGGCAACGGCGGAGACCACCGAGGTATTCAGCTCGACGGCAGGACGTAACAGGGCTTCAACAACATAACGGCGGCTCATGGTGATAACTGTTGAGAGAGCGCCGTTTCGGTGATTAACACCGGGTAATGTCGCAGTTGCAAACGGCGAGCCAATTCCGAACCGGAAGCCGGCGATAACAAGACATCCGGCGCTAATGCCCACAGTGACTGTAAACCGGCTATCTCACTGACATTGACAACCAACCCCACGGCGTGCAATTGCTTGAATCGGGCGGCATTCTGGCTTAACCACTGGCGTGAATCAGCATCATCGCCAATCAGAAATAACGCGCCAATGCCCGGCAGGTGCAATGGCCGGCTTGCCACTTTCCCTGGCGTCAGTTCCGGTGTTTTCACCGGTAACATGGCCGCTTCACCGGCCTGCCCTGGTGAGAAATTTTGTAACGGCGCAGAAATACCATCAGGCTGGGCATCAATACCTGCATAAAAGGGCGAGACATCTCGGCCGCCTAAATCGGCAATCACGTTCAGTTCAGCCTGGCAGGTATTCATCCCTAACAGGCCGATAATGGGGAATAGGCCCAGCCGTTTCATGGTAATGATGTAATGTGCCATCCTTGTTCCCCTTGTCGCAACATCACCGGCATCAGCCCCTTGCCAAACCGAAACCAGTACCCCGCATCATGATTCAGCGTGATTTGCCGGGTACGTACCCGTTCAACCGGAATATGATGGTTTTTGGCCCATTGGCGTAATGTATCGTCATTACGTTGGCTATCGACCAAATAGATATCAACCGGTTGCTTCGCCGCCAGGACTTCAGCCAAACGGGTTTCACAGGGTGGGCAATCTTTGACCCTGACAAACAGCGCCAGACGGCCACTTGTCGCGCGTGATGTTGTCATATTGACCGGCAAGATATCCGGAAACAGCCGCTGCCAGGCTGCATCCACTTCCCGCTGGAAGTGCAATTCTTTCTCGGTACGGGCAAATTCTGATTTAACCCACTGTTCAGCATAACGACGGCGCTCGGTATCGCTTTCGGCTTCAATGCCTAATGTGGTCAGCGGATCAAGCCCCGGTGACTGGATACCCCGAGGCCCATTAATCAGGTGCTGATAGCGCTGGTATTCATCGGCACTTAACTGCCACTGTTCAGCCTGACTTTTCAGGGCGTGCTGCTGGCTTTCTGTCGATGGTATCTGCTGTGAAACTAACGGTGTCGGTGTGGCTGCCCAGACCGAATTGCTCAGCAACAACCATCCCCATAGACCGATTCGGTTCAATATCATGAAACGCCTTCCTGCTGTGGTGGTTTAGCCGGAATCGGTAACTGATAACCCTGCCGCAGATGGTGGCACACCATACGCTGCACCTCATCGACTTCCAGTTGCCAGGCCGGACCGGCCATAATTTGCAACGCGGTACGCAAACGGACAGCGCCTAACTGATGGTGCACCGACGGCAACGGCTGGCGATATAAGATGGCATTGGTTTTATCCGGTGCACATAACGAATAACCCGATTGACGCAATGCATAGCGCATGGCATCAGCAACCGTGGGATCCTGGGAAACGGGGAACTGAATATGAATCAATTGGGAAAGTGGGTCACGTTGTGCCTCTGTCGGGTCGGTACTCACCAGTAAATAACGCCCGTAGCGGACAACTTCAGGCATTGGCTGATAAATATCCGGTGAAACCGGTTGAACATTGCGTGTCAATGTGACGGAAGACAAACTATTTTGGGAAGGCTGAGGGAGCGGTTGTTCTGCGGAAGTCGTGCATCCCGTCAGTATGACCGCCATTAAGCCGATTAACACCGTTATTTTCATACCAAATAGGTTCCTGCTCAGTCGTAAAATCATCCTGACTATGCAAGGAACCCTGTGCTGTATTCAATGAACAACTCAACTGTGTTTGCTGAAAATAAAAATGGCGTAACAGGACATAACGGATAATCCCTGAGTCGGTATTATCGTATTACATGCCATGGGTGATAACGGCACATTATTCAGCCACCAATTTACGCGCTTTTCGTTCAAGCAAATTACCCTGGCGATCAAAGTAGCGGCTGGGCCAGATTTCAGACGGAGCCACCTCCAGCGCGGTGGCAATAATATATTCGCCTTTCGGCCATGGGCGGGACAGGGCGTTTGCCAGTGTAGAAGAACTGAGTCCCGATTCGCGGGACAATTTGGCGAGTGTCGTACCACGCTTGCGTAATGCACAAATAATTTCGGCTGGGTGCCAGTCTGGTTGAGTGTGAGTCATAACCTGCTTCCCCTTCTGTTGATTATTGATGGTGACGGTTCAGACAGGGATTCTCAGGTACCGGAAGTTCTCAACCGGCGAGACGTTAGTCTCCCCCGCCTGAACCGCCATTGAAGGGGCGATAGCAGACACACTGGTAGAAACTTCCTACCAGTGGAGAACTTATGAGGCCTGAGATTCCTCACTATCGGATTTTGCCGATAGCTTTTTCACTTTAACCGATTGAGTTATCGAATTCAATAATCGAACAGATAAGTTTAATAAGTAAATTAAGTTATTAGTACTCATCAATTCAGTTTCCCAGCATACTGGATACCTAGCTTTATTCAACAACGCTAAAACCAAAATCGAAGCCATTAAGCTCTAACGATAAGCATAACCAAAGAAACGCTGGATTCAGAGAATAGTCCCCAGCCATCAGCAGGTTATGTTAACATTGAATATAACTGTCTTGATGCATGCTCTGCCATCGATAGTTATCCCCTTATCTGATACTGAAGTAAAGCATTTCAAAGGAGGCGATATGACCACGTCTTTAGACAAGCTCACGATTAAAGGATTTAAATCAATCCATGAGCTGAGTGAATTTGAACTTAAAAACTTAAACGTGATTGTTGGCGCTAACGGCGCAGGTAAAAGTAATTTGATCTCCTTTTTTAAAATGCTGCGGACATTAATAGACGGTACATTAAATCGCTATATACGCGATAATGGTGGCGCTGACGATTTACTCTTTAATGGCAATAAGGTCACGCAGAAAATGGAGTTTGAAACACGCTTCGGGGAAAGAGGATTTCGCTTTAAATTAGTCCCCACACCAGCAGATGGCTGCGCGATTGAAGATGAAGCTTGTTATTACGCAAAAGATACTGCCGGATGGTGGTCACTGGGAGATAGTGATGATGGCAGATCCAGAATGGTCGCTGAAATCGAGAAAAATTCCCCTGATGCACCGTATTCAAAACCGGTCTATGATGCCATCGCTTCCTGGCAGATTTATCATTTTCACGACACCAGTGCGACGGCTGGCATGCGAAAATATGAAATTATTCAGGATAATAAAACATTACGCACAGATGCCTCTAACATTGGGGCGTTCTTATTAAAACTCAAAAACGATGCACCAAGCGAATATAAGTCGATTGTGAATGCCATCAGGTTAGTCACCCCGTTCTTTGATAGCTTCATTCTGGAACCGCGTCAAAGTGGCTTAAAAGAAGAAGTTAACATAAGCTGGATGCAAAAAGGCTCAGATTATCCGATGCAGCCTTATCATTTATCCGATGGTTCAATACGCTTTATTTGTCTGGCAACGGCATTATTACAACCCAACCCGCCATCGACAATTATTATTGATGAACCTGAGCTGGGCCTGCACCCTGCGGCTATTGTGATCCTTGCCGAGCTAATCCAGCAAGCAGCTCAACGTACCCAAGTCATTATTGCCACTCAATCCCCTATTTTAATCGATCAATTCTCTGCCGAAGATATTGTCATCGTAAATCGTAAACAGGGTGCTTCAAGCTTTGAACGTTTAAATGAGAAAGATTTCTCTCAATGGCTCGAAAATTATTCACTCGGTGAATTATGGGCTAAAAACGTCATCGCCGGAGGGCCAACTTATGAGTAATTACGTCGAAGTTATGGCTATCGTTGAAGGTAAAACAGAACAAATATTTATTGAAAAAATGCTTCAACCTTATCTGGCTGAGAAAATGATTTTCATTTCTGCAACCCAGGTTTCCAAACCCGGTCAAAAAGGCGGCGATGTACGTTTTTCGAGAGTCAAGAAAGACATTGAGATACACTTGAAACAGCGTCCGGATACCTATGTCACAACATTTATTGATTATTATGGTACCCATGAATGGCCAGGATTAGAAACGTTAAATAGACAATGGGAACCGAGACAAATCGCTGAACATCTGCATCTGTCAACACAGAATGAAATCCGTCAATGCCTATTAGCGCAGAGAGCTGATGAACGCTTTATTCCGTACATCGTCATGCATGAGTTTGAAGCTTTACTTTTTAGTGACAAAGAAATACTTGCCAATGAATTAAATATTCATGTACAGGAAGTAGAGCAAGTTCTTCGAGAATGCAGGGAACCGGAATCAATTAACAATAGCCCACAAACGGCGCCGTCAAAGAGATTGGAGAAATGGTCGGCAAATGGAACCTTTGCCAAGACGACAACAGGGATAGCTATTGCCGAGAAAATAGGCATTCCTAAAATGAGAGAAAAATGTCCCTTATTCAACGAGTGGCTATGTCAGCTTGAACGATTGATAACAACTTAAATATGCAGATGGCATTTCGAATATATTTAATACGAATAAGACGAATAAGCCCTGCGATAACAGGGCAATAAGTTTAACCACTCAGAACGGGATCTCATCTCCCCAGTCTATTTCCTCCTCTTCCTGTAACGCAGCAGGTTGTTCTACCGGAATCGCCTTTCTTTCCTTATTGGCGGGTTTAGAAGATTGTGGCTTCGGTGCTGGCTTATGCCCAGTCTGCTGAGCCGCCGCCTGTTTTGCCTCGCCACGACCGCCCAGCATCTGCATCGTGCCATTCACACTCACCACCACTTCGGTTGAATAGCGATCCTGCCCCTGTTGGTCCTGCCATTTGCGCGTTTGCAACTGGCCTTCAATGTAAACCTGAGCACCTTTTTGCAGGTATTCCGCCGCAATTTCCGCTAATTTACCGAAGATCACTACCCGGTGCCATTCGGTTTTTTCCCGCAATTCGCCCGTTTGTTTATCGCGCCAGCTTTCCGAGGTCGCCAGTGACAGTGTTGCCACAGCGCCGCCCGTGGGTAGGTAACGGATTTCCGGATCTTGTCCCAAATTTCCGACTAAAATCACCTTGTTAATTCCACGTGAAGACATATATTTCCTCTCTGTTACGATGACTGACGTTGTGTCCAGCGCCCTTGTTTCAGGGCAAACTCCGCCTGTTCTCGGCGGGCAAAATATTCCCTAGACTCACGGGAGCAAGGCACCCCGCCTTCTATCGTGCCGATATAAAAGCCCGCACGGGTTTGCAACACCGTTAACGGTAATTGCTTATGACAATATTGCAGTGCCAGCAAACCAATTGGTGCAACATTCATAGCTGTATCCTGTTATTTGAGAAAGAGACCTGCCCTGAATACGACGATTCAGGGCAGGTCAGAGAGATAACAAATATCAGAAAGAGTTTTCTGCATATTCGATTTGCGCGACCCCATTTTGTGGCGGCATCGAATCGGATTGTTCGGTTTGATACACTTTGTCCTGACCGATTTTAATCCAGTCCACCTTAATCAGACGGGCTTTCAGGCTGACGCGCTGTTCACCGGCATGATCCCCGCGTTTCAGGGTAAAAATATCGGTGGAAGGATTACTTAAGGTAAACCCCAGTAATACTTTTTTGTCCTCATCCACCGATTTCTGGCAACGGGCAATCAAACTGGTCGCCTCCTTGCCGACAACAGTAATATCAAAACGCACATAGACCGGATTATCACTCGGGCCATTTAACGCATTGATCACGCAGCTCAGGAACGTGCCATTGGCCGTGCTGACATGGCGGATATGATTCAAATAGCCGAGTCCCTTAATATTCAGGTTGAAATAGTCATTTTTGGTTAATGAAGTTGCGTTCTCAGACATATGATTTTCTCCATGGAGTTAAAGAATCAGGTGCAACGGAGAAAATCCTGTCCCTGACGGGAATGATTTTCCCCGCCGGGTGTCAGACAGTGACGTTGCTGACGTTCTGATAAAGAATAATGAACCTTCATTGCCGTTGGACTGACAATATCTGCTTCCAAAGGTGGGCAGATGTACCGCATTGAGGCACTCCCTTTCAGGCTACGGGAGTTTTACAGCCACCCGGAGGCGATCGTTACAGGCTCACCGATCATTTAAGAAACAGGTTGATTCTTAAAGCATCCCATCAACACGTCAATCAACAACCAGATCTTCATGTCCGTTGATTTGCCCGCCGGGCTTTGCGCGATTGCGTGACCGCTTTGTCATTCAGCATCCCTTTACAGGCCGGATAGTTCACACAACCCCAAAACGGCGTGGTTTTTCCCTGCCGTTGCCGCATCCGGCCGCCACAGTTCGGGCATTCGGGGGTTTTTGGTAACGTCAGATGTAACGGCTGTGCTTTGCCCCGCTCGACTAAATGCACAAGCCACTGCGCCTGTTTTTGCATAAAAACGGCCAGCGACGCTTTGCCCTGCGCAATATCCTCCAGCGACTGCTCCCATAACGCGGTCATGCCCGGATTGGTCAATACCTCTGGCAATCCGGCAATCAGTTCCTGCGCCAAAGGCGTTGCGTGGATCGCTTTCTTTTTCCGCTCAATCAGCTGGCGTTTAAACAGGGTGTCCCGGGTTTTATGAATAAATTTTTTCATCTGACGTCGTTCATTTCGGGGTATTGGTGCTATGATTCGCATCACTCAGTCCATTGAAAGCTTATTTATATTATGTTATTAATTATTTTTTATTAGTATCACAAAGTGATTGTATTAACTTTATATTTTTATGCTCCGTTCCGAATTATAATTTTTGTTATATCTTGTTAATTTTTTGGTTGTTTTTCATTGCGTTTATTAATGATGTTTTCTTTATCGAAGGATACCACTTCTTGGTATCCAAAAATCATTAGAGGATTAACTTATGTCTATTTTGAATAAAGAAATAAATGACACTAAAACTGAAATTAAAAATTCAGATATCAAACAAAGCCAACCACAAACTTTAGCAGAAGATCTTCTGGATAAAGTTTCAGGTGCAGGTGGAGAAATTTATTTAAAATGGTCAAAAAGTTTTTAATTAATTAATTAAGCGGGGGTAAATAAACCCCCGCTTAATTCGATTGGATTTGGTTTTTTATGTGATAATGACAAGATAAAAAAGCGGAGTTTCAAGCAATGATGAGTCAATTAATAAATAAAAAAATAAAACGCCTTGAAATAATACTAAAAATAAGTGAAAGATGTAATATTAACTGTGATTATTGCTATGTATTCAATAAAGGAAATTCAGCAGCTGATGATAGCCCCGCTAGAATATCTGATGAAAATATTAATCATTTAGTTAATTTCTTTCAGAGAGCAAGTCGAGAATATGATATTGATACTCTGCAAATTGCTTTTCATGGAGGAGAACCTCTTATGATGAAGAAACAACAATTTTCCAGTATGTGTGATCGCTTAATCTCTGGTAATTACTTTGGCCTTAAAATGCAATTTGCATTACAGACTAACGGCATTCTCGTGGATGATGAATGGATAGACATATTTGAAAAATACTCTGTAAATGTGAGTGTTTCTATTGATGGACCAAAACATATTAATGATCGTCATCGCTTAGATAGAAAAGGGCGCAGTACTTACGAAGGGACTGTTCGTGGTCTCCATATGCTACAAAATGCCTATAAAGAAGGTCGGCTTCCGTCATCTCCGAGTATTTTAAGTGTGGCTAATGCCAAAGCAAACGGCGCAGAAATATATAGGCACTTTGTTGATAATCTAGGCGTATATAACTTTGATTTTCTTTTGCCTGATGATTGTTACAAAGATACCCACACTGATCCAGTTGGAGTTGGGCGCTTTCTAAATGAGGCGTTAGATGAATGGGTAAATGATAATAATCCAAAAATTTTTGTACGCCTTTTTGGTGCTCATATGGCTAATCTTCTTGGTGCAGAAAATATTGGATTTTTAGGACATAATTCAAATCTTACAGGAATGTATGCTTTTACTATCGGCTCAGGTGGATTTATCCGTGTAGATGATACCCTTAGATCAACATCTGACAAGATTTTTGATATCATTGGCCATATTTCTGAGATCGGTTTATCAGACATATTTAATAGTCCACAATTTCAGGAATATATATCTATAGGACAATCTTTACCTACTGAATGCAAAAATTGTATTTGGGAAAATATTTGTGCAGGTGGAAGTACAGGGCAAGAGCGTGAATGCTCACTTCTTGCCCAACACCGTAAATCCTGCGACTAATACCTTGTCCAGATAGTTAATATCCATGCTCGCAAGCCGTTGTTTTCGGCGAATACTCGCTTTTTTGGTTGTTTCTGCCCGCAACATATTGACACTGATATGACGCATACATCCCAATATTTCAGCCGATTCTCCCCGATGGATAAGGCAAGCATCTTCTCCCATAGTGACATCAAGAACCCAATGTAATCGTGTTTCGATCCCCCAATGGCTCCTGACAGCGGTCGCAAATTTATCCGTGTTTAGCTCCGCTGAACTGATGTAATAACGATAATCGAGCGACTCTTTTCCTTTATTATTAATTCGATACCCGATTGCTACGCCGATGCTTTTTAAGTTTTTCCATTCAGGAAATGGTTGAGATAACGCTTGTGCAGACAATACATGATATTCACGCGCTTCTATACGACCATGCCCTTGTTCTATCGTGATATTTTCGGCATGACTCACTGCTGAGACTTGCGCAGACAACGCCTTCTTGACGGCGTGATACAGCGTTTCCTGATTGCCTTTCACCGCCAGAAGATAGTCACCTTCTTGCTGCACAATTTGTTCCGCAATCTTCGTTTGACATCCCATCGCATCAATCGTTATCAGGCAGCCTTTGATATCCAGCAAACGGAGTAATTTAGGGATCGCAGTGATTTCATTGGACTTTTTGTCTGTCTTCAATTGCCCCATCACAACGCCATTCTGGGTGGCAAACGCACTTACATCGACTGCCGATCCTTGCCGTGATAAGTTCCCCGCAATGTTTTCCCGTCAATGGCGATAATTTCCCCTTCAGAACGTTCATTAATCCCTTGAACCCACTGGATAAAACAGTGCTGAAACTCAACAGGATTGAGACGAGAAATAAGTCGAGCGATAGAATCATGTCCCGGTATTCCATTCGGGAAAAGTGATTTTTTTTGATACCAGTCCAGATACGTTTCGCCGAAATCTTCAATATCTTCCCATCCTTCCGCGCCGGCGATGATGGATGTAATTGCCAGAAAAAGGATATCAAACAAAGGATAACTGATCTTAGACGACTGGCGAGGGTCTGTTAACGTACTGAAATATTGAGAAAAGGCATTGATGCTCATGAGAATACTTCCTAAAAAAAGAAGGATGAGATGATGTTTTTTCTTATCCGTCAACCCTAAATTTTGTTAACAAAAAATTCACGCTCTCACCCTGGGTGGAAGTATAGTTAATCGTTTCTCAAATGAAGATAGATTCAAGAGGAAGTCAATATATTGTTATTCAATGAGAAACCTTCTTAGCCGTATTTCAGCTCATCTTTTAAAAATGGGAATTGAAGAAGAGCGTATTATTAAAGCTATTGGCAGATAATTAAAAATTTTTATAATATTTTATTTAAATTTGAGGTGTATTTTAGATTGTCGAATAAAAAATCCATTTTCAGAATTGAAGCAATAGAACATAGAGCTAATAATTGGTTAGGAAATCCACAAGTTATTATGCCCGTAGGCACCTTAGTTTGGACAATAATAGCTATTATTATTATTTCCTGTCTTATCGCATTCATGATAATGGGTACCTACACACAAAAAATTCGTTTAACAGGAGAAGTTATTTATGATCCTGCGGTTGCTAGAATAGAAGCAACTGATAGTGGAACTATTGTTCGTAGTTTTTCAGTTGAAGGAAAAGAGGTTCGTGCTGGAGATGTTATTTTTATAGTTAACATGGAAACACAAACTGAATATGGAAATACAAATCACAAAATCACTTCTTCTCTAAAATCACAAAAAAGTGCCATTAAGCGAGAAATGGAAATTAAATTAGAAGCATACAATCAAGAAAGTAAATTCCTTGTTCAGAGTCTTAAGAATAAAGAAGATGAGATTCAAAAAGTAGATGATTTGATTTCAAAATCAACTGAACAAGTTTCATGGCTATTTAATAAATCTGAAATTTTCAATAAATTAGTTAGTAGAGGACTAGCGCTTGAGAAGGATCATGTAGAACGCCGTTCCGAGTATTACACTGCATCTATTCAGTTAGAGACTTATAAAAGAGAGAAAATTAAATTACAGAGTGAATCTATTGATATCAAAGCTAGATTATCAGCAATCCGTACTGAATTAGAAACATCACATGAAATGCTACGTAGGGATATTGAGCGGTTAGAACAGCATTTAGTATCTACGGAAGAACGTAGAGAACTTTATATAACGTCTCCGATTGACGGTAAATTGACTGGAGTTACTGGGTCAGTTGGGAAAAGAATTCGTTCTTCTCAAGAACTAGCAAGTGTTGTACCTATTTCTGGCAGTCCCAAAATAGAAATTTTTTCAACATCTGAGGTCATTGGAGAATTACGAGAGAAACAATCTGTAAAATTGCGATTTGATGCCTATCCATACCAGTGGTTTGGGCAATCTGATGGTATTGTTACTTCAATTTCTACGACAACAGTTGAAAATATTTTAGATGCAAAGGAAGATAATAAAAAAAGATATTTTCAAGTTAATATTAGCCCTAAAAACAATAATCTGATCTTAGCCGGAAAAACATATCCATTACGACCTGGAATGAAAGTAGAAACAGATGTTTTTATAAGAAAAAGAGCTATCTACGAATGGATTTTATTACCTTTAAAAAGAGTTCATATCGCAACCCAAGGTAATTCTGGAGATATTGAATGAGCATCACAATGAAAGGTTACTTTGAATCGATCCGGCACCGACTTCCAGTGGTGATGCAATCAGAAGCAACAGAATGTGGACTTGCTTGTGTTGCTATGATCGCAGGTTATTATGGTTTGAACATGGATATTCAAACAATTCGTAAACATTATCAAATATCTCTGAAAGGTATGAGTTTACGTGAAATCACTATATTATCTGACTGCCTTTCACTAGGCTCCAGTCCCGTTCGAGCAGACCTTGACTCTTTAAGTCAGGTGAAAATGCCTTGTATTTTACATTGGTCATTTAATCATTTTGTTGTGTTAAAGCAATTTTCACGCCGAGGAGCAATTATCCATGATCCAGCAAAAGGCGAGAGAAAAATTTCTGTTAATGAATTATCTAAAAAATTTACAGGTATTGCACTTGAACTCTGGCCAAATAAGGACTTTCAGAAACGCACAGAGAAGAAAACAATCCGCCTTATTGATATGTTTAAAAATGTATCCGGCTTATTTCGATCTTTAGTTCAGATAGTAGCTCTATCATTTTGTATTGAACTTCTTGCTATGGTAGTACCGATGGCGGCTCAATTCACTATAGATATTGCTTTGAGGTCTAGTGACATAGATCTCGTATCTGTGATTGTATGCGGGATTATCGGATTATTAATATTCAGAGCATTACTTAGTATCATACGATCTTGGTCAGTTATGTCAATTAAGTATACACTGGGTATTCAATGGAGTTCTGGGCTTTTTAGCCATATGATTCGACTTCCTACCTCATACTTTGAGAAGCGCCATATCGGTGATATAACCTCGCGTTTTAACTCTTTATCAGCAGTACAAGATACTTTTACTGCTGAGATGGTAGCTGCACTTCTGGATATTGTCGTGATAGTGGGACTCTTTTTTTTGATGTGGGTTTACAATACCTATCTTGCTATGGTGGTAGTTATCATATCTATTTTATATATTTCTCTAAAATTTTTTCTTTTTCGAGCCTATCGTTCAGCTAAGCTAGAAGCAATTACACATGGGGCCCATCAGCAGTCACATTTCCTTGAAACAGTACGAGGGATTACATGTGTTAAGATTTTTAATTTAGCAGAGCGCAGGCGATCAGACTGGCTAAATTTGGTTATTGATGAAGCCAATGCAAAAATATACCTTTTCAAAATTGATTTAATAACACAAACAGCAGCACAATTTTTAATTGGTCTCTCTACAGCATCTATATTGTGGTTAGGTGCTAAACTAATTGATGGGAATATTTTAACCACGGGTATGCTTTTTGCTTTCTTACTTTACTCCGATATGTTCGTCAATAGAACCATACGAGTAGTTGATTCAATAATTAAACTTCGTTTGGTCAATATGCATACTGAACGGCTATCAGAAGTAGCTTTAGCTGAACCTGAACATAATGAAATAGATACAGAAATATCTCACCCTGAAAAAATCACAGGAAACATTAAAATTAATGACCTATGCTATCGTTATGGAGACGGAGAACCTGCTATATTTGAAAATGTTTCTCTGTCTATCGAAGCTGGTGAAAGTATTGCCATAATCGGACCATCAGGTTGTGGTAAGTCAACATTTCTTAAGACAATTGGTGGACTAATGTTTCCAGAACGTGGATCAATTTACTTGGATGGAATAGATATTCGTAAATTGGGGCTTGAAACTTACCGTAGCCATATTGCTTGTGTTTTACAAGAAGATAGATTGTTTGCAGGATCTGTATTAGAAAATATTACGTCATTTGACGTTAAGCCCGATTATGAATGGGTATATGAATGCGGCCGCCTTGCTTCGATTCATACTGAAATAGAGGAAATGGCAATGAAGTATGAAACGTTGGTAGGTGATATGGGAAGTGCTTTATCAGGAGGACAACGACAGCGTATTTCTTTGGCTAGAGCATTATACAAACGCCCCAAGATATTATTTCTCGATGAAGCAACCAGTGCACTAGATATTGATAATGAAACAAAAATTAATGATGCAATACGAGATTTAAAAATAACCCGGATATTCGTAGCTCATAGACCTACAATGATTGCGATGGCAGATAGAGTTTTTGACTTAAGTATGAACAAAGAAAAGGATAGTAACGATGCATTTCTCACTAAATAAATATATCACGGTAGTTGCATTTATAGTCTTATCTTCGTTTGCTACAAGATCTATGGCTTTTAAGGAAGTTATGCATATAAATTTTCAGTTCGATAAAAAATCTTTACCAGTAGCCAACATTAATATTAACGGAGAAAACCAAACATTTATAATTGACACAGGTTCAACTACAGCTCTCCACTTATCTAAAAATGTTAGTTCGAAAATTTCTGGATTAGTTATAGAGCCTGAAAAATTTCGCTCTACTGATCTTGCAGGAAAGGTTTTTTTTAATGAAAAGTTCAAAATTCCACAGATTTCGATAAATGGTATGGTGTTTAATAATATTAAAGGTATATCTTTAACGCCCTGGGGGATGAGCTTAACTCAAAAGGATACAACTTCCACTTCAGATAATAGCCTTTCTACTTCAGATAATTATCTCCCAACCTCAATGGTGATTGGACTTGACTTATTCAAGGGGAAAGTTGTTCTTGTTGATTACAAAAACCAAAGATTATCAGTTTCTGATAATTTACAGGCATTGGGAATCAATACGGATGATAGTTGGAGCAAATTACCACTGATCCTTACTCAAGAAGGAGCTATTGTCAAAGTCACACAAAATGCTAAGAGCTACAACATGATATTAGATACAGCATCAACAATTTCAATTTTTTGGAAGAAAAGGATAAAATCTGTTCCAGTTAATATTCCCTGTCAAGCTGTGCTTGAAAGCATGAAAAATGAAGGATGCACTGCTTCGACATTTCAACTCGAAAATACAGGAGTGAAAAAAATCAAATTGAATTCAGTGCTGCTTGATGGAGATTTTAATCAACTAAATGCTGATGGAATAATAGGGAATAATTTCTTTAAAAAACACATAATACTAATTGATTTCGTTAGCAATCAATTGCTTATTAAAGAAATTTCATAAGAAGTAGGAATGCCAAAATGTAATGAAAATGAAATTATTACTATATTTTATTATATAATCTCATTAGATCTTTTTTATTTCGCCATAACTTCACAGTAAGTCAGGAGCTTTATGCTTCTGACTGACATTATGCACATAATTAATTGTTTTAATTAAAAATTTTGTCATTATTCCAATTTATTGATAGTGGTGAATGTTCAGATAACATCCAATCACTCGATCATGCATTTCAATGGATTTTGAAAAAGATAACGTTTTGCGGGTTAATCTTGCCAGATGTTGGCGAAGATTCAGATTGAGAGCAAAGAAAAAGGTAAACGCCTAATTAACCCCACATACCCGACGGATTAAGATTTTGTCATAGTGTGTTTTCTTTTATTGATAAGGTAATCCACCATGACACTGACTGAAAAACAGCAACACTGGGCGGCCGTCATTGACTCCCAGAAACAGAGCGGGCTGACGGTGGCTGCGTTTTGCCAGCACCATGAGATTAGGGGCTGTTGACGTTTTGAGTTCACCATTTACTCAACCCACATCGGTAACCATATAATGACAAACGCCAGTGCCAACATACTGGCGTAATTTCGCGCCAATTTATCGTATCTTGTCGCAATAGCTCGAAAATGTTTTATTCTGGCAAACGCATTTTCGACCAAATGCCGATAACAGTATAAAACTTCATCAATACTTTTATCGGGTTTTCGGCTATTTTTTCGATAGGGAATGACCGTTTTTGAACCTTGTTTTTCAACGAAATCTCTGAAAGTACCGCTATCGTAACCTTTATCCGCGATCACAAAATCGGATGCGGGTGAATGGGTGACCAAACTTTCTGCATGTACAATGTCGTGCGTTTGACCCCCTGACAGCTCAAAATGGACAGGCAAACCATAACTGTCTACGGCCAAATGAATTTTAGTCGAACGTCCACCTCGACTTTTACCGATGGCTTTATCTTCTGTTGAAGCTGCCCCTGAGCTATGTTGATGAGCGCGGATAATACTCCCATCAATGAATAACCATTCGGTGTCTGTATTTTCAGATAACAATTTGAATAATAATTCAAAAACACCTTTCTTTGACCAGGCGTTAAAGCGCTTAAAAAGCGTATTCCATTTGCCAAATTCATCGGGTAAATCCCGCCACGGACATCCCGTTCTCATTCGATAAAGGATCCCTTCGAAAGTCAGGTAATGCGCGTCTTTGTGGTAAATACATCCATGTTGTTGCATTAATACAGCTAGCGTATTCCATAAAGATTTTGATAACATTGTTCTTGGCATGATGAGCTGGGGTAATGGTTTTTTCGCGAAGACAATGATACCAGATCATCATGCTGTTCAAACTTCCCTCCACGAAACGTCAACACGCCCTAATCTGGCCACATTTTACTATTGGGTAAAAAAACTTCGGCAACAGCGCGCGCCTCAACGCCTGCATCCCGTTGTGGTTGAAGAACATGCGAATGCCGGGCACACCGTCATACTCTGCCTGCCCAACGGACTTCGGGCGGAGTTACCCGCCGGATTATCCTCTGCGCAGATCCGCCACTGGATTGAGGCGCTGCAATGATACCGGTTGGCACAATCTATCTGGTTTCCGGTCAGACCGACCTGCGAAAATCCATCGACGGGCTGGCGAGTGTAGTTGACGCACTGGGGCTGGATCCGCTCAGTGAAGCCGGGTTTATTTTCTGTAACCGTCATCGCGATAAACTCAAGATCCTGTTACGGGACACCAACGGCTTCTGGCTCTACTACCGCAGACTGGAAAAAGGCCGTTTTCAATGGCCAGCGCCCGGGGCGGACGGCACCGTACACATTACACGCCAGCAACTGAACTGGCTGTTGTCGGGGCTGGCACTCTTTCACCCCGTGCGCATCAGTCTCTGCGGGGATTAAAAGTGTGATCGATGACACTGATACTGAAGAGAGACTTGCACGATCAGGTTTGGCTGTCACACTCAGGTTTTCCTTCTGAGAGCCTGAATGATGACTGACCTGCCGGATGATATTGACCAACTGAAAGTGCTCGTTTGCCAACTTCAGGCAATTAATCAGGCGCAGGCTGAATCACTGGCTGAACTACGGAGCCAAATCCAACACCTGCTCGAACAGCTCAGCCTCAGCAACTCGAAACGCTTTGGCAAGCAGAGCGAAAAAGCCGACAAGGGCACTTTCAACGAAGCCGAACAACAGGCGAGCCTGCCTGAACCGGCGCAGGCGCATCACAGAAAAGGGCGTCAACCGTTGCCTGCAGGATTAGAGCGGGAAGTGCAGCGTCATACCCTGAATACACCGCACTGCGACTGTTGTGGTGAACCGCTGCATGCCTGTGGCACCGAAACGTCAGAAACCTTGAAAATCGTCCCGCAGAAAGTGAGCGTCATTCGTCACGAACGCACCCAATACACCTGTCGGCAGTGTGAAAAAACCGAAATCCGCAGCAAAATTATCACAGCCCCGCCCCCACCCAGCTTGTTGCCCCGGACGATCGCCAGCCCGGAGACGCAGGCGGCGATTGTCACCAAATATATCGATGCACTGCCGCTGTACCAGCAGGCTGATATTTTAGCACGTTCCGGTATTGAGATTAGCCGCAGCCGCAGCCGCAGCATACTGGCGAACTGGTGTGTGCAGCTAGGCCGCAAGGTGCATGTGCTGGTCGAACAGATGCGTACCGACTTGCTCAATGGACGCCTGATTTGTGCGGATGAAACGCCTGTTCAGGTGCTCCACGAAGCGGATCGCCCGGCGCAAAGCAAATCCTATATGTGGGTGTATCGCAGTGGCGAGTTTGCCGCTCACCCGGCGGTAATTTTCGACTACCAGCCAAGCAGAAGCGGGCTCTGTGTCGCCGACTTTTTAGGTGATTATGCCGGGTATCTGCTGACTGATGGCTACGCGGCTTACGATACGCTCAAGCAAGTCAGACAGGCGGGCTGCATGGCCCATGCCCGGCGCAAATTTACCGATGCCCAGAAAGTTCAGCCGGGCAGGGACTGGCGTTTATTGCCCGGCTGTACGCCATTGAACGGGAAGGGCGGTTACTCAGTCCCGATGAGCGACGGCGATTACGGCAGGAAAAAGCGGAGCCTGTTCTGAAAGACTTCCACGACTGGCTCACCGGGGCCAGCCGGACGGTGTTACCAAAAAGTACCATTGGTAAGGCGATAAGTTATACGCTGAACCCGTGGCCGAAACTGATTGTGTATCTGGAAGATGGTCATATCAGCATTGATAACAACGTAACGGAGCGGGATATCCGCCCGTTTACGACGGGGCGCAAAAATTGGTTATTTTCTACCTCTGCGGAGGGGGCTTTCGCGAGCGCGAACTTATACAGCCTGGTGATGACCTGCCGAGCCAATGATATTAATCCTTATTTTTACTTCCGGCATATTTTTACCGAACTTCCTAAACGCCCTTCCGATGCTCCTCTGAACGATCTGCTCCCGTGGAACGTGAGTATGGGCGATATCATGTAAAACGGACTGCTTAATTGGGCGCTTACAGAAAAAGCAAGAGATATTCGTTTGAGTCCGTGGGGTACTCGCTACGGATCGTGGGATGGCAGATGTCAACGGAGATAGAGACGACCCTGATCAGCCAGGCCTTAACGAAAGCGTATCACTTACGCCAGCCGTCAAAAGGCTGTGTTTTTCACAGTGATAGAGGCAGCCAATATACAAGCCAGCCATATCGGAATCTGCTCGACAGTTATGATATGAGAGCGAGTCAGGGGGATGTGGGGGCCTGTTGGGATAATGCAGTCGTTGAACGTTTCTTTGGCCGTTTATACCAATCTAACTTGAAGATGCAGGTTTTAAAATCTGAAAATTGTCAGTCAGTCGAGTCGTCAATTCTTTCGCTTTTTCTGGCAACGTGACATGAAAAAAATGACGAAGGGTTTCACGAAACGTTTTCGTATCCGGAAAATAAACATTGTTACGCACTTGCTCATTCATATATTTCCACAATCGCTCTATCGGATTGAGGTTTGGGCTGTAAGGCGGTAGGTAATGCAATTCAATATTAAGGACATACGCAATATCTTTCACCAACTCTGCTCGGTGGTAACCCGCACCATCCAGAATAATATGGATTTTTTGCGAAAGCGGGTAAGTTTCCCGGATCGCCCCGAAGAAATACGCGATATTTTCAGCATTGATGCTCGGATATTCACGGATCACCGTGTCTTCAATGCGTTGTAAATTGAGGGCACCCATGATGTTGAGTCGAGTACGACTGCCGGTAGTTTCGACGACTTTTACCTGATTTTTTCCGGCTTTCATCCAGCCATAGCTGAGCTTTGTGGACTGTGAAGGATGTACCGCATCAATAAATAGGATCGGCTCATTCTGGCCCGCTCCGTTTTTCAGAGATTGGTAGTCATCAATAAATTGTTGCTGTTTATCCGCATCGAATTTATGAGGCACTCCCTTGGGTTTTTTGTAGCTGAAACCCTGGCGGTGAAGCCATCTTGTCATACCAGCCACGCTGAAAGAAACCTGCCAACGTGCTCGGACATAGGCCACAATTTGGGCGGTGGTATGCATCAAATTTGCCGTCAAATAATCAATCAGAGCGGCGGTTTGTTCGGCAGAGAGATGGCTTTCAGAGCCGCCATTTTCCGGAGTGAGCTTTTCCTGTGCGATGAAATCTTTTAGGTGACGGCTTACCGTACTCTCGTGAATACGTAAGGCCTGTGTAATCATCTGAGCTGTCCAGCCCTCTGACGCCAAAAGAACAGCCTTGATGCGATCACAGACTCGACTGTCTCGAGTGGTATCATGCATCAATTCAAGGGCGCGTTTTTGTTCTGGTGTCAGATGAATTTTCATGGTTGCAAGCATGATCGGATTGGGATAAGAAATTAAGCATCTTCAATGACGATTGGTATAAAACATAATTGGCTCTTCAAAATTCATCATGAAAATCAGGCGGAGATGAAAAAAGATGTGCTGGATTATCTGCATTATTACAATTTAACGCGATTACACACGGCTAATAATGATTTAACTCCTGTGGAATATGAAATGGCCTTCGTAAAAATGTCCGATTTTTCTTGAGCAGAACAGACATCGTTGCCCGAATTTATCGGAATTCATGGTGAATAAAATGAAAGATGATAAATAACGAACGTATAAAAACCAAATCCACGAAAGTGAAATAAAATGTTGCCATTAACAATGGCGGAATAAAAAGTTAAAATCATTGCTACACTGGCGAAATATGCTGATTTTTTATAAAGGATTAACGCATTGTTTTGCTCATTTTATCCAGGGTGAGAGCGTGAATTTTTTGTTAACAAAATTTAGGGTTGACGGATAAGAAAAAACATCATCTCATCCTTCTTTTTTTAGGAAGTATTCTCATGAGCATCGATGCCTTTTCTCAATATTTCAGTACGTTAACAGACCCTCGCCAGTCGTCTAAGATCAGTTATCCTTTGTTTGATATCCTTTTTCTGGCAATTACATCCATCATCGCCGGCGCGGAAGGATGGGAAGATATTGAAGATTTCGGCGAAACGTATCTGGACTGGTATCAAAAAAAATCACTTTTCCCGAATGGAATACCGGGACATGATTCTATCGCTCGACTTATTTCTCGTCTCAATCCTGTTGAGTTTCAGCACTGTTTTATCCAGTGGGTTCAAGGGATTAATGAACGTTCTGAAGGGGAAATTATCGCCATTGACGGGAAAACATTGCGGGGAACTTATCACGGCAAGGATCGGCAGTCGATGCTCCACATGGTAAGTGCGTTTGCCACCCAGAATGGCGTTGTGATGGGGCAATTGAAGACAGACAAAAAGTCCAATGAAATCACTGCGATCCCTAAATTACTCCGTTTGCTGGATATCAAAGGCTGCCTGATAACGATTGATGCGATGGGATGTCAAACGAAGATTGCGGAACAAATTGTGCAGCAAGAAGGTGACTATCTTCTGGCGGTGAAAGGCAATCAGGAAACGCTGTATCACGCCGTCAAGAAGGCGTTGTCTGCGCAAGTCTCAGCAGTGAGTCATGCCGAAAATATCACGATAGAACAAGGGCATGGTCGTATAGAAGCGCGTGAATATCATGTATTGTCTGCACAAGCGTTATCCCAACCATTTCCTGAATGGAAAAACTTAAAAAGCATCGGCGTAGCAATCGGGTATCGAATTAATAATAAAGGAAAAGAGTCGCTCGATTATCGTTATTACATCAGTTCAGCGGAGCTAAACACGGATAAATTTGCGACCGCTGTCAGGAGCCACTGGGGGATCGAAACACGATTACACTGGGTTCTTGATGTCACTATGGGAGAAGATGCTTGCCTTATCCATCGGGGAGAATCGGCTGAAATATTGGGATGTATGCGTCATATCAGTGTCAATATGTTGCGGGTAGAAACAACCAAAAAAGTGAGTATTCGCCGAAAACAACGGTTTGCGAGCATGGATATTAACTATCTGGACAAGGTATTAGTCGCAGGATTTAAGGTATTGGGCAAGAAGTGAGCATTCACGCTCTTGCCCTGTCATTTTATCTTAAAGGGGAATGTATTTTTTATTAACAATATGATTTAATTGCAAAAATTTAAAATTCACTGCTTTAAAGAGCGTAATCATTTTCATTTTATGAAAATGATTACGAAAATTATTTTTGAAAGAATTAAATAGTGATTAACGCCATCATTAAATAAACTTCCATAACAAAAAATAGCGATTTCATTCAGGTTAAAATAGTGCTTAAATTTCCATTTTAACTCTGCGTGAATATTATATTAAGATGATTTTTAGGCAGGAAATATAAAATCTGTTTTTCTGTATTTGAACGCGTGATGTTTAAATTAACATCAAATATTCAGTTAAAAATAAAAGACAATATCAGATAAACGTTTGACGGTATCTGATGTTAACGTTAATATCACTTTTGTTTTCAGTGATCCCTCGCCTGTAAGGATCAGCGCTAAGCGGCGAACAAAAACTCCTGTAGCCTGAAAGGGAGTGCATGCAATGCGGTACATCTGCGCACTTTTGGAAGCAGATATCTTCGGACACTTACCCCTCCGTCTGAGGATGAAGGTCTCCCGGTGTGTTTACCACCGGCTATCCACATAACCGAGCAGGACATGCCCTGTCTTACGTTAAACGAGACCGTTTTAACCGGTACAGCATTCACCCACGTTTTGCCTTTATCACGATAAACGTCACGAAAATGGCGCGGCGTCACTTGTGTTGAAGCGCAGCGATAACCAAGTGACGCCGCCAGGCGACCAACGTCCAGAGCACGTCTGGTCAGCCTTTACGGTCGGTTTGAACCACGCATTACTCGATGTCACCCATTGTTACGGGCATTTTTCCGTTTCTCATTCACCTTTGTTCGTTTGTTTTTTAACCCAATGCCTGACAACAGGCTGATGCCGTAAAAAAGGAGAAATCACACCACGTCACGATAATGAGGCGTTCATCCTGATTGATCAGGCCCTGAACGGGGAGTATTCCACCGCCGTGCTGAGCACGTAGCGAACTCCTGCAAAAACTTACCCTAACCCTCGCTCTGCTACACATTGTCTGACGCACCACGGAACGGTGAACCTGAACCGACACGCAGGGATTTGTTTAAAAAATGAATAAAAACAAGGCAAATTAGCAGGAGAGACGGGCATGGCGCAGAAATCAGCACGTTCGAAAATTGAACGGTTCAGAAAAGAATTTATTACCCACGCCCGGAAAGCGGGCGGGAGTTTTGCCACGGTGGCCGATCGTGAGCGGATTGCCCGACAGTTTCTTAACTTTCTAAAAGATAATGGGATTAGTCTCCGGCAGATGGACAGCCTGAAAACTCAGCATATTGAGCGCTATATTGCTGAACGTAAAACCCGTCATATCAGTCACCGAACTTTGCAAAATGAGATGTCGGCACTGCGCATGATTCTAGCGCAGGCCGGAAAACACAAGCTGGCCTCCACCGACAATGCGCGTCTGAATAACCGGGCGCTAGGCATTGCGGGTAGCAGCCGTAAGGGAACGAAAATAGCACTGACTCCGGTAGAATTCAGAGAAATCTTTCAGCAGGTCGAACAAAAAGATCGGAGCGTGGCGGCTGTGATGCAACTGGCCTATGTGCTAGGACTGCGGACCAAAGAAGCGGTAGAAGCCTATAAGTCCTTAGCGACCTGGAAAAAAGCGCTGGAAAACGGACAGATGTCTGTGCGGGTGGTGTTTGGCACCAAAGGCGGGCGACCGAGGCAGACGACCATATTGGATCGGGCAGCGCTGCAACATGCCATTGCTTACGCCGAGCGAGAGCAGGTAGAGCGTGGTGGAAAACTGATTGATAAACCGTCGATCACGCAGGCTATAGACCGTTACCGATATATTGTCAGAAGCTCAGGACTGGCAGGTAAGAATGCCCCGCACAGTATGCGCTACCATTTTGCCCAGCAATCCGGTGAATATTACACAGCGCAGGGATTCAGTGAACGGGAAGCGCTGGCATTGGCATCAATGGATTTGGGGCACGGTGATGGACGTGGGCGCTATATCCGGCAGGTGTATTACCAGAAAGGTGAGACGGAATAACACTATTTTCCCTGATAAAAGGTAATTATCTGTATTAGTCTAGATTAATCGCTACCTTGTCTGACCGTCAGCTTCACGCCCTGAGGCATTCGACAATCTTTTTATTCTTTAAGCAAAGGCGAATTTCGATCTTTGAGTGCCAGTAAGTATTTTGCTTCGTTGTAACAGGTTCTGGTTTTCCAACAGCGATAAATTATCCTGATCCATTTAAATGCCAGTGCTCGGATCGCGGATTGATGTGATTTTCCTTTCTCACGTTACCCCTGATAATACTGTTTGGCCCAGTATGATGATTGCACTGTCTTGGCAGCCCATTCAACAAATGTCTGCCTGACGAACTTGGCACATTGCCACCGCCAGTGTACCCACGATTTCTGACCACTTCGCATGGTTACCGGTGCGATGCCTGCGTAATTTTGAATTTCTTTTGCACTGTTAAAGCGGTTACGGTTATCACTCAATGCTGCAAGCATTCGTGAGCCCATGCAGGGCCCCATACCGGGAAGTGATTTAAACAAGTCTGCATCTGGCATGGTATCGAACAACGCTTCGATTCGTTTGTTGTAGATTCGGATATTCGTAACCAATAAGCGCATACCCTAAATTACCTCACAGTATAACTCTCAGAGTATGAATGACTATATTGAGCCAATTGCGGACGTTACTCAAATCATGACGTGCTAATGCAACAAAATAATATGACGTGTATCTATTGTGACCTCGCAAGATAACCCGATCGCCATTGCTATCGGTTTATTGAAAACAATTTTGACCGGAAAACGTTGCACAATTTTTGTAAAGTTCCCAGTGGCGTTATCGGCGGGCAAAAGTGCGAACACAGAACCGGTCGCCGGCGCTAGGCTTTCAATGTGGCCTTTAAACACTTCACCGGGATAGCTATCGATAGTGATATCAACAGCTTGTCCTGGCTTCATCCTACCTCGCTGCGTTTCCTTAAAATTAGCTACAACCCACGGCTGCTGTTCGGGGACGATACTGGCGATAGTTTGCCCGGCTTGGGTAAACATACCAATCTGAAGATTACGGTTTCCTATCACGCCGGAAACAGGCGCAATAATTCGAGTATAAGTTAACTGTAGCTGTGCATCCGCCAAGCTGGCCTGCGCATGTTTTAGTTGCGCTTGAGCCTGTTCAATGGTGGTCTTCAGCACCGCCAGTTTAGTCTGCTGAGTCTCTAGGCTTGCCTGTGCTTCCTTTGCGTCGGCAACGGCGATTTTGTGCGCGCTGTCAGCTTTGTCTATATCGCCCTGAGCGACATAATGGCGTGTATTGAGCTGGTTGATGCGAATCAATTCTTGAGTGGCATATTTTTCTCTAGCTTTGGCTGAAGTAAGACGGCTGCTGTACTGGTTGATGATGCTTTCTTGCATCTTTGCATTAGCCTGCGCATTACTCAGCGCAGCCGTCGTTTTTGCGACATCAGCTTCTGCTTTCAGGATCGCGACTTTATAAGCACGATCGTCGAGAACAGCTAAAAGCTGCCCTTGTTTTACTTCATGGTTATCAGTGATATAAGACGTCATCACCTGGGAGCTAATGCGGGCGCTAATATTGGTGATATCGCTTTGGGTATAGGCATTATCGGTAGTCTGGATATAGCGCCAGTATAATAACCAGTATAGGAAACTACCCATAAGCGAAACCATAATGAGTGGAATAAAGATTTTTTTAACGTATTTCATTGGCTCACCGCATAAGATGTGTAACTGCCGGAAAAGCTGGAGATAACATTTTCTGGCTGATACAGATCAGCTTATCTTGACAATTTGTTTTCCAAAATGTCTGGCGTTAAAGAGATCGATAAAAGCTTGCGGAGCTTTTTCCAACCCATCAATTAACGTTTCCCGATATTTAAGTTTTCCTCCATGAAGCGCATTCAATAGCCACTTATCCGATTCCGGGTAATCCTTAAGCCATTCCGTTACCAGAAAAAAACGGTTGACAGGGGGATTTGGCAGAGAGGAGAAAAAATCAGCAAGGCTGGAAGCTGCAATACTGGATGATTGATCGTAATTAGCCGCATTGCCACAAACCGATACGCGGGCGCCGTCATTTAATAATTGTGCGACCAGCACCGAAATTCGGCCACCGACATTTTCGAAGTAAATATCGATGCCGTTCAGGCAAGCCTGGCGCAGTTGGTGTTTGAAATCGCTGTCTCGATAGTTAACGCAGAAGTCAAACCCAAGCTCATGAACGACATACCGGCATTTCTCTTCACTACCAGCGATACCTACTACCTGACACCCCGCCATTTTGCCAATCTGCCCTACGGTTGATCCCACTGCGCCAGAGGCCGCTGATACCACCAACGTTTCCCCTGCACGCGGTTTAGCGATACGTATCATGCCGAAATAGGCAGCACGTCCCGGTGTACCCACGGTATTCAGAAAAATGGTGTCGGACAGCTTGACCTGCGGCAAGGTGTAAACAATAAAATTACGCTCGTTGCTAATGTAGTACTGCTGCCAGCCTGAATATACGAAGACTTTGCTGCCCTCGTTAAAGTTCGGGTTGCGAGATGCTACCACAACGCCGACGGTTTCTCCGGCGATAACCTCGCCACAATGGATGGAGTTGACATAATCTGTACTGAGGTTCAGGCGCAGACGGATGTAGGGATCCAGCGATAACCACTGATTGGCGATAAGGAATTCGCTCGGCTCCAGATCTCTGACAGGCGTTATCTCCATGCGGAACTCACTGAGTTGTAAGAGGCCTCAGGGTGCCTAACCAGTACGATGGCTTTGTTTTCGTAATGTGTCATGATCTGCTTACCTTTAAACTAGTAGGTTATGGGTGATTCTCTCGGTGTCAGGCAAAAGCTCAAGACTGCTTCGTTTTTGCCTGCCAGCAATAACGTGGCCAGCGAACACTAAAAAATATCATCGCCAACGTTAGCGGCCAGCCAACCACTAGCAGGAATGTATTCAATAATGGGCTGTGTAAGTGATACAGCAGGTATACTAGGATCGCTTTGCACAGATAAACGATTATCCACGTCAGCGATATTTCTCGCCAGACGCGAAAATAGGCGGGTGAGCCGTATATGTTCAGTGTCCTAAGTTGTGGTCTTGCCTGTTCGGCTAAGGTCTGGATAACGGACTCACCGCGCAGCGAATAAAAAAGGAAAACCACCGCAACCGTTAATGCACCACTTAGCGACAGAAAAACATCTTCCCGTTGAACGGGCAGCCACGCGGGATGACGCAGGAATAAATAGTGGCATAGACCGGAAAGCAGGATCATCAGCACGATGGCCAGCGTCACCTGACGATTTTTGCTTTGCAGCGCGAGAAATGCGGCCCAAACCGCGCTGACCAGCAACGCCGTACCAATGCCAAATAAGTACAGCGCACCATAATAAAGTGCTAACGGAATGATGATGTTCAGTAACGCTGCACGAGAGCGCAGGTAATGCAGAAAAGTAAAAGGGGTATTCTGGCTCATTTTATTATTTCTCCTGTGAGGACTGGAATAACCGGAAATTCTTTGTTGCGAGCAATGCCATGATCGCTGTGGCCAGCATCATCCCGCCCATCACATAAAAGATGTCATTAAACGCGATGATTTGAGCCTGCAACTTAATGTCTTTAATTAATATTGCATAGGCGGTCTGTTGAACGTTGAGGTTATTTAGCGAGCCACCGTGATGGATCAAAAGCGCTTTGACGCTATCCACGTAGCGATTAAACGCATCGCTATCGGAAATTATCGTCGATTGGATCTGTTTGGCATGCATCCACGCATGATTAACGTAGAGGGTGGAAAGAATAGCCGTACCCATTGAGCCGCCAACGCTGCGGATAATGTTAATCAGAATAGCGGATGAGGCGCTATCTTTGGACTGGACATTACGGGTAGCAATCATGGAAAGCGGCACCATGATAAAGGGTTGCCCCAGCGCCCGAACCAGTAACGAAAGTTTCATCTGCTGCCCTGCGAAATAGCTATCCATATGTCCATTCATGAATGAACTGATAGCCAGACAGGTGAAGCCGATGAAAATCATATAGTTCAGGTTGAAAATCTTAAGCAACTTCGGAATAAATGGAAGGATTACCAGTTGCGGCAATCCCATCCAAATCACGACATTGCCAATCTGCAGAGCGTCATAGTTGTGCACAGTGGTAAGATAAAATGGCACCATAAACAGCGTGCCATAAATAGCTATTCCCAGCATAAAGAACATAATGCAGGCATGTGAGAACGCCGCGTCTCTGAACATGCGGATGTTAATTAATGGGGAAGGGTGCACAAGCTGATCGTAAACGAACCCTAAAAATGCGACTACCGAGATCACGATAAGTGAGCAGATAAGGTTAGAATCCAGCCAGTACAGATTGCGCCCCTCTTCCAGAACGACCTCCAATGAACCTAACCACAGCATTGCGGTGAGGATGCCGATAAAATCACCGTCGCGGATCACCTGCCAACGAATGGGCGGACGTTTCTTCTCATAATTAATTAGGCCGTAAGCGAAAACAGCAGGCACGGCGTTGATGTAAAAAATAGCGTGCCAGGAGAACGTCTCTGTCAGCCAGCCGCCCAGAGAGGGACCAATTGCCGGAGCAAAAGTGCCCACAATGCTGAATAAAGACATCCCGAAGGGGCGTTTTTCCTCCGGTAAGGCCTCAATAATCAGGCGAAATGAAAGAGGGATCAGAGCACCGCCGCCGAATCCCTGTAACGCCCGAAAGACAATCATGGAATTCAGGTTCCATGAAAATGAACACAGTATTGACGCTGCGAGGAAACTGCCGAGACACCACAACGCATAGCGGCTGGTGCCAAGCGCCTGCGCCAGCCAGCCGCACAGAGGAATGGCGATAATCTCAGCGGTAAAGTAAGAGGTCATTAGCCATGAACTGTCATCCAGCGTGGCTGATAACGCACCCTGAATAACCTTCATCGACGAGTTGGTTATTTGGATGTCTAGAACAGCCATAAAGCCACCAAGCAGACCGCCAATAACGGTGCACCAGCTACGGAAAGATACTCTTGTATTTTCCTGCACGGTTACGTTCATAACAGAACCTGTTTTACACGCTGAATAAGTTCTGTGATGAAAGGTTCGTTCATCATGGTGATGTGATTGCCTTGCGCTGGCAGGAGGGTAATAGGTTTATCCGTCAGGCTCTGCCAGCCAAGCCCAGGCTCAGGCAACCGTATCCTTCCAGGAAAATCTTCCTGCGCTTCGGCTACCACAATGTTTCCGGTATAAGGCGCACCGACATAGCGATCGCTGGCATTGATGTGCGTCCATAAAATTACCAGAAAATGACGAAAATGCTCGAAACTCAGTGATGTTGGGACCAGCTCAGCGCGTCGAAATTCACTCATAAACAGATGGGTGCGTTCATCATGGCTCATCGCGGCCAATTTCTCTTGCGTGATATCGAAATGCTTGCCGGTAAACATCGCGACTTTTTGGGCATAATAAGCCAGACGAACGCTGTCGCTCATATTCTCAGTGTCATCAATGCGCACTTGCGGCGCGGGTTGGTCAAACACCAGAAGTGTTGGTGCCCGACCTGTGATGCTGGTGATCTGTTGGCCCATTTCGAAAGCAATAGTCGCGCCCAGCGACCAGCCGCCAATAATCAGTTTTTGGCGATGGAACAGATCCTTTGCCTGTCGCAGGTAGAATGCGGCCAGAGAGGATATTTCGCGGTCATAGTCGTGAATTTGACTAAAATCAACGATCTGAAGACCGTAGACCGGGTAACATGACTCCAGAGACTGCAACATGGGGTAATAGCAGAGTACGTTGCCGCCTGCTGGATGAATCATCAGAAAGGTAGGCAGGCTCTCGTCACCCTTGTTCAGCGTCACCAGAGAAGTCAACGCCTGCGAAGTGCTGGCCCGCTCCACAAACTGCGCCAATTGAGAAATACTGCTATGTTCAAGCAACTGTCCCAGAGATAAAGCAGTGCCGAATTGCCGGTTAATCTGCATCACTAGTTTTAGCGCATTGATCGAATTGCCGCCCAGTTGGAAAAACTTGTCATCAATATCGATATCACTAAGATTGAGCACGTCGCAATAAAGCTGATGCAGTTGATGCTCCGTTTCACTTTGCGGGCATCGACACACAGTATTGCTCGACAACGTCATTGTGTTCAGCTGGGTATAGTTGATCTTACCGCTGGCGGTGAGCGGTATCGACTCAAGCCATAACCATCTGTCCGGTAACATAAAGTGAGGTAACCGGGCACGAGCATAATTTTTAATATCATCCTGTTGCCGCCCGGGTACCGTCGTTAAAAAGACAAGTAATTGTTGTTCATCGTCACTGACCGGTTTTACTAACGCAGCGGCTTGGGTTACGCCGGGGCACTGATGAAGAACGTGTTCGATTTCGGCAAGTTCAACCCGGAAGCCGCGGATTTTCACTTGGCGATCGATACGCCCTAAGTACTCAATATTGCCATCTGTCAAGCGGCGTCCTTTGTCGCCAGTACGGTACAGGAGTTCATCTTTAAGCAGAGGATGGGGAATAAAGGCACTGGCGTTTTTGTGCGAATGACTGCCAATGTAGCCAGCGCTGAGGTGCGCACCGCCAATGCAGATTTCACCCGGCAAACCGTCAGCCACGGGTTGGAACTGATTATCTAAAATCAGCAATTGTACACCGGGGAAAGGTTTACCGATGGGCAGATAGCTGCCTTCCGGCAACTGTGTGTCCGGCATTACTTCCCATGTTGTGACCCCTACGGTGCTTTCGGTTGGCCCATAGTGGTTCAAAATGCGGCAGTGGGCATCCAGCGCTCGCAAATGTTCAATCAGCGACCAGGGCACCCGCTCGCCTCCCAACACTAGCAGGGAGGATGGAAGCAGAGCGGCCATGTTTTCACCCTGTAACAACACACTAAGATGGGATGGCGTGATTTTTATGCAATCGAGCGGCTGATGCGTGAGTAATTCTGCCAGCCGGGACGAATCCTGCAATGTACTATTACTGATAATGTTTAAACAGCCGCCACTGGTTAGGGCAGGGAAAAGCATGGTATGAGCCAGATCGGTTGTGAAGCTGGAGAACATACCATAATGCGTCCCTGCAGGTTGTTGCAAGACCTGACGAGCGTTATCGCAATAGCAAGCAAGTTGAGCGTGATTGACCTGTATACCTTTCGGTGTGCCTGTACTACCTGAGGTATAAATGAGATAGGCGGGGGCATCCGGAGCGACGTTCGGCAGCGGCTGCCGAGTAAGAGATTGGGGTATCACATGAATACTGAGGCAAGTCGTCCCGTCAAACGTGACATTATCGCTCTCGGTGAGTATCCAGTGTGCCGCAGCATCGTCGATCATATACGCTAACCGTTCACGCGGCAGGGTGATATCCAACGGGAGATAACATCCACCGGCGCGCAAAATAGCCATAATGGCTATCACGTAGTCGTTGCCCTTCTCCATATGAATACCAACCACATTACCAGGTTGTAAGCCCTCTGCCAGCAGGCATTGAGCCAGATTTTCTGACTGTTCTTCTACCTGTTGATAATTCAACGCACTATCATCGCAACGCACCGCCATCTGGTGCGGGATGTTATGGGCAACCTGGACGAATTGTCGGTGTACTGATGCGCAATCGGCTTGCGGTTGAGAGCTCCAGGTCTGGTACTGGCTTCGTTCTTCGTCACTCAACAACGAGATCTGCGCGAGGGTGATATGCGGGTTGCCCACGAACTGGCATAGTATCGATTGGAAATGTTCCAGCATCTGCCTGGCCGTGCTTTCACGGTAAAGGGTCGAGTTGTAATAGAGCGTCAATAACAGCTTATCGCTGTCTTCTTCGACCCAGAGGTCAAGTTCGGTTTTTGAAACGCCATAATCCACTTTTAAAGGTTTAATCGATGTTTGGCTATCTTCATAGAAATGCGGAAAAACCTGATAGCATAGCATGGCTTGGAACAGGGGATTCACCCGAGGTGAGCGCACAAAACTGATGTTGTCTAGGATCATGTTGAAAGGAACGTCCTGATAAAGCATCGCCTCAGCGCAGTTCGCGCGCACCTGTGCCAATATTTCATCAAATCGAGATTCCGCACGGATATCCCCACGCAGCGGCAGGGGATTCATAAAAAGCCCCATCAAATCCCGACTCGCTGCATGATTTCGGTTTGCGAAAGGAATTCCGACGATGATTTCGTTCTGACCACTGTAGAAGTACAGCAAGACTTGCCAGGCGGTTAACATAGCATGAAACAGAGTGCTGTTATGATGACTACACAGCACGCTTAAGGTTTTTTGCAAATCACGATCCAGTGTCTGGCTGACGATGCTGCCCCGCGAATTCATTTGTGCAGGACGTGGCGCGTCGGTGGGAATATTCAGTATACCCTGTACGCCATCCAGTTGTTTTTTCCAGTACGCCAGACCTCGGTTGTAATGACCGTTAATTTGCCACTGGTTTTCTGCCAGTGCATAGTCAGAGAATTGCAAAAAATCATCAACTGCTGGCATAATGCCATTTTCCAATTGGAAATAGATCCCCATTAACTCCCTGAAAAAGAGATTCATTGTCCAGCCGTCAGAAATAATATGATGAAGCGTTAGCATCATCACATACTCATTATGTTGGGTTTTAATCACCCGCCAATAGGAAAGTGGCCCACGGGATAGATCAAAAATCCGGCGTCCTTCTTTGAGCGCTTGCTTATCAATACGATCCTTTTTCTCCTCTTCTGGCATGGTTACGATATCTTCATAGACGAAATTAAAAATAATATCATCCGAGATACATTGCATCACTTCACCATTAACCATCTGAAATGTTGTGCGTAAAATAGTGTGCTTACGGGTCAATAACGTTAACGCGTGACGTGCTTGCTCCTGATTGAATTCGAGCGCCATATGACAAACAAAAGCATAGGAATTGTTATAGGCTCTTTTATCTTCAAGGTATTGATCAAGCATCCACATGCTTTTTTGCGAACTGGTCAGCGGAAATTGTTTACGCTTAACATCGGTGCAGCGCTGAATTTCGTCTTGTGTCTTGTCTGCGGTTTGTATTTTTTTCTGGCGGGCTAATTTTTTTATTTCATCCAAGCTTAATGAACGAATAACATCGCTTTTGTTTGTCATATTCTTTTCTTCCTAGGTAGCATGTCGGGTCATAGTGATAGTGTGCACTGGCAGCTATAACGCGATATTTATTTACTCGATTAATGCGCCAACCAGCAGATTAGCCATGCCTCTGATAGTTTGATCCTGATAGAAAAGATCCACGCGAATATCAACTTCAAAAATACTCGATACAATAGAAACAACGTGTACAGACAGCAGAGAGTTGCCCCCCAGCTCCGTAAAATTGTCCAGCACGCCAATACCAGAAATCCCAAGTATGGATTGCCATACATTTGCAATTTCTTTTTCAATATCATTTTCTGGCGCAACATATTCCACCGACAAGGCCGGACGGCCATGCGAATCCGAAACACTGGCTTCGATTTGTAAACTATCTTCCTTTTCTTTTTCTGGGATCGCTTCAAAAATTAATTGATCCAGATCGGATGTAACCACCACTAACTGTGGGAATTCCAGGTGATTAAGAATATGTTTTACAGCCTCCTGTCCTTCAAAATAGAGGATGTCTTTATTCTGTAAATTAACTTTTACCTCAGTTATTTTATTTATTTCACCGGCACTCACCTGATTATTATCCGTGATTTTAATCAACGTATAATTCTCAAGTGTCATCAATCTCTTACCCTGCGCCGAGAAAAATACAATGTTCATAACAATGGTATTATCCTGGGATCGATGGGGCTGATTTAATTTCGCATGAACAAAACACTCTTTTTCTAATGGCGCATGGAAATCAATATGCCCATAACTGATCGGCAGGAAATGATCTTTCGTCAAACTCGACAAACACGCGACAGCGACCGAATCAATCATTGCCGGATGAAAGACATAACGTTGCAGATCGCCCACGAACTCTTTTGCCAGAGCTTGACTAATAAACCATTCGGTTTCATTTTTGCGCAGTTCAGCGATAGTATTCCAACGATGACTTAGCGCTAGGAAATCTTCATTGGTGCTCAGCGCGTAATCATTGATAACAGTAGAGCAACGCCGGCGAATCACATCCGGCTGCTCATAGTCGTCATCCACTTCTTTAGCTTCGCCAATCTGACCAAATGCGTGTTCTTGCCAGTTAAAGTTCAGAATTCCGCGACTTTTCAGGCTGAATTTGTAACCTTTATCCTGTTGGGTAACAACCAGATTCATTTCTCGCGGCCAGGCGTTATGGTAAAGCACTGGTGTGCTCAGCATCAGATTCTTAACTTGTAACTCTTCGCCTAGTTTAAACACATTCAGATATTCATTCAGCAGAGACAAAATAGAGGTCCCGACTAACGTGGGTGTTTTTAATAAGCGGTGCTCGTCAATCACCCAATCTTGATTGACTGAAAGATTTACGCGAAACACTTCTTCACTGGCTTTACTTTCAATTTTCGTAAGAAGATCGCCGGTAATTTTCTTAAATGTCGTGTTTCTTCCTTTTTCATTGAGCTGCTTATTCCATCGCGCGGCCATACCAATATCACCCCACTGGCCCCAGTTAATGGACATGCTACAGCCCGGGCGATGTTGATTACGATAATGGGCGAAAACGTCCATAAAGGCGTTACCTGCGCAGTAATCAATACGAGCGGGATCGCCTACAATGGCGGAAATGGAAGAGAACAAGAGGAAGAAATCCGGCGCTCTGTTAGCCAATAGTTCATCCAAAATTAATGTACCGCGAACTTTTGGATTTAGCACTTCAGTACAGTTAGATGTGTTTTTGAGGGGAATAATCCCACCTCCGACGACACCCGCCGTGTGGAATACGCCATCAATATGAGAGAATTCAGCCAGACCCGCTTTCATACCGGCGTAATCGCAAACGTCTACATTCAACAGATGCACGTGATTACCTTGTTCTTCCAGATGCAAGATACAGGCGAGTTTTTCGCTGAGGGCATCATCCACTGCATGTTCTTGAAGCCAGGATTGCCACTCTTCACGTGCCGGCAATGGTGAGCGGTACGTCAGAATCAATGTCGCATTGCTGCTCTGCGCCAGTTGCTTCGCAACCAGCATACCGATCCCTCCTAAACCGCCGGTGATTAGATAAACACCATCATCGCGAATAGCTACGGTTTTATTGCTTTCTTCAGAAGAGAGCGGCACCTGTCGATAGGCTTCTTCCCAGCGATAACCCTGACGGTAGGCGACCAAATTGCCATCGGTATCGATATTGCTTTCATCGATCAGCAGGTTGGCGATGTCCGCAGCTGGGGCATCAAGATCAATATCTACCAGGTGGCAACGCACTTCATGATATTCATGGTAAAAAACCCTGGCAGGTCCAGTAAGCAGGGCTTTATGCGGCGAACCGATAGGCTCACCCGCAACGCTGAAGATATTGTTGGTGACAAGCAACAAGCGCAAGCCGTCTAACAGGTTTTCTGCAATCAGCGCCTGTTGCAGGTACATTGGGCTGTAAAATGCGTCGCACTGTAAAATCTCACAGGAATCAATCAACCGGGCATTGTCATTTTCCTTAGAGAGGCTCCATAAGTGAAGGATACGGGTTGGCGTTAACTCTCTTTTCTTAATGTTGCTGAACAGGCTAACGTAATGCGCGCTTTTATCAGGATCGATCACGAAAACATTGTCGTTCTCCTGGTACGTTTTACCCTGCGTAACGGTGATAACAGTAAAACCGTTCTCTCTAAGCTGTGAGAGCAGCGCATCAGCGACGCCCTGTTTATCTGTAAAAATCACCCAACAGTCTGTTGCTACCGCAGCGACCCTGCCACTCATGTACTTCCCCGGGATCGTCTGATGCCAGGCTGGCATATAAAACCAGTTACTAATATTTGATTGTTTTCTCTTACGCGCATTAATGGAACGATTATCCAGCCCGCTTAACGCTTCCATATTCACCATCGGAAGACGGAACTCTTTACGTTCAAAAGGATAGCTTGGCAGCGGCAGGCGCAGACGGCGCTGACCGTTATAATAACCAGACCAATCAATAGTTACACCGCTGCACCATAAATTACCTAATGCTGCTAGAAATTGTTCGCCAGTCAGCGCGACATCTCTAGCCATAGGCAGGGATGTGAAAATTGCCGGGTTTTCTGCCGTATTGATATGCTGTTTTGCAGCAGACTCCAGCGATCGGCCTGGGCCTACTTCTAGGAAAACAAATTGGTTATGCCCCTGGGCAATTAACGTTTTGAAAGCATGCGTGAACAGAACCGGCTGACGAACATGGTTGACCCAGTAATCATGGCTCTGCGCTTGGCTATCAGTGATCCAGTTGCCAGTCACGGTAGACACAAAGGGGATGGTAGGGGGATTAAAGGTGATTTTTTCGATCACCTTACGGAAATCATCAAGCATCGGCTCCATCATGTAAGAATGGAATGCATGAGAGGTGTCGAGGAGTTTGTAAAAAATACCGTCGTCTTCCAGTTTGTTCTGGAAGGTTTCAATCTCAACCAACCCGCCTGAGACCACGCACAATCCAGGATAGTTTGCGGCTGCAATCTCAAGATGGCTTTTAGATAAATATTCGCGCAGAGCATCTTCTTCCATCAACACGGCAAGCATAGCGCCTGCCGGAAGCTGCTGTACCAGTTTTCCTCGCATTGCAACTGCCGTCAGCGCATCCTCCAGAGACAATACGCCAGAGAGACAGGCTACGACATATTCACCCACACTGTGGCCGATCATAAGGTCTGGTCTCACACTCCATGACAGCCATAACTGTGCCAGCGCGTATTCCACGACAAAGAGCGCAGGTTGCGTGTACTGAGTTTCATTGATGAGATCTTTATTCGTACTTTCTGTGTCCTGAAAAATGATGTCGTGCAGATTATGTTCGAGGATGCTTTCAAGGTGAGCGCAACATCTGTCCATATGTTCGCGGAAAGTAGGATAACTGTCGTATAACTCGCGCGCCATGTTGACATACTGGTTGCCCTGGCCTGGAAACATAAACACGACAGATTTGTGATTTTTTCCTGATTGCGGTGCGATCACTGTGGGTTGCGCGAGTTTATTGAGCAACGCCTCACGGTCACGCGCAACAACAACTCTGCTGTGCACCATACGTTGACGTCCGACCTGCAAGGTATAAGCTACATCCGTCAGGTTGACCTCTACATTTTGCTGTAGATACTGCCTGAGGTTTTCACGTATCTTTTCAAGCGCAGAGAGGGTTTTTGCCGAGTACGGGAATAGCAGATAACCTTCCGTTGAGCTGCTGGCAGGTACTTCAGGTGCTTCTTCCAGAATAACGCAGGCATTCGTTCCTCCTACACCAAAAGAATTCACCAATGCCCGTAGCGGTTTACCGTTAGCGTTCAGCGGGTGCGTTTCTGTGTTCATGATGAACGGGCTGTTTTCAAAATCGATGTTAGGGTTTGGTGTTTTGTAGTGCAGCGAAGCAGGCAGAACGCGGTTTTTCAGCGACAGCGAGGCTTTGATTAAACTGGCAACACCGGATGCGGTATCGGTATGACCGATATTAGTTTTGACCGATCCCAGGCGACAAAACTGATTTTCAGAAGTGAATTCCTGAAACGTTTGGCACAGAGAGCTAAACTCGATGGGATCGCCCAGCGCCGTAGCGGTTCCGTGCGCTTCCACAAAGTTAATGGTAGTTGGATCGACGTTGGCGCGGTGCAATGCCTCTTTGGCAACGGCAACCTGACCGTCGATACCTGGCGCAGTAAAGCCCGCTTTGATATTACCGTCGTTATTAATGGCACCGCCTTTAATTACCGCATAAATATGATCGCCATCGCGTATAGCATCACTCAGTCGTTTCAGAAGCACGACACCGACACCACGGCTAAATACGGTGCCGTTCGCCCGGGCATCGAAGGCGTAACAATGACCGTCAGCCGATTCCATTCCCCCCTGCATATACAGGTATCCACGGCGTTCCGGCGTATCAATTGAAACACCGCCTGCGACTACCATATCGCTTTCACCGTTCAGCAGGCTATTAACGCCCATAACAATCGCGACCAGCGCCGTGGAGCAGGCTGTCTGTACGTTAATACTGGGGCCTTTAAGGTTCAGCTTGTAGGAAACCCGCGTCGTCACATAATCTTTGTCGTTGTTGGTGACCAGTGAAGCGCCGCTTGTATACTTCTGAACTTCCTGGTTGGCGCTAGCCTGTTGCAGGTACCAGGCTGTGCCGGTACCGCCAAACACACTGACTTTCCCAAGATATGTCGAGGGCACGTAGCCGGC
Organism: Xenorhabdus thailandensis; assembly: GCF_037996785.1. NCBI lineage: Bacteria > Pseudomonadati > Pseudomonadota > Gammaproteobacteria > Enterobacterales > Morganellaceae > Xenorhabdus > Xenorhabdus thailandensis. Next base: position 249,189 of record NZ_JBBMXF010000012.1, read on the forward strand.
ATTTTCAAAAGCCAGCCAACTGCACTCTAGGAAGTTTCGGTGTTGTGGATCCATGATTTCCGCGTCACGGGGCGTAATATCAAAGAAGCTGGCATCGAAATGCTGTGCATCACCTAGGATCCCGCGGCGGCGAATATAGTTCGGCGCTGCGATAAGTTCTTCATCCACACCGGAAGCGCGTAATTCTGCTTCAGTAAAGGTGGTAATCGTTTCCAGACCGTCAAGCAGGTTGCGCCAGTAAGTGGTAATATCTTCCGCGCCAGGGAAGCGGCCCGCCATGCCGATAATGGCGATGTCTTTATCGCGTACGTTAGCGAAATTATTCATGAGCGGTGACTCCATTTGATGATTTATTGTCTGCTTTATCACTTTTATTACTGGAAGCGGATTTAAGGCCTTTCTCAGCTAGATAAGCGCTCAATGCCTTAACGGTGGGATACTGATACAGATCCATAATAGATACTGAAATATCAAGGTTCTTTTTGATTTCTCTATGTGCCTTTGACATTAGTAATGAGTTGCCACCCGCATCGAAAAAATTTTCATGGATAGATATAGCTAAATCATATTAATATGACATAATATCTAAATCTAAAATGACAAGGCATAAAATGAGATGGGCTACAGCTTAGATTTTCGAAAGAGAGTACTGGCATACAAGGACAAGCATTCGTTGACTTTCGAACAAACGAGTGCCCATTTTGAAATCTCCATGCGCACCTTGTTCCGGTGGTGCAATCAGATAGAACCTTGCATGACCCGCAATAAACCCGCCACGAAAATCCCTGATGCGGTGCTCAGGGCAGATGTCCAAAACTTTCCCGATGACTATCAATGGGAAAGAGCAAAACGTTTAGGTGTCTCACAATCAGCTATTCATTACGCCCTGAAACGGCTTCGGATCACCCATAAAAAAAACGTTAACACACCCTCGCGCTGATCTTCAGGCTCGTCAGGCATTTATCGAGCGCATCAGCGACTATGAACGGACGGGCAGGCCGATTGTGTATTTGGATGAAAGTGGTTTTGCTCAGTCGATGCCACGTCAATATGGCTATTCGGAAAAAGGGTTACGCTGTTTTGGTCCGCATGACTGGCAGGCAAAAGGCCGTATCAACGTCATTGGCGCCATTCTCGAAAATACCTTCGTCACCTTAAGCTTGTTTACCGAGAATATTAATGCCGACGTTTTTTATGCGTGGATGACGCAAGATTTGCTGCCAAAGCTTCCACACGGCGCCGTGATAGTGATGGACAATGCGCCTTTCCATAAACGGAATGATACGACACAAGCGATAGCAGACAGCAGGTGTCAATTGGAATGGCTTCCCGCTTATAGTCCGGATTTGAACCCGATAGAACACAAATGGGGCGGAGCAAAAGCGATAAGGAGGCAAAAAAGATGTTCAGTTGATGAGTTGTTTACGGAGCATATTGAATATGTCAGGTTATGTTGATTTTGCTATAAGTTTTTATTGTTGAGCACCTGTTCCCATATTTTGATGATTTCAGTTTCAATATTTGATGCGGGAGGTACGATATTTTTTGTCGTGCGTCTTAGGCTTTTTTTGAAATTATGATGGAGAGAAGTCTTATCCACTTTGCCGTTGGGTAACGTGGGTATAAGAGCCTGTTCGATAAGATATGAAGGGATCATATAAAACGGCAGGATATTGTAGAGATATTCTTTTAGCTCCAGTTCCTGCACGGTTTCGTTTTCTTTCACAACATAAAACGCAACGATCTCCAATAGTTTGGGCTCATCATTCTCTTCTAGAATCACGACAGCATCAGATAATTTGCTGTAATTGCGAAGGGTGACTTCTATTTCATTTAATTCCACCCGGTAGCCACGCAATTTAACCTGATTATCTACGCGCCCGAGAAATTCTAGTACGCCATCTTCCCGTGCTCGAACAATATCGCCAGTCTTATACATCAGGCCTGGCGCATCCGTTACAAATAGTTCGGTCACGAAACTGTTACGCGTCTTTTCCGGCTCATTGATATAGCCTTGCGCCAGAATATCGCCTGCCAGATACAGCTCACCTGCTTTACCAGACGAAAGCACATTGAGTTGTTCATCCAGAACATACGCTCTGGCATGAGGAATAGGAATACCGATAGGCACAATGGTTGCATCCGCACCGGGTTGGCACAACCAATGGCAGGCATAGATAGTGGTCTCCGTCGGGCCGTAAAGGTTGTGAATCTGACCGGTAAATTGCGCAGCCAGATCGTCTACCAGCTTCTGATCCAGTGCTTCGCCGCCAGAAAAAATATGTTGCAATTCACTACAGGCTTGCAGCTTTTGTGCTGCAACAATGGCGCGCAGCGCCGTCGGAACGAATTGAACCACGGTGACACGGTGTTGCTGCATAAAATTGATTACCTGATGGGGATCATACTTAATATCATCAGAAATCAGTGCGCAGCTCGCACCGGTAATCAGCGGCCAGAAAATCTCCCACACTGATATATCAAAGCTGAAAGTGGTTTGGTTAAGTACTACATCTCGCTGTGCTATCTCGAAAGCGTCCTGCATCCACCAAAGATAATTCACAACAGTGCGATGCCGGATCATGACGCCTTTTGGCTGGCCTGTAGATCCTGAGGTATACATAACATAACACAGGGCATCGTCATCAACCTCGGGTAGTGGGAAATGGCAGGATGCATTCAAATGCAGCGCGGTAATATCTATTTTTTTATCATCATCGACCAGTATTCTGGCCGCCAATGCCGGGTCAGTCATAATAAAGAGAATGTTCGCGTGGCGCACAATATACAACAGGCGTTCTTGAGGATAGGAGGGATCAAGCGGGACATAGCAAGCGCCCGCCTTTAATATTCCTAATAGACTGACAATTAGTGAAACACCTTTATGGAGATATACGCCAATTTTATCACCCGGATTGACACCTTGTTTAATTAAATAACCAGCCAGAGCTGTTGAGCGATTATCCAACTCCTCATAATTTATTGATGAATTATTACTTCTCAACGCTATGGAGTTAGGTGTTTTCATTTTCTGCGCCATAAATTGCGCATGAATTGTCTTTTCCGATTTCATAACCGGTTTCCTTCATTCTAAGATAATATACAACAACGCACAGAATAATCCGGGGCGAGTGCTCTTTCTGCTGATGAGTAACAAAAGTTAAATCTCCTGAAATACTTTTTGACTGATGTCACTCACGTAAGTTTTTCTCATTCCAGTTGTCTACTCATGTAGGCTGCTCTTATCTTGAGCTTGACGGACAGAATACAGGAAAAAATCGGGCTGTAGACTCAGACAGCAACATCGTTGATTGTGTGTTTACCGCGCATAGAGATAAGACAGCTGCCCTGCATTTCTTTAAAAAATCGATGGGTCAACATGGTCAATCGGATATCGTCATGATGGATAAAAGTGGGGCTAATAAAGCGGCAGAGATCGATTTAACTTAATGAAAATAAAAGAAATAATTGTCTGTTATCCGGCAGAATAAATATCTCAATAATCTGATTGGACAGGATCACTTCAATGTTAAACTTCGGACGGTTCCCATGCTGGGTCTGCAAAATTTCCGACGAGCCCAGACTCGGTTAGCTGGTCATCATAGACAGGATCTTAAACATTAACTGTATATTTTAGGTAGAAAAAAGGCTTCATTTATGATCTGATAATCGTCGCCAAATTCATATCAAAACCACGGATGAAGCCTATGACGATTATCGCTATAAAACACCAGTTAATGCAATTTTTTAGTGACGTTTCTTTGCAAAAGATAGCGTTTAGCTGCGGATTTACCCAACGCATTAGAAATATTGAACCCCGTACATTGCTTCTTAGTCTGATTGCAGCGCTCAGCACAGGTAAAATCACCTCTATTGCCCAATTACATCAGAAGTTTAATGGCCTGTGCCCTGAAGCTCAGCAATAAGTCAGTTACCGACCGTTTTACAATCAGTTACGTAAACCGGCCTTTGAGGAATTTGTAAAAATTATCGTTAGGTTTGTCATGGCACAATGGGTTGAAAAACAAGAGTCGATACCTAAAAAATTAGCTCAATTTCAAAATGTTATTTTGCAGGATGGCAGTTCATTCAACGTGCATCCTGCTCTCGCGGAGGTTTTCCCCTCTCGATTCAAAACAACCTCTGCCGCCATTGAATGCCATATGACGATGTCGTTATTGAGCCAGACACCAACGGGCATGGCGGTGACGGCGGATACCGCGTCTTAACGTGCTTATTTACCTGCGCCGGCAACATTACGGAGGCAACTCTTGCTTGCGGATGCAGGATATCCGGATTTTGATTATTTTGAACAACTCTCCCATTTTGGCGCTTCATTTATTGTCAGAGGAAGCAACTCACTGAATTCTCAAATTGTCGCCGCGCATAATGGACAAGGGAAACCACTGCGGAAACTGGCCGGAAAAACCTTAAAAGAAGTCACCCGTAGAACCAACCGGTCAGAAGTCTTAGACCTATGCTGTAGGAGAAAAGGCTATGAATTCCGGATCATCCGTCGCTGGTTTGCAGAAAAGAAACGGTTTTGCATTTGGCTGACAAACTTATCGCCAGAGGAGTTTACCGCGAATAACATCATGGACATTTATCGTTGCCGCTGGCAGGTCGAGTTGTTATTCAAGGAATTGAAATCACACAGCAACTGGCAAGGATTTACCACCCGAAAAGCGTCGTTAGTCACCGGGCTTATCTGGTCAAGTTTGCTCGCATTGCTGGTCAGGCGAACAATGGCAATACGACTATTTCCAGAGGTGGCTTTGCTTAAAGCCGCTCAAAATACAGATATATGGTTACGGCCGATAATAGAAAATTTGCTCCAACGAGCCTGGTCGGAAACCGACTTTCTTCTCGAAAAGGCGAGAGGATATTTATTTCGGAATGCCTGTAAAACGCAACAAAGAAAATCATGCAAAAACAAGACATTGAATGCGTGTTTTGAAAGGCTTAATTCTTAAGATCCTGCCTATGAGCTGGTCATAAGTAAATCTCAAAAATGAGGTAATAAATAAAATTCAATTAATTATAGATATTGCCAACTATTGCGATGTCGTTGATGGAGAGTTTATAAATTATTCCAAGTCTTCAATTATGATAATGCCACACAGGCATTCAGGCATTCAGGCATTCAGGCATTGATAAATATACTTATAACAAATTGATTATCTTATCAGCAGTGGCTTGTCTGATATATTTCTTACAGTGCGAGAGAAATTGAGAAATGAATGATTCATTACTCCCTATCTTTAATAAGATAGATATAATTGCAGAGGATACATTTGACTCAATCGCCGTCATGTTTGAAGAAAAGTCTCAAACCTACTTCCAACTTAAACAAACTTCGACGCGTATCGCACATTATTTATTTAATGAATTTGGACAAAAAAATCGAAGCGGCGTAATAGCGGTATATCTGGATCCCTGCCTTCATTTACCCGCTATTTTTTTGGCAATCATGAAAGCTGGTTTTACCTATGTTCCCCTTTCAGACTTTCATCCGTTGGAAAGAATAGCGACTATTATTAACGACTCATCATCCTTCTTGGTAATCACTTCCCGAGAAATAAATCAGCGTAACAATCTGACAAGCCTGAGCAAAACCGTTCAATTTATAGAAGATCTGATGGCATTGCCGGAAAGCTTGCCTCCTTGCGCATTGCCTGACGTTGCTGCTGATGACCTCGCCTATATCCTCTATACTTCTGGCTCAACTGGCACCCCGAAAGGCGTGCTGATTGAACATGCTAACATGGATTACTATCTGAATTGGTTCAATGAAGATTTATGGCCAGTGACCCGCACCAGGCTACCATTAACTGCATCGCTTAGCTTTGCGGCCGTAGTCACGCAACTTTATGCTCCTCTGTTACGAGGCGATACGCTGCATATTCTACCCAAAAACATTCTTCAACAGTATCCGGTATTGTTGAATTGGTATCGACAATATCCGGACGGAGCACTTTATTGCGTTCCCACCATTTGGGAAGAATTACTAAATTATGTTCGGCAGCAATGTGACGCCGATGCCCAACTGCTGCCGAAAACCGTGTTTTTATCAGGCGAGGCGGTATCAAACAATCTCAAAAATCGCACTTTCCGCGAGGTGCCGGATATTTGTTTATTTAATTTATACGGTCCAACAGAAGCAACAGCGAACGGTTCGTTCAGTCGGTTATGGCCAGAAAATTCTGTTACTATTGGTAATGCGTTACGCGGCAGCGAATTACTGATCGTTGACGAGCAATGTCTGGAAGTGGAGCCGGGCGAAGTGGGTGAAATTTGTATTATGGGCGATGGAGTCTCCCGGGGATATATAAATCGCGAAGACCTGACGCATCAACGTTTTTATAAGGTTAAACGTCAGGGCCGCACTTGGCGGGTGCATCGTACGGGGGATTTAGGCAAAATGCTTAATAATAACGAAGTACTTTATCTGGGCCGTTGTGATCAGCAATTTAAAATCAATGGGGTGCGCATCGCAGCTGAAGAAATTGAACATGCATTGATCTCCCATACGGGGATCGCAAAAGCCATCGTGCGCTGCGATGATAGTTTGACCACGCCCAGAATCATTGCTTATCTTGTTGCTACGCATGTGCGTATCGCCGAAACGGAATTACGCCGTTTCGTGTCGACAAAACTGCCTACGGTCATGGTTCCAGCTTGCTTTATCTATTTGAATGCGATTCCTAAATTGCCGAATGGTAAATTGGACACTCACCGTTTGCCGAAACCTTCGCCGTTGCGCCCTTCCCTTGCGATACCCTTTATCAGTGCGGCGAATGAACTGGAACAGGAAATCATTGATATCTGGCAGGATGTGCTGGGCATCGTTAACCTGGGCGCAAACGACAATTTCTTTGAGCTGGGTGGTAATTCACTGAAAATAATGCAGGTTCGCTATCGCATTCGTTATCAATTGTATGCTGATATTGATTTCGATTGTTTCTTTGCGAATCCGACGCCACGGATGTTGGCGAGCGTTGTGCCTTATTACAGCAATAACGATATTGTCCGCCATGACGATAAGGATGAATCGCAGGGGATCTTATCTTCCCAGCAACGCTATTTCCTTACCTTGGAGTTGATGAACGAAAATTTGGGGCTGTACCAAATCTATTGTGCCATTGATATCCATGGCAGCATTAATAAAAGCGCTGTTAACCATAGTGTGTCACGCATCCTTGAGCAAAACGCAGTGTTGCGCACTCAATTTGATCTTAATAGCGACCCGATTTGTAGCCGAATCGTACCCGTATCAGCAGTGAATGTTCCTCTTCTGAATGTGGTGTTGCCTGAAGAACGCCCTTTACGTGACAGAGTGTTGCTTGAGATAGCGTGTCGTGAGTTAGCAGGTTTTGAACAATCGCCATTAGCAGATTTCTGGCTGCTTGAGAACGCGCCGGATCACCATGTTCTCTTGTGCAGAGTGCATCATACCCTTTTCGATCATGATGCTATCACACCTTTCTTTCGGCAGTTTGTCAGCTATTATCAGGCATTCCTGGCTGGCGATATCATGTATCGCATTAAAGCGGACTGGCAATATGCCGATTATTGTCGCAAGCAACGCAAAGTTAATACCTCTGAGCAATGCGTTAAGGAAACGGAATTTTGGCGTCAAACATTAGCGGGATATCGCCGTCAGGGGGCGGTATCATCACCTGCCCTGCAATCTTCCCAATCGGAGGGCCACAACTATCTGGTGACGCTGAATGCTAAACAGAGCGCTCAGTTACGACATTTTTCTCAACAAAATAATGTTACGCCATTTATTACATTGTTGACATTATTCAGTCTGGCTTTACAAAAAACAGCTTACTGTAATCAGCCGATTGGTATTCCGACTACAGATCGCGTCTCACAAGAGGATGCGGATACTATTGGCTGTTTCGTCAATATGACCAGTTTCTTTATCGATATTAATAGTGAAGAGCCTTTTAATCATTTATTAATTCGCTGCAAAAAGCATGTGTTTTCATTGCTGGAAAACCAACATTTACCTTATCAGGGCATAGTTAATGCATTGCGTCATTCGCCTAATAAATCCCTGTTGTATTTTTCGACAGGGTTTAATTACTTAACGACGCTTCCAGAGACAATAAACATCAATAACTGTCAGTTAAGCATCAATGAGATATACAGCCATTATTTTAAGCTGGACTTAACTTTACTTATCCAGGACGCCGAAAGTTTTACGCTGTGCTTTAATTATAATCCGCAAGTATTCTCTGAAGGTAATCTCAAAGCGTTATCCAAAGAATATCTTGTGTTGCTGTTAAGGATTGGGGATTGGCTGGCAGATCATGCAGAGGATCGTTAGAGTAACGTTTGAAATTAAGGTGGTTTTTTGAGCGACCACACAGTAATGCCAGTAACTTCCGCTATTCGCACATAGCCGACTGTTTGATTAGATCTCGTAGATCATCAATAGTGTCAGATCGAGTCTTAGTTGGTACAACCAAATCGTTTTTGTCCAGAAGTGAGTTAGAGCAAGTTGCCTGATTTGGTCACACCATAAAATTAGAACGGGTAGATTGCATTCGAATCAATTCAAATAATGCCATCGTGTTTCTGGCATTATTTTCAGTATCAGAAAATGAATTACCCATTGATCTTAATATATTCATTGATTAGCGTAGTCAGACTTATCCATGATCCGGTCGCTTGTGAGGATCACCTTCGGGCAGCGACACCCACACTCCCGTAGCCTGCAAGGGAGTACACACTGTGTGGTACATCTGCCCACCTTTGGAAGCAGATATCATCTTTGTTGATGATGAAGGTTATTTAATCCACGCTGGCAACCCAGCCAGTCAACCCGGACGGGGAACATGCTTCCCGTCGGGCAAGGTGTTCTCCGTTATTTTAAAGGAGTCCACCATGCAACAAAACGAAACCAGGACAACGGTGCATGCTGTACCGGCGTCTGAATTGTCCCCTTTTGCGGACGTCTTTCCGCGAAGTAGCCCACTGGAATTGAGGCTGCTGGAACACTCGGTCATTAAAGCGGCGGTTACGCTGTGTGAGGATTACCGGTGTGATACCTGGCAGTGCCGGAAAGTGTCCGACAAAATTGCCTATGCTGTGAGGAGCTGGAGCAGTATTACCTGAAAACCATCAACAAGTACGAACGGGAGGATGTTGACCGGATTGTAGAACTCTTTTCCTGTACCGTGCTGGGGCTGGCGCAGGAACCCGGTGATTTTCTGGGCAGTGTGTTTATGCAGCTGGGATTGGGTGATAAAGACCTCAACCAGTTTTTTACCCCCTGGTGCGTGGCCAGAATGATGGCGGAGATACAGTTGCAGGATGTCTCTGCACGCTTGCAGGAGAAACCCTTTGTCACGCTGTACGAGCCGGCTTGTGGGGCGGGTTGTATGACGCTGGCCGCTGCCGACGTCTTGAGAGCGCAGGGGCATGATCCGTTATGCAGTCTGTGGGTCTCAGCGATTGATATTGATCCGCTGGCCGCGGTGATGGCCTACATCCAGTTTGCCCTGACCGACATTCCGGCCGCCGTCACCATTGGCAATGCCCTGCATGATGGCGGCAGTCAGCGAACCCGCTATACACCGGCACATTATCTGGGTAACTGGTCGAACCGTTTACGGGAGCATCAACAGCCACAGGCAGCCTGAATTTTTTCAGTATCTTAACTGAACCGCCGTATACGGACCCGTATGTACGGTGGTGTGGGAGGAGGCTAATCGTGAGATTAGCCCCTATCCCGATTTTTGATTAGTGTTAATGCATTGATTTATAGTAAAAATTAAGGTGATCCGATAAGTGAATCCATGGATGAATCGGGTCAGTTTAATTTTCATTTCCGCAAAAAGAGTTTTCCCTTGTTTCCGATTGGGATCCACCGACACTGAACCCAATTTGAACGGAAAGAGGAAAGACCATGTTTGCGCGTTTTAAATCGCATTTTGCCCGCCAGTCTGCCATACCGCAAAAATTATCCGAACAACAACCGGCCGCCATTCGTGACAGCCGGGGCTATTTCCGGCCGCAATCGGCTGACGAATTACTGGCAACCGCCCTGCGTCGTCAATGCCTGCAACAGTTATGGCAAAACAGTGCCTTGCCCGAAGGGCTGTATCAGCGTTTCTATCTTGCACCGGTGAAGCAATTGCTGGGCAGTGTCCAGCAAATACCCGCCACACCGGAAGGTGACTGGTCAGGGGCAGGGGGATTTGCCGACCTGACGCTGCAATTTACCACCTGTGCCGTGCGGCTGGCGAAGGGTCATCTGTTACCACCGGGGGCGGCACCGGAAACGCAGGCGGCCCAGAGCTTGCTATGGCAGGCGGTGGTGTTCTGGGCGGCGTTGTTTTACCACCTGCCGTTATTGCGACAGCTCGAAGGGGAACTGGAAGACGGGCATGTCTGGCAACCGGGCATGGGTATCCCCGATAAACCGTTTCGTTTCCGTTTTCGCGCACCGGAGAACATACCGTCGGTTCCACAAGAAGTGTTGCTGGCTGCCTGTTTGTTACCAGAAAAAGCCATGATGTGGCTGGTGAGCGTACCGGAAGTCTGGCATTGTCTGATGCAGCATCTCAATGGGCGTCCCTCCACTGTTCCGCTGATAGATACATTGCTTCAGGACGCTGCCGGGCAGGTTCATTCCCCTTTGCGGGGGAAACAGGAAGTTTCTCCATCTCCGGCGAAGGAGGCGGCGTGCTCTTCCGAATACAATCCGGTACCGGAAACGACACCCACGCCGCCTGTCAGTGAAATCACAACCCCACCGCCATCCGTATCTGATGATACCCTGACATTATTATCCTTATTTCAGTCACCTGATGGATCTTCGCCGCAAAATCAGGGAAAAAGTCACCCCCCCGCCTCAAAACTGACCAAACGGTCAAAACGGGAGAAAGAAAGTATTGCCCCTGACAGTCACCTGCATTCATCATTTAAAGATAAATAATTCAAACAGTTATTTTTATTTTATTGCCGCGAATTGTTTTTGGACAGGAAACGGCAGGATGAGCCGAGGAAAAAATAATATGTTGCACACAGCAGAAGCCCACAGTTGGGAAGCGCTATTAGAAGAGTACTTTTTTTCACATATCCTGAGACCGGATACCGAATGGAGTTATCGTAAGGTCACACGGGGTTTTATCCGGTTTATGGGGGAAGCGGCATCACCGGCGCAGATCACTCATCGGGATGTGTTGCGGTGGCGGCGCCATCTTCTGGTGGAAAAAAAGCAGTCGAGCCATACCTGGAACAATAAGGTAGCCCACCTGCGGGCGATTTTTAATTTCGGTATGGCGCAAAAATTGCTGCCCCACACCGACAACCCGTTTAACCACGCCGTGGTTAAAAAAGAGAAGAAAAAGAAGAAGATTTTGAGTCAGTCGCAGATAACCCGTATTAACCTGTTGATGGGGAAGTTTGCGGAAGAAGAAAGAACCGACGTGATGCCACGGGGAGGGCGGTGTGCCCTGTACCCAACCTGGTATTGGTCAACCGTGCTGGCGACATTGCGCTTTACGGGGATGCGCAGAACCAGTTACTGCACCTGCGGCTGCGGGATATTAACCTGGAAAGCAATTATATTGAACTGGGACTGGAAGGCAGTAAAAACCACAGCGAATGGGAGATACCGATTATTCCGCAACTCAAACCCCGGCTGGCACAACTCGTGGCAAGGGCGATGGCTGCCGGTGCTGAAGGCCACGATCCGATTTTCGATCTCAGCCGGTTAAGCGTGCCGCACCCCAGCCGGCTTTCCCGTTACCAATATGATATCAATCGGGAAAAACAACAGCTCCGTTCTTTCTTTCGTCGGCTGTCCAGGGAGTGTGATTTTGCTGTCTCGCCTCACCGTTTTCGCCATACCGTGGCAACGACGCTGATGAAAGCGCCGGATCGGAACCTGCCGTTGGTGAAAAGATTACTGGGGCATCGTAATGTGGCGACCACGATGGAATACATTGATCTCGATATGGAAGTGACGGGGAAAACACTGGAGCGGGAGCTGGGATTGTACACCGATCGTTCTGATGAGCCTGCCGGTGAGAAGGAATAAAGCGGATTAAAAAAATCAGGGCAGATCGCAGGATGGATTAAGGAGGAGATAGCGTGAGCTGCCCTGCATCAACAGTGATGGGATGGAAAAAAGCGTTCATGCTGATCCGGTATCCCGTCGTGAAGTTTTCACCTGACTTGACATCAGAATCAATTACTGAAATCATTACCTTAAACAAGAAAAGGGCAACTGATAAAACAGCCACCCTGTCATCTTGTCTTAAATGTTCTTATCAACTAAACAGTACAAATTGAACTGATTAGGCTTTAACATTTAATTAACGATTGATTCTTTTTCGCGCTTTTGTCAGGAAATTTAACAACCTAGGACAAACCCGCATGGAAACTTGGTGCCCGGAGGCGGAATCGAACCACCGACACGGGGATTTTCAATCCCCTGCTCTACCGACTGAGCTATCCGGGCTAACGGGGCGCATTAAACCGTATTCAGCCCAATCCGTCAAACACTTTCTACATAAATTTATTTATATGCTTTTAATTCACACAACAAGCTATAAATCTAAACAAAATGGAGAAACAATCGCCTCTCCATTTGTTATTTCCCTACTATCCGCTCATTGATTATCAACTATCTGCGATAGCTTTTCTGTGCATTGTTCACTTTCATCAAATAGTGACGTGATTCAGCAGAAGGGTGTTTATTGGTCAGGGTTGAATAAACTTCACCAGGTTCCATTGAGTTGATGATTTGAATCGCTTTCTTTTTATCATTGGAGAATACGCGCAATACACTGCCGGCACCGCCATTGTAAGCTGTGATAACGGAATATCGGCGTGAGGTCGCGTTTTTGATTTCCCCTAAATAGGTATTTTGCAATATCGACAAATAAGCAGTGCCGGCATCGATGTTGTTCTCAGGATCGAAGAGATAATTGCGGCTAGGCTGGCCTGATTTTCCTTGCATCTTGAAAACATCTCGTCCGGCAGTGTGTTGCATTACCTGCATAAGCCCCAAGGCATCAGAGCGGCTGACGGCATAAGGGTTAAAACTGGATTCAGTCTGCATGATGGCAAGGATGAGAGATTCATCAACGCCATATTTTATGGATGCTTTGCGAACGATAGGAAGGTATTTATGGGCACGTTTGTCCAAATGGTTAGGCACCAACTGTATGGTAACTGACCAAATGATGTGTAACCCCGATTGACGTTTTTGCAATTTATTTTGGATCAGATAATTGGCAAAATGACGTGCGCGCCACTCCCAGCGAATGGGCTCACCAGTGTTATCTAAAACCTGCCCATATAGAAAGGGTTCTTTGCTGATCTGAATATCGTTGGCGTCGGAATAAAGATCGATAGTTCCTGGATCATCTCCCATCAGCAAAGTTGTAACGATCGCTTTGCGTAAATGTTCAGCGGGTTCAATGGGGGAAATGGTTTCAATCGTAATGTTTCCCGTCTCAAAATTAATATGGCTGCGGGTCTTATAGTGATCTGTATATTTAACGTAATCTTTTGGGCCTGCGATTAAAACTTCCTGCAAACCCCAAATATTTTCAATATCGTGGGCAAATTGCCCCATCAAAATATCGAATCCATTGGTGTCTTTTATATATTCTTCGTTGTATTCAGCGTCTTTTTTGCTAGAACAGGAAATTAAAAGTGGAGCAAGGAGGATCAGGGCCAGCAGTCTTTTCATTTTACAATGCCGTTGGATATTAATACTGTTGGATATTGAGGTTTCAATCAATGTTTAGAGCCATACAAAATGGCTCTTATTTTGCCAATCGATACTAATCGAATAGTAATATTATTGTTCCGGAGGTGTATAACCGTCGATTTTAATATCATGTCCTTCAAACAGGAATTTCACCATCTCTTGTTCAAGCAGTTTGCGATCTTCTGGATTCATGGTATTGAGTTTTTTTTCATTAATCAGCATGGTTTGTTTAGTCATCCATTGTTGCCATGCTTCTTTTGAAATCTCATTGAAAATACGCTTGCCCAATTCCCCTGGATAGAGCTGAAAATCTTGGCCTTCCGCTTCTCGTTGTAAAAAAGTACAAAAAATAGTTCTGCTCATAATTAATCCTCAAAATAGTGGGCAACTTAACCCAATTGTTGCAAAAGGTACTCAACGGGAGCTGCCAATCCAATGGTTGCTGGCTGACGTAAGTTATACCAAAGTCCCTTACTTTCATCCATGCAAGAATCAAAAGTTAAAATATCGATTTTAATAGGAACGATATCTAAATGAAAATGACTGAATGTGTGGCGAAATGCTGTCAGTTGTTCAAGTTTGCTGTGCGAGATACCTGAGTTTTTTAGCCATTGTTCCAGTGATACTTGATCAGCAAATTGTGGGAAAGCAAACAAACCACCCCAAATACCAGAAAGTGGGCGCTGCTCCAGCCAAACCATATCGCCGTGTTGCATTAATAAAAAATAGGCTGTTTTTTCAGGAATGCTTTGTTTCGGTTTTTTCCCCGGATAGTTTGCCCAGCTGTGATTGGCGTAAGCGATACAACCCGTATTAAGTGGACAAATTTCACATTTTGGTTTGCTGCGGGTACAGACTATCGCACCCAAATCCATCATCGCCTGATTGAAATATTCGACACCTTGCTTGGGAGTTACGCGCGTGCTGATATCCCATAACTGGTTTTCGACTTCTTTTTTCCCCGGCCAGCCATCAACCGCGTAGCAGCGAGCCAAAACACGTTTCACGTTACCATCAAGGATCGGAAAATGCTTGCCTTGGGACAATGAGAGAATGGCTCCGGCAGTTGAACGCCCTACACCAGGCAGTGCAACAACATCGTCAAAGGTGGTCGGAAATTTGCCATTGTGCAATGTCACAATCTGTTGTGCGGCTTTATGTAAATTGCGGGCACGGGCGTAATATCCCAGGCCAGTCCACAAATGGAGAACTTCGTCCAGGGGGGCTGCGGCCAAAGAGGCAACATTGGGAAAACGTGAAATAAATTTTTGGAAATAGGGAATGACCGTCGCAACTTGGGTTTGTTGCAGCATCACCTCTGAAAGCCAGACATGATAGGGTGTTTTTTCTAACTGCCACGGCAGAGTTTTGCGGCCGTAGCGGTGATACCACTCAAGTACCACTTGTGAAAATTGCTCAGCTTCCATCATTAGAATAATTGTCTTTATATTTGGTAATTGTTTCGTGAACGGGATTGCAACATAGTGTAACCTCAGTGTAAACCCGAACTTTGTTTCAAAGTAGTACGCAAACTGTCAACATACTTATCTCACCGTCTATAAAAGCCCATTAATCACATTAAAATCAAGTGAATCACGCCATTGTATTCTCTAGCAGTCCAGTATTATCTTTCTAAATCCATGCAATTTATTGCATAGTTTTTTGTATAGAAACCGCCTATAAATTTTTTACACAATATTGGTAGAGAAGCTGACAGGGGAATGCAATGTATGAAAAAGAAAATTTTTTTGTTAGCACAAAATAAGTTGTATAGGAGTTTGTGTAGAATCAAAAACAGTATAAATATTTAATATCAATAGGTTAAGTAAGTAATTCTATATCTTACGCAAACATAGCATTAAAGTTGTGCTTATAGACACTGAACTTGATAAACTCAGCCATCTTTGCATAATTGCGCTCTCTTTGGGCGCTCCTGCGGTATATAAAGTCCCGGACGCCTGAAAAAAATGTCTTTAAAACTGACAAAAAGTACCATGATAAATAACGTAATTTCACCGGAATATAATGAAAATGGCAGGGCGTTGCGCCGTGTCCGCAGTTTTGTGCGTCGGCAGGGGCGGTTAACGAGTCGCCAGCAGCAAGCGCTTGATAATGTGTGGCCAGAGATGGGCGTGGACTATCAGGCAGAATTGTCCAATATGGAAGAGATCTTTGGCCGTAAAGCCCCTGTTGTGCTGGAAATCGGTTTTGGTATGGGCGCATCATTGGTCACAATGGCAAGCGAAAATCCAGATAAAAACTTTTGGGGAATCGAAGTTCATGCGCCGGGAGTTGGAGCGTGTTTGGCATCCGCAGAAGATGAAAATCTCAGTAATCTGCGAGTGATGTGCCATGATGCTATCGAAGTATTGAACAACATGATCCCAGATCAGAGCCTGGCAATGGTTCAGCTTTTCTTCCCTGATCCGTGGCATAAAGCTCGTCATAACAAGCGTAGAATTGTGCAGCCTGAATTCGCTCAATTAGTGAGAAGTAAGCTGGAAATCGGTGGTGTTTTCCATATGGCGACCGACTGGCAGCCATATGCAGAGCATATGCTGGAGGTGATGAGCGCAGCAGAAGGGTATCGCAACTTATCGGAAAACGGTGATTATGTGCCACGTCCTGAGTCGCGCCCGGTCACAAAATTTGAGACGCGTGGTCAGCGGTTAGGTCATGGCGTATGGGATCTAATGTTTGAGAGGGTAAAATAATGGCTAAAAACCGTAGTCGTCGTCTGCGTAAAAAATTGCGTATTGATGAGTTTCAGGAATTGGGTTTTTCAATAAAGTGGAATTTTCCGGCTGATACCTCCGTTGAGGTTGTTGATAGCACGGTTGATGCTTTGATTGAAGAACTGATCGAGCCAAATGGCCTTGCTCTGGATGCCAGCGGTTATTTGCAATGGGAAGGTATTGTCTGTCTGCAAAAAATCGGCAAATGTACGGAAGAACATCGCCAGTTGGTTGAGAAGTGGCTGAAAGATCGCGGTATGGAAGACGTTATCACATCAGAACTGTTTGATGTGTGGTGGGATTGATTCGCTGTTGCATTAAGAAAAAGCGTATTACGTAAAAATAGCGCTGTATGCAGGGGCTCTTTAGGGGCCCCTGTTTGTCTGGAGAAAACGTGGTGAAGGTAAGGTTCTCTAATTCGTTGTTGGCGGATATCTTAGAAGAAGTGCGCCCTTTGATTGGTCAAGGAAGAGTCGCTGATTATATTCCTGCTCTGGCAGAAGTTCCGGCAGACAATTTGGCAATGGCCATTTGTACGGTCGATGGGCAAATTTTTAAAGCGGGAGATGCAGAAAAACGCTTCTCCATCCAATCCATTTCTAAAGTGTTGAGCTTAACATTAGCAATGACACGTTATAAGGAAGAGGATATCTGGCAACGGGTGGGTACGGAACCTTCGGGGCAGCCGTTTAACTCATTGGTACAGTTGGAATTGGAAAAGGGTATTCCCCGTAACCCTTTTATTAATGCCGGAGCCTTGATTATTTGCGATATGCTGCAATCTCGCTTAAGTGCCCCTAAGCATAGAATGCTGGAGTTTGTCCGTAGCCTCACCGGTCAAAAAAGGATTTGCTATGACGATATCGTTGCCCGTTCAGAGATGGAGCATTCCAGCCGCAATGCCGCGATAGCTTACCTGATGAAATCATTCGGTAATTTTGAGAACGATGTTATTACCGTTTTGCAAACATACTTCCAATACTGTGCCTTAAAGATGAATTGTGTTGAATTGGCTCAATGTTTTATTTATTTAGCCAACCAGGGGCGAATGCTGGGTTCTGGCCAACAAATTTTGAGTCTTCGACAAACTCGCCAGATTAATGCGCTTATGTTGACATGTGGTATGTATGATGGCTCTGGCGAGTTTGCTTTCAGGATCGGTATGCCAGGGAAATCGGGTGTGGGTGGCGGCATTATCTGTGTGGTGCCGGGAGAATTTACGGTTGCAGTATGGTCGCCTGAGCTGGATAAATCCGGTAACTCATTGGCAGGTTGTGCAGCACTGGAAAAATTAGCCGGGCGTATTGGACGCTCTATCTTTTAACCTGTAAGTGTTTTAACTTTAGAAATCAGGAGAAGGTATGTTACGCAGGATCACGATTGCTGCAACATTGATATTTGTGTCTCAAGCCATTGTTACTCAGGCACAGGCGAATTCTGAATGTCATGCGACGCTTAATGATGACATTATTGTCACGCCAAATTCTGTCCAGATCACAGGGGCGAGTGGGAACTTAAAGATATTGCCTGATGGTTCCATAACCAGAGATGGTAAGGCGTTATCGCTGGATACAGGACAACGTAGTAAAGCCCAACAATATCAACAGACAATCCGTCAGGATTTACCTTGGGTTAAGAAAGAAGCGTTAAGTCATTTGGCGAATGCACGACAGTCACTGGATAAAGTGGTGGTCGAAACAATGGGTAAGGAAAGTAATATCCGTAACCGTCTATCTCAATTGGAATCTGGCCTCAGTAAACAAGTTGATAAAGTGATTGAAACCCGTGCTAATGGCTTTGCTTTTAATGCTCAGGCAGTCAAGCAGGTAGAACCTGAAGGCAAAAAACTGATTGAACAGAGCCTTGGCGGTATCTTGCAAGATAGCATTAATGAAATGAGCCGGAAAAATAGCGAGCAAAATGGTGATGGCAAACAGATGCTAATGTCTCTTCTTGGCGGGTTAGGCGGTATGCAAAATGGTTTTGATGCAGAATGGAAAAAGCAGGAACAAGAATTAAAACGCTTAAAAGTTGAAGTATGTAGTAAAGCCAGCCAATTAGAACAACAGCGCATTAGTCTTATGAATGCGATTAAATGAAACAGGTTTTCACCCTACAGGAAAATAAGAATCAATATGAAATTGATTCTTATTTTGTTGACATGTTAACGTTGCCACCTAGAATGCAAGTCACCTTTTATTAATAGACTTAATTTAGGTGTCACTAATGAAAAAAATCCTGCCAATTGTTATTGCATCACTGCTTTCTGCTACCAGTTACTCTGCATTTAGCCAATCACCAGAATTATTTATGCCAAATTCAGTAACAGCCCAGTCTGGTGATTATGCCACGGTAAAACATCTTTCCGGTGAAACTCAGGTTAAAAAGAATCCAAAACGGGTGGTTTTGTTCGATTTCGGAACGTACGATTCGATGGTAAAACTGGGATTGTCTGATCGAGTGATTGCATTACCCATCAATAACTTACCTGAATATGTGCGTAATGGTGTGCCTGCAACTATGCACAATGCCGGCGGAATGAAAGAGCCGAATCTGGAAAAATTAGCGGAAATCAAACCTGATTTGATTGTCATTACTGGCCGCCAAGGTGCTTTCTATGAAAGCCTGTCACAAATAGCACCAACCATTAATTTAAGCACGGACAATAAAAATTATCTGTCATCCGTTGATAGTAATCTTAAATTGTTGGGTGAGTTATTTAATAAGCAGGATATCGTGAAAGCGCAATTTGCTGATTTGGAAAAAACGCTTGCAGCCGCTCAGGTAAAAGCGCAAGCAGCGAACAGCAAAGTATTGGTATTACTGCATAATGCAGGGGGATTATATCCCAATAATCAGGCTATTGTTTACAATGTGATTAAAGCACCTCGTGCTGTCTTGCCGGCTAAATCGGATAAAGACAAAAGCAGGAGCGTGACGGCGGATATGATTGCACAAGCGGATCCTGATGTGATTTTTATTATCGACCGTAGTGAAGCAATTGGTGCCGGTAAGTTAGAAAAAGCACAGTTTGAAAATGACCAAGTCAAATCAACTAATGCCTATAAAAACGGCAAGATAGTGTATTTACAGCCTGATCTTTGGTACTTGTCTGGTGGCGGTTTGGATAGCATGACGCGACAAATCAATGCCGTTGCTGATGCCTTGTAATTTCGTAAATTAAAATCCTTTTTCTCTGAATTTATCCTGAAATCTGAAGAGTGAGGTTTCAGGGTAAACTCGACTCACTTATTATTCCTAAACTGATATTGTTCCTAAATTGAAACAATCAAGCTAAATCATGACTTATCCTTGCGACACAGAAAATCTACGTTAGCAACTGAATTTAAGAATAATGATTTCTGAAAAAAGGGCATGAATTTAATCAATTTGATGGCAATGGTGATAACCGTTCCCCCGAACTTTCCTGGGCGGACGCACCAGCCGGAACAAAAAAGTTTTGCGATAACTGTCTATGATCCTGATGCACCAACGGGTAGTGGTTTCTGGCATTGGGTCGCTTTCAATATTCCCGTTGAAACACAATCCTTACCTGCAAATGCAGGGCAAAGTGATGGTAGCCAATTACCAATCGGTACAACTCAGAGCAGAAATGATTATGGTCTGTCTGGTTTCGGTGGTTGTTGCCCACCTGTGGGGGATAAAGCCCATCGCTATATTTTCACCGTACATGCTTTAGCGGTAGAGAAACTACCGGGCGTTGATGCTGAAACAACAAATGCCGTTGCGCGTTTTATGATCCAGGCCAATACCCTGGCAACAGCATCTATTACCGGCTACTACCAGCGTTAACTGATTAATCATTCTTCCGTTTCCAGTAAGGGGTATCAATATGAGCAGCAAAAAAATTCAATGGAACTATGGATTACAGCCGGAAGCGGTAGAGATCCTTTCTAATAATGGAGGCATGATCGTCTGCCCAACCAAAGTTGGCTACATTATCATGACATCCGATGCGCAAGGTCTGGAACGTAAATTTGAGGCTAAACAGCGTAATCGTAACAAGCCCGGTGTTGTATTATGTGGTTCTTTGGAACAGTTGAAAGAGCTGGCTCAACTTAACGCGGAAATTGAAGAACTTTATCAAAGACATTGGGATGAAGACGTCCTGTTAGGTTGTATCTTGCCGTGGAAAGAAGAAGCGATAGCCCGTATCCCAGATGATGGTTCTAAAGAACTGATGATGGATCAGCGTGGTACGAGCTGTTTCGTGATTAAATTTGGCAAGCCTGGCGAAATCCTGGCAAAAGAATTGTGGGAAAAATATGGCAAGTTCTCTTTTGCCAGCTCAGCTAATCCATCAGGTAAGGGGAATCGCGGTTTGGTTGAATGTATCGGTGAGAGGATAGAAGAGCGGGCCGATCTGATTATTTGCGCCAATGACTATGTTAAATCTATTCAGCCAAATGAAACTGAGCAAACTCGTTATGAACAAGGTGTTATGGTTTCAATGGTCGATGAAAATGGTCAATTAGTTCCACTGCAACAAGGGCAACGTGATATTACCCCGTGTCCGGTATTAATCCGCAAGGGATTGGATGTACATAAAATCATGGCGATGATGTCCGATATTTTCACTACTTGGGATTACCGCCACGGCAATTACTATTGATTAATCTCTTTGGCGGGTGCTGTTGTGCCCGCATTGATATCTGTCGTTACGCTTTTTTTCCTCTCTCCAAATCTTGCCTGAGCTTGCGTTGTAAAGAGTTTGCAAACTGTTGTACACGCGAAGATAGCGTATCCTCTGATTTAAACAGTATCCATGCTTGATAAATATCCATGTCCCACTCTGGGAGAAGCCGTACTAATTTCCCTTCTGCCACAGCTTCATGGGTAACATAGTCGGGTAAATAGGCAATGCCAGCCCCAGCCAGAGCGGAATTCATTAGCGCCACACTGTTGTTGATGCGAAATCGGCTACGCACTTCAATATCCAGCTTATTTCTTTCCTTACGGAATGGCAGGGAAATAGTATGCGCAGGACCACGAAATAACAGGTAATCGTAACGAGGAAGATCTTCGGGTTTCTCTATTGGCGAAAATTGGTTGATATAGTCTGGGGTTGCATAAAGTCCCCAAGTGATATCAATTAAAGGCATGACAAGTGGATATTGTGGCGTCTCACGCCCTATGATGATGGCAATATCACATTGATCTTCTTCCATATTAATGGTTCTGTCGGTTAGTTCCAGATCAACGCTGATATGAATATTTCCGGCGACAAAGTGATTCAGGGCGGGGACAATACATTGGCTGCCAAAGGATACTGGAGCAATCAAGCGTAAACTTCCCATCGGTTGTTCATGGAAATTACGTATAAAATGTTCAGCGTTTTGGGCTTCGGTAAGGAGCCGCTGGCAGTATTGGTAATAACTCATCCCAACTTCGGTGACTTGAATTTTACGTGTAGTGCGGTTGAGTAATTGAGTACCTAATCTTACTTCTAATTGTGCAATCTCGCGGCTGACGGAAGATTTGGATAGCCTTAATGATTTTGCTGCTTCGGTAAAACTCAGCGTCTCTACCACACGGGCAAAGATCACCATAGAGGTAAGATTTTCAATATTATTCATGCAATAACCTGATGATTTACGCGTGGGAACTGCCCTATAACATATCACATATCCTGTAGTGATAGGTCAGATTCAATGGGTAAGAATTTCCCATTTTGTGAACAACTGTCCCATACTGGAAACAGTGAACCATACGATGGTATTTCCCTACGTTAAGGCAGCGTAATCTTGTTAGGATGACAATCTATTGAGTCTGTTTTTATCTTTCAGAGGGCAATGTGAGATGAGCCAAACTATTACACAAAAAATTCTTGCACGGGCAAGTGGGCGTGCACAAGTCACTCCGGGTGAAGTGGTTTGGGCGAAAGTGGATATTCTGATGTCTCACGATCCCTGCACACCGGGTGTAGCCAGTGTATTTAAAAAGGAGTTCGGGCAAGATGCGAAGATATGGGATCCTGAACGCTTTATTTTAATTCCAGACCATTTTGTCTATTCAGCGGATCCACAGGCTAACCAAAATATTCGGGTCATGCGTGAATTTGCCGCTGAGCAGAACATAAAATATTTTTATGATGTCGGGACACCTAATTATAAGGGTGTGTGCCATATAGGACTCGCAGAAGGGGGGCATATTCGCCCTGGCGAGGTATTACTGGGTACAGATTCTCATACTGTGACCGCGGGTGCTTTTGGGGCATTTGCCATTGGCTTAGGTATTACTGACGCCGCTTATGCGTTAGGTACGGGAGAAATTCCTCTTAAGGTGCCAACAACCATTCGGGTCAATTTTACCGGAACCAAACCAGCCCATGTTTTGGCGAAGGACATGATTTTATCCGTATTGTCAGAGTTGACGGTTGATGGAGCGACCTATCAGGCCATCGAGTTTGGTGGTAACGTCATTGATGAGTTATCAGTAGAAGAAC
Source organism: Xenorhabdus thailandensis (assembly GCF_037996785.1). Lineage (NCBI taxonomy): Bacteria > Pseudomonadati > Pseudomonadota > Gammaproteobacteria > Enterobacterales > Morganellaceae > Xenorhabdus > Xenorhabdus thailandensis. Next base: position 272,134 of record NZ_JBBMXF010000012.1, read on the forward strand.
GCATGACGATTTGCAATATGGTCGTTGAGTGCGGCGCTAAAAACGGCATTATGGTTCCCAATCGAGCGACGTTGGATTATTTGGCAGAACGCAATAATCTCCCGTTTGAAATTGTCTACCCTGACGAAGATGCACAATATAGCCGCGTGTTAAATATAGATGTTTCCACGATGCAACCAAAGATTGCCAAACCCCATTCGCCAGATAATGTCGTTTCCATTGACCAGGTAGCCAATGTCGCCATTTCTCAGGCATATATTGGTTCTTGTACGGGGGGCAAGCTGGAGGATTTTGTTGCGGCAGCGCGCGTTATCAAAGGGCATAAGGTAACTATTCCGACGTATGCCGTGCCTGCAACAAAAGAAGTTTTCCATAGGACGATTACCACCCAAATCGATGGTGTTTCTGTTTACCAAATTTTAAGCGATGCAGGCGTAAAACTTTCTTCTGAATCAGGGTGTGCAGCTTGTTGTGGTGGCCCGCCAGACACGTTTGGCCGTGTCAATGATCCAATATCAGTGATATCCACCACCAATCGTAATTTTGTCGGCAGAATGGGGCATAAACGTGCCAACATTTATCTGGCTTCCCCTTATTCTGTTGCTGCGGCAGCGATTACTGGTCAAATAACAAATCCTGAGGAGTTTTTATGAGTGAATTAAAGGAAAATATCATTCGGGGTGAGGTGTATGTCTTGACCGATAATATTGATACTGACCAAATCCTCTCAGCCGAGTATCTCAAGGTCAACCCTTCCACTCCTGAAGGGTATGCTCAGCTGGCTTCGTTGGCGATGTGTGGACTGCCGGAAGGTTCGCTGCCTTTTATTGATGAAAGTAAAGGAAAAGCGAAATATCCGATCATTGTGGCAGGGCAGAATTTTGGTTGTGGATCTTCGCGTGAACATGCGGTTGCCGCATTAGGTGCTTCAGGTGTGAAAGCGGTTCTTGCTCAATCTTATGCCCGTATATTCTTCCGAAATTGTGTCTCAACCGGAGAGTTATTGCCTGTTGCAGCCCAGGAGCGCTTGTGTGAAAAATTAGTTACAGGTGACAGTATTGAGATTGATATTGAAAACCAGACCGTTACTTTGCTTAAAGAGGGTGAAAAATATCAAACCGATCCTATTGGTGAACTTGCTAATATTGTCTCTGCCGGAGGGCTATTTTCTTACGCTCGTGCGTCGGGAAGAATTAAATAGTATGAAAAAACTGCACCCTGAATTTTAAGGTGCAGTTTTTTTCCTAAAGAAACAGCTCCAGTAAGGAATTCAGGAACAGTTTTCCGTGCTTAGTGATTTGCCAGTGAGTATCGCTTTCAGTGATATAGCCTTTCGACAAGGCTTCGTCGATTTGTGGGTGAATGACACTTTCTGGTAACCCAGTGAAATCACTGAAATCCTGACGTGGCATCGATTCCAGCAGGCGGAAACGGTTCATAAAAAATTCAAATGGACGATCTGCATTATCCACCTGATTTTGTTGATCCAGATAACGCCCCTGCATGTAACCGCGTGGATGTTTGGTTTTCACGGTACGGAGAATACGGCCATCCGCAAACGAAATCTTGCCATGTGCACCACAACCAATCCCCAAATAATCACCGAAACGCCAGTAATTGAGATTATGCTGGCATTGATAACCTGGCTTGGCATAGGCCGAAGTTTCATATTGTTGATAACCCGCTTCTGTCAGTAATTGATGGCCTTGGGAAAAAATATCCCATAGTGCATCATCATCCGGTAAAACCGGAGGGCGGGAGCCAAAACTGGTATTGGGTTCAATCGTCAGTTGATACCAGGATAGATGGGGGGGAGATAACTCGATAGCCTGACGCAAATCATTCAGTGCTTCCTTGAGCGTCTGGTTGGGTAAGCCATGCATCAAATCCAGATTAAAACTGCGTAATCCAAGCCCGTTAGCTAATTTTGCCGCTCGTTTAGCCTCTTCTGGACCGTGAATACGTCCCAAACGGATAAGTTTATCTGACCCGAAACTTTGTACACCGATGGAGATGCGATTAATTCCCGCCTGCTGATAAGCACTGAAACGATCGGCTTCAACAGTTCCCGGATTGGCTTCCATGGTAATCTCTGCTTGCGGCGAGATTGGCAGTGCAGCCCTGACGCCATCAAGCAATCGCTGCATACCTTCGGCACTTAACAGGCTCGGCGTGCCTCCACCGATAAAAATCGTTGATACCTCACGATCACCAATCATTGGCAGATCTACATGCAAATCCGCCAATAGATGATCAACATATTCCTGATGCGGCACATCCCCTTTTAAAGCATGTGAATTAAAGTCACAGTAAGGACATTTTTGTACGCACCACGGAATATGGATATAAAGACTCAGGGGAGGCAACTTAAGCATTACGCATGGCTTCCAACAACATTGCTAATGCTTTCCCGCGGTGTGAAACGGTATTTTTCTGCTCACGAGTTAGCTCGGCAGCTGTACAGTTAAATTCAGGGGCATAAAAAATAGGATCATAACCAAAACCGCCTTTTCCAGCCGGTTCACGGGTAATCATGCCTGACCAGCGACCATGAAATACCAGAGGGGTAGGATCTTCTGCGTGGCGTAAGAAGACCAGCACACAATTGAATTGAGCCTGACGGTGTTCATCAGGAACATCGTGCATGGCTTGCAATAATTTTTCCAGATTCTCCTGATCGGAGGCATCACCGCCTGCGTAGCGAGCGGAATAAATGCCCGGCGCGCCACCTAATGCGTCAACAGACAACCCTGAATCGTCAGCAATTGCAGGTAACCCCGTTACTGCTGCGGCATGGCGGGCTTTGATGATAGCGTTTTCAATAAAAGTAAGGCCTGTTTCATCGGCTGGCTCCACACCTAATTCGGTTTGGGCCACGATATCTAAGCCAAAATCAGCTAATAAATCAGCCAATTCACGTACTTTACCTGCATTTCCCGTGGCGAGAACAACTTTTTGCATTGCCATTTATTTAATTAACCTGTATGTCCAATTAATTTACGTATCTTATTGATCTGTCTATCTCATTAGCCTGCAAACATGGCAGCCAGCCACCCCATTACATCGTAGCGCAGGGCATTTAGTGCGTAGAGAATAAGAATGACAATCATGGCAGAGAAATCAAGACCGCCCATTGAAGGGATAATGCGGCGGATAGGTGCCATGAGTGGTTCAGTTAATTGAATCAGGACATAATCTACAGGGTTGCGTCCCTGGCTGATCCAGCTTAATAACGCGCGAGCAATCACTAACCAGAATATGAGTTTTCCGGCAGCGGTCAGTAATTCAATCACACCAAACAAGAATATGGCGCCAGAAGGAACGAGAAATTGCCCTGTGGCTAACCATATAGGCAACAAGATCTTGATGAGAATCAGCAGATAGGAGAAAAGCACAGACGCGGTATCAATGGGACCAATGGCAGGAATGAATCTGCGTAATGGGCGCACCACAGGTTGGGTGATTTTAACAATAAATTGTGAGAATGGATTATAAAAATCGCAACGTGCCCACTGCATCCAGACACGCAGCAGTAAAACGGCAATATATAAATCCAGAACGGTGAAAAAGACGAAATTTAAGAATTGCATGTAGCAGCCCTGATTGAATTAAACCAATTGAATTAAAATAATTTTTCCATTTCCTGTGCTCGGCGGATGGCTCCTTGCATGGCATTGGACACCATTTCAGGCAGCTTGCCTTCATAAAAAATGCGCAATGCTTCAGCCGTTGTACCGCCTTTAGATGTTACCTGCTCTCGCAGGATAGCAAAAGGAAGATCTTTTTGCGTTTCAGCAAGTTTAGCTGAACCTGTGGCTGCTTGCAGAACAAGTTCCCTGGCTGTTTCACTGTCAAATCCCAGACGTTCCGCTTCTTGTTGCATCGATTCCATGAACAGGAAGAAATAAGCAGGAGCACTGCCTGCGATGGCGATAATATCGTTGATACCGTTTTCATCATTTACCCAGCAGACTTTCCCGACACTGCGCATTAGCGATGCTGCAAAGTCGCGATCAGCTTGCCCGACATACTCAGGTGCGAACAATCCACTCATCCCTTGTCCTACAAGCGAAGGGGTATTTGGCATGATGCGGATAATATTAAGATTATCCTGCAAAAAGGTATAAAAACGGGACACTGGAATACCAGCAGCAATAGAAATAACCAGTTTTCCACTGAAATCGACGTATGAATGCAGTGATCCACAAACTTCGGCCATCATTTGCGGTTTAACCGCCAAGACGATGACATCGGCTTCTTGTGCGTAACGAATATTATCGCCTTGACTATTAATGCCATATTCTTTTGCCAGTACATCACGGCGGGTGGTTGTTGGAGAACAGACAGTGATGAGTTCGGCAGGATAATCTTTTCTGACTAACCCGGCAATGATGGCGTGAGCCATATTACCTGCGCCAATAAAGGTGATTTTACGATTTTCCACTAGATAATCTCGTCTATTAATCAGTTAATTTCAGGTATGTTAAGACTTGTACCGACGGGCACCGAATATTGCCGTTCCAATCCGAACCAGTGTAGAACCACAAGTAATAGCGGCTTCCATATCATCCGTCATGCCCATTGATAGTGTATCAACTTGGGGATATTGCGCTTTTAGTTCAATCAAGGCTTTTTCCATTTGGCGAAAAATGGCTATTTGGCGTTCAAAGTTGCTTTCCGGTGCCGGTATTGCCATCAAGCCGCGCAATACCAAATTAGGTAACTCATCAATAGTTGCAGCCAATTTGGTTAACTCTTCCAGTAAAATGCCTGACTTGCTCTCTTCTCTACTAATATTAATCTGGATCAGGACATTAAGAGGCGACCTATTTTCAGGACGTTGTTCGTTTAAACGTTGGGCAATTTTTGCCCTGTCAACGGTATGACACCAATCAAAATTTTCTGCAACCAGACGGCTCTTGTTAGATTGTAATGGGCCAATAAAGTGCCACACTAAATCGTCATGGTTATTAAAGTATTGGATCTTTTCAACCCCTTCCTGCACGTAATTCTCACCAAATTCCCGCTGGCCATTGGCGATGGCTTCTGCGATGGCATCCACAGGTTTGGTTTTACTGACTGCAAGCAAGGTAATTTCTTCTGGAGAACGTCCGCATTTTTGCGCTGCAAGTGTCATGCGGTTCCTGACATCGTGAAGATTTTGTTCGATATTGTTCATAGTTGACTCAGGAGATAAAAAAATGAATATGGAAAAATGGGTGTCCCTTAGTGTAAAGCATAATGCTTCCGATCTGCATCTTTGTGTCGGGCAAGTGCCGGTTTTGCGTATCAATGGTGTGTTATACCCACAGAGACAATGTGAGGAAATTCAACCTAATACTCTTATCACGTGGAGTGAAGAAATATTATCGGATACGCAGAAACAGCAGTTACATCAGCACGGTCATGTCGATTTTGTGGTGACTATGCCAGATAAACGGCGACTCAGGGGAAATCTATTCTATCAACAATCTCATTTATCATTAGTATTGCGACTGATTGAGAATAAGTGCCCGACATTGGAACAACTCTATGCGCCTGACATCATCCAGCACCTTACCTTGCAGGAGATGAGTGGATTGATATTAGTGACAGGTGCGACGGGAAGCGGTAAATCCACGACGCTGTCAGCTATGATTAATGCGTTGAATAGCCATGTTTGTAAGCACATCATCACACTGGAAGATCCCATAGAATTTGTTCACCAAAGCCGGAATTGCTTGATACAGCAAAGGCAGATTGGTAAGGATGCCACGGATTATCAAACCGCACTGAAAGGAGCATTACGCCAAGATCCTGATGTGATCCTGCTAGGAGAATTACGGGATAAGGAGACGATCAGGTTGGCTCTGACTGCGGCTGAAACGGGGCATTTGGTGTTATCGACGCTGCATACTCGTGGCGCCATTCAGGCGATAGATCGCCTGGTTGATGTTTTTTCCGCAGAAGAAAAAGGGTGGATTTGTAGTCAGTTGGCTGGAAGTTTAAAGGCCGTTATTTCTCAGCAGCTGCTTCCTGCTAAAGGGGGAGGCAGGGTGGCTATTTACGAAGTTTTGGTCATCAATCAGGCTGTTAGTCATTTGATAAGGGAAGGCAAAAATCATCAAATAACATCATTAATGCAGACAGGCGCTGCTTGCGGTATGCAGACTTACGCACAAAGCCAACAACAACGTAAGTCGTTGGGGTTGCTGGAATAAACCGCTTGCGGTAACAGCCATGCCTAATGATGAGTATGGCTATTACGAATAGTGCTTTTACTAATACTGCTGTTCAAACCAGCTTTCCAGAATAATAACAGCGGAAGTGGCATCAACCTTACTTTTATTCAGTGCCTTGTAGCCACCGTGATCAAAAAGGTGAGAGCGTGCTTCCACGGTGGTTAATCGCTCATCATGCAGTTCAACTTGTACCCCAAAACGGCCATGTATGCGATTGGCAAACTTACGGGCTTGTGCGGTGACGGGTTGTTCTGTGCCATCCATATTGAGTGGCAGGCCAACAATAACCAGATCGGGTTGCCACTCTTTAAGTAGTTTCTCAATAAGTTCCCAATTAGGGGAACCTTCGTTAGCTTTAAAAGAGGTCAATGCCCTGGCTGTACCGGTGATCTCTTGCCCGATGGCAGCGCCAATACTGCGAGTTCCAAAATCAAAGGCGATGATTGTACGGTTTTTCATCAGGCATGTCCTGCTTGTGAGGAGAGATTGTAAATATTAACTCCCAGTAAAGAAGCTGCCTCATGCCAGCGGGTAGCGATAGGGGTATCAAAAATAATGGAAGGTTTAGCGCTGACAGTAAGCCAACTGTTTTCCATAATTTCCCTTTCTAACTGACCGGCTTCCCAGCTTGAGTATCCAAGTGTCATTAAAACATTTTTCGGTTGGCGTGATGTACCCAGCGCTTCCAGCATATCTTTGGATGTTGTGATCATGGTGTGTTCAGAGATCTGAATACTGGAACTGAAACCTGATTGCGGCGTATGCAAAATAAAACCGTGCTCTTCAGACAGAGGACCACCCGCCATCACTGGCTGGTTGAGATTGATCGTACTGTCTCTATCTTTAGGGGTGATATCTAATTTTTGTAAGATACTTTCGATAGAAACTCTGGCTATTGGCTTATTGATAACTAAGCCCATCGCTCCGTTTTGATCATGTTCGCAGATATAAACTACAGAACGATTGAAATAAGGATCAGAGAGCGAAGGCATGGCAATAAGAAAATGATGCTGTAGATTCATGTGTTTTCTGATAATTATTTTGGCAATGTAAGAATGACTGGCCCACAGTATGTGGGCTCCTATTATAAATGGCAAATATTGTCAGGAAACGAACGTTGTTTAGCCTGTTATTCTATCTGTTTTTCCAATCGTTTTTCGATAGCATCCATCAACATGCCAGTAATGGTGATATCTGGGAATGCCGCTTCTATTTCACGTACACAAGTTGGGCTGGTTACGTTGATTTCAGTTAAACGATCGCCAATGATATCCAACCCAACAAAAATTAATCCTTTCTCCTTTAACACTGGTGCAACTGCACGGGCAATTGCCCAATCGCTTTCTGACAATGGGCGTGCTTCTCCACGACCACCTGCCGCCAGATTACCACGGGTTTCCCCTTGAGCAGGGATACGGGCAAGACAATAAGGTACAGGTTCACCATCAACAACCAGTACGCGTTTATCTCCATCTTTAATGGCCGGCAGAAAATTTTGTGCCATGCAATAACGATTGCCATGTTCAGTCAGTGTTTCAATAATAACGCCGACATTGGCGTCATCTTGTTTCAGACGGAAAATGGAAGCGCCTCCCATACCATCTAAAGGCTTAAAGATAACATCGCCATGTTTTTGGTGGAATTCGCGTAGTTTTTTGGCACTGCGGGTAACGAGTGTATCGGGTGTCCATTCAGGGAACCAGGCAGTAAATAGTTTTTCATTACAGTCGCGCAGGCTTTGGGGCTTATTAACGATCAGGCTGCCTTTGGCTTCAGCCCTTTCCAGAATATAGGTCGCATAGATGTACTCAGTATCAAAAGGAGGATCTTTGCGCATCAAGATAACGTGCAAAGTATCGAGAGCGATTTCTTGCTCACTGCCAAACTGATACCACTGTTGTGGATTTTCTTCTACTGTGAGCAAACGTGTGCGGGCGCGAGCCTCCCCTTGATGCAGGTAGAGATCATGCATTTCCATATAATGGATTTCCCACCCGCGTTTTTGTGCTTCCAACAGCATGGCAAAACTAGTGTCTTTCTTGATGTTGATGGATGAAATAGGATCCATCACAATACCGAGCTTGATCATTTTTTCTCCTTAACCCAGATCACCAAAACGTACTTGCAATGCGGTAATTGCGGTAAGTGCCGTCGTTTCTGTCCTCAAGACGCGAGGCCCTAACAGGATATCAGTAAATTGATATTTTGCTGTCATTTCTATTTCTTCGGCAGACAATCCCCCTTCAGGGCCAATCAGCAGGCGCACTTTTTCCACAGGAAGTGGGAGGGTATTAATGCTATGGCTGGCACGAGGATGTAGATTCAATTTTAGGCTGCCATCGTTTTCTGCACACCAGGTTTCCAGTGACATAACAGGGCGGATTTCAGGGATTCGGTTACGTCCGCACTGTTCACAGGCAGAAATGGCAATTTTTTTCCATTGTTGTAATTTCTTCTCCAACCTTTCTATATCCAGTTTGACGCCACAACGTTCAGACAAGAGGGGTGTAATCGTATTGACACCCAATTCAACCGATTTTTGGATTGTAAATTCCATTTTTTCACCACGGGACATGACCTGCCCCAGATGCAGGTTTAATGGGGATTCATGATCAGATAATTTGCCATCAAGGATAGACACTTTAACCGTTTTTTTACTGGCTTCCGTGATGATTGCATCAAAAACCTGATTGCTGCCATCAAAGAGTTGCAACGCTTGCCCGTTACTCATTCTAAGCACGCGACCAACGTGATTGGCAGCATCATCACTCAAATAAATTTCCACTCCTGTTGAGAGCAGTTCAGGGTGATAGATGCGGGGAATTCGCATATTCTTCTTTCCTTCTTTTTCCGGGTTCTTCCGGTATGGCGCAAACAACCATATGACAAAATTGATTCATCGTCATGATAAATGAGCGTTGTTTGCGTGATCAAGTTATCTCTTGGTTTAAGGAATACAAGATATTTCCTTGCGATCGGGTTCGCATATTTATTTTATAATAGCTTTTTCGGCTAAATTTTTATTGCCAATATCTGGGGTGAAAAATTAATATTCATCTTGTTCTGATTGTAGTCAGGAAATAAGGAAAGAAGGCAATAACAGGGATGTTATTTATATACGCATTAAACTTCAAGTTGCAATTTACAACACGATTTTTCCCCGCGAAGCGGGAAGAAATTACACGTATCTTGAAGTGAGATGGGTATAAATAGATTTTAATTTTTCATCGGTGATAAAAGGAAGGGTGCTATTTTAATTAATGTGGATTATATAATAATTATGTTTTTCTGTAGTACCTTATTGTTATTGGCTGTTATCGATATAAAAACATATTGCTTGCCTGATATTATCACTCTTCCTTTATTATGGTTAGGTCTTTTGGTTAATATTGATGGTAACTTGGTTTCGATAAAGAGTGCAATATACGGCGCCATATCAGGGTATCTTTTTTTATGGTTTTTGTATTGGTTGTGTCGATATACCTTAAATAAGGAAGGAATTGGTTATGGTGATCTTAAATTAACCGCAGCAATCGGTGCCTGGTTGGGTGTGGAAATGATACCAATATTGATGCTAATGGCTTCATTATTGGGGATATTTGGATTTGTAATAATTGGCATGAAAAGAAAATCTTTTCCTGAGTTTATCGCATTTGGGCCTTATTTATGTTTATCTGCGATAGTATTGCTGGGGTATGGTATTGGCAGAGTATAGTATCCATTTGCAAAGTGGGGAAAATAGATAAAAAGTGGCGGAGAGAACCGGAACCTAACCGACGATACACATTCTGTACAGGCTAGATGTTAAAAGCATCTAGTTGGTTTAAGCTGCTTTTCTGCATATGCCAGACATTGGAAGCATCTGTTAGCTTGAGCAGCGCATCCTGTGTAGTTAGATGTTAAAAGCATCTAGTTGGTTTAGGCTGTTTATCCTGTATGCGCTAGACGTTAGAAGCATCTAGTTGGCTTTAAGCTGCATGCCTTGCATATTCTAGATGTTGGAAGCATCTGGTTAGCTCTAGGCTGCTGGCTTATCTCTCCGCTGACTGCAAATTTAAAAAAAGTGAGATTTTTATTCAAGCTGATTTATTGGATTATGGATTATTGATCACAACTTAAGTTTATTAATTATTTCAAATTCTTTAAAAGCGCTAAATATCACATCAATTCAAAAAGAATTGTGTTTATTTAATGGGTTTTTTCATTTTAAAAATTAATTTCTTATTGGTTTTATATGGGTAAATATAATGTATTAAAATGAATTTTGATACTTAATTTATTAATAGTTGGAGCTGGTGTTTTATTTTTTATTTGGCGTTTTGGATTCATTAAAATTAGATTGGTGGAGCATTATGGTAATATTTTAAATATTGTTATACGGGCGTTACTATTCGCAACGCCCATGATGATTTTTAACTTACTGAGGCCACTTCATTTCGCCTTTTAATACCTTGGCACTGAGCTCAAGGCTGGATTCATCAGCCAAATCTGGATAGTGTTTTTTCATGGCTGCAATTAGCACATTGGAATCTTTTGCTTTCGGTAACTCTTTTTCCAGTGTGGTCAGATAATTCTGGGTAAAAGTCACTGAGTCCAATGTCATTGATGAATTCCCTAAATAGTGGCCTGGTACAACAGTTTTAGGTTGCAGGCTCTTGATGCGATCCAATGTTTGTTGCCAATGCTGGCGTGATGCTTTGGTCTGGGTATCTGCAATCCATACATGGATATTGTCAGAAACAGTCACACCACCCACAACGGCTTTTAATTTAGGAACCCAGACAAAAGTACGATCTGCGGCTGGACCATCTAAACCTTCAACAATCAGTTTTTCACCATCGACAGTGAAGGTGTTTCCTTCCAGTGGTTCTGGTACGACGATCTTTTTGGGAGCCTGATCTGCAAGAATTCCACCCCAATAAGCCAGCTTACCATCTTTGGTTTCATTGATCGCTTTGATGGTTTCTGGTGATGCGATAACTTTGGCATCAGGGAATGCTTCGGTGATCACATCAAGGCCAAAATAAAAATCAGGATCGGATTGGCTGATATAGATCGTTGTCAATTTTTTGCCGGTTTGCTGGATCATTTTTACCAGCTCTTGTGCATCATTTTTCTTAAATTGGGCATCAATCAGGACAACTTCATGATCACCACTGATAATTTCGGAAGAAACAGGGAAGACGCCTCTTTCACCTGGGTTGTAGATATCCAATTTTAGATCGGTTGCTTGAGCCAGTGATGCCATCCCCAAGGAGAGTGTCGCTGCCAGAGCGATGTTGAATGTTGTTTTGCGAGCCATCGTCGAATTCCTATAGCAAAAAGTTTATATGCTTGAATGGCGTGTATAATAAGTTGCATATTTCGATTTAAAAACCCCATAACTAGCAACTATTTGTTGCATAAATCGAGCTAATTAAGGCAAAAAACAGGTTGACCGAAATGGATAGGATCACCGCAACACAAGTGTTTATTGCGATTGTTGAACAGGGTAGCCTGATTGCAGCAGCGGAACGGTTGGATATGTCGAGGGCAATGGTATCGCGATATTTGGCTGAAATGGAAAAGTGGGCAGGAGTTCGCTTATTACATCGTACAACACGTAAAATTGGCCTGACTTCGGCAGGTGAGAGTGTTTATCAACGTAGCCTTAAATTAATGGAATTGACGGAAGGAATACCTGTACAGCAATCTTTGGAAACACAAACCTTGAAGGGATTGTTGCGAGTGAGTTGTTCCCAATCGTTGGGCGTTAGTGCGCTGGCAGTTGCTATTCCTGAATTTATGCGGGTATATCCGCACATTGCCGTCAATCTGCAAATGGATAATAAAGCCGTCAATTTAATAGAAGAACGCATTGATTTGGCGATCCGTATTACCAATAATTTGGAGCCAAATCTGATCGCTCGCCCATTATCGACTTGCCATTCCATTGTTTGTGCTGCGCCGTCTTATTTAGCAGGAAAATCTATTCCCAACAATCCTATGGAGTTAACAGCACATAACTGCCTGAACTATAACTTTTTCGGCAAGAGTTTATGGGTATTTGAAAAACAGCATGAGCACTATTCAGTCCCTGTCAGTGGTACGTTGAGTGCCAATGAATCCACCGTATTAATGAAAGCTGCTTTGCAGGGAGCTGGAATTACAATGCAGCCTTACTATTCTGTTTCTTCTTATTTGATGTCAGGGCAGTTAGTTGAGCTGCTACCTGATTACCAACCCCAGGCTATGGAGATCTATGGCATTTATACCAGCCGCCAGAATATGCCAGCGACTTTGCGTGCACTGTTAGATTTTCTGGTGGATTGGTTTGCTACATCACCCCATTGGCAGCAATTAATGTTGAAACGCTAATGCCAGTTTTTCGGCAAATAGAGCAGCCTGTTGTTTTAGATGTGTAATGAAAGCCTCTACAGGCTCTGAGGAGGGGCGATGTATGGGTTTGATTAAACTGACTGTAAATGGAATGTCGATACTGAATGGCCGAATGCAAATCTTTGCGCTGTTATCTAAATAATCCAATGCAGTGAGCGGGTTTACGATAGACAGGCCAATACCTTCGTTAATCATGGCACAAATTGAAGCTGCGCTATGGGTTTCCATTACTATCTTGCGGTTGATTTGATGCTCCGTAAAGATTGTATCAATCAGTTGCCTGTAACTGTCTGTGATCGAGAGGCTGATAAATTTTTGATTGTGAAAATCTGCTGGCGTTAGTTGTGATTTTTGACTGAGCGGATGATTAATGGGTAAGACACAAACTTCATTTAAGGTGATCAACGTTTCTCGTTCAGTACCTGCCGGCGTCTGCAAATGTTCGGTTAAACCAATATCATGGCGTTGTGCTGAAAGCCATTCTTCCAAAAGGGGAGATTCTTGTGGAACGATGGTCAATCTGGCTTCAGGATAATGTTCGATAAAACTGCAACAGGCTTTTGGCAGCAGAGATTGGGAGAACATTGGCAGGCAAGCGATGGATAACTGCGCCTGTTCAAATTGTCGGATACTGTCAGCCGTATTAATTATTCTTTCCAGTCCATAATAAGAGCGTTGCACTTCTTCGAATAGACGTAATCCTTGCGCGGTGGGAAACAGACGCCCTTTGATGCGATCAAACAATTTCAGTTTCAATAATTGTTCAAGGCGTGCAAGTTCACGGCTGACGGTGGGTTGAGAGGTTTTCAGTAGTAATGCTGCATCAGTCAGGTTGTTAGTGGTCATTACAGCATGGAAAATTTCAATATGTCGCCATGAACAGGAATGCATAGATTTGTCTCTTTGGGTAAAAAATAGTCATTACCATATCACAAATGAATAGATTATGGCTAAATAGATATTTTTATTCCTGCCTGATTATTGCCAATAATGAAGGATCTGCTGATTTTATGAGACGACACTGCAATGACTATATCGACTTTCACTTATGACTCAGAGGGACATTTTACCCCTGATAATTTACTCCGTTTACCTATGCAGTATGGAACACCATTGTGGGTTTATGATGGCGATAACATCATCAAACAAATCACAAAATTAAAACCGTTTGATGTTATTCGGTTCGCACAGAAAGCGTGTTCCAATACCCATATTTTACGCTTGATAAGAGAGCAGGGCGTGAAAGTTGATGCAGTGTCATTGGGAGAAATCGAGCGGGCGCTCTATGCCGGTTTTCAGCCTGGTCGCGATAAATCAGAAATTGTATTCACTGCGGATGTGATCGATGAGGCAACCTTGTCGCGTGTTATTGAGCTGGATATTCCGGTCAATGCCGGTTCTATTGATATGCTGGCACAGATAGGTGAACGTCAGTCTGGACATCCGGTTTGGTTACGCATTAATCCCGGATTTGGGCATGGGCATAGCCAAAAGACCAATACTGGCGGCGAAAATAGCAAACATGGGATCTGGTTTCAGGATCTTCCTCTGGCAATTGCAAAAATTCATCAATATGGTTTGAAATTAGTGGGACTGCATATGCACATTGGTTCAGGGGTGGATTATCAGCATCTTGCCAATGTCTGTAATGCTATGGTAGAGCAGGTCATGCTATGCGGGGAGGATATTCAAGCCATTTCCGCAGGCGGTGGTTTATCCATTCCCTATCAGGAGGGTGAAGAATCAGTCGATACCGAACATTATTACAGCTTGTGGCATGAGGCTCGCCAACGTATTGAGCAGCATCTAGGGCATCACATTGAGCTGGAAATTGAACCTGGTCGTTTTCTGGTGGCGGAATCTGGGATCTTGATGGCGGAAGTACGGGCAGTTAAATCTATGGGCAATCGGCATTATGTGCTGGTGGATGCGGGTTTCAATGACTTAATGCGCCCGGCGATGTATGGCAGTTATCACCCTATTTCTGTATTGTCGGTAAACGCGCTGTCGGAAACCACATCGTTAGAAACTACCTTGTTAGAAACCATCGTTGCGGGACCGTTATGTGAATCAGGCGATGTGTTTACACAGTTGGAAGGTGGAGAGGTTGTATCACGCATGTTGCCCCCTGTTAGTGTTGGGGATTATCTAATTTTTCACCATACCGGCGCTTATGGTGCTTCTATGTCTTCAAATTATAATAGCCGCCCTTTGATCCCTGAAATTTTGTTTACTCAGGGAGAGGGGCGTTTGATCCGCCGTCGCCAGACAATCGAAGAGCTATTATTGCTGGAAGCCATTTAAAATAAGTATCCTTTGGCATAGCCCTATTTTTTCATATACAAAGCCCCTGAGAAAAAATCAGGGGATTTTTTTGAGTTTTTATCCACTTTTCTGATCTCAATAATCAATATTGCATTGGTACGGTAAAATGTTTCAAACTAACGCAGAACAGTGACCCTATGAAACGTTTAATCGAGCAAATCTAGGCGACAGCCGACGAACAAAATGTCTCATCAATTTCACCGCCTCTTTAGCCAATCATATAGGGCAATCTATGGTGTAATCACTCAAAACACCTGCGGATAGTGATTATTGTCCCATGAACAAGAACCCTTTTCTATCTAGCGACCAATTTTTCATCTTAGTCCATGTGATACACCATATTGCATATTTGAAAAATCCCTTATGTTCTTACTTGTTTAAGTATTTATACGCATTAAACTTCAAGTTGGCATTGACAACATTATATGAAACCTAATATTTCCCCGCGAAGCGGGGAGATATCACACGCATCTTGAAGTTAGATTGGTATATAAAAATGAATTTTAATTTTTATTATTTTAAGATTGAATTATTTTCACTTGTATAAATGTTGTTGTTCTAATTGTGATTATTCATCATGAAAAATCGAATTCAACCTTAAAATTAAAATTATGTTATTGTGATGACTTTTTTTAAAAAATATAGAATATTATTCTATTTATCATGTGTTTTATTTTCGTTGAATGACTGTTTATTTTTTCTATGATTATTTGGCTCTAACATACATGCATTCTATATCAACTGATTAACTTTCTATGAAAAATAAATTTTACTCTATATTGTTCATTGTGTTAATGGCTTTTCTTTCTATGGGGGGATTGATTCATCAGATATATTTCTTCCTGCCTTGAGTAAAATGGGGGAGTATTACAACGTTAGTGAATCTAATATACAAAGTGCGATAGCTATATTTTTATTTTCCATAGCTTTTTCTCAACTTATTTATGGTCCATTGAGTGATTGTTTCGGAAGAAAATTCTCCTTTTTGGCATTATGATGTGGTTGATTTCTACTGTTTGTATTTTCTACAGCACACATATCAGTGAATTGTTGTTGTTGCGTTTATTTCAGGGGATAGGAGCTTGCGCCGGTATTACATTAAGTCGTGCCATCATTAATGATTTAATGGAGAAGGAAGAGGCTGCGAGTTTGTATCTAATCATCTTTCCTTTTGTTGGGATGTCACCAGCAGTAGCACCAATGATCGGTGGAGTCCTTAATGAACATTATGGCTGGAAAGCTTGTTTCTTATTCCTGACTTTATTTATAACAGTCACACTTATATTAAGTTTATTTATATTGAAAGAATCACTACCTGTAGAAAAACGTCAAAAATTGAATGTTAGGAGTGTATTTAATAATACTTATTATTTACTCATAAATAAAGAGTTTCTCTATTATGCAACAATACCTTGTTTTGCTTATGCGGCATATTTTTCTTATTTGATAGAATCACCTTTTATTCTTACAACTATGGGGTTACCAGAGAAATATATTGGCTACACTTATATCATACTCTCTTTGAGTTATGTATTGGGTAATATGACAGCTAAGAAATTAAGTCATCAACGAAGTTTGCGAAAAACGATCTCTCGTGGCTATATATTCTTTGCCGTTGGAGGTATTGCTTTCACAATACAAATGTTTTTAAGTCCTTATCCATTGTTAACCTCTGTGATAACAATAGCAATATTGACTTTCGGCAATGGTTTTTTGCTACCACTTGGTACGGCATCGGCAATCGCTACAAATGCACAAATTGCAGGAACTGCTTCTGGGGTGATGGGAACATTACAATTGGGCAGTGCAGGATTAGCATCACTCCTTATCGGTTATATATCTCACCATGATCCAATGAAAGTAGCAATTATTATCACTATTATTGCTCTTGTCGGCAGCTCAATTTATTTAATCGGTGATAAAGAAACAAAAATTAGAAAGTAAATTAAGAAAGAATAAAGTGGTTAACAATATAGAGGTAATATTACGTGATGGTGGATACCTAAATAATTTTAATTTTACAAAATAATACGCGATAAATCATATCACCGTTTTCCTCACTTTTAACGCATATATACAAAAAGGGGATGAACACAAATTCTGAGTACAACGTGATATATTTTTTATTTATTGGTTTTTCACCATATGAAGCAAAACACATAATCTCAGTAGATTCTTCAAAGGCTAACACCTTAAAAGATAATAGTACCAACAAAAAGAGTTTTTTTAACCATTTCAATTTCTTTTTAGATTAATAATTCTTCTGTTTATATAGGAAAGAACATCAGAATAGTATATTCCATATACTTTATTCATAATTAAATACCTACAGAGTAGGTGGTATTTTATGAATAAAAACGGGGCGTTGTTGCCCCGTTTTTTATCCCATATTTGTATAAATCAGGTTTTCTGGTCAGCATCAGCATCAGGCGGCTTTATCTTGACGCTGACTTTCAGGCTTTTTTGCTGCATGGGGTACAGCAAATGCATCCGGCTCAAATTCATCGACATTGATTGAACGCAATCGGCTGATTTCGGCACGTTTCAGGATCTCTGCTTCTTCCTGAGTGATTTTGTTTTCAGCCAGAGCCTGTTCAGCTAATTTATCCAGACGGGTGAAGCTCAGTGTCTTACCTGCTTCGCGGCTCAAGCGAACATGGATTGGCTCTGCGGCGATGATATCGTGCAATGCTTCTTCCAGTAACCCGTGAGGGTTATGTTTGCTTGGTGTCAGATATTGCCCACGTCCAATCCGGCTACGAGTTGCGGAAGGAGTCTGTAATATCTGAGCCAGTTTGTGATCCAATTTATCGGATGGTGCAGTATGTACACGTCCCAATGGGAAAATAATCAATCGCATCAAACCTGCAACCAAACGATTGGGGAAATTGCGTAGCAAGTCATTCATAGCATGTTCAGCCTGATTCAGGCTATCTTCTACTGCCCATTGCACCAATGGGAAATCTTCTTTCTGGCGTCCTTCGTCTTCATAGCGTTTCAACGTGGCAGAAGCCAGGAAGATTTGACTCAGAATGTCCCCCAAACGTGCTGAAATGCGTTCACGGCGTTTCAGGCTGCCTCCCAATACGCCCATTGAAACATCAGAGAGCAGGGCAAGGTTGGCGCTTAAGCGGTTGATTTGTTGGTAGTAACGGCGAGTTGCATCATTGACTGGTGAACGGCTGGTTCTGCCTTTGGTGATACCAAGCCACAGGCTGCGCAGCGTGTTACTGGCAACATGACCTAAGTGACCAAACAGCGCTTTGTCAAAGTGTTTCACATTGTTGCTTTCTGCGGCGGCAATTTCAGCCAGTACATAAGGATGGCAACGGATTGCACCCTGACCAAAGATGATCATGCTGCGGGTCAGGATATTCGCACCTTCAACAGTGATAGCAATGGGTGCCCCTTGATAACCGCGAGCAAGGAAGTTAGAGGGTCCAAGACAGATACCTTTGCCGCCAGCGATATCCATCGCATCAATAATGGAACGTTGGCCTCTGTGCGTACAATGGTATTTCACGATAGCAGACAGAACTGAAGGTTTTTCGCCCAACATGATACCACTGGTGATCATGGTTGCAGCCGCATCCATCACGTAAGCATTACCCGCGATACGTGCCAATGGTTCTTCGATACCTTCCATTTTACCGATAGGCAACTTGAATTGACGGCGAATATAGGAATAAGCACCGATTGCCATAGCTGCGCTCTTTAATCCCCCTGTTGCGTTGGATGGCAAGGTAATGCCACGACCAACAGACAGACATTCAACCAGCATACGCCAGCCTTGGCCTGCCATTTTAGGTCCACCAATGATGTAGTCGATAGGAACAAAAATATCTTTACCACGCGTTGGGCCATTCTGGAATGGGATATTCAGAGGGAAATGGCGGTGACCAATTTCAACACCCGGTGTATTGGTTGGGATTAAGGCACAGGTAATGCCCAATGATTCGGTATCACCCAGCAGATGATCAGGATCATACAGTTTAAATGCTAATCCCAGCACGGTGGCGATAGGAGCAAGGGTGATGTAACGCTTATTCCAGTTCAGGCGCATACCAAGCACTTGCTCGCCTTGCCATTCTCCCATACAGACAACACCCGTATCAGGAATAGCTCCTGCATCTGAACCGGCTTCTGGGCTGGTCAAAGCAAAGCAGGGAATTTCTTCACCACGGGCTAGGCCAGGCAAATAACGTTTTTTCTGTTCGTCTGTGCCATAGTGTTGCAGCAATTCACCCGGCCCCAGAGAGTTAGGTACGCCAACAGTAATTGCCAGAATACCCGATACGCCAGCCAGTTTTTGCAATACCTGAGATTGGGCGTAAGCGGAAAATTCCAGGCCACCATATTCTTTCTTGATGATCATGGCAAAGAAACGATGTTCTTTCAGGTAGGCCCAAAGCTCTGGTGGTAAGTCAGCCAGTTCGTGGGTGATTTGGAAATCATTTGCCATGCGGCAGGCTTCTTCTACCGGACCATCAATAAATGCTTGTTCCTCAGCAGTTAACTGTGGCTTTGGATAGTTATGCAGTTTTTGCCAGTCAGGGTTACCACGGAATAGATCGCCTTCCCACCATGTCGTTCCTGCATCAATGGCTTCTTTCTCTGTTTTGGACATGCTTGGCATAACCCTACGGAAGGCTTTTAGGCCAGGTGCAGAGAATAAAGATATACGTACAGGTGTAAAGACAAGAGGGAATAGGATGATGACCAGTGGTAACAACAACCAATAACTCCAAAGGCCAGTTATACTCATAACGAACGTATAGGCAACAAGCAGCAAGCTGCTAAGCGTCATGCTGACTTTGTGGTAACAAAGTCCGCCAATCAAGACTAAAAATAAGATAATGCTGAAAGCGGTCATAGTAAAACTCCTGTAAATCTCAGGTTGAGTTGTCAGAGGTCTGACCTGTTGTGATGTTCTTCTTTTTTAGATGAGGAAAGCGCATTTATCAATATATTTACATCTTAATTACAATCTAGCTCACAAAGTCGTGTTGGTTTTGCAAACGATAATTTTTTCAAGCTGTGATGATATCTTCTTTCAGATAGGGGAATCCGTTACACTTGTTGGCTGACATTATATTAATCCCGAAGACTTTTCAGGAGAATGAGTTCCATGTATCAAGAACTGATCCGCAGTGAATTATCCGAAGCCGCAGATACGTTGGCTAACTTCCTCAATGATGATGCAAATATCGACGCCATTCAAAAAGCGGCGGTTTTGCTAGCTGATTCATTCAAGGCAGGAGGAAAAGTGCTTTCCTGTGGTAATGGTGGCTCACATTGTGATGCTATGCATTTTGCGGAAGAATTGACAGGCCGTTACCGTGAAAATCGTCCGGGATACCCGGCCATTGCCATTTCTGATCCTAGCCACTTATCTTGCGTAAGCAATGACTTTGGTTATGACTATGTATTTTCCCGTTATGTTGAAGCGGTCGGTCAGAAAGGCGATGTCCTGCTGGGTATTTCAACTTCTGGAAACTCTGGCAACATCATTAAAGCCGTTGAAGCCGCCCGTGCCAAAGGTATGAAAGTCATTACACTGACTGGCAAGGATGGCGGAAAAATGGCAGGAACAGCAGATGTTGAAATTCGAGTACCACATTTTGGTTATGCCGATCGTATTCAGGAGATCCACATCAAAGTCATTCATATCTTGATTCAATTGATTGAAAAAGAAATGGTAAAAGCCTGATTGCTTTTCGTTAGGAATCGGCGTTAGGGGTAGGCAATGTGTGAATTACTTGGCATGAGTGCCAACGTGCCAACAGATATCGTATTCAGTTTGAGTGGACTCATTCAGCGTGGCGGACATACCGGTCCACATAAGGATGGTTGGGGAGTTACCTTCTATGAGGGATTGGGATACCGGACGTTTAAAGATCACCAATCCAGTTGTTATTCACCTGTAGCTCGATTTGTACAAGGCTATCCTATCAAATCAGAAGTGATTGTCGCCCATATTCGTCAGGCAAACAGTGGTAATGTTTCCCTGGTTAATACTCATCCCTTTACCCGTGAACTGTGGGGAAGGTATTGGACTTACGCCCACAATGGTCAACTTAAGGGATACAGTAAGTTGAAAACGGGTAATTACCGGCCGGTGGGTGAGACAGACAGTGAATGGGCATTTTGCTGGATATTGCATCAACTATCGTTGAAATATCCTAAGCGACCTTCCAATTGGCCTGCGGTGTTTAAATTTATTGCTTCCCTGGCGAACCAACTGAGAAAGCAAGGTGTTTTCAATATGCTGTTGTCAGACGGGCAGTTCGTTATGGCTTACTGTTCGACGCAATTGCATTGGATTACTCGTCGTGCTCCTTTCGGCAGGGCTAAATTACTCGATCAGGATGTTGAAATCGATTTCCAGCAGCACACCCAGCCAGGGGATGTCGTATCTGTGATTGCCACCCAACCTTTAACCGGAAATGAAGTTTGGCATCGTATTGAATCAGGTGACTATGCGCTATTTCATCTTGGAGAGAGAGTAATTTGATTCGCGGTTCCAAAAGGGTGATTGGTTTTCTGTTTTTACATTAATAACATATTGTCCGCCTATTACGTTAACTGTGGCAGTAATGCTATTTACGCATAGGCGGGCCGTAATTTTTTCCAAAACAAGTCATTGTCATTATTTTTCTGCTGCTTTCGTTAAATTTCTACCGCAATATTTGAATGAAAATCGTCCTGACGTAGAGAAAAGTGATAGAAGCGTTCGTCTTTATCGAGTGGTTGACGGTTTAGCAGAGAAATTATTTTGATTTGCTTGAACTGTGTCACTTGATTAATCAGACAGTCAGTAGGGGAGGTGTTAGAATTACCCCGGCGAAAATTAAGAGAAACTTTGTAACGATTATCGGAGTGAATAACTTGAGACATATATTGCTCAAGGTTTTTTGTATTATTAGAGTCGCTGCATTACCTAACGGCAATACCGCAAGGTAATCTGTAGTATATGATTTAACTGATAAACTTGTGCAAATCTTATGATTAAAATTAAAAAAGGACTCGACCTCCCAATAGCAGGAGCGCCTGCCCAAGTTATAGAAGATGGTCCGGCAATTCGCCATGTTGCTTTACTCGGTGAAGAATATGTTGGAATGCGTCCTTCTATGCTGGTTAAGGAAGGTGAGCATGTCAAAAAAGGGCAAATTCTTTTTGAAGACAAGAAGAATCCAGGGGTTGTTTTCACTAGTCCCGCAAGCGGGAGAGTGGTCACTATTGGACGTGGTGAACGTCGTGTTTTGCAATCCGTTGTCATTGAAGTGAATGGTGATGAGAAAGTCACATTTGATCGCTATGAACGTGCTGAACTTACTGGCTTAAGCCGTGAACAAGTAGAGAAAAATCTGCTGGCGTCAGGATTATGGACAGCGTTGCGTACACGTCCTTTCAGCCGTACCCCGGTTCCCGGTTCCACACCAAAGGCAATCTTTATTACGGCAATGGACACCCAGCCACTGGCTGCTGATCCACTCGTCGTTATTGCAACTCAGGAAGAGGCTTTTGTTGATGGTCTGAATGTTCTGTCAAGATTGACAGAGGGGAAAATCCACGTTTGCCACGGCGCTGGAAATATTCCAACAGTGGGAAATAACGCTCAAATCACCTATAACCAGTTTTCTGGCCCCCATCCAGCGGGTTTGGCAGGTACGCATATTCATTTCATTGAACCTGTTAGTGCTCAAAAAACGGTTTGGCATCTGGGTTATCAGGATGTCATTGCTATCGGCAAATTGTTTACCACGGGTGAGCTTTATACTGATCGTGTGGTATCCCTGGCAGGGCCACAGGTTAAATCACCGCGCTTGATACGTACTCGGTTGGGGGCTGATTTGCTGGAATTGACGCAAAATCAGTTGCAAGAGGGCGAAAACCGTATTGTTTCTGGTTCCGTGCTCTATGGTACAAAATCCGATGACGTTCGCCATTATCTTGGCCGCTTCCATACGTTAGTTTCTGTACTTGCTGAAGGGCGGGAAAAGGAGCTGTTTGGTTGGATTGCGCCGGGCGCGAATAAGTTCTCGATTACCCGTACCACAATCGGCCACTTCCTGAAAAAGAAACGTTTTGCTTTCTCAACCACAACAAACGGTGGAGAACGTTCTATGGTGCCTATTGGCAACTATGAGCGTGTCATGCCACTGGATATCATGGCAACTCATCTGCTGCGTGATTTGCTTGCAGGTGATACTGATAGCGCTCAGGCGCTGGGTTGTCTGGAGCTGGATGAAGAAGATTTGGCATTGTGTACCTATGTTTGTCCAGGCAAATATGAGTACGGTCCAGTACTGCGTGAAGTGCTGACTAAGATTGAGCTGGAAGGGTAATTCATGGGCCTGAAAAATTTATTTGAAAAAGTAGAGCACCACTTTGAGGCCGGTGGCAAACTGGAGAAGTATTATCCTCTCTATGAGGCAGTAAGCACCGTTTTCTATACGCCGGGCACCGTGACAAAAGGGAATGCCCATGTCCGTGATGCCATCGATCTCAAACGCATGATGATCCTGGTGTGGCTGTCAGTTTTCCCTGCGATGTTTTGGGGCATGTATAACGTCGGAAATCAGGCAATACCTGCTCTGACTCATTTATATAACGGCGATGCCTTACAGCAGGTTTTGGCTTCTGATTGGCATTACATGCTGGCTCAGTATCTTGGTGCGTCATTAACACCAGATGCAGGATGGGGCAGTAAAATGCTATTGGGAGCGGCTTACTTCCTGCCAATTTATGCGGTTGTGTTTGTCGTAGGTGGTTTCTGGGAAGTTTTGTTTGCCATTATCCGCAAACATGAAATCAATGAAGGTTTCTTTGTTAGCTCCATTCTGTTCGCATTGATTGTGCCACCAACACTGCCATTGTGGCAGGCGGCTTTGGGGATTACTTTCGGTGTGGTGATTGCGAAAGAGATCTTTGGTGGTACGGGGCGTAACTTCCTGAACCCAGCCTTGGCGGGACGTGCTTTCCTGTTCTTTGCTTATCCGGCACAGATTTCAGGTGATTTGGTTTGGACTGCGGCTGATGGTTTTTCTGGCGCAACGCCGTTATCCCAATGGGCTACTGCGGGTAGTCACGGCCTGATCAATACCATTACCGGACAGCCAATCACCTGGATGGATGCTTTCCTGGGTAACATTCCTGGTTCAATCGGTGAAGTATCCACTTTGATGATTTTTATTGGTGGTGCCATCATCCTGTTTGCCCGTATTGCTTCATGGCGCATTGTTGCTGGTGTGATGCTCGGTATGATCGCGACGTCTTATCTGTTTAATGCAATTGGTTCTGGCACTAACCCCATGTTCGCTATGCCGTGGTACTGGCATATGGTTCTGGGAGGCTTCGCTTTCGGTATGATCTTTATGGCGACTGATCCTGTCTCCGCAGCGTTTACGGATAAAGGCAAATGGGCCTATGGCATTCTGATCGGGGCTATGTGTATTTTGATCAGGGTGGTAAACCCAGCGTACCCAGAAGGAATGATGTTGGCGATTTTGTTCGCTAACCTGTTCGCGCCACTGTTCGATTATCTGGTCGTACAGGCCAATATTAAGCGGAGAAAAGCCCGTGGCTAATGATAAACCAAAAAATAATGATAGCATTGGCAGAACATTCCTCGTTGTTTTTGTGCTGTGCCTTGTCTGTTCGATTGTGGTTGCCGGTTCAGCTGTAGGGTTGAAAGCGCAGCAGCAGGAGCAAAAGCTGCTGGATAAGCAGCGTAATATTCTGGATGTCGCGGGCTTGCTAAAACCGGACATGACAGCGGCGGAAATCAAAGCAATCTATAACAGCCGCATTCAGCCTGAATTGCTCGATTTGAAAACAGCAACGTTGCAAGAAAGCGCGGGTAATTTTGACCTGAATAATGCCTTGCGCAGTGACGAAACCAGTGTTGCTTTGTTACCAGAACAAGATCTGGCGAAGATCCGCCGCCGCGCCAATATGGCGGAAATCTAT
This sequence comes from Xenorhabdus thailandensis, assembly GCF_037996785.1. NCBI lineage: Bacteria > Pseudomonadati > Pseudomonadota > Gammaproteobacteria > Enterobacterales > Morganellaceae > Xenorhabdus > Xenorhabdus thailandensis. The sequence goes on from NZ_JBBMXF010000012.1 coordinate 297,030, forward strand.
CTGGTTAAGGATGAGAGCGGTAAAACGACGGAGCTGGTTTTGCCAATATACGGCTCTGGCCTGTGGTCAATGATGTATGCCTTTATTTCCATTGATATCGATGGTGTCACATCTCACGGCATCACTTACTACTCTCATGGTGAAACCCCTGGTTTGGGTGGTGAAGTTGATAACCCACAGTGGCGCAAGCAGTGGGTAGGTAAAAAACTCTATAACCCGCAAGGTATGCCGGCACTTAAGATCGTCCGTGGTGGTGCCGGTGATAACCCTTACGGTGTAGATGGGCTGTCCGGAGCAACCCTGACTTCTAACGGTGTTCAGCATATGTTTGATTTCTGGTTGGGTGATAACGGTTTTGGCCCGTTCCTGAAAAAAGTACGTGAGGGAGCCTTGAAAGATGGCTGATAGTAAAGAAATAAAACGAGTCCTGCTTGGGCCGTTGTTTGATAATAACCCCATTGCATTGCAGGTTTTGGGGGTGTGTTCAGCGCTGGCTGTGACTACCAAATTGGAAACGGCGTTAGTTATGACCATTGCAGTTACCCTGGTAACCGCGTTTTCTAGCTTTTTTATTTCATTAATTCGTAATTATATTCCTGGCAGTGTGCGAATCATCGTACAGATGGCGATCATTGCATCTTTGGTTATCGTCGTAGACCAGATCTTGCGGGCTTATGCCTACGAAATTTCCAAACAGCTATCGGTGTTTGTGGGTCTTATCATCACGAACTGTATTGTTATGGGACGTGCTGAAGCCTATGCCATGAAAGCACCACCGGTTGAAAGTTTTATGGATGGTATCGGCAATGGTTTGGGCTATGGCGTCATTCTGTTGCTGGTTGGTTTCTTGCGTGAACTGTTTGGTTCAGGAAAATTGTTCGGTGTTACGGTGCTGGAATCTGTCAAGAATGGCGGTTGGTATCAACCCAATGGCTTGTTCCTGCTGGCACCGAGCGCATTCTTCATTATTGGTATGCTGATTTGGGGTTTACGGACTCTGAAGCCTGCGCAGGTTGAGAAGGAGTAACAAACAAAATGGAGCATTATATTAGTTTGTTTGTCCGCGCAGTCTTTATCGAGAACATGGCGTTATCTTTCTTTCTCGGTATGTGTACGTTTTTGGCGGTATCAAAGAACGTTAAGACGGCCTTTGGCCTCGGTGTGGCTGTAACCGTCGTATTGGGAATTTCCGTTCCTGCCAATAACCTCGTCTACAATCTGGTTCTCCGTGATGGAGCGCTGATGGATGGGGTGGATTTGAGCTTCCTGAACTTCATTACCTTTATTGGTGTCATTGCTGCACTGGTACAGATCCTGGAAATGATCTTAGACCGTTATGTGCCGACACTCTACAACGCGTTGGGAATTTTCCTGCCGTTGATTACGGTGAACTGTGCGATTTTCGGTGGCGTTTCATTTATGGCACAGCGTGACTATAACTTCAGTGAGTCCATCGTATATGGTTTTGGTTCAGGTATGGGCTGGATGCTGGCAATTGTTCTGATGGCTGCTATCCGTGAAAAAATGAAATATGCGGATGTTCCAGCAGGTCTGAAAGGATTGGGTATCACCTTTGTCACCACCGGCTTGATGGCATTGGGCTTCATGTCCTTTTCCGGTGTGCAGCTCTAAAGGCGAGAAGAATTCATGGATATAATTATTCTAGGCGTAGTCATGTTTACCCTGATTGTGTTGGTACTAACGGCCATGATTTTGTTCGCAAAATCTAAGTTAGTGAACACCGGGGATATAAAAGTTGAAATCAATGGCGATGAGGATAAAAGTTTCTCTGCTCCTGCCGGCGATAAATTATTGGGTATGCTTTCCAATCAGGGGATTTTCGTTTCTTCTGCGTGTGGTGGCGGTGGTTCTTGTGGCCAGTGCCGGGTGAAAATTAAGGAAGGCGGTGGTGATATCCTGCCAACGGAACTTTCCCACATCAACAAGCGCGAAGCAAAAGAGGGCTGCCGATTGGCATGTCAGGTTAATGTTAAACAGGACCTGAAAATCGAACTGCCAGAGGAAATTTTCGGTGTTAAGAAGTGGGAATGTGAAGTTATCTCCAACGATAACAAGGCGACTTTCATTAAAGAATTGAAGCTGAAAATTCCAGATGGGGAAGTGGTGCCATTCCGTGCTGGTGGCTACATTCAGATTGAATGTCCGCCCCACGTTGCCCGTTATGCGGATTATGATGTTCCACAAGAGTATCGTGAAGATTGGGATAAATTTAATCTGTTCCGTTATGTCTCTGAAGTCAAAGAGCCGACGGTTCGTGCATATTCAATGGCGAACTATCCAGAAGAGCATGGCATTATCATGCTGAACGTCCGTATTGCAACGCCTCCACCAAGAAATCCAGATGTTGCTCCGGGTATCATGTCTTCTTATATTTGGTCGCTGAAACCAGGTGATAAGGTGACGATCTCTGGCCCATTTGGTGAATTCTTCGCAAAAGATACTGATGCAGAAATGATCTTCATCGGCGGGGGGGCAGGTATGGCACCAATGCGCTCTCACATCTTCGACCAACTTAACCGTTTAAACTCCAAACGTAAAATCTCCTTCTGGTATGGTGCGCGTTCTAAGCGTGAAATGTTCTATACCGAAGATTTTGATAAGCTGGCAGCGGAGAATGAGAACTTCACATGGCACGTGGCATTGTCAGATGCTCTGCCGGAAGATAATTGGGATGGCTATACGGGTTTTATCCACAATGTTCTGTATGAGAACTACCTGAAAGATCATCCAGCGCCCGAAGACTGTGAATTCTATATGTGTGGACCTCCAGTCATGAACGCTGCGGTCATTAAGATGTTGAAAGATCTTGGCGTAGAAGATGAAAACATCATGTTGGATGATTTCGGCGGCTGATGGTATACCCAATAAATTTTGGGTTGCAGCTAACATGATTTAACGACAAGCGCCCACATTTTGTGGGCGCTGTGATTTAGAAACAGCCAAAATAAGCCAGAAAGAGTAAGTTATGCTGAGTAAAAAAATGATCAACTGGGGAGCATTGCTGTTTGCAATGATGATGCTGGCGGCATGTGGTGGCCCTAAACAGCAAAACCTGAATGGGCAGACGATGGGGACTTATTACTCCGTCAAATATGTTGCTGATTCATCGACACCTGCCCCAGAAAACCTGCAAAAAGAGATCGATCGCCTGCTGGAAGAAGTGAACGATCAGATGTCTACTTATCGGCCAAATTCTGAATTGAGTCGTTTTAATCAAAGCCGTGAAGTGAATAAACCATTTCCGGTATCTGCCGCTACAGCAAAAGTTGTCAAAGAAGCTATTCGCATCAATAAACTGACAGAAGGTGCACTGGATGTGACTGTTGGTCCACTGGTAAATCTGTGGGGATTTGGGCCGGAAGGGCGCATTACCAAAGCACCGACGGATGAAGAATTAGCGATGCGCCGTACCTGGACGGGGATCGATAATTTGTCTGTTGAAGGCAATAATTTGGTTAAATCCATCCCTGAGCTGTATGTTGATCTCTCTTCCATCGCCAAAGGTTATGGCGTTGATGTTGTTGCTGAGTATCTGGAATCCCAAAATATCAAAAATTACATGGTTGATATTGGCGGTGAAGTTCGCACATCGGGCAACAATGGCAAAGGAAATCCATGGCGGATAGCGATTGAAAAACCATCGGATAGTGGCATGGCGCAGAGCGCTCAGGAGATTATTGAGCCGGGCAATATGTCTGTGGCAACATCGGGTGATTACCGCAACTATTTTGAACAGAATGGCGTGCGTTATTCTCACACCATTAATCCGAAAACCGGCAAGCCAATAACGCATAATTTGGTTTCAATTACCGTGATAGCACCAACTTGTATGAGCGCTGATGGTTTTTCTACTGGCCTGGATGTATTGGGACCAGAGAAGGGCATGGAAGTGGCTGAGAAGCTGAATATTCCGGTCTTTATGATCGTCAAAACCAAAGACGGCTTTGAAGAGCGTTATAATACCGCCTTTAAGGCATACTTACAGAAGAAATAAGAAAGGGGGAAAAGGCGATGGAAGTCTTTATTGCCACTTTTATCTTTTTCTTGCTGGCTTTTGCTGGCATGGCGCTGGGTTATATTTTTAAGCGCAAAAGCATTCAGGGAAGCTGTGGTGGTTTGGGAAGCATCGGCGTAGAAAAAGTGTGTGATTGTCCTGAACCTTGCGATGCCCGTAAAAAACGCATGGCGAGGGAAACCGCCCGTCAGGCACAGTTAGAGAAGAATCGTATTCTTTGACACTGTTTTTCCGTCAAGTAAATTTGTAGTTAAAACAAGTGCCCTGCTGCCAGATAAACAGCGGGGTTGTTTGTTTAGAGATATGACTGCTCACTGTGTATCAAAAATGACATTCCTTGGTAAACGTCCGGTGATCTCGCCTTGTTCCGTCCATTCGGCTCCTGCACGCTACGGCTTCTGATTTTTCATTTGGAAGACCCCCATCATGCGCCATAACCAATACATCCCCGAACCCTGGTTTAATTCGCCCACTGCCGCTTTGTTGGCGCCACTATTACCGTCTGAATCCACCGTCCGATAGGGGTAACGCCATGCCCTTTGATTTTGATAAACGTTTCATCCATGCGCCACCGACGCCCAACGTCAGGTTTGTTTCGCCGATAACGTTTCACGATCAACGGAACCAGGCGATGAACCCAACGAGAGAGCGTAGCGTGATCAACGGCAATTCCCCGTTCAGACATCATTTCCTCTAGATTGCGCAGGCTCAGGGCATAGGCCAGATACCAACGAACGCATTGGGCATTCAGTTTGCTGACAAAATCGACATTTTACTTTAACAGTCGCCACGTGATTTCTCCGAAAAAATGGCGATTATACACAACCATCAACAGGTTGAATGCGTGACCACATTTTGTTCAAAATAACAATGGGTTGCTAATTTACTGGAATAAACTTTCGGTTGATTTGGTGATATTTTTAGATTGTTATGTTTCCTGTCAAGTGAATTTTGAATAGTCTTGTTATAAAAGAATCCACTTAGTTATAAGTAGATTCTTTAGTGTTAATAAATAGCTAAACTTGATATTAAAATAACGAAACTTTAATCGTTACATTATCAGTTACGGTTAAGCACTACTTGTCCATTAGTAGATTTAACCTGTGCGTTAGGATTAATATTAATTGTAGGTGCTTTTGTCACAATATCACCTTTTGATAAAATATCACCTGAAATTTGTAAAGGACCTTGAACCATTACAGAAACACCTTGATTCCCAACACTTTCTATATTACCTAGGTTAACACCTACCCCGGCTTTACTAGATACTATAACAATATTGTTAGCATACATTCCACCTAGAGCTTTAGTGTCTATTGCCAGAGCTGGTTTACTTATATCATCATTACTACCTTGTAATACAAAAAGATCTTTACCACGAATTTTGCCATTTAACTCCAGAGCCTTACTTACAATAGCAACACTATCTCCGCCATTATATCCATCTAACCCTTTTTCTCCAATAGTAATTTTACCAGTCTCCACTATAGACATAAGTTGTCCATTAGGATCTAAAGCAGGCTTACCCGTAGTTATAGTTATATTAACGGCATTACTAAAACTTCCACCGTTAGCTGTAATACCATTTGGATTAGATATTAAAACATCAGCCTTTTTACCAGCTATTTCTATAATAATCCATTTAATTGAGATTGATTTCCACTAGTCACTTCATTGATAATAAGTTTAGCTGGATTGTTTAAATTAGGGTTTTTATTTATTTGGCCGGCTAATTGAGATTTAATTTGGTTTAATGAATTATTTAAAACTGCACCTTGAGTATTTACATTGAAATCTTTATAAGTATTATAAGAAATACCACGATTATCTGGAGTAGATATATTAACAACAGGTATATTATTAATGCTTTGAACTTGTGTTCCAGAATTATCTGAAATTATTGGATTGGCAAAAGATGAATTTAGAGAACATAATCCAGCAAAAAATAAAGCAAGTTTGATATTTGTTTTCATAGAAATCCTTCCGTTATAATTAAAGGTTAAATGAAGTAGACCAATAAATAACTAGATTATCTGGTTTTAAATAATTAGGATAATTTAAAGGTTTACCTACACTAAAGGAAATGTTACTTATTTTATTGTTTAAGTTTAATCCAAGTGATGTTCCTGTTAAGTTACCTCCATCTGAAAGATTAGCTAGTTCCTCTTAATCCAACCAGTATCTAATGAGCCATTAAAAGAAAGCTCCCCAAACTTTGGAATGTTTACCAATTTCCAATTAATCTCATTTCTCCAATAACCTCCTAAATTTCCAGTAATAAATTTATCTTTAAAACCTCTGACAGAATAAAGCCCCCCTATGGATACTTTTTCGTGAGAGTAAAGACTGTTTGGATTAGTTTGAGCATAAGCAGAAGTTAAATAATAAATATTATTAGTTATAGGTTTAAAATAGCTGGGATGAAACATGGAACTTTGTAAAGTTACTTTTTGGAGAATGTTCAAAGGTTGTCATCTTTAGTTGCTCCAATAGCTATCCTTTTGTTATTGTAGGGTTAAATCTAAAATAACCTCCGAATAACATGGAGCTATAATTAAGGCCTAAATTTACTGTGCTTAAATTTGAACTGCTGGATAGTTTATAATCCCCTAAGATGTTTTCAGTTTTACGAAATGTAAAACTCACATTTAAACCTAACTTTTGTTTTCCATCTCTATATAAAACTCTATTTGCTAATATAGAATGAGAGTTACCTCTGCTTGTATAACGAATCGTTCCAAAATAATTAATAGGAATACTTTGGAACGATTCATTTTTTGAATATTGGTAACTAAACAACCAATAGCCGTAAGGTATACTTACCCCTGAGTTAATATACCAATTTCTGTGACTATTTTTAAAATCGGTATCTTTACTGGCAAAAATTGTCCAAGAATCAGCTAAACGAAACACATTATCCAATTGCAAAAAGGTATTAACTTGATTTTCGCCTTTACTTTTTTGCCCATTATTATCATAAATTAAATTTATGCTTAGAGGTAATTTAAAAGGATTTCTTTTTAAAATAACATCAAAAGGTATCCTACTTTAGCAGAAGGTTGAATATCAATTTTAAAAAACTTGGTTAGAGTGCAACCTATTAATTGTTCAAACCCTTGAGTTCTATATCTCTTAGGTTAAGTATTTTTCCTTTCATATTAGGAAAAATCATTTTTAATGCTAATAAGTCTCCACTATCAATATTTAAATTATCAATTTTCCCTTCAATAAGAGTAAGAATAAGATTACCTTTTAAATATACTCTGTGCATCTTGTTGTCTCAAGCTCTAGAAGTATAACCTTTTTCCATGTAATAAACAGATATGGTATTGATTAAGAATCAATATCTTTATTTGTCATACATTTAGAAATATTTTCCTTTATTAGTTTTTATTGGATTTTGATAGTGTATAGCGTTTTCTATGGAGATAGTGTTAATTACTTGACAAAGTAATTTATCATCTAAGGTAGATAATTCTTTTGGTTCTACTCAGTTTAATATTCTAATCCTAAATCTTGTTGTTTTTGAGATTCTTCTAAAATATCTTTTCTGTTTTGTTTGATAATTTCTTGATCTGCAGGGCTTATACTGGGTAAGTTATCAGGAAAAGATAAGGTTTTTCCTGATATTAACAAAAACAAACAGAGGGAAATGTTAACGTATGTTTTAATTTTCATATTATTAGAGTGTTAAACTAATCCTTATTAAAAATATTAATTACATAAAAATAAGTGACTTGGCATTAAAAGTATGGTCACGAATAGTAAATAACATTATAATTATACAATTACGTTCGTATTAATTTTCATTGCTACATGCCTCTTAATATTTTTTAATGAAAATATTATCACTGATAGTCAGAAAATAATTAATATTTTAAATAAGAATAGAAGTCAATATAGATTATTTAATGGTAAAGTAACATATTTTATGTATATTTATATAAATAATTAAAAATTAATAATAAGTTAATATCCTGTTGTTTTTTACACTATGTTAGATCTTTTTTACAGAAGAATGTACTGATGATATCACCGTAAAAATATTTTTTAGACTGTCGGTAATTATCAATATTCCTGAGTTTTCTGCCAGTAATAAGTGAACAGTTGCCAAAACGGTCCATCAAATTGTCCGAATTTATTAAAACACAATACTCTTATAAGTTTGACGTGAGTCGGGTAGTGCTGTGGGGGTAAAGATTTTATCTGACAGGCTTACGTGTGTTTTCTGGCGATCAGCGTTGTACTGATAACCGATGTTTAGCTGGAATTATTAATTCATTAGTACATATATAAAAAGCCCGCTATTAGCACTGACTTATGGGATTCTCTCAGCGTTAATAGCGGGCAAAATCGTAAGCCAATCAGTTACATTTAAAATCATCCCAACTATGGGAATAATGCTTGCGTTTCATAAATGCGACCGCAGTCAAAGGGGGACTACGATCCAGCAACGGCGATAAGTCACCGTCAACAATATTGGTGGATTCATAAAAGAGAACCTTTTCAAGCTTTTTTAGGTTTCTTAAAGGCTTGAGGGATTCAATCTCATTGCAGTTATTGATAAAAACCTCTTTCAGGTTTTCAAGCGTTTCCAGTTGATTGATATGGGTAATCTTTCTGCACGTATTGATATCTAGGTTTTCCAATTTTGATAAATGTTCAATACCATCAAGAGAAGTCAATCCCCTTAAGTTTGCTAGACTTAGGTATGTCATGTTTTTAAGGTGATCTATTCCATTCAGTGATTTAAGCTTGGAGTTATAAATCCTCAATGTTTTAAGATTAGTTAATAATTGTAGCGGTTTTAAATTATCATAAGGGTATTTATTAATAAAAAGATCTTTTAATTTTCGGCATTCAAACAGGGAGTCTGATTTTTTTCGCCATTCAAGGCCACATCTTTCAAGATCAGGAAAATTTTCAAACCGTATCGGTGTATTACAATAGGTGTCGATACCTAGAGACTTTAATCGTTTCAAAACATGGATTGAATCAATCGATTTGATATTAAATCCTAGGATATCTATTCCAAGCAGATCAGGAAATGCATCCAGCGGGGGGAGTTCACTCCCCTGCCATCCTTTTGCAGAATTAAACTCAATCTCGGTGCAGCCTTTTCTTAATATGTCCTCTTCTATTGTTTTATTCCATTCTGAGCGCACAACGGCCAAAACACCATATCGCCCTTTTTCATAGATGACGTTTGACTTATTCATTCATTAGATGCCTTCTGTTTGGACCAATCGGGTTAACCTTATTTCCCAGATGGCTAACATCCTTTGTTCCAGCGGAGCCAGTCTGCAAAAAGTGGTTCAGAATGGGAGAATAATAGTATGTCGGTTCAGGTCGGGCTACAACGTACCATACGGTTCTTCTTCATAAGCGATATCAGAATCAGTTAGAAGGTATTCCCATTGGGATTAATCGTATAAGAGTATAATTCATATAAAAAAGGCTCGCCGATAAGCGAGCCAAATTTGTTTTTTTAAGGTTGTTCAAAAGTCTTGCAGTTTTTTCTCAATGGCCAGAATAATTTTTTCAGCCTTGAGTGATGAAAAAGGAATAGCATGTTTGGCAAATTTCTCCGCTGCCATGCGCACAGCTTCGCGCAATGCCCCCACAATAAACTCACGGATACCTTCGCCATCAGCCACTCTTTGTGGTACGGCAATTTGTATTACCACACCTTTTTCTTTTTTGGAGAAATAGCCATATTTAAAACCTTCAAAGTCAGGTTTTGATATTGAACCGGGTACGATAAAGACGGGATTGATAAAAGCCTCTTTACCACTATCATATTCTTCATCCCTTTCTTCTGTTGCAACACCTGATGTAATGCGTAATGCCAGTTGAATTGAGGAACCATCGAGTTCTGGTCCTTTGTAATGATTTCCAATCGTTATCATTATTCACCTCTTGCTTTTCTGGTGGCTTTGGCCCAAGGTTCCTTATTAAGAGGCTCCGGATTTTGGGTAACCAGCTCACGTTCCTTTTTCAGCATATCAGCACGGGTGCCAGAATCAATTTCTCTGATGTCTTTATTTTTCATATAGTTCTTTGTATACCGTTTACTGGGATTTTGTGAAATTCCATATTTTAGAAATTCGCCTTTATCTGTTGACAGCTCATAAAGATAAGCTGGTTTTGGTGAGTGTTTTGAATTGCCATGAATGGCTTTTACAGCCGCCTTCCCGCCTTTTCCAAGCGCTTTTCCGGGAGGCCCGAAAATTCCTGCACCTGCCGCTGCAATATTTGTCCATGTCGGGTCTTGGTAGGCTTCATAGAACCCTTTAGCTCCACCAACAATAGGTATGTAATCCAGAACTGTACTTGCAGTCTCCCCCCATTGTCCTGTCGGGTCAACGAGGTTAACGGGGTCGTTGCCGGTATAGGCATAGAGGTTCAGGCCATCCTCTGTTCCAGTGGAGCCAGTCTGCAAAAAGTGGTTCAGAATGGGAGAATAATAGTATGTCGGTTCAGGTCGGGCTACAACGTACCATACGGTTCTTCTTCATAAGCGATATCAGAATCAGTTAGAAGGTATTCCCATTGGAATTAATCGTATAAGAGTATAATTCATATAAAAAAGGCTCGCCGATAAGCGAGCCAAATTTGTTTTTTTAAGGTTGTTCAAAAGTCTTGCAGTTTTTTCTCAATGGCCAGAATAATTTTTTCAGCCTTGAGTGATGAAAAAGGAATAGCATGTTTGGCAAATTTCTCCGCTGCCATGCGCACAGCTTCGCGCAATGCCCCCACAATAAACTCACGGATACCTTCGCCATCAGCCACTCTTTGTGGTACGGCAATTTGTATTACCACCCCTTTTTCTTTTTTGGAGAAATAGCCATATTTATAGCCTTCAAAGTCCACGCCTAATATAGAGCCAGGAACAATAAATATGGGGTTAATAAAAGCCTCTTTTCCGATATCATAATCTTTATCCCTTTCTTCAATCGCAGTCATTGATGTAATGTCTAATGCTTGTTCAATTAGCGAACCATTGAGATTTGGCCCACCAAATTGCTCTCCTATAGTTATCATTCTTCACCTCTTGCTTTTCTGGTGGCTTTGGCTCAAGGTTCCTTATTAAGAGGCCCCGGATTTTGGGTAACCAGCTCACGTTCCTTTTTCAGCATATCAGCACGGGTGCCAGAATCAATTTCTCTGATGTCTTTATTTTTCATATAGTTCTTTGTATACCGTTTACTGGGATTTTGTGAAATTCCATATTTTAGAAATTCGCCTTTATCTGTTGACAGCTCATAAAGATAAGCTGGTTTTGGTGAGTGTTTTGAATTGCCATGAATGGCTTTTACAGCCGCCTTCCCGCCTTTTCCAAGCGCTTTTCCGGGAGGCCCGAAAATTCCTGCACCTGCCGCTGCAATATTTGTCCATGTCGGGTCTTGGTAGGCTTCATAGAACCCTTTAACTCCACCAACGATAGGGGTGTAATCCAGTGCGGTATTGGCTACTTCTCCCCATTGTCCTGTCGGGTCAACGAGGTTAACGGGGTCGTTGCCGGTATAGGCATAGAGGTTCAGGCCATCCTCTGTTCCGGCGGGGTCAGTCTGCAAAAAGCGCCCCAGAGCGGGAGAGTAATAGCGTGCCCGGTTGTAAGACAGGCCGGTTTCAGGATCAATACGCCGACCGGCAAAGCGGAAAGCCGCATTACCGGGATCACTTTCTAACCCATAAGCAGTATAGCCGTGTTTTTCTATTACCTCACCTTGCGCATTGGTAAGGGCAATGGTCGAGCCTAACGCATCCTGAAAATAAAAATTATGGCCACGCTCTGTAATATCAGCAACCACTTCATCAAGCCCGGCACCATAGATATAGGCGCCGCTAAAATCGGGTGTGCCGGTACCACTAAACACCGCCATTTCCTGATCACCGATACTGAGATAAACATAAGTGGTGACGACATTATCTTTGAGGACCTTTTTAATCACACGCCGGCTCAGTGCATCATAACCAAACCCAATCTTTATATCGGCTTTTTCAGTACTAACTAGCCTGTTTTCCGTGTCATATCGATAACCCCAAACCCCATCGTTGATCAGATTGCCACGCTTATCATATTCAAGCGCGGAGTCATTGACAGCCGTATATTGGTTAAGATTGTTACTCTTATAGGTTTGACTTGAGTCGGGTAGTGCTGCGGGGGCAAAGCTTTTATCTGACAGGCTTACGTGCGTTTTCTGGCGATCAGCGTTGTACTGATAACCGATGTTTAGCTGGAATTATTAATTCATTAGTACATATATAAAAAGCCCGCTATTAGCACTGACTTATGGGATTCTCTCAGTGTTAATAGCGGGCAAAATCGTAACCCAATCAGTTACATTTAAAATCATCCCAACTATGGGAATAATGCTTGCGTTTCATAAATGCGACCGCAGTCAAAGGGGGACTACGATCCAGCAATGGTGATAAGTCACCGTCAACAATATTGGTGGATTCATAAAAGAGAACCTTTTCAAGCTTTTTTAGGTTTCTTAAAGGCTTGAGGGATTCAATCTCATTGCAGTTATTGATAAAAACCTCTTTCAGGTTTTCAAGCGTTTCCAGTTGATTGATATGGGTAATCTTTCTGCACGTATTGATATCTAGGTTTTCCAATTTTGATAAATGTTCAATACCATCAAGAGAAGTCAATCCCCTTAAGTTTGCTAGACTTAGGTATGTCATGTTTTTAAGGTGATCTATTCCTTCCAAGGATTTAATCCTCGAAGTCATCAGCGTCAGCCTTTCGAGTTTCGTTAGAAATTGAAATGGTTTCAGATCATTATAAGGATATTTACCAAGACCAAGGCCTTTCAGGTTTCTGCATTCAAATAGCGAATCCGATTTTTTACGCCAATCAAAACTGCACCCTTCTAGGTCAGGAAAATTTTCAAACCGTATCGGTGTATTACAATAAGTGCTAATTCCGAGATAGCGTAATTTTTTTAATGAATGAATTGAATCAATAGACTTTATATTAAAACCAAGGATCGATATACCTAAAAGATCAGGCAGTGCCTCAAGTGAGGGGAGTTCATCCCCTCTTAGTTCCCAGCCCTTAGCATGATTGAACTCGATTTCGGTGCAGCCTTTTCTTAATATCTCCTTTTCTATTCTTTTGTTCCATTCTGAGCGCACAACGGCCAAAACACCATATCGCCCTTCTTCATAGATGACGTTTGACTTATTCATTCATTAGATGCCTTCTGTTTGGACCAATCGGGTTAACCTTATTTCCCAGATGACTAACATCCTTTGTTCCAGCGGAGCCAGTCTGCAAAAAGTGGTTCAGAATGGGAGAATAATAGTATGTCGGTTCAGGTCGTGCTACGACGTACCATACGGTTCTTCTTCATAAGCGATATCAGAATCAGTTAGAAGGTATTCCCATTGGAGTTAATCGTATAAGAGTATAATTCATATAAAAAAGGCTCGCCGATAAGCGAGCCAATAATTATTTTTTAAGATTTATTAATATTATCAAAAAAATGTAAACTAATTAAATAATAAACTCTACTGATTATTATATTCTAAATTTAAATGTTCTCTTTTAAACGGGACTGCTCTGATATTTCCTTCCAATGATACAATTTTCATCATATCAAACGGTGGTTCAGTAGTTAACCCATCTTTTGACGTGACGAATCCAGAGAAAATATATTTTTTATCGTCAATTGTAACAATGATTCTGTTATAGTTATTTTTTAACATATAAATTGTACCTAAGGAATAGGGTTGAATTTCGCTATCTCTGCCAAAGAGCCGCCGACCTACCAATAAGGACCAATTTTCCCTTAGCCATTCGTCAATAAACTCTTGATCATCATCCCAATCGTGGTCATAGAGTATTTCATCTATAGCAGGCCAGGCTCGATTTAAAAAGTTTCTAAATCTTGACAGGGTAATAAAAATATCTTCTGAAGATATGTGAGTATTCATATGCTATTAATCCTCCTTATACGGATATTTCTTTTTAGGGAGAATACTACCCTTAGGTCTATTTACGTCAACATGATTGGGTTCTCTATAGTTTCTCCATTCTTTGGGATCGATATGGTATGAACGATCATTTTTAGGATTTACATATCCGCCATAACCTCCTGCGGGATCTCGACCTTTTGGCTCAAATCCTTTTTTTCTAAACATAGCATCAATTTCTTTAGCAGTCTTGTCCTTGAAGGGGTTCCCTAACCCTTTTACAGCCGCCTTCCCACCTTTTCCAAGCGCTTTTCCGGGAGGCCCGAAAATTCCTGCACCTGCCGCCGCAATATTTGTCCATGTCGGGTCTTGGTAGGCTTCGTAGAACCCTTTAACTCCACCAACGATAAGGGTGTAATCCAGTGCGGTATTGACCACTTCTCCCCATTGTCCTGTCGGGTCAACGAGGTTAACGGGGTCGTTGCCGGTATAGGCATAGAGGTTCAAGCCATCCTCTGTTCCAGCGGAGTCAGTCTGCAAAAAGCGCCCCAGAATGGGAGAATAATAGCGTGTCAGTTTAGGCCGGACTACGACGTACCATACGGTTCTTCTTCATAAGCGATATCAGAATCAGTTAGAAGGTATTCCCATTGGAATTAATCGTATAAGAGTATAATTCATATAAAAAAGGCTCGCCGATAAGCGAGCCAATAATTATTTTTTAATATTATCAAAAAATGTAAACTAATTAAATAATAAACTCTACTGATTACTGTATTCTAAAGTTAAATGTTCTCTTTTAAACGGGACTGCTCTGATATTTCCTTCCAATGATACAATTCTCATCATATCAAAAGGTGGTGCAGTGGTTAGTCCATCCTCCGACGAGGAAAATTCAGAGAAAATATATTTTTTGTTATCAATTGTAACAATGATTCTGTTGTAGCTATTTTTCAACATGTATATTGTTCCTAAGGCATAGGGTTGAATTTCACTATCTTTGCCAAAGAGCCGACGTCCTACCAATAAAGACCAGTTTGCATTCATCCATTCATCGATAAATTCCTGATCATTATCCCAATCATGGTCATAGAGTATTTCATCTATAGCAGGCCAGGAATGATTTAAAAACATTCTAAATCTTGACAGGGTAATAAAAATATCTTCTGAAGATATGTGAGTATTCATATGCTATTAATCCTCCTTATACGGATATTTCTTTTTAGGGAGAGTACTACCCTTAGGTCTATTTACGTCAACATGATTGGGTTCTCTATAGTTTCCCCATTCTTTGGGATCGATATGATATGAACGTTTAGTTTTGGGATTTACATATCCTCCTGTACCTCCCGCTGGATCTTCACCACGAGGTTTAAACCCTTTTTTTCTAAACATAGCATCAATTTCTTTAGCAGTCTTGTCCTTGAAGGGGTTCCCTAACCCTTTTACAGCCGCCTTTCCACCTTTTCCAAGCGCTTTTCCGGGAGGCCCGAAAATTCCAGCACCTGCCGCCGCAATATTTGTCCATGTCGGGTCTTGGTAGGCTTCATAGAACCCTTTAACTCCACCAACGATAGGGGTGTAATCCAGTGCGGTATTGGCTACTTCTCCCCATTGTCCTGTCGGGTCAACGAGGTTAACGGGGTCGTTGCCGGTATAGGCGTAGAGATTGAGGCCATCCTCTGTTCCGGCGGGGTCAGTCTGCAAAAAGCGCCCCAGAGCGGGAGAGTAATAGCGTGCCCGGTTGTAAGACAGGCCGGTTTCAGGATCAATACGCCGACCGGCAAAGCGGAAAGCCGCATTACCGGGATCACTCTCTAACCCATAAGCAGTATAGCCGTGTTTTTCTATTACCTCACCTTGCGCATTGGTAAGGGCAATGGTCGAGCCTAACGCATCCTGAAAATAAAAATTATGGCCACGCTCTGTAATATCAGCAACCACTTCATCAAGCCCGGCACCATAGATATAGGCGCCGCTAAAATCGGGTGTGCCGGTACCACTAAACACCGCCATTTCCTGATCACCGATACTGAGATAAACATAAGTGGTGACGACATTATCTTTGAGGACCTTTTTAATCACACGCCGGCTCAGTGCATCATAACCAAACCCAATCTTTATATCGGCTTTTTCAGCACTAACTAGCCTGTTTTCCGTGTCATATCGATAACCCCAAACCCCATCGTTGATCAGATTGCCACGCTTATCATATTCAAGCGCGGAGTCATTGACAGCCGTATATTGGTTAAGATTGTTACTCTTATAGGTTTGACTTGAGTCGGGTAGTGCTGCGGGGGCAAAGCTTTTATCTGACAGGCTTACGTGTGTTTTCTGGCGATCAGCGTTGTACTGATAACCGATGTTTAGCTGGAATTATTAATTCATTAGTACATATATAAAAAGCCCGCTATTAGCACTGACTTATGGGATTCTCTCAGCGTTAATAGCGGGCAAAATCGTAACCCAATCAGTTACATTTAAAATCATCCCAACTATGGGAATAATGCTTGCGTTTCATAAATGCGACCGCAGTCAAAGGGGGACTACGATCCAGCAATGGTGATAAGTCACCGTCAACAATATTGGTGGATTCATAAAAGAGAACCTTTTCAAGCTTTTTTAGGTTTCTTAAAGGCTTGAGGGATTCAATCTCATTGCAGTTATTGATAAAAACCTCTTTCAGGTTTTCAAGCGTTTCCAGTTGATTGATATGGGTAATCTTTCTGCACGTATTGATATCTAGGTTTTCCAATTTTGATAAATGTTCAATACCATCAAGAGAAGTCAATCCCCTTAAGTTTGCTAGACTTAGGTATGTCATGTTTTTAAGGTGATCTATTCCTTCCAAGGATTTAATCCTCGAAGTCATCAGCGTCAGCCTTTCGAGTTTCGTTAGAAATTGAAATGGTTTCAGATCATTATAAGGATATTTACCAAGACCAAGGCCTTTCAGGTTTCTGCATTCAAATAGCGAATCCGATTTTTTACGCCAATCAAAACTGCACCCTTCTAGGTCAGGAAAATTTTCAAACCGTATCGGTGTATTACAATAAGTGCTAATTCCGAGATAGCGTAATTTTTTTAATGAATGAATTGAATCAATAGACTTTATATTAAAACCAAGGATCGATATACCTAAAAGATCAGACAGTGCCTCAAGTGAGGGGAGTTCATCCCCTCTTAGTTCCCAGCCCTTAGCATGATTGAACTCGATTTCGGTGCAGCCTTTTCTTAATATCTCCTTTTCTATTCTTTTGTTCCATTCTGAGCGCACAACGGCCAAAACACCATATCGCCCTTCTTCATAGATGACGTTTGACTTATTCATTCATTAGATGCCTTCTGTTTGGACCAATCGGGTTAACCTTATTTCCCAGATGGCTAACATCCTTTGTTCCAGCGGAGCCAGTCTGCAAAAAGTGGTTCAGAATGGGAGAATAATAGTATGTCGGTTCAGGTCGGGCTACAACGTACCATAGGGTTCTTCTTCATAAGCGATATCAGAATCAGTTAGAAGGTATTCCCATTGGAATTAATCGTATAAGAGTATAATTCATATAAAAAAGGCTCGCGGATAAGCGAGCCAAATTTGTTTTTTAAGGTTGCTCAAAAGTCTTGCAGTTTTTTCTCAATGGCCAGAATAATTTTCTCAGCCTTGAGTGATGAAAAAGGAATAGCATGTTTGGCAAATTTCTCTGCTGCCATGCGCACAGCTTCGCGTAATGCTCCCACAATAAACTCGCGGATACCTTCACCATCAGCCACACTTTGTGGTACGGCAATTTGTATTACCACCCCTTTTCGTTTTTTGGAAAAGTAGCCATATTTAAGACCTTCAAAGTCCACACCTAATATAGACCCAGGAACAATAAATATGGGGTTAATAAAGGCTTCTTTTCCACTATCATAACCTTCATCTCTTTCTTTTGCCGCTGTAATTGATGTAGTGCGTAAAGCTAACTTAATTGGTGAGCCATCAAGGTTTGGCCCACCAAATTGATTTCCAATTGTTATCATTATTCACCTTTTGCTTTTTTAGTAGCTTTAGCCCAAGGTTCTCGATTGAGCGGTCCAGGATTCTTAGTCACAAGTTCTCTTTCTAACTTTAGCATATCAGCTCGAGAACCGGAATGAATAACGTTTATTTCTTTATCTGTCATATATTTATTTGTGTATCGTTTACTGGGATTTTGTGAAATTCCATATTTTAGAAATTCGCCTTTATCTGTTGACAGCTCATAAAGATAAGCTGGTTTTGGTGAGTGTTTTGAGTTGCCATGAATGGCTTTTACAGCCGCCTTCCCGCTTTTTCCAAGCGCTTTTCCGGGAGGCCCGAAAATTCCTGCACCTGCCGCCGCAATATTTGTCCATGTCGGGTCTTGGTAGGCTTCATAGAACCCTTTAACTCCACCAACGATAGGGGTGTAATCCAGTGCGGTATTGACCACTTCTCCCCATTGTCCTGTCGGGTCAACGAGGTTAACGGGGTCGTTGCCGGTATAGGCATAGAGGTTCAGGCCATCCTCTGTTCCGGCGGGGTCAGTCTGCAAAAAGCGCCCTAGAGCGGGAGAGTAATAGCGTGCCCGGTTGTAAGACAGGCCGGTTTCAGGATCAATACGCCGACCGGCAAAGCGGAAAGCCGCATTACCGGGATCACTCTCTAACCCATAAGCAGTATAGCCGTGTTTTTCTATTACCTCACCTTGCGCATTGGTAAGGGCAATGGTCGAGCCTAACGCATCCTGAAAATAAAAATTATGGCCACGCGCTGTAATATCAGCAACCACTTCATCAAGCCCGGCACCATAGATATAGGCGCCGCTAAAATCGGGTGTGCCGGTACCACTAAACACCGCCATTTCCTGATCACCGATACTGAGATAAACATAAGTGGTGACGACATTATCTTTGAGGACCTTTTTAATCACACGCCGGCTCAGTGCATCATAACCAAACCCAATCTTTATATCGGCTTTTTCAGTACTAACTAGCCTGTTTTCCGTGTCATATCGATAACCCCAAACCCCATCGTTGATCAGATTGCCACGCTTATCATATTCAAGCGCGGAGTCATTGACAGCCGTATATTGGTTAAGATTGTTACTCTTATAGGTTTGACTTGAGTCGGGTAATGCCGCGGGGGCAAAGCTTTTATCTGACAGGCTTACGTGCGTTTTCTGGCGATCAGCGTTGTACTGATAACCGATGTTTAGCTGCGAGCCATTCCACTGATGGGATATCGTTGTAGGCAGGCTTGCCTGATTATACGCTAGCTCCTTTTTTGCAAGGGGCTGTTGAAGATCACCGTAAATCGCAACAATACGCCTGCCTGCCGGATCATAGCCATAGTGAACAAGGGGGATTGCGGCTGTTGGCGGGCCTTGATAAACCCCTGTCATACGGTTCAAGGCATCATAAACATTGGAAACATTCAGTCCACCGGCAAGGGAGGGCAGCGCCATGGAAAAACGGTTGCCATTATTATCAAGCGTGAATTGCGTAGTGCCGAATATTGCTGTTGTTTCAGAGCGGGTTCTTCCTGCCGTATCATAAGTGTAAGAAACGGCAAACTCCGGATTGGCGCTGGGGGTAAGGGAGAGAATTCGCCCGCTATAATCATATTCATAACGGATAACAGACTGATTATCCGGTTTTTTGCTTATGATTCGGTCAAGATTATCATATTCATACCAGATTTGGCTTCCATCGCGACGCTGAAAAACAATATCTTTCCCCACAGCATTGAACACATACATATCATAAGAGCCATCAGGGTAATGGCGTTCAGATTGGCGTTCAAAGGCGTCATATTTATAGAGGGTTGTATTGTTGTTGGCATCAGTCAGTGTTGCGAGAAGACCACCCGGGGTATAGCTGCGGGTTTCCCGTACAACCGTACCAAGATTTTTCGTGATAGAGGCATCATGATGACTGGTAATTTCATCAATAATCTTGACGGGGCGTGAAGCAGCATCATAGGTTGTGCGGGTACGCCGTCCCGATGACGACGTGACTGTATCCACACGGTTTAAGGCATCATAAGCTGTCGTCGTTGTTTTGCCATCCGGCTCAGTGACGATAAGTGGGTTATTGGCTTCATTATATTGTGTTTTTGTGATAAGAAAGGGCGATTCAGCATCACCGGTTGCAATTTTTGTTTCACTGAGGTTGCCATTGGAATCATAAACATATTGTGTAATGCCAAGGCCTTGTGGAGCAGTCACTTGCACCAAACGGCGTTCAGTATCGTAAAGGTAGTGGGTTGTAAAACCTTTTGGATCTTTTTGTTCTGTTTTATTGCCAGCACCATCATAAGCATAGGTTGTGGTCAGGTTTAAATGCCCTGTTCCCGGATCGACTATTGTTGAAATGAGATCAAGCGATTGCGGGTCATAGGTATTTTGGATTACGCGTCCTTCTGGATCGGTTGTCGTTAAAGGTAAACCCTGGGCGTTATAGGAGGTCAAGGTTATGGGGGAATGTGTGCCATCTATGCCGGGTTTTGAGACCTCAGGTTGCGTTATTCGAATAAGATTGCCTTGTCCGTCATAGTCATATTTTGTCACTCTACCTAAAAAATCAGTATGGGTGAGTGGCAGGGAAAGGGCGGAATAGGTCCATTTTTCGGTAATTGGCTCGGCAGGTTTTCCGGTTATAGCATCGACAGATTGTGGCGTTGGAGAAATGGTTTTTGTTAAAATATTGGCTTTATCATCATAAGTAAAACTTTCTGATAAACCGCGAGGACCAACAACCTGTGTACGCAGCCCTATGCCGTTATAGGTATAACGTGTTGCAGCTCCTGTTTGGTTAAAGTCAGCTAACATGTTGCCATTTCTGTCATAATAAATAACGCGACTATGACCGAGAGGATCTGTTTCTTGTGTCCGGGTCTCATTGGCAAAGAGGTAATGCCAGAGATTGCCAAAAGGGTCAGCCTGAGTTTGGATGCGCCCTGAATTATCGTAAGTATTTCTGACGGTAGTTGTTTCAGGGAAGGCAGGGTTATACATAGTCGTGAGCAGACCTAACCCTTCATAACCATAGCGATAGATGGCGTTAAGCGAATTTTGAAAGTTTAGCAGGTTATCATTTCCGTCATAACCATAGCTGACTAAACGAGAACCGTCTGAAACCGATGTTAACTGATTATTGCCACTATAGGAGAACTCAAGTTTTCGCCCCATGCCATTGGAAACGGTTATTAAATTTTTATTTTTTCCTGTACCTGAATAGGTAAAGGTCACCGTATTTTTGTTTTTATCCTCCCAGGACTGAATATCCCCTTCTTTATCAAAGCGTGTGACAACACCTGTTTTGTCTGTGATGGTAACGGCATTCCCCTCTCCGAGGATCAAGGTTGAGCCATCACCGGGCGGGGGAACAAAAGTAACACCTCCAGAGGCAGTCGGAATTTTAATAAATTTTCGTGTTCCTTCGTTCGTTTGAACGGTAATGGCATTATCGACTAACTGATCCATCAACCAACTGCCAATAATCGAGGAAATTGCTGTATTAGTCAGCGTCGGATCGGTTTCCAGATCTTGTATAACCTGTGTGGCAACAATGGATGTCACGGCTGCTAAGGGGTTATATTGCCCGAAGGCTTCATAAGGGTCACTGTCACGTTTGGCGCTCAGCATGAAATTATGACGCCATCCATAGCCAAGCGCTGTTTTTGTGTTTTTTTGACCAGAATTATAGCTACGGGTGAGTGTCAACCCGAAAGGATAGGTGGCAGACCCTGTACTAATATCCTCGTGATCGTAAAGAAAATAACCGCTACGAAGATCGATAGGGTCAACACTCTTGAAAGCCTGATAGGCTGATTGAGCACTGGACTTGGCCATATTCCATTTATCGCTTATCCAGGATTTTTTTTCAGAAGCAAAACCGCCTTTAAATCCCCCGCTGATTTTATATGAGACGCTATTTGTCTGTGCTGCTCTATCATTTTTCAATAGGTAATAGCCATTTCCATTCCAGGTATTGACTGGACGTGAGCCATTTTGTGGTACAAATACCCTGCGATCATCACTTCCTTTCTCTGTTAGATAGGTTTCCATATCGGTGAGGGATGAGAGATCCCAGTTAATCAAGATGCGTTTAACAGAAGACCAGTTTTGTGGCGTAGCCTCAAGAAAGCCGATATTGCTTGTATTGGAATAGTCAAACATGCGCGTGGTTGAAACTGCTTCGACTTCCTGAAGCTGTTTAACACTGCTGGATTCAAGAGCACTTTGCCGAATAGCGCTGTTGAATATAGTTGCTATAAAATCATCGAAAGAAGAAGAGAGCGTTTTAGCAGCCCCACTTACAAGCTGGATGGGAAAATCCACATAAGCGCTTCCATTATAACCCGCAATACCGACAGTAAAATGATGCTTTCTATTAAAACCATTCAGGTTGGCCGCAAGCTGATCTGAACTGTTAGACTGGCTCACATAGGCGTAGCCGACAGCCGCCAGGCCAGTTCCTAATACCGCTTCAGACGTATCAGCCTTTCCCTCTACTTGTGCACTGATGGCCATATTTTGATAGTGAGCGAGCGTATCACGACCCATTTCACCGGCTGCCAGAATAATGGAATAGGTTCCCCCTGTTTTGACAACATTCTGTCCGGAATAATTATCATATTTAATTACATAGGGGGTAGATAGCGTTGTTGTGACAAGCTGGGTTGGTGTTTTTGTTGCACTCCCTGTAGCAATAACAGTGCCATCCAATGTCAAAACGGGCTGATTGGCGTTGTTATAGTTCAACGTCAGACGCTTACCCGATATCTGATCGGCATAAAACGTCATATTGATAGTAGCAGGTGATGATGCTGTATCAGAAATTTTCACCGTAAAAGCACTCTTAAGTGCATTTTGTACGGGTGAACAATTTTCTATTTCAGTACAACGTGTACCGCCGGCAGCAGAAAAAGACGCCAGATAATTAGTAGCAGTGATTTTACGGCCACCAAAAATCTCTGCCATGGATTTGGATGTGTATTTTTTGCGGATCTCACTTGCGAGTGTTTCTGCATAGGCATTGAGTTTTGCCCGGATATTGTCCCTATTCAGGTTTCTGATTGAGTTGACATTATCTGGTACACCGGAAACGGCGGATGAGTTTTTTGTTGCGACTGTTAAAAATTCATTTTTGTTGAAGCCCATTGCAACGGCCGCATTGATGGGAGAAAAATGTTGATAGGATTTAAATGAGGGATCGAGTTGGTACGTTTTTCCGTTGTGAATGACTTCTGTCATAATATGCTGAAGATCGACCTCTTTTGCTGGCCCGCCATTATCAACACATTGGTCATTTCCCTCAACTCTCACACAGGCAGGAATCCCCCCACTTCCAAGCTCTCGTGCGATTAAAGTTGCATTATTTTCGACACCAATCAGATTGGCGACCATTTCAGCGGGGAGAGTGGTAACGCCATAACGATAGTCTGCTTTGATACAGGACTGGCGTAGCAGCGTGACAAATAACATATTCTGATCCATGTTATTGCCATGTCTATCAAGGAAAGTACCCAGAGGACCTTTCTTCAGACCGAATGTCGTTGAATAATCAATGCCATAATAGACATATTCATAAATTAGTTCGAGATCGTAATTAAGTGCACGTGCGAGATCCCTGATTTCCGGATCGGCTGGCGGTGGTGTACAAGCTAAGGTATTAGTAAGATTTGATGCTGCTTGAAATGGGGATTTTGTTGAAGCAAGACTGCCGAAAGAGACGAGAAAAACGAATAAAGCGAATGAAATTTGGGACAAGAATTTAAGAAGTTTATTCATGATAAGCAATCCTTGTTAAAAAACTGCCGAGTGCAGAATAAAATACATTCATGGCAACATTTATTTAGTTAAAATTTCTTTATTTGCACGAATTTCAGGCAGTTCTATAGTCGTAATCTGCGCAGGCGAGGGTTGGTTTTTTTTGATAATGACTGTTGTGGTGGTTTCTTGAGCGTCGGTATTTTCTGAACGTTTTATTACCGAGGAAGATTTGGGCGCTAAATCCGCACGTTTGAAGCCATACTTTGTCATCGTCCCTGCGGGTGGTTCATGACCCAATATTGCATCAACATTGAGCCTTACTCTACCTTCTTTTTCGGCATATTCCTGCGCGTTGAAATATTTCTCTGCTTTCGTATGTCGGGGCAAAGAAGAAGGCGGAACAATACGTTTGTTAAGATATTCAGCGGCTTCTTGCGGTGTGACGGGTGGCATATTCAGCATGCCAACTGTAGGGGGTTCCAAGCTTGTGGCGGTTTCAGCGAAAGCGTTATTGCCCAAACTCGTCAATAAGAGCATCCCTAAACAAAATGGGAGTTGATATAACTTTTGAAACATATTGGTATCCTCCAAAAAATTTTTTTAAAAAAAAGATAAAATATATTCCATTAAAGATTTGAATTTTAATTCTGAAATGTAAATGAATATGTTTTTCAAAATATATATATCCGCTGACATCTAATGATATTTTGCTAATGTAAAAATTAGGCAAGCATCATTAAATTAAAACCAAGATGACGATATCACGGTGAATTTTATTGTTGTTTCATTGATTGTTTAAAGCAGGTGCGAAATGTTTTTCGTTAAAGATTTATTTGAAAATTTGATTTTATGTACTTTAGAAAATATATGTTACTGATATTATTTTAAATAAAATATTCTTTTGGGAGGATGCATAATATGTTAAAAAATAGCCAGGAAAGATCTATTATAACCATAGTAATGTTCATGGTACTTGTCTTGATAAATTTTATGATTGTTCCATCGCTTCAGGCTAATATGATTGAAATTCAGAGTAATGAACTACAAAATATAGAAATACAAGGTACTGAAACACAAGATACCGAAATACAGAGTACTATCACATATTCCTATGACAGTCTTGGGCGTCTGATTTCAGATACAACAGAGCAGGTCAGTACAAATAAATATGACTATGACTCTGCAGGGAATCGTCTCTCGACATCAACTAAACAGCAAAAATAGGAGAAAACGATATTGGTTATATACCAATCTAACTTCAAGATGCGTGTGATTTCTCCCCCGCGAAGCGGGGAGAAATCAGGCTCCATATCGTGTTGTAAATTGCGACTTGAAGTTTAATGCGTATAGAGTTTTACAAATGACGATTATGCCTTATTGAATTCATTATGATAAACGTCCCGAAAATGGTGCGGTGTCAGCATCCAAAGCGCATTCGGTCTGCTTTTACGACCGATTTGAACCTTGAATTACTCAGTGAAGCTATTCAGAACAGACCATTAACAGACATTTCGTTTGATTTACGAACGAATTCCAGACCTGGTTTTCAACCCACCGCCTAAAAGCATGATGGGGTCTCGAAATGAAAAATCAGAATCCGTAGCGTGCAGGAGCCGAATGGACGGAACAAGGTGAGATCACCGGACGTTTACGCTCAATGCGTATCAAAAATGACATTCCCTGTGGGCTTGGTGTAAATAGTTTTTCACCGAGCTTATTGAGATACCCAAATTTTCCGCAACTTCTTGATAACGTAAGCCCTGGAGTTGGATAAGCAGAAATGTTTGTCGGACTTTTGCCGGAAGTTCATCCAATGTTTCATCCATTTTTTCTAGCTGTTCTAACAGCATAAGTTGATTCTCAGAAGAGTTTGCTGAGATTTCAGGTTGTTCACTGACATATTCCAGATAATGGTCTTCCAGTTTTTTCCTACGCCAGTAATTGGAGAGGGTTCTGCGCGCTATCGTCATTAAAAAGGCTCTTGGCTGGCGGATATTTTCAAGATCCGAAGATTGCATCAATTTGATGAAAACCTCATGGACGAGATCTTCAGCCTGATAGGGACAAGCACTGTTTTGTCTGATCCAGTTGCGTAACCAGTGATGATAATCGGTATAGAGTTTCTGGGTGATTTGATTGTGCTTAAATGTGCTTTTTTGCACCGCCATAATGATATTGCCTGATGGGATATAACTGATAATAGTTATTATTTGTATTTGCTGGGCGGAAGTCAATGTAGTCTAACCCCCTTTAGGTTAAGAGGGTTAGGAACGTGTCAGTTAGAATTGCTGTGAGATACTGAATTTGTAATTCCGGCCGATACCTGAAATCGTCTCTCCTGGCGCTCCCAGGTACGGATAGTAATCACGGTTGAACAGATTATCGACAGTGACCCGTGCTTCAAATCCTTTTATAAAAGAGGGACGCCAGCTTGCAAACAAGCCGTGCAGGGCGTAGCCCTTGCTTTTAAGTAGTGACCAAGAATCTGCTTTTGGATCTCCATCTATAGGGGAGCGATCTTGTTTGCGGATAAAATCACCCTTCCATCCCATTGCCATCTGCCATTGCGGAATTTTAAACCCTAACATGGCATGGGCAGAAGTTGGCGGTATTTCCGCAATCCAGGTTTTATGCCCTAACCACGGATCACGTGGAGAAGCGTCACGTTGCCCACGCATAGTAGAGAACGATAATTTTCCAAACAGTGTGGAGCTGTCGTAGAACGTTTCTATTTCTAAGCCTTCAATCGTATATCCCGGTAAATTGCGGTAATTTCCCAACGATGTTCCACATGAATTACTTGATCCACTATCAAGTTGGGCTTCACAGTAAATACCACGTCTTCTAAAGATCTCATCTTTACCACGGTTACGGAATAAGGTGGTACGGATTTGCAGGCTATCCTCTTCAAGTATTAAGTTATCGAAATCGAGAATTGCACCGAGGCGTACTCCTGCCATTCGTTCAACGCCAAGATCGCGGCTGGAACCTTTAAGGTTACCTAATCCTTGTACTTCATATTGTTCATCAACTATTGGTGCACGCCATGTGCGGCTGATATCTGCAAACAATGAAAGGTTTTTATTTGCTTGCCACAGAATGCCTAAATGGGGTGACCAGCCGGTATAGGTTACACTGCTATAGTCATGATTAGCTTCTGGCGATGTATCGTTATACAGTGGCGCGTTATTTTTTTTACCCCTATTTTTGACATGATCATAACGAACACCCGGTGTGACGGTGACGCTGCCTATCTTCAGGGAATCTTGCATATAGAAGCTGTAAGCGAATTGATCGCCAGCAGGCATATAGCCTGGTTGATAATAACCATAGTTATAGTTTTTGTTTTTTATTTTGTCCTTATTGAACATCAGCACATTGCGTTCGTTTTTATGCCAGCGGGTTCCCACCAGTAATTCGTGTTTAATCATACCGGTTGAGAATACGCTTTTGTTGTTGATATCAACCAGATTATCGGTGTAATCAACCCAGCTTTTATTACCCATTGAGCTACTAAAATAGGAGGAAGCATTTTCTGGGCGAGTATCGTCTTGCTTGGTTTTGGAATAGGCATAGAGCATCGTCAGGTTTAACCACGGGTTATTTTCTGGTGCGATATTCCATTTGGCAGTGTAGTTCTGATCAAGTTGATCACGAAAGACCAATTTTCTTTTCCAGGCACCATCCAAACCGTATTTCTTTATATCAGCGGCTGATGGAACGGCCATCTCATCACGGTTAGCCGCCCAGGGTTGCCAACCATCCGATTCAGATCGCATTGCGGACAGGCTAATCGTATGAGCGTCACTGGGATAAAAGTTGGTTTTCAATAAATAAGATATTTGGTTATTTTGTGAAAACTTAAAACGTGTGCCATCAGGGCGTTTAATATTGTGCCCATTTCGCTTGCTCACATAGAGCAACCCATCGGCAAAGCCATCGGGATCCCTGCCGTATAGTGCGCCACTATTGATCCACTGTCTGTCATTTGTGTGGTAGCTTTGTTTGACAAAACCCCCCCAATCTTCATCGGGGCGCAGTAAATCGTTCGCTTCTTTTGTCACCAGTTTGACCGAACCACCAAATCCACCATTGCCGTTAAGTAAATTGTGTGGCCCTTTATCAACCTCGACTCGTTTGATTAATTCAGGCTCAATAAAGACAGAACCCTGCATATATTTTTCAAATCCTTTTGGCGCATCGTCCAACGTGATTTTGATATCTTCCTGGTCGCCCATCCCCCAGATATTCAGTGTTTGCCCACCAGGGCGTGGAGAGCCTGACATTGAAACACCAGGAAGCTGGTCGAGTAACTGGGCAATATTATCGGCTTGGGTACGGTCAATATCCGCTTTTTTGAGCACAGAACTTCCCGCACTGGTGCTGTTGCGCAAACTTTCAACAACGGAAAGTGTGGGTAATATTATCACCTCATTTTTCTTTTCTGATTTTTGTTCTTTGGGATCTGCGGTCGCGTAAACAGCGCTGGAGAATGCCGCTCCCAATACTAATGTACCGGTTAAAATTTTCTGAACCATGGTAGCGATTGGGCGTTTTTCTAATTTTTGACTATTATTTGCCATAAATTTCCTGAAATGTGATCAAGTGAAATATTATTCAAAGTAATAAGTCACCTGAGAAACCAAAAAAGGTAAATAAAAATGAGAATTATTTTTGTTTGCATATGATCTTGGGAAGCATACCATACGATGATGAGATTTATCCCATGGGTAGTGAGATTTTTGGCATTGAAATTTAAGTTCAATTTCCTTACGTACAAAGGGGTTCGTCAATGAAAAAAAAGATCCTTGGTTCTCTGATCTTGGCTGCTATCGTAGCTTTGATCGCTGGCTGTGATGACGCATCTAAAAAAGCGGAAGATCCGGTTCAGCAAACTGAAGAAAGCGCAGCACAAAAGACAACTGATGCTGAAAAAACGGCCACGGGCATAATGGATAATGCGAAAAAAAGTGCACAGGAGATAAAGGAAAATGCTTCGCGCGAAGGCCATAGTTTGATTGATAAGTCAAAGGAAGCTGCGACGGATATACAGAGTCAAGCAACTAAAACAGCGAATGATGTGATGGAGGTAATGAAAGCGAAAACGGATGATATCCGGCATCAGGCTAATGATAAACTCGATCAGCTTTCAGATACGATGAAATCGAAGACGGAAGAAATAAAGTCTGAGGCTGATAAAAAGGCAGATGACTTAATCAATCGTCTTAAAGGTCATGATGTTAAAGATGACAGTGATAAAAAAGAGGAAAAGTAATTTATCAGGTGCGCCGTAAAACCCCGTCCTTCAGGGCGGGGATATCAGGCGCAGTTTTCCGACTAACCTGGTGTTTTCTGCTGCTCGATGTATTGCCGGATGATCGAGATCGGCGCACCTCCGCAACTACTTGCAAAATAGCTCGGTGTCCACAGAACGCCTTTGTAGTAATAGCGTAGAGCAATATCTGGACGGTCACGCCGAAGCAGCCTGCTGGAAACGCCTTTAAGACTGTTGACCAGATTCGATACTGCGAGCTTTGGCGGGTAGTTGATCAGCAAATGCACGTGGTCGTATTCGCCGTCCATTTCAACCAGTTCAACACCAAAATCAGCACATACGCTGCTAAAGTAGCTGCGTAGCTTTTCGATGGCATCAAGATCGAATATCTTTCGTCGATACTTGGCGACGAATACCAAGTGGACGTGCATCAGGAAAACACCGTGTCTTCCGCGTCGAATATCAGTTTCTTTTGTCATAGACCAAAGTATAATGATAGTCATGATACGACTTCAAGCCTTCAAATTCCAGTTAAGACCAAATGGTCAGCAGGAGCGCGATATGCGATGCTTCGCAGGGGCTTGTCGCTTCGTTTTTAACCGTGCACTGGCACTCCAGAATGAGAACCATGCAGCAGGGAATAAATATCTCCCTTACACCAAAATGGCTTCATGGCTGATTGAGTGGAAATCCGTACCTGAAACACAATGGCTGAAAGAATCTCCCTCGCAACCGTTGCAGCAGTCACTGAAAGATCTGGAGCGCGGCTACAAAAATTTCTTCCAGAAGCGTGCTGCATTCCCCCGCTTCAAAAAACGTGGTCAACATGACTCATTCCGCTACCCGCAGGGCGTGAAGCTCGATCAGCCCAACAGTCGAATCTCGTTGCCAAAGTTAGGGTGGATACGCTATCGCAACAGCCGTGAAGTCATTGGCGAAGTGAAAAACGTCACGGTCAGCCAGTCATGCGGCAAATGGTACGTCAGTATCCAGACTGAATACGAAGTGACTGACCCTGCTCACAATGCAGAATCAATGGTCGGACTGGATGCCGGAGTAACAAAACTTGCCACGCTTTCAGATGGCACGGTATATCAGCCAGTAAGCAGCTTCAAAGCAAACCAACGTAAGCTGGCAACACTCCAGCGGCAGTTGAGTCGCAAAGTAAAATTCAGCGCAAACTGGCGGAAACAAAAACGGAAAATCCAGTGTTTGCACTCGCACATTGCCAATATCCGGCGCGACTACCTTCACAAAGTCACCAGTGAAATCAGCAAAAACCACGCGATGATCGTCATTGAAGACTTGAAGGTCAGTAACATGTCGAAATCGGCAAAAGGCACGGCAGAGAAGCACGGAAGAAACGTCAGAGGCAAATCAGGCTTGAACCGCTCGATACGGGATCAAGGCTGGCATGAAATGCGCCGTCAGCTTGAGTACAAGCAGCTCTGGCGCGGTGGTCAGGTAGTGGCGATACCTCCGGCATACACCAGCCAGCGGTGTGCCTGCTGTGGTCATACGGCGAAAGAAAACCGTCAGACGCAAAGTCAATTCGTGTGTCAGGTATGCGGCTACACCGCGAACGCGGATGTAAACGCCGCACGTAATATTTTAGCGGCAGGACATGCCGTGCTTGCCTGTGGAGGGATGGTGCAGTCAGACCGCCCGTTGAAGCAGGAACCCACCGAGGTGAGTCAGGCTTCGGTCTGAACGCTGTAGGAATCCCCGTCCTTTAGGGCGGGGAGGATGTCAAGACTTTGAATTTAATATCGTAATAAGATAATAATCACTATGAGTAATATAAATACGGGAAAAATGAATATTCCTTGAATATCTCAATTTCCCGTATTAGTGATTTATCTACTTTTTGTGAGAATGAATTGATTAACTATTTTTGACCGATTGGCGGACAGGGGAATTATTGGCAACATAATATTTTGCCTGACTGCGTGGCAGAGGAGAGATTCCCTTGATGTTATCAGCTATTTTCTCAGCCATCATGATTGTTGTGGCATTTAAATTACCGGTAATAATGGTTGGCATAATAGAAGCATCAATAACACGTAGGTTTTCAATGCCATGTACTCTTCCTTGACCATCCACAACTGCCATTTCGTCTGTCCCCATTTTGCAACTGCATGAGGGGTGAAATGCGGTTTCAGCATGTTGACGAATAAAGGCATCCAACTGTTCATCTGACTGATTTTCAACACCTGGGCTGATTTCACGTCCACAATAGGGCGCCAGCGCAGGTTGTGCCATGATTTCCCGCGTAATGCGAATAGCCGCGCGGAACTCTTGCCAGTCCTGTTCTGTTGACATGTAGTTAAATAAAATACTGGGATGCTGACGTGGATTTCGCGACTTAATTTTCACCCGACCACGGCTTGGAGAACGCATAGAGCCAACATGAGCCTGAAAACCATGTTGGTTGATGGCATTACTGCCATTGTAATTAATGGCAACAGGCAGGAAATGAAACTGAATATTTGGCCAGGCAAATTTTTCATCGGTGCGAATAAAGCCACCGGCTTCAAATTGATTGCTGGCACCAATACCTGTTCCTTTGAATAGCCATTCAGCGCCAATTTGAGGTTGGTTGTACCATTTCAATGCGGGATAAAGGGAAATGGGTTTGAGGCATTCATACTGCAAGTACATTTCAAGGTGATCTTGCAGGTTTTGTCCAACACCAGGCAAGACATGCACAGCAGAAATACCAAGCTCGTTCAATACTTCTTCGGGACCAATACCTGAACGTTGCAAAATCTGTGGCGATGCAATGGCACCAGCGCAGAGTAAAACTTCTTTACGTGCTTTTGCCTGGGTTAACGTTGAGCTATGGCCTTGATAAAAATTGACGCCAACAGCTGTCTTGCCTTCAAAGACGAGGGTATCCGTTAACGCATGAGTCATGATGGTGAGATTGGCGCGTGAACGAGCTTGATCCAGATAGCCACGGGCTGTGCTGGAGCGGCGTCCTTGAGGGGTAACGGTACGATCCATAGGGCCAAAGCCTTCTTGCTGGTAGCCATTCAGATCGTCAGTAACGGGATAACCCGCCTGAACACCTGCTTCTACCATTGCATGAAAGAGTTCATTATTTCCTGCTTTGGGTGTCGTGACACTGACAGGCCCGTCTGCACCATGATAGTCATTTGCGCCAATATCCCTTGACTCCGCTTTGCGAAAATAGGGAAGGCAATCAAGGTAAGTCCAGTCTTCCAGCCCTGCCTGGGTTGCCCAATGATCAAAATCCAGTGCATTGCCACGGATGTAACACATGCCATTGATAAGTGAAGATCCCCCCAACCCTTTACCGCGCCCACATTCCATGCGTCGGTTATTCATATGGGGTTCGGGATCGGTTTCATAAGCCCAGTTATAACGGGTTCCCTGCAAGGGGTATGCCAGCGCCGCTGGCATTTGAGTACGAAAGTCGAACCGGTAATCAGGTCCACCGGCTTCCAGCAGCAGGACCGTCACATTGGTATCTTCCGTTAAACGAGTTGCAAGCACGTTACCCGCTGAACCAGCACCGATAATAATGTAATCAAAAACCATTGTTATCTCCTCTGTTTCAGGCGTGGATTAAAATAGGGATTCAAAATTGCCTAATTCCACCTGTATTGATTTGGTTTGTGTGTAATTTTGTAGTGTAGCCAGTCCATTTTCCCGGCCAACACCAGAATGTTTATAGCCACCGACAGGCATGGCTGCCGGGGATTCTCCCCAGGTATTGATCCAGCAGATCCCAGCTTCTAGCTGGTGGATCACACGATGTGCGCGGGAGAGATCTTTGGTGACTAATCCTGCACCCAGGCCATAATGGGTATTATTGGCTCGGGCAATGACTTCATCTTCCGTTTCATAAGTCAGGATAGACATCACAGGCCCAAAGATTTCCTCCTGTGTGATCAACATATCATCGGTACAGTCACTGAATACTGTCGGTGCAACAAATGCCCCTTTTGCTAATTCGCCTTCCAGCAGACGCTCACCACCACACAGCAGGCGGGCATGGCTGTTTTTACCGTTTTCGATATAGCGTAAAACGGACTCCATGTGTGGAAAACTTACCAGCGGACCAAAGTTAGTGTTGGGATCAAGAGGTGAGCCAATTCGAATGCGCTTAACACGCTCAAGAATTTTTGCTTCAAACGGTGGAAGCAGTGCCTTGGGGACAAAGACCCGTGTCCCGTTCGTACAGACCTGACCTGAACTGAAAAAGTTGGCCATCATGGCAATATCAGCAGCGCGATCCAGATCGGCATCATCAAAAATGATTAATGGAGATTTACCACCCAATTCCATCGTGACTTCTTTTAGGGTAGAAGCGGAAGCATTTGCCATCACCTTTTTGCCGGTCACAATACCGCCGGTAAAAGACATTTTGGCGATTTTAGGGTGAACAGTCAGATAATGTCCGACTTCATGGCCAGCTCCGGTCAACACATTGAAAACACCATCAGGCAAACCGGCTTCGGTGTAGATTTCAGCCAACTTCAAAGCGGTAAGGGAGGTGACTTCACTTGGTTTAAAAATCATGGCATTACCGGCAGCCAGTGCGGGTGCTGATTTCCACAGGGCAATTTGGATAGGGTAGTTCCATGCGCCGATGCCTGCTACGATACCCAATGGTTCACGGCGTGTATACACAAAAGAAGATTCACGTAATGGGATCTGTTGGCCTTCAAGGGCTGGAATTAAGCCCGCATAGTATTCCAGTACATCGGCACCTGTGACGATATCAACCTGTCGGGTTTCAGCAAGGGGTTTACCGGTATCCAGTGTTTCCAATTCAGCCAGTTCATCATTGCGTTCACGCAAGATATTCACCGCCTTGTGTAAGATCCGTGAACGTTCCACCGCGGTCATGGCTGCCCAGATTTGCTGTCCTTTATGGGCGCTTTCGACTGCTAAATCAACATCTTGT
Organism: Xenorhabdus thailandensis; assembly: GCF_037996785.1. NCBI lineage: Bacteria > Pseudomonadati > Pseudomonadota > Gammaproteobacteria > Enterobacterales > Morganellaceae > Xenorhabdus > Xenorhabdus thailandensis. Next base: position 330,980 of record NZ_JBBMXF010000012.1, read on the forward strand.
TTTGTTGCAGACTGAAATTGAGCAATAACGTCACCATTAGCTGGGTTAATTGCGTCAAAAATTGTATTATTAGGATTGGTACTATCAACATAAGCACCGTGGATATAAAGTTTTTGTAATCCAAAATAGGTCATAGATTCTCCTTAAGCATCTATCCAAGTCAGAACTTATCAGATGCTCCGAGTTTCTGTTCGATGTAATCGATAGTAATTTTGAATGTCCCTGCTATATCAAAAGGCTTCTTGCTTAATGCACTTCGCAGCCAAATGCCGTCAATCAATGCAGCAAGACCTTGTGCAGCTAGCCGCGCTTCTGCTTTTGGCATGGCACGTTTAAATTCAACACAAAGATTGGAATGCAAACGGCGCTCATTGATTTGTTGTAACCGATACAGCTTTGGTTGATGCATGCTACTTGCCCAGAATGCCAACCAGGTTTTCATTGCTGCGCTGTTGATCTGGCTGGTATCAAAATTCCCTTCGACAATGGCTTTCAACCTTTGCGTGGGGGTTGCGTTATCTAGCAAGCGTAATCGGCGTGCGACAGCTATTTTTAACTGATGCAATAGATAACGCATGGTCGCTTCTAATAGGCCGTTCTTGTCCTTGAAATAGTGGCTGATAATTCCGTTGGAAACCCCCGCTTTTCGGGCTATTTGTGCAATAGTTGCTTCCTGCATTCCCACTTCATTCACAACGATTAATGTTGCATCAATGAGTTGTTGTTTTCTTATCGACTGCATTCCAATTTTTGGCATGATTTTATGCTCAGAAAATCAATTATTCGGACAGTATTAAACTTTTTTTTAATTGAATGTTCAATCAAAATTAAATATGTTTTATCACAATAATTTTACAATGAGGGAGTGAATTTGTTTAAGGTATCTTAAATTTTATATTTAATTCAAACTGTTATATGAATTATGTTTTTCATCTGTTTTAATGCTATTAATTTCAGGAACTGCCTATGAATACACAAGACAGTCCAAAAAACACCCAGAAGGACACCCTGAATTCTGTCGTTTTTTTTACCTCTGCCGGACTGATTATTGCATTTTCTCTGTTCACTATTTTTTTCACAGATGCAACCAGTATTTGGATAAAAAATACACTGAATTGGGTGTCTAAAACTTTCGGGTGGTATTATTTACTGGCTGCGACGCTTTACATTGTGTTTGTTGTTTTTGTCGCGGCTTCCCGTTTTGGTTCAATCAAATTGGGACCGGAACAATCTAAGCCGGAATTCAGTTTGCTAAGTTGGGCGGCGATGCTGTTTGCCGCTGGGATCGGCATTGATTTGATGTTTTTCTCGGTGGCTGAACCTGTCACGCAATATATGCAACCACCAACGGGTCAAGGGGAAACTATTGAAGCAGCTCGTCAGGCGATGGTGTGGACGCTGTTCCATTATGGCCTGACGGGCTGGTCTATGTACGCCTTGATGGGAATTGCACTGGGATATTTTAGTTATCGTTATAATTTGCCTTTGACTATCCGCTCGGCACTTTATCCTATTTTTGGTGACCGCATTAAAGGATTAATCGGTCATACAGTGGATATTGCGGCAGTAATAGGGACCATTTTTGGCATTGCAACGACGCTGGGAATTGGGGTTGTGCAGTTGAATTATGGTCTGAAAGTTCTTTTCGACTTACCGCAAGGATTGGGGATCCAGGGAGGATTGATACTATTATCTGTGGTGATAGCCATTATCTCCGTAACTTCCGGCGTAAACAAAGGCATTCGATTTTTGTCTGAATTGAATGTCCTGCTGGCTCTTGGCTTGGTTTTATTCATTTTGTTTATGGGCGATACCGAATTCCTGCTTAACGGATTAGTGCAGAACGTCGGGGATTATATCAGCCGTTTTATGGGTATGACGCTGAACAGTTTTGCCTTTGAACGCCCCACTGAATGGATGAATAACTGGACTCTGTTTTTCTGGGCATGGTGGGTGGCCTGGTCGCCGTTTGTAGGGCTGTTCCTGGCGCGCATTTCCCGTGGCAGAACGATTCGCCAGTTTGTTATGGGAACATTAGTCATTCCATTTGTTTTTACACTGCTGTGGCTATCGATTTTTGGTAACAGTGCGTTGTATGAAATTCTGCATGGTAATCGCCAGTTGGCGGAAACCGTGTTACAACACCCAGAACAAGGTTTTTATCGTTTGCTGGCACTTTATCCGGCATTCACGTTCAGTGCTTCTGTGGGCACCATTACCGGATTGCTGTTTTATGTCACGTCGGCGGATTCTGGTTCGTTAGTGCTGGGAAATTTCACTTCTAATCTAAGTGATATCAATAATGATGCACCAAATTGGTTGCGTATCTTTTGGTCGGTGGCAATCGGTGTATTAACACTGGGTATCCTCATGACGGATGGTATTCCTGCTTTGCAAAATACCACGGTTATCATGGGGCTACCTTTTAGTTTTGTGATCTTCTTTGTCATGGCGGGGCTATATAAGTCTTTGCGGGTAGAGGATTTCCGTAAAGCCAGCTCGCTGCAAAATACCTCCCCCACTCTTATGCATGACAATGGCTCATTGAATTGGAAGCAGCGTTTGAGCCGTATGATGCACTTTCCTGGTACGAAAAACACTCAGCGAATGCTGGATATGGTGTGCCGTCCCGCGATGTTAGAAGTGGCTAAAGAGTTAGTTGTACGTGGTGCGAAAGTGCAGTTTAATGCACTGCCAGCTAAAGAGAACAAACGTCTGAATCCACTAGAATTAATTGTTGATTTAGGGGATGAACAGAATTTTATCTATCAAATCTGGCCGCAACGCTATTCTGTACCTGGATTTACCTATCGGGCGAGAGCGGGTAAGTCTCACTATTATCGGTTGGAGACTTTTCTGATGGAAGGAACACAGGGTAATGATTTGATGGACTATACCAAAGAGCAAATCATTAGCGATATTCTTGACCACTATGAAAAACATCTGAATTTTATTCATTTAAACCGAGAAGCACCGGGACAGACATTGATTTTTCCTAGTGGAGGTTAATTGGCAGGAAGATAAGCGAAATAAAGTAAAGGATAAAAAAATCGCCTGTGTTATCTGAAATGACAGGCGATTTTTTATTAAAACAGAGAATGATTTTATTTCATCCTGGCGGGAGTCGAATGCCTGTTTACATTCGAAGAAATCCGTTCGTTGAAGTTTTGCTGAAAAATTGACTAGAGTTTCATGATCTCTTTCTGTATATTTATACAGTATTTTGATGTGAGGAGATCAGATGCGCAAAATTATTCATATTGATATGGATTGCTTTTTTGCTGCCGTTGAAATGCGGGATAATCCATCACTCCGTAATATTCCCATTGCTGTCGGGGGAAGCGCTGATCGAAGGGGCGTCATTAGTACGGCAAATTATCCTGCCCGCCGTTTTGGGGTGCATAGTGCGATGTCTACGGCTACGGCATTAAGACTTTGTCCTCAATTGAAAGTCATCCCTGGCAGAATGGCGCATTATAAAGAAGTGTCTCAACATATTCGTCAAATTTTTTCCCGTTACACTGAGTTGATCGAACCACTTTCTTTAGATGAGGCCTATCTGGATGTGACGGATTGCCATTATTGTCACGGTTCCGCCACGTTGATTGCTCAAGAAATCAGTCAGGTCATTTTTGATGAATTGCAGTTAACGGCCTCGGCTGGTGTAGCGCCAGTGAGGTTTTTAGCCAAAATAGCGTCTGATATCAATAAACCCAATGGGCAATATGTTATCTCTCCTGAACAAGTTGAAACTTTTATCAAGTCGCTGGCATTATGCAAAATTCCCGGTGTTGGAAAGGTCACTGCTAAACGGTTGTCAGACATGGGGTTAGCGACCTGTTCTGACGTGCAGCGTTATGACAAGCTGGCACTAATAAAAAGTTTAGGTAAGTTTGGTTTGACGCTTTGGCAGCGTTGTCATGGTATTGATGAACGACAGATCACGCCAGAACGTTTGCGTAAGTCCGTTGGGGTGGAGGAAACTTTGGCACAGGATATCCATGAATGGCATGAATGTGTTGAACTCATTGAAAAACTTTATCCTGAACTGAAAAAACGATTGGAAAAGGTAAAACCCGATCTCCGCATAGCTCGTCAAGGTATCAAATTAAAGTTTGACGATTTTCAATTGACAACACAGGAACATGTCCATCCTATATTGGATAAACGCGATCTGATCCAAATAGCAAAGCAGGCTTGGGAAACACGCAGGGAAGGGCGGGGAGTCAGGCTGGTTGGGTTGCAGGTGACGTTACAAAACCCACAACTGGAGCGGCAGCTTTTATTGGAATGGTAAGGTGTAAAGGACGCAATCTCCCCCACAAACAAGATGGCAGGGGAGCGGCAATATAATTTTCTATTATTCTTTAGCCGGAATAGCCTTGAGAATTGCGGTGAGTAGCTGCCAATATTGACCGACACTCTTAATGTGTACTTTCTCATCAGGGGAGTGAGCACCCCGAATAGTTGGTCCGATAGAAACCATGTCCATATCAGGATACGGTTTTTTGAACAGGCCACACTCCAAACCCGCGTGGATCACCATGATATTCGGTGTCTTATCGAAGAGTTGGTGATAAGTTTCACGCACCAAATGCATGATGGGCGAATTGGCGTCAGGTTGCCAGCCCGGATAGCTGCCACTTGCTACGGTTTCTGCTCCAGACAGTTTTGCCAGAGAATGCAGCATTTCAACAACATAAACCTTGCCACTTTCGATAAGTGAACGGATCAGGCAAATAACCTCGGCTTTCTCTTCGTCCATGGTTACAACGCCTACGTTTAGCGAAGTTTCTACCACACCTTTGGCAACATCGCTCATACGAATAACACCATTCGGCATACTATTGAGCATGGATATGAAGCGTGTCTGGCAATCCGTGGTTAATGCGTGTGATGATGCTTTGGTTTCATCCAACAAGAGAGTGAGATTGTTTTCAACGACAGAATATTCGTTTTTCAATGTCTCCAGATAGTTATCTTTCAATTGATGGAGTTTTTCAACTTTGTCAGCAGGAACCGCAATCACGGTAGAACCTTCACGAGGAATAGCATTGCGCAGGGTTCCACCTTGCAGATGAATTAATTTCAGTTCCAACTCGTCGGAATACGTGGCCAGGAAACGAGCCAGTAATTTGTTGGCGTTACCTAACCCCAGATGAATATCACCGCCAGAGTGACCGCCTTTTAATCCCTTAATCGTCAATTGTAGTGTCTTATAGTTAGCTGGCAGCGCTTCACGGGACAGGTGTAAGGTTGTGAAAAAATCAATGCCGCCTGCACAACCCATGTAGATTTCGCCTTCTTCTTCTGAATCTGTATTGATCAGAACGTCAGCTTGCAGCCAGCCAGATTTCAGGCCGAATGCACCATCCATGCCGGCCTCTTCGGTCATGGTCAGCAAAACTTCCAATGGTCCATGTTTAACGGATTCGTCCGCCAAAACGGCCAGAGCAGAAGCCATACCAATACCGTTATCTGCGCCTAAAGTTGTACCATCAGCCGTAACCCAGTCACCATCGATATAAGGGCGAATAGGATCTTTTGTGAAATCGTGTTGAGTATCGTTATTTTTCTGTGGAACCATATCAAGGTGTGCTTGAAGGACGACCGCCTTGCGATTTTCCATACCTTTTGACGCTGGCTTTCTGATCAAAATATTACCCACTTCATCCCGCTCTACATGGAATCTTTTGCTTTTTGCCCACGCAATAATATGGGATGCGAGAGCTTCTTCATGATAAGAGGGATGAGGAATGGAACAGATCTGGGCAAAAGTATCCCATAAGGGTTGTGGGGATAGCGTTGATAATTCGGACACGGCGAATCTCCTATAACTGAATCTTGGTGAGAAAAATGGTAATGTTTGGTGCATCAGGGAGTTTTTATCATCTGCATTGACCCTAGGCTTGAGAATATCATTTTATTGTCAGCAATGGGCTGTGAGAATGAGGGCTTCCCCTGTTTTTACTGGTTTTTGTTGGTTCAAATCACTATAATCTCGCGCAACCTTTTTTCCGCAAAAAACGCTTTTCTGAAATATTCTTTAGTTTCCAGGATGTAATTTTATGAGTGAAAAATATGTTGTAACGTGGGATATGTTGCAAATGCATGCCCGTCAATTGGCGCAACGTTTACTTCCCGTAGAACAGTGGAAAGGCATTATTGCCGTTAGCCGTGGTGGTCTGGTTCCGGGAGCGTTACTGGCTCGTGAGTTGGGAATTCGCCATGTCGATACGGTTTGTATTTCCAGCTATGATCACGATAACCAGCGCGAGTTGAAAGTATTAAAAAAAGCGGAAGGTGACGGTGAAGGGTTCATTGTTGTTGATGATCTGGTTGATACTGGGGGTACAGCCCAGGCAATCCGTGACATGTATCCGAAAGCGCATTTTGTAACGATTTTTGCCAAACCCGCCGGGCGCCCTCTTGTGGATGATTATGTTATTGACATTCCCCAAAACACATGGATTGAGCAGCCTTGGGATATGGGAGTCGTGTTCGTTCCACCCGTTTGTGAAAAGTAGTAAGATTTTTCTTTTGCCATGACGAAACAAAACCTTTCAGAATCGCTGTTTAAGCCTCGGTTTAAACATCGGGAGACCTCTACACTGGTAAAATATACTCGCCCACAGTCCGTAACTACCAGTGATAGTATGCTTGGTGGGGAGCGCCGCGAGCGGTGGTATCGCATGATTAATTGGCTCGCTTGGATCTGGAGGGGGGTAAATCCGCTAGAAATTCAAGATGTCCTCAGCCGGATTGCCGTGACGGATGCCGAACGCAGTACTGAACATTTGTTGGATACTGTGGTCGGCTATCGTAAAGGAAACTGGGCATTTGAGTGGTCTCAGCAGGCAATGTACTGGCAACAGGAAGCGTTGCATACTGAAGATACGGAAAAAGCCGGGTCATGTTGGTTAAAGGCTGCAACGCTATATAGTATTGCAGCTTATCCTCATTTGCGCGGTGATGAACTGGCCGATCAGGCCATTGTGTTGGCTAATAAAGCCTATGAAAACGCGGCGCGTTTTTCTGACTACGAATTAAAAAAGCTGGAATTCCAGTTGGAAGGGGGCAAAAGCGTTACCGGGTTATTACACCTGCCTTCCCATGTACCAGGACCTTGTCCGACGATATTAGTTTGTGCCAGCCTTGATAATGTCCAGAGTGATTGCTGGCGGTTGTTTCGTGAATACTTATCGCCTCTTGGCTTTGCCATGTTAACACTGGATATGCCTTCTGTTGGTTATTCCGCTAAATTTACGTTAACGCAGGATACCTGCGTACTTCATCAACAAGTTTTACAACAACTAGATAGCGTGCCATGGATTGATCATACCCGTGTAGGCGTATTTGGTTTTCGTTTTGGGGCGAATATCGCTGTTCGGCTTGCTTATCTGGAACCGAAACTGATTAAAGGCGTATCGGTGGTAGGCCCGATTGTGCATGAATTACTGCATGATGAAAAATTACAGCAGAAAATCCCGTCAATGTATATTGACGTCTTGGCCAGTCGTTTAGGTATTTATCACGTTGATGAAAAGAGATTACGTTCAGAATTAGCGTGTTATTCGTTGAAGAATCAAGGGCTATTGGGCCATCGTTGTACTGTGCCCATGTTTTCAGTGTATTGGGAAGATGATATTTTCAGCCCAAGGAAAGACTCAACGTTGATTGCGATGTCATCAATGGAAGGTTTAGTACGAGCTATTCCTGCAACCTCAGTTTATAGTGGTTTCAATAAGGCATTACACGAGATAAGTGTATGGTTGAAAGATAAAGTTTTATAAAATTAAATTTATCACTTGATATTTTTTAATCGTTTGATACAAAGGTATTCTGTATATAAGGAGACCTTTGTATGACTTTACCTGTCAGTTATTCTAAAAATAGGTTGTTAAAGCGCTTTTCTGCATTAGGGCCGTATGTACGTGAATTAAAGTGCCAAAATGGTTATTTTTTCTTTGACTGTTTAGCTGTTTGTGTCAGTGCCAAAGTAGCGCCAGAAAAACGTGAATTTTGGGGATGGTGGTTAGAGCTAGAAGAGCAGGATCAAGGTTTTGTTTATAACTATCAGATAGGCTTATTCGATAAACAGGGTGAGTGGCGTATTATGAAGATCAAAAAAAAAGCCGATCTTGAGTACCTTGAATCAATGCTACAGGCATTTCACAAACGTCTGGTTGATTCTTGTGAAACGCTCAAACTCACATTGATCCCATCTGAAAACACCGTCACCCTGCAGACGCAATTGATAGCGTAATTTGTTTTTAACCTGCTTTTGCTAAATTTTGCGTTATGTCAGTTGGCATAACGCCTCTCTCCTGTTAAAACTGAGCACTGTTTTTTCAAATTAACTGTAATGGCAGAAATATGATGAATGGCAGCCAAACATTGGTTGTGAAACTGGGGACGAGTGTATTGACCGGTGGCTCTCGTCGTTTGAATCGTGCCCATATTGTGGAACTGGTTCGTCAATGTGCTAAACAGCATGAAAAAGGTCACCGCATTATCATTGTGACTTCTGGTGCGATTGCCGCTGGACGTGAACATTTAGGATATCCTGATCTTCCAGCAACTATTGCTTCAAAACAATTGCTGGCAGCTATTGGGCAAAGTCGCCTGATCCAATTGTGGGAACAGCTTTTCTCTATTTATGGTATTCACGTCGGGCAAATGCTCTTGACCCGTGCAGATTTGGAAGATCGTGAGCGCTTCTTAAACGCAAGGGATACCCTTCAGGCTTTGCTTGATAATCACATCGTTCCCATTATTAATGAAAATGATGCTGTTGCGACAGCAGAGATTAAAGTGGGTGACAATGATAACCTTTCTGCACTGGCTGCTATTTTGGGGAGTGCAGATAAGCTGTTGCTTCTGACAGATATAGCAGGGCTTTATACCGCAGATCCTCGTAGTAACCCTGATGCAACCTTGATCCCTGAAGTGTATGACATTAGTGATGAACTGAAAATGATGGCAGGGGACAGCGTTTCGGGGTTAGGCACGGGGGGAATGGCAACAAAACTTCAGGCGGCAGGTGTAGCTGGACGTGCTGGCATTGATGTCATTATTGCCGCGGGTAATAGGCCGGATGTGATTGCTGATGTAATCTCAGGGAAATCGGTTGGAACACGTTTTCATGGCCTGGCTAGCCCAATGGAAAACCGTAAACGTTGGATTTTTGGGGCACCTCCGGCAGGGGAAATTATTGTCGATCATGGTGCAGAAGCGGCGATTATAGGGAAAGGTAGTTCGTTGCTACCAAAAGGGATCAAAAACGTTAAAGGTGATTTTTCCCGCGGTGAAGTCATTTGTATCCGTAGCTTATCGGGTAAAGATTTGGCCCATGGCGTGTGCCGTTACAATAGTGATGCACTACGCCTGATAGCTGGCCATCATTCACAGCAAATTAGCCAGATATTGGGTTATGAATATGGCGCTGTTGCGGTTCACCGTGACGATTTGATTGTAATTTAATGAATTGATCGTGAGTTAAGGACTTCACCATGATAGAGCAGATGGGAAAAGCAGCCAAAGCCGCATCGTGGCAATTGGCGCAATTGAGTACCAGTCAGAAAAACCAAGCGTTGAATCACATTGCTGATTTGTTGGAGACGGAGATTGAAATGATTCTTGCTGCTAACCAGCAAGATATGAAGCAAGCTCGTGAACAGGGGATGAGCGAAGCACTACTCGACCGGTTATTACTGACACCTGAGCGGCTGAATGCCATTGCCAATGATGTGCGCCAAGTCTGCCGTTTGGCTGATCCTGTCGGGCAAGTTATTGACGGGCAATTATTGGATAATGGATTGCAATTGAGCCGTCGCCGAGTTCCGTTGGGCGTGATTGGCGTGATATATGAAGCCCGGCCCAATGTCACTATTGATGTGGCATCGTTATGTCTGAAAACCGGTAATGCAGTGATATTGCGTGGGGGTAAAGAGACTCACCACACTAATCAAACGATGGTTAAGGTTATCCAGCAGGCATTGGAACAAAGTGGATTGCTGGCGGCCGCGGTTCAGGCTATCAATAAACCTGATCGTGAGTTGGTGGCTGAATTGCTGAAAATGGATCGTTATGTCGATATGCTGATCCCAAGAGGCGGTGCGGGGTTACATAAATTGTGCCGGGAACAATCGACAATCCCTGTAATTACTGGCGGTATTGGTGTTTGTCATACATTTGTGGATGAAACCATCAATATCGAAAAAGCGTTGGAAATCATTACTAATGCGAAAGTCCAGCGTCCAAGCGCTTGTAATTCACTGGAAACATTATTGGTGCATGAAAAAATAGCAGCCGATTTCTTGCCAGTTTTGAGTATCAGAATGAAGGAGCAGGGCGTGACATTACACGCCAGCAAATCAGCGATGACATTGCTGAAAGATGGCCCTGCAACTGTCGTTGAAGTGGCAGAGGAAGATTACTGTGATGAATGGTTATCTTTAGATATGAATGTGGATATTGTCAGCGATATCGATCTGGCTATTGAGCATATTCGTACTTATGGTACAGCCCATTCCGATGCGATATTGACGGAATCTTTGCAACAGGCTGAGTACTTTGTGCGCCATGTGGATTCAGCTGCGGTATATGTGAATGCCAGCACGCGTTTTACTGATGGTGGACAATTTGGTTTGGGAGCGGAAGTGGCTGTCAGTACCCAGAAATTACACTCCCGTGGCCCAATGGGGCTTGATGCACTGACAACATATAAGTGGATTGGTTATGGTGATTATTTACCGCGGAGTTGACCATCTCTTATTTTGATTAGACTTTATTGAACTATGTTGGGTCACACTTAATTCTAAGTGTGACTTTTTGAACCATTAAAAATGCTTTTTTACATAGTGTAATCGTTTGGTTTCTAAACGTTATGTTTAGGTTTAATTTTATAGACTCTTCGGGGAAACAATGAAATGAAAAAAACGCTATTCATCGTAGGTGCACGGGGTGCAGGAAAGACAACAATAGGTAAGTTACTGTCTGATGCGCTGTCGTATAAATTTATTGACACCGATGAAAGTATTCAGACCATGAATAAAATGACGATAGCCGATCTTGTTGAACAATATGGCTGGGAACATTTTAGAAAATTAGAAAGCCAAACGTTGAAAACGGTTAGCCAGAATGAACATGTCATTTCAACAGGTGGCGGAATGGTGTTGTCGCTTGAGAATCGCCAATATATGCAACACAATGGTATTGTTATTTATTTACAGGCAACGGCAAGCGTTTTGAGTAATCGATTATCTCTCAATCCAGAAAATACGCAACGTCCTAGTCTAACAGGGAAATCTATCATAGAAGAAATGGAAGGAATATTGGTTGAAAGAGAGCCATTATACCAGGAGTGTGCCCATTTTATTGTCGATGCCAATCTTGCAACAGAAGAGATCGTATCTCACATTAAGTCTTACATTCTAAACCAGAAAAATAAATTAATTTGATGGATAAAGGCATTTAAGTGTATTTTTTAGGGAAGCCTTATATAACAAATTGCCCGTATAACTTATAGTATCACCCTATTTACTCACTTTAATTTTATTAATTATATTTGAGATATGGACATGCTCTTAAATTTTATTCGGTTACTTGTTCGTGTACTCTTTAGGATTACAATCGAAGGTGATACCAAACAGTTACAACAATACCCTAAATGCATTATTACTCCCAACCATATTTCGTTTCTGGATGGTCTGTTAATTGGGTTATTCCTGCCAATAAAGCCTGTATTTGCTATTTATTCTAATATTGCAACCCGCAGTTTTTTCAAATTTATCAAGCCTTATGCAGATATTGTACCTTTAGATCCTACTAACTCAATGGCAGTTAGGACATTGGTTAAAGAAGTGGACAAAGGGCGTCCGATTGTGATTTTTCCTGAAGGAAGGATCACTGTAACAGGCTCCCTTATGAAAATTTATGATGGTGCCGCTTTTATTGCCGCAAAATCAGGTGCGAAAGTAATACCAATCCGAATTGATGGTGCAGAGCAAACGGTTTTTGGTCGGTTAAAAGGAATTATGAAATTGCATTGGTTCCCGAAAATCACTCTCAAGATTTTACCTGCCATTGACCTGCCAATGCCTGATGCACCCGATTCAGCAACATGTCGTCGTTTGGTAGGAGAACACCTCCATGCCATTATGATGGAAGTGAGAATGCAGACGCGCCCAAAGGAGACGTTATTCAATGCTTACCTTACTGCGCAAAAACGTTTTGGCCGTTTTAAGCCCTGTATTGAAGATGTGAACTTTAAAGAAGATAGCTATCATTCATTACTGAAAAAAATATTGAGTATCAGTCGGAGCTTAGAACACTTTACACAAGAAGGTGAGCGAATTGGTTTGTTGTTTCCAAATGCAACTGTGATGGCAGCTGCCGTATATGGTGCTTCGTTAAAAGGACGGGTGCCAGCCCTTTTGAATTATATGGCAGGAAGCCGTGGCATTAAACTTGCTATGCAAGCGGCATCCATTAAAACTATTGTAACCTCCCGCCAATTCCTGGAAAACGAGCAGTTAGCCCATCTACCAGAACAAGTAACCGAAGCTAATTGGGTATATCTCGAAGATTTAAAGGGCATGCTCACGCCGGAAGATAAGTTTTGGATATTGTGGTATTTGATTTTCCCTTCCAAAGCTATTTTGGCTGCGCAAAAACCGGATGATGATGCATTGATCCTGTTTACGTCAGGCTCAGAAGGTGTACCCAAAGGTGTTGTTCATAGTCATACCAGTTTGTTGGCAAACGTTGAGCAGATAAAAACAATCGCTGATTTTACTCCACTAGATCGTTTTATGTCTTCTTTACCTCTATTCCATGCTTTTGGTCTAACAATGGGTCTATTTACTCCATTAATGACAGGTAGTCGGGTATTCCTTTATCCAAACCCTTTGCACTATCGTGTTGTGCCTGAATTGGTCTATGATCAAAATTGTACTGTGTTGTTCGCAACGTCAACTTTCTTGGGGAATTATGCTCGTTTTGCCCACCCTTATGATTTTGCCCGTCTGCGTTATGTCGTGGCTGGGGGTGAGAAACTGTCAGAAAACACGAAGCGAATTTGGCAAGATAAATTTGGTATCCGTATCTTAGAAGGTTATGGGATAACGGAATGTACATCGATAGTCGCAATCAACGTACCGATGGCGGCAAAAGCAGGAACAGTTGGGCGGATTTTACCAGGTATGGAAGCGCGCTTGCTGCCTATACAGGGTATTGAGAGAGGGGGGCGGTTACAGCTACGCGGGCCAAATGTTATGAAAGGATATCTGCGGGTTGAAGCGCCTGATCGTTTAGAGCTACCCGCTGCGAAAGACTCAGAAGGAAATAATCAAATTGGTTGGTATGATACCGGAGATATTGTTTCTATTGATGAAGAGGGTTTCTGTACGATCAAAGGACGTGTGAAACGATTTGCCAAACTTGCAGGGGAAATGGTTTCTCTCGACGCGGTAGAACAAATCGCTTCTCATGTTTCTACTGATGGGCTACATGCGGCTATAACCAGAAGTGATCGAAGCAAAGGTGAAGCACTGGTATTGTTCACTACAGATGCGAATCTAAATAGAAACAGAATGCTAGGAGTGGCACGTGAAATGGGTATGCCTGAATTGTCGGTTCCACGAGATATTCGTTATGTGAAGCAATTTCCTTTGCTCGGTAGTGGTAAACCGGATTTTGTCATCCTAAGAGAAATGGCCGAACAAGAGTAAGGAAATGGATGTCACAGTGGAAAGACAATCGTTACTCACTCTCTTTTGGCAATTACGGGCTATGGATTTGGGATCTACTTCGGAAAAATTAATTTCTTATAGAATTGAAGGCCTGTTATGGATGAAAAATTCCTGAATCAGCTTAGTATTGAACTTGGCAAGAGATTAATACGTAAAAAATTATCCGTGACCTGTGCAGAATCTTGCACAGGGGGGTGGATAGCTAAAGTGATTACAGATATCGCGGGAAGTTCAGCCTATTTCAATCGTGGTTTCGTGACTTATAGTAATGATGCTAAACATGAAATGCTGGGCGTCTTGCCAGAGTCATTGGCGCAGTTTGGTGCGGTCAGTGAGCAGGTCGTAAGAGAGATGGCGACAGGAGCATTGGCTGTTGCTAAGGCAGATATTTCTGTTGCAGTCAGCGGTATTGCTGGGCCAGAAGGGGGCAGTGAGGAAAAACCAACCGGCACAGTTTGGTTTGGGTTTGCTTTTTACGTTAACAAAAACATTCAGACTGTAGTATATCGCCAGCATTTTTCGGGTGATCGTAATGCAGTGCGTCTACAAGCCGTCATTTTTTCTTTAAAAACCTTATTGGATGAAGTCATAAAAAATTAGCTTGATGCTGTATGATTATACAGTATAATCATACAGCACTTTGGTATCAGAAACAGTTTATCAGCAGTGAGGCAGCCCCTTCATTGCTTGCGAAGGAGTAAATATGGCTAACGATGAAAACAAACAAAAAGCACTAGCAGCAGCGCTGGGCCAAATTGAGAAACAGTTTGGTAAAGGCTCCATCATGCGTTTGGGTGAAAACCGCTCAATGGATGTGGAAACTATTTCTACTGGCTCCCTGTCACTGGATATTGCATTGGGTGCGGGTGGTTTGCCGATGGGCCGTATTGTTGAAATCTATGGGCCAGAATCTTCTGGTAAGACAACGCTGACACTGCAAGTCATTGCCGCTGCCCAGCGCGAAGGCAGAACTTGTGCTTTTATTGATGCCGAACATGCTCTTGACCCAGTTTATGCGAAAAAACTGGGTGTAGATATTGATAACCTGTTATGTTCTCAGCCTGATACTGGCGAACAGGCATTGGAAATTTGTGATGCTTTATCACGTTCTGGTGCTGTTGATGTGATTATTGTTGACTCTGTTGCAGCGTTAACACCAAAAGCAGAAATTGAAGGCGAAATCGGCGATTCTCATATGGGGCTGGCTGCACGTATGATGAGCCAAGCGATGCGTAAGTTAGCGGGGAATTTGAAAAATTCGAATACTCTGTTGATTTTTATCAACCAGATCCGCATGAAAATTGGTGTGATGTTTGGTAACCCCGAAACGACCACAGGTGGTAATGCGCTGAAGTTCTACGCATCTGTCCGTTTGGATATTCGCCGTACTGGTTCGGTGAAAAATGGCGACGAAGTGGTTGGTAGCGAAACACGTGTGAAAGTGGTCAAGAACAAGGTTGCTGCGCCATTTAAACAGGCCGAATTCCAAATTCTCTATGGTGAAGGCATTAATACTTTTGGCGAGTTGGTCGATCTGGGTGTTAAACACAAAATGGTAGAAAAAGCAGGTGCATGGTATAGCTACAATGGTGAAAAAATTGGACAAGGTAAAGCCAATGCCACTATGTATCTGAAAGAGCATCCAGAAATTGCATCCGAATTGGATAAGAAACTGCGCGATTTACTGTTGAATAATACAGGTGAGTTCAATAGTGCAGCTACGGATTACGTGACAGATTATGAAGACAACGGCGAAGAAGTGAATCCCGAAGAGTTTTAATTACTCATTTGCCTTCCAATTCAGTCATAATATAGAGCTAATTTGGCTTTTAAAAAACCACATCCATATCGGGTGTGGTTTTTATTTTTATACCTGTTTCTCTGGAGGAAATAAACATCCTTGAAATAGGCGTATTGAAACAGGTGTAACGAACAGGCTTTCAGAAAATCTTTAGACGAATTACAATGCTCGATGGCGAATGGATTTATATGGGATTTTACTTCTTATGGAAGACATTCTATCTTAACCCCACTTTAATTTATTCGTGAGTTGAAATGGTGACGCGATATACCA
The DNA here is from genome assembly GCF_037996785.1 of Xenorhabdus thailandensis. Lineage (NCBI taxonomy): Bacteria > Pseudomonadati > Pseudomonadota > Gammaproteobacteria > Enterobacterales > Morganellaceae > Xenorhabdus > Xenorhabdus thailandensis. Next base: position 346,808 of record NZ_JBBMXF010000012.1, read on the forward strand.
CCTCAACCATTCATAGATCTGTTTTTTCAGCTTGATTTCGGGACAATTATGAGCAAAAGCACCGCTGAGATCCGTCAAGCGTTTCTTGACTTTTTTCATACTAAAGGGCACCAGATAGTGCCAAGCAGCTCGTTGGTGCCAACCAATGATCCAACATTGTTGTTCACCAACGCAGGGATGAACCAGTTTAAAGATGTCTTTTTAGGATTGGATAATAGACCTTATTCTAGAGCAACAACGGCTCAGCGCTGTGTTCGTGCTGGTGGTAAACATAACGATCTAGAAAATGTGGGTTATACAGCTCGTCACCACACTTTCTTCGAAATGTTGGGCAACTTCAGTTTTGGCGATTATTTTAAACAAGATGCAATTAAATACGCATGGGAGTTACTGACCAGCGAAAAGTGGTTTAACCTGCCAAAAGAAAAACTGTGGGTTACTGTCTATGAGACAGACGATGAAGCTTATGACATTTGGCATAAAGAAGTCGGTGTTCCAGCAGAAAGAATCATTCGTATAGGTGATAACAAAGGTGCTCCATATGCGTCAGATAATTTCTGGCAAATGGGGGATACTGGCCCATGTGGTCCTTGTACGGAAATTTTCTACGACCACGGTGAACATATTTGGGGAGGTCCTCCAGGCAGCCCAGAAGAAGACGGTGACAGATATATTGAAATTTGGAACATCGTTTTCATGCAATTCAACCGTCATGCCGATGGTACTATGGAGCCGTTGCCAAAACCTTCCGTTGATACCGGCATGGGGTTGGAGCGTATCACCGCCGTCTTGCAACATGTCAACTCAAACTACGAGATTGATCTATTCCAGAGTTTAATTGCTTCGGTTGCAGAAGTGACAGGAGCGACAGATCTTGCCAATAAATCTCTGCGTGTTGTTGCAGACCATATCCGTGCATGTGCGTTCCTGATTTGCGATGGGGTTATTCCATCCAATGAAAACCGCGGCTATGTGCTTCGTCGTATCATTCGCCGTGCTGTTCGTCATGGTAACATGTTGGGGGCAAGAGAAGCCTTTTTCTACAAGCTCGTTGCACCATTGATTAAATTCATGGGAGCAGCCGGTGAAGAGCTGAAACAGCAGCAGACTTTGGTTGAGCAGGTATTAAAAACCGAAGAAGAACAGTTTGCCCGTACTTTGGAACGTGGTTTGCAGTTGCTGGATGAAGAGCTGGCTAAATTATCTGGTGATACGCTCGACGGTGAAACCGTTTTCCGCTTGTATGATACCTATGGTTTCCCTGTTGATCTGACTGCAGATGTTTGTCGTGAACGTAATATCAAAGTTGATGAAACTGGTTTTGATACAGCAATGGAGAACCAGCGTCGTCGTGCTCGTGAATCCAGTGGTTTTGGTGCAGATTACAATGAGCTTATCAAGGTTGATGGACGCAGTGATTTTTGCGGTTATGAACATAATTCACAGCAATCTTCTGTTATCGCTATTTTCCGCAATGGCCAAGCTGTTGAGCAAATTCATGCCGGTGAAGAAGCGCTCGTTATACTTGATAAGACCGCTTTTTACGCTGAGTCTGGTGGACAGGTCGGTGATACGGGTAAATTGTCGAACGATACTGGTGTATTCGACGTCGTCGATACACAAAAATATGCTCAGGCAATTGGCCACATTGGTAAATTGAAAAGTGGTAGTTTAAGCGTTAATCATACAGTTAATGCTGAAATTGATGTGGTACGCAGAGACGCTATTCGTTTGAATCACTCAGCGACCCACTTATTACATGCAGCATTACGTCAAATTTTGGGAGAACACGTTGCCCAAAAAGGCTCTTTGGTAAATGATAAGTATCTGCGTTTTGACTTCTCTCATTTTGAAGCCATGAAGCCAGAACAGATCCGTCAAGTCGAAAATTTGGTGAATGAAGAAATTCGCAAAAATTCACCAATTGTTACAGAATTAATGGAGTTGGAAGAAGCAAAAGCCAAAGGTGCTATGGCATTGTTTGGTGAAAAGTATGAAGAAAAGGTGCGTGTGCTTAGCATGGGCGGTTTTTCTACCGAACTATGTGGTGGTACTCATGCGAGTCGCACCGGTGATATAGGGGTGTTCCGTATATCCAGTGAATCAGGTACAGCAGCCGGTATTCGCCGTATTGAAGCTATTACGGGGCAAACTGCGTTAAATTCTATCCATCAACAGGCTGATTTACTGCAAGATATTGCTCATCTGGTGAAAGCTGATATCAGTAGCCTAAATGAGAAAGTGAAAACGGCACTGGACAGAGCGAAACAATTGGAAAAAGAGTTGCAACAGTTGAAATCTCAGCAAGTAGCTCAGGAAAGTTCCTCTTTGGCGAGTCAAGCCAAAGAAATCCAAGGTGTTCGTCTACTGGTGACACAATTAGGTGATATAGAACCAAAAATGCTCAGAACAATGGTTGATGATTTAAAAAATCAGTTAGGATCAGCAATTATTGTGCTTTCTACGGTGACTGGTGATAAAGTCAGTCTAACTGTTGGTATAACGAAGGATTTGACTGCTAAAATAAAAGCAGGCGATTTAATCTCTTTTGTTGCCCAACAGGTTGGAGGTAAAGGAGGAGGACGTCCTGATTTGGCTCAGGCTGGCGGGACTGATATCGCAGCTCTTCCTTCCGCGTTAGCTAGTGTAGAAGAGTGGGTAACATTGCGGTTATAGTTGGTATTGCTGTGACAGCAGCGGCACTATGAAAGCGTTTTTTTATAGTGCCGGATGTTTTTTGTTGTGAAATTGTTGAAATGTTGGGCACATACTTATATTTTAGCTATCCTATAGATATAGGAAATGTGTTCAAAACTGCTTATACTTTAAGTAGATATCATTGCTTTACGTTTTCACGGTGTTTGATGGATAATAGCGGGGAAACCTAGAGACCCGACTCTTTTAAATTTTCAAGGAGCAAAGAATGCTTATTCTGACTCGTCGAGTTGGTGAAACGCTCATGATAGGCGATGAGGTAACAGTCACAGTACTGGGAGTTAAAGGCAACCAAGTTCGCATTGGTGTAAATGCACCCAAGGAAGTTTCTGTTCACCGTGAAGAGATTTATCAACGGATTCAGGCAGAGAAATCTCAGCCTACAACTTTTTAATTCAAGAATGGCGTCCACGCTTTTTTTAAGACATGGGCGCTACTTTACTTCCTTTTCTCCGTCTCTTTCCACTTTTCTGTTTTGTAACTTTACTCTGTTCATCCTTTTTCAATACCTTGATTCTATTCTCTCATGTTTTTTTATTTTCTATCTGTTGAAAAAGCCTCATTCATAAGGTCATAGAGATGAATAATCATTTTCGTAATTTTTGACAGTTATTAGATAATTTCACTGCTGATAAAACAGTCTGTTAGATGTTAAACCCAGCATTTTGCGTGTTAAATATTCAAACGGAAAAAAGTTGCGAAAAATTGTTTGACTTATCAGACAGGGAAAGTAATATGTGCGCCATCGCAGCGACGAAGAGCTTGAAGAAAAGCTTCTGAGTGAATACCGGAAGTAAAAATTCTAAGTCGCAGGTTTTAAAAATGGTGAGGTGGCCGAGAGGCTGAAGGCGCTCCCCTGCTAAGGGAGTATGTGGTTAAGAGCTGCATCGAGGGTTCGAATCCCTCCCTCACCGCCATTTAATATGCATCCATAGCTCAGCTGGATAGAGTACTCGGCTACGAACCGAGCGGTCGGAGGTTCGAATCCTCCTGGATGCACCATTTAAATACCGCGATTTTTTAGGTATCTCAATTCTAGTCAGGCAATCATTAGCGCCTGAGCAGAAATAGAAAACCGACAATGCATCCATAGCTCAGCTGGATAGAGTACTCGGCTACGAACCGAGCGGTCGGAGGTTCGAATCCTCCTGGATGCACCATTTAAATACCGCGATTTTTTAGGTATCTCAATTCTAGTCAGGCAATCATTAGCGCCTGAGCAGAAATAGAAAACCGACAATGCATCCATAGCTCAGCTGGATAGAGTACTCGGCTACGAACCGAGCGGTCGGAGGTTCGAATCCTCCTGGATGCACCATTTTAGATATCCGAATTTTTTGGTATCCCAATTATATCTAGTCAGGTAATCAATAGCACCTGGACAGAAATAGAAAATCGACAATGCATCCATAGCTCAGCTGGATAGAGTACTCGGCTACGAACCGAGCGGTCGGAGGTTCGAATCCTCCTGGATGCACCAGATTAAAACCCCTGCCTTAATAAAGGCAGGGGTTTTCTTTTTTTATTTCTATTTGAATATAACATTCGTTTCATTAATCCTGTTTATTATTTGGTCTGTGGTGTGTTGTCACCCTTATGTAATCAGCGACAACTTGGCTTGTTTCAGATAAAGTAACCTCTTAGTAATAATCTTTTAAATTCCACGGGAGGACAAATTGATCCCGGACGTATCAAAAGCATTGTCATGGTTAGAGTCAAACCCTACTGTATTAAATGGTATTTGTCGTGGCATTGAACGTGAAACATTGCGTGTTACTCCAGACGGTCATTTAGCTAAGTCAGAGCATCCAAAATCACTTGGTGCTTCTTTAACGCATAAATGGATTACAACTGATTTTGCTGAATCTTTATTGGAGTTTATTACCCCTGTTGATAGCAATTTAGATAGAACCATTGCTTTCCTTAAAGATTTGCATATCTATACCGCCCGGAATCTGAGCAATGAAAAGATGTGGCCTTTAAGTATGCCATGTTTTATCGAGGAAGAAGAAAATATCACTTTGGCTCAATATGGTACATCTAACTTGGGCCGCTTTAAGACCTTGTACCGTGAAGGATTAAAGAGCCGTTATGGCGCACTAATGCAAACAATTTCTGGTGTGCATTATAATTTTTCTCTACCAATGAGTTTTTGGCAGGCATGGTTAGGTATTAAAGATGCTGAAACAGGAAAAGATCTGATTTCAGATGGTTACCTGCGTTTGATCCGTAATTATTACCGCTTTGGCTGGGTAATCCCTTATTTATTTGGTGCATCACCGGCAATTTGTTCTTCGTTCTTACGTGGACGAAATACAGCATTATCTTTTGAAAAAACAGAGGTAGGGACTTGTTATCTGCCTTATGCGACTTCGTTGAGGATGAGTGATCTGGGGTATACCAACAAATCGCAAAGTGATCTGAATATTACTTTTAATAATCTTCATACTTATGTAGAAGGTCTCAAGAAAGCAATTCATAAGCCATCTAAAGAATTTGCGGCAATCGGTATCAAAAAAGGAGATAAATATTTACAGCTCAACACTAATGTTCTTCAAATTGAAAATGAGCTGTATGCGCCGATACGTCCAAAACGAGTTACGAAAGAAGAAGAATCACCTTCAGACGCTTTATTGAGAGGTGGTATAGAATATATTGAAGTGCGTTCTTTAGATATTAATCCTTTTTCCTCTATTGGCGTTGATGAGACGCAAATTCGTTTTCTTGACTTATTTTTGATATGGTGTGCTTTGGCTGATGCTCCTGAAATGGGAAATGAGGAGCTTGCATGTTGTCGTGGAAACTGGAATAAAATTATCTTAGAAGGACGCAAGCCAGGGTTGTCTATTAACCTTGGTTATGGAATTGAGCAACAGCCATTTAAGATCGTAGGACAGGAATTATTCAGGGATTTAGAGCGAGTTGCTGAAGTCTTGGATGCCTGTTCAGGAACCCAATATCAATCAGTTTGTAAAGAATTGGTTAATATGTTTGAAGATCCATCGCTAACGTTTTCAGCACGAGTCCTGAACAAGATGAAATCTCAGGGGATAGTTGGATTTGGGTTAGAACTGGCAGAGCAGTATCATAGTGAATTGGTTGAAGAACATTATTCAATTTTGGATGATGAAAATTTTTCCATTGAGCGTGAAGCTTCTGTATCACGTCAGCATAGCCTTGAACAGCAAGATAGTATGAGTTTTGAAGAGTATTTAAAACTTCATGCGGGGTATTAAAAAAAGAAAATGGCCACCGATGGTGGCCAAATAAAATATCTTAGAGAATAGGATGATAACAATTTTGCGCGTCTTCCTATATTATGACTAGCTACAAATGAAAAGGTTTCATCCATCTTAAAAAAATCTTCGTAAAAAATCTGATACCTTAGGAGGTAATATTATGCCTTTATTAGATAGTTTTACAGTTGACCATACCCGTATGGCGGCACCTGCTGTTAGAGTTGCAAAGACAATGAAAACTCCCCATGGAGATACTATTACAGTATTTGATTTACGTTTTTGTGTTCCTAATAATGCAGTGATGCCAGAACGAGGTATTCACACACTTGAACATTTGTTTGCGGGTTTTATGCGCAATCATTTGAATGGTGATGGTGTTGAAATCATTGATATCTCTCCAATGGGATGTCGTACTGGTTTTTATATGAGCTTGATCGGTGTTCCAGAAGAATTGAGAGTAGCTGATGCTTGGAAAGCTGCAATGGAAGACGTGCTAAAAGTTCAAGATCAGAGCCAGATCCCAGAATTGAACATTTATCAGTGCGGTACATATGAAATGCACTCATTGAAAGAAGCTCAAGATATTGCTCAGCGTATTCTTGATTCTGGTGTTCGTGTCAATTATAACGATGAATTGGCATTGCCTGAAGAAAAACTAGTGGAGCTTCAGGTTTAGTTTGTTAGATATGGTATCTCAACAACGATGACATTTGGCTATGGAGTTTTCGGTTAAGCAGCCAAATTTGCTTTATGTTATTGAAGGGCTAGCTTATCTTACTAGCCCTATATTGATGGTTCTTTTTTTTCTAATTTACTTGAGAATCGACATATAGAAAAATGGAATATGATGTATTGATTTATAATAATAGGGAAGTTTCTTTATTGCATTAAATCATGGTATGAGCCTTATGAATTTAACAATCTGATAGTTAATAGAAATCATTAGAAGATAAAATTAAAAAGGTGGTTTTTAATTAAATAAAAAAATACATACTCAGTTTTACTGTCTGTTAAAAATAGGTAAAGCTGAATATTGGCTTAAGTGTATATGTCGATTAAATTATCCACTGAATTTTATATCGTGGTTTATCGGTGTTACACGAACTTGCTTGATAACATTGTCCTGTACCGCAAGAACTTCAAAATTATATTCATTGATCTGCACTTGAGTGTTTAATTCAGGAATTTCGCCGAGTTCTTCCAAAATCATTCCATTCATTGTCCTTGGACCATCTTCGGGAAGCGCCCAACAGAAAGCTTTATTTAATTCACGGATATTGGTTGTACCACCAACCAGAACGGAGCCGTCACTTTGCGGAAGAACCTCTTCTGCCAGAGTTGGAGACATGGATGTAGTAAAATCACCGACGATTTCTTCTAAAATATCCTCGACAGTTACTAATCCTTGAATATCGCCATATTCATCAACGATTAACCCCGCCTTTTGCTTGTTATGTTGGAAATTAATAAGTTGGATATTTAGTGGTGTGCTAACAGGGATGAAATAGATTTTATCTGCGGCTTTGAGTAAGTTTCTTTTTGTGAATTCTTTTTTTTCCATCATCAGTCGATAGGCCTCACGCACTCGGAGCATACCGATAGCATCATCAAGGGAATTTCGATATAACACAATACGTCCATGTGGAGAGTGTGTCAGTTGCCTGATAATGGATTTCCAATCATTGTTAATATCAATACCGACAATTTCATTACGTGGGATCATAATGTCACCAACGGTGACTTTCTCAAGATCTAATATTGAGAGCAGCATATCTTGATTACGGCGTGATAGATTGGCGTTTGATTCATTCACAATTGTGCGCAGCTCGTCTTTACTGACGGCATCACTGCGGATATTAGAGGTTTTGATACCCAAACAGCGCATAAGTAGCAAACTGATTTTATTAAATGACCAAACAAGGGGTAGCATAATTTTTTCGAGTGGGCGTAACAGGAAGCTACTTGGGAATGCAACTCTTTCAGGGTAAAGCGCTGCGATGGTCTTTGGCATCACTTCAGAAAAAACAAGAATAATGAATGTGAGTACACCTGTTGCAATAGCAACACCGGCATCACCATAGAGACGCATACCAACGATAGTAGCAAGAGAGGACGCTAAGATATTGACGAGATTATTACCGATAAGTATCAGGCTAATGAGTCTGTCTGGATGGCGCAACAAAGATTCTACCCTGCGTGCGGGATTGTTCCCCTGTTTAGCCAAATGGCGTAAGCGATATCTGTTGATTGTCATCATGCTAGTTTCTGAGGCAGAGAAATAAGCCGAAACAATAACCATGACAATAAGAATTATAATCAATGTACTTGTTGAAACGTTCTCCAAAACAGAGTTCCTTCCTAATAATTATACAAATTGGCGATGATAATTAACTCATTAATAAATCATCATTTCCTGCAATAACCTGCTACCGAAAAAAGCCAGCGTTAAAATAAATGCGCCAATTAAGTTGAACCAAATAACACGCTTTCCGCGCCACCCTTCATGATAATGTCCCCAAAGCAAAATAACGTAAATAAACCATGCAATGATAGATAAAACAGATTTATGAATATTTTCTTTACTAAAAATATCATCCATGTACATGATGCCAGTACATAGTGTTAATGTTAGTAAAATTACACCAACTTGGATGATGTGAAACATTTTGCGCTCAATTGTCATCAATGGAGGAATGCCAGAGGTGAATGTGAGTTTTTTCTTTTTAAGTTGATGATCCAACCAACCAAGTTGCAATGCGTAAAGTGCTGCGATGAGTAAAGTAGCATAGCCGAGTAATGCCAGCCCAATATGAATAAATAATTCGACACTGCCTTCAAGATGCGTAATAAATTCTCCCGGCATCATGCTAGCTAGTATCAAATTTATCATGGCAAAGCTGTAAACAATAGGTAGTAAAAACCATGCTCGTCCACGGAAAGCGACGACTGTCATGATGATGCACATAAGCAAGCTGACAATTGAGCCTAAATTCAATAACGTGAGATTTTGTCCACTGCTGACATGAAAAACTTGGTATTTCAATGCAATTGCGTGAGTGACTAACGCTACAATTGCAAAAGAAAGTGCCAGCTTTTGATAACTGTTTTGTTGGCGCAATAAACCGGGCACGATGAGTGTCAGGTTTATGAGATAGGCAAGTAAAGCAATAATTGAAAATATCAGCATAACGTTTATCGTTTTCGCAATTAAATCCATTGGGTATGGATTGAACCTGAAATTTAAGTATACCGCTAGCAAGAGTAGCCTCCAACCGTTGTTAATCATACTTGGGAATCTCTTTGCAGAGATCACATAAGCATCGTGCTATAATTTGCGAAATTTGCCTTACAGGTAGACCCACTTGTAGATATCTGAGCTGAGACAATGTTTGATAATTTAACTGACAGACTATCGCGCACATTGCGCAATATCAGTGGTCGTGGACGGCTGACTGAAGATAATATTAAAGATACGCTGCGCGAAGTTCGTATGGCTTTGCTCGAAGCGGATGTTGCATTGCCTGTTGTGCGTGATTTTATTGCACGCGTTAAAGAGAGCGCTGTGGGGCATGAGGTTAACAAAAGTCTGACTCCAGGCCAGGAATTCGTCAAAATCGTTCAGAATGAATTGGTTAAGGCGATGGGAGAGGTTAACAGTGAATTGAACCTTTCCGCACAACCTCCCGCGGTGGTTCTTATGGCTGGTTTGCAAGGTGCAGGTAAAACGACCAGCGTTGCTAAATTAGGTAAGTTGCTGAAAGAGAAAAACAAGAAAAAAACCTTGGTTGTTTCTGCTGACGTATACCGACCAGCGGCAATCAAACAGCTTGAAACTCTGTCTGAAACGGTTGGAATTGACTTTTTCCCTTCCGAACCACAGGAAAAACCCGTTGATATTGTCAATAAAGCAATCCAACATGCTAAGCTGAAATTCTATGATGTGCTATTAGTCGATACAGCAGGCCGTTTGCATGTTGATGAAGCTATGATGGATGAAATCAAAGCGGTTCATGCGGCTATTAATCCTGTTGAAACCTTGTTTGTTGTTGATGCAATGACAGGTCAAGATGCGGCAAATACAGCAAAAGCATTCAATGAAGCATTGCCATTAACAGGGGTTATTCTGACCAAAGTAGATGGTGATGCGCGTGGCGGTGCTGCGCTTTCTATCCGCCATATCACGGGTAAACCCATCAAATTCCTCGGTGTTGGTGAAAAAACGGATGCATTAGAACCTTTCTATCCTGATCGCATTGCATCCCGTATTTTGGGCATGGGAGACATGCTTTCATTGATCGAAGAACTTGAAAGCAAAGTGGATCGTACCCAAGCGGAAAAATTGGCATCTAAACTGAAAAAAGGGGATGGTTTTGATTTAAGCGATTTTCTTGAACAGCTTAAACAGATGCGTAACATGGGCGGAATGGCTAGCATGTTGAGCAAAATGCCGGGAATATCACAGATCCCTGACGCTGTTAAATCTCAAATGGATGACAAGGTTCTGGTTAAAATGGAAGCCATCATTAATTCCATGACCCGCAAAGAGCGTGAAAAACCAGAAATCATCAAAGGTTCCCGTAAGCGCCGTATTGCGATGGGATCGGGTACACAGGTGCAGGATGTCAACCGATTGTTGAAACAGTTTGATGAAATGCAGCGTATGATGAAAAAAATGAAGAAAGGGGGGTTGGCAAAAATGATGCGAGGCATGAAAGGTATGCTACCACCGGGATTTATGGGGCGATAATCAACAAAGTTACGAAAGAAAATGTTCTTTGGATTGCTTTTTGCGCCAAAGTGAGTAAAATTTTCGGGCTTTTAAATGGACAGCCGGACGCCATTCCTCGATGGCGTCTGGTTGTTTTGCTAACTAATGAGGATGTTATGGTAACAATTCGTTTAGCTCGTGGCGGCGCAAAAAAGCGTCCGTTTTATCAAGTAGTCGTGACCGATAGCCGCAATGCGCGTGATGGTCGTTTTATTGAGCGTGTTGGTTTCTTCAACCCAATCGCTTCAGGAAAAGCAGAAGCTCTGCGTTTAGATCTGGACCGTATCGAACACTGGATTGGTCTGGGTGCATCTGTGTCTGATCGTGTTGCTACACTGATCAAAGACGCTAAGAAAGTAGCTTAATCTGTCGCGGTGGTAACAATGAGCAAACAATCTGGCCTGAAGCCCCCTGTTGAGCCAATTGTATTGGGGAAATTAGGGTCTTCATATGGCATTCGTGGTTGGCTCAGAGTTTTTTCTTCCACCGAACACACCGAAGACATTTTTGAATATCAACCGTGGTTTATTCAACGCTTAGGACAATGGCAACACATTGAACTAGAAGCATGGAAATACCATAACCAAGATATTATCATCAAAATCAAAGGTATTGATGATCGGGATGCGGCGAATTTATTCACTAACTGTGAAGTTGTAGTGGATTGTAGCCAATTACCAGAACTGGAAGAAGGTGATTATTACTGGAAAGACCTTATTGGCTGCCAAGTAATAAATACAGCTGGTTATAACCTTGGAATCATTCATGACATGATGGAAACGGGTTCTAACGATGTGATGGTGATAAAAGCAAACCTGAAAGATGCATTCGGTATCAAGGAGCGGCTGGTTCCGTTTCTTGATGGGCAGGTTATCAAGAAAGTCGATCTCGCTACCAAAACTATTGAGGTAGATTGGGATCCTGGTTTTTAATCTCCGGTAAAAACGGTTTAAATGAGTGGGACGCAGTATGTGGATTGGGGTTATTAGCCTGTTTCCTGAAATGTTCCGCGCAATAACCGATTACGGGGTAACTGGTCGGGCAGTAAAAAATGGCCTGTTGAGTCTCGAATGCTGGAATCCGCGGGATTTTACCCACGACCGGCATCGTACTGTTGATGATCGCCCTTATGGCGGTGGTCCAGGCATGCTGATGATGGTGCAACCATTACGGGAAGCCATTCATGCAGCTAAATCTTCGGCAGGTGATGGTGCAAAGGTGATTTATCTTTCACCTCAGGGACGCAAACTCGATCAACAGGGAGTTTGTGAACTGGCAGCAAATGAGAAATTAATTCTGGTTTGCGGGCGTTATGAAGGTATTGATGAGCGTATCATCCAAACCGAAATTGACGAAGAATGGTCTATCGGTGATTACGTTCTCAGTGGGGGAGAGCTTCCTGCAATGACGATGATTGACTCGATATCACGGTTTATTCCGGGAGTATTGGGGCGTCAAGCATCGGCAGAAGAAGACTCATTCGCTGATGGATTGTTGGATTGCCCACATTATACTCGCCCTGAAGTGTTAGATAGTATGGAAGTACCCCCAGTTTTGCTGTCGGGAAACCATGCGGAAATTAATCGCTGGCGAATGAAACAGTCGCTTGGCCGAACCTGGTTAAGAAGGCCCGAACTTCTAGAAAACCTAGCTCTGACTGACGAGCAAAGGATGTTGCTATCTGAATTCCAACGGGAATATCGAGATCAGGCAACGAATTAATCCAGACATATTCCGTTGAAGGGATGTCTTTGATATATCAGTTTACCTAGGGTAAGAGAGTTATTATGAGCAACATTATTAAACAACTTGAACAAGAGCAGATGAAGCAAGACGTACCTTCATTCCGTCCGGGTGATACCGTGGAAGTTAAGGTATGGGTCGTTGAAGGTTCTAAAAAGCGTCTGCAGGCATTCGAGGGCGTGGTTATTGCGATTCGTAACCGCGGTCTGCACTCTGCATTCACTGTTCGTAAGATTTCTAACGGCGAAGGCGTTGAGCGTGTATTCCAGACTCACTCCCCAGTCGTAGACAGCATTACTGTTAAACGCCGTGGTGCTGTTCGTAGAGCTAAACTGTACTACCTGCGTGAGCGTTCTGGTAAGGCGGCTCGTATTAAAGAGCGTTTGAACGCAAAATAATACGCTTTTGCTACATCCGAAAGTTATTAAAGGCCAGCATATATGCTGGCCTTTTTACATTCTAAATTTCAAAGATTCCGTCTACCTGTCCAATTTCATTTCTGCATAATATATATAACTATTTGATTATTATGGTAAATATTAGTGTTATCATATTTATCCTTACTATATGTTTGAGAGAAAAATAAAAATGGGTAATACAGGCTTTTGTATCGGTTTGATTTATATCTTCACTTCCAGGCTGCTAATCGTAGCTTTAGATCTCTGGGTATAGCTATCGTTTATAGATATTGTTTTATAGTTTCATATAAACATTAATATTATTGTTTTATTTAAATAAAAATAAGATTGAGATGTTGTTTTTATTGATTTATTTATAAGAATATTTTTTTGTAACAAATGATACATAAGTTTTAGATAGATTATTTTTATGTGATTGTGAAATTTAATTTACAATGGGTTAATTTTAAGAATTATTTATATATTTTTACATGAAAATAAAATTCAATGGTTTTTTTGACTGTTCATACTATAAATAGTCTCTGTATTTTTGTAAAAAAATATTTACGTTTTGTGGAATTAATTTACGATTTTGGATTGTATTCTTTACGGCTCATGGTATGTTATTCATCAGACACTTAGATAAACATTAAACAGATAAGGCAGGTAGAAATGATCATGCAAAAAGACGCCCTGAATAACGTTCATATCCTTGGTGAACAAGTCCTCATTACACCGGAGGAGTTGAAACAGAAATATCCGTTGAATAGCCATGATCGACATGCCATCACAAACGCGCGTAATACTATCGCTGACATTATTCAGCATCGTGATCCTCGTTTATTAGTGGTATGTGGTCCATGTTCAATTCATGATGTGGATGCAGCCCTAGACTATGCCCGTCGTTTGAAAGTGCTTTCTGCTGAATTGAGTGATTGTCTGTATATTGTTATGCGTGTCTATTTTGAAAAGCCTCGTACAACCGTTGGTTGGAAAGGGTTAATTAGTGATCCTTATATGGATGGTTCATTTGATATGGATGCGGGGCTGCATATTGCCCGTCGTCTGTTGTTGAACTTGGTCGAAATGGGATTGCCATTGGCTAATGAGGCACTTGATCCCAATAATCCCCAATACTTAGGGGATCTATTTAGCTGGTCAGCAATTGGTGCAAGAACAACGGAATCTCAAACTCATCGTGAAATGGCATCAGGATTGTCTGTACCCGTCGGATTTAAAAATGGCACGGATGGTAGTTTGAATACAGCAATTAATGCCATGAAAGCAGCAGCAATGCCTCATCGCTTTATGGGGATAAATCAGTCAGGTCAAGTTTGTTTGCTACAAACTCAAGGTAATCCGAATGGACATGTGATATTGCGTGGTGGTGCAGTGCCGAATTACAGCGAAGAACACGTTGCTGATTGTGAACGTCAGATGATTAAGGCAGGGTTGATACCATCGCTGATGATTGATTGTAGTCACGGTAATTCCAGTAAAGATTTTCGTCGCCAGAGTATCGTTGTGGATTCTGTTGCTGAACAAATTATATCCGGAAATCAATCCATCACTGGGATTATGTTGGAAAGCCATATTCATGAGGGAAATCAATCCTCTGAACAACCTCGTTCTGAAATGAAGTATGGTATTTCGGTGACAGACGCCTGCATTAGCTGGCAGACTACGGAGCAAATATTGAAAAAACTGCACCAACAAATCGCTCCACATTTAGCTAATCGAAACATAATGATGGAAAAAGCAGGATAATCAATATGACAGCAGAATTGTCACAGCTGAGAGCTCAAATTGATGAGGCAGATAAAACTTTATTATCGTTGCTGGCAAAAAGAATGCATTTAGTGGCGCAAGTTGGTGAAGTTAAGAGTCAACTTGGCTTACCGATTTATGATCCTGACCGGGAAGCTGCTATGTTGGCTTCCCGCCGTGAGGAGGCGGAAAATATGGGAATTCCGCCTGATTTGATTGAAGATGTCTTACGCCGAATTATGCGAGAATCTTATGTCAGTGAAAATAACAAAGGCTTTAAAAAACTCAGTACTCATTTGGGATCTGTTGTCATTGTAGGTGGTTCTGGCAAAATGGGCCGATTATTCAGTCGATTGTTGACACTGTCTGGCTATGAAGTCAGGGTGCTCGAAGCTGACGATTGGGATAACGCCGAACATATATTAGCCGGAGCAGGGATGGTGATCGTCAGTGTCCCTATTCACTTGACAGAGAAGATTATCCGTCAATTACCCCCGTTGCCAGAACAATGCATTTTAGTTGATTTGGCTTCAATCAAGCAAAAACCGCTAAATGCGATGCTTGAAGTACATAAAGGGCCGGTTTTAGGATTGCATCCTATGTTTGGGCCAGATGTAGGTAGCTTTGCTAAGCAAGTGGTTGTGTATTGTGATGGGCGCTATCCAGAATCGTATCAATGGTTTTTGGAACAGATATCAGTATGGGGAGCAAGGTTGCATCAAATTACCGCAGAGAAGCATGATAAAAATATGAGTTTCGTTCAGGCGTTATGTCATTTCACTACCTTTTCTTACGGACGGCATCTTGCAAAGGAGAATATCGACTTACAACAATTGCTTTCATTATCTTCACCGATATATCGATTGGAGCTAGCGATGGTAGGTCGATTATTTGCACAAGATGCCCAACTGTATGCTGATATTATTATGTCTAGTCCTGAAAATATTGCACTTATACGTCGGTATTACCAAAGTTTCGGACAAGTGCTGAACATCTTGGATCATCAAGATAAATCAGCTTTTATTGAGAGTTTTAACCAAGTGAGAGATTGGTTTGGTGATGAAGCAGCTCGATTTATGAAGGAAAGCAGGGTGCTTTTGCAGCAGGCTAGTGACAACCGAATATAGGCCTTATTTCAAAACCGGATACGTCTATCCGGTTTTGTGTTTTTTTACTTTAGACAGGATCAATCGGTATTACATTTTCTGATGGGTAAGATCCTAACACTTTCAGAAAGCGTGTAATTTCCGTCAACTCTTTCAATGCTTGTTGCATTTTCATAGAGCGCAGATTGGCTTGTACATCGATATAAAACATCTCTTCCCACGGTTTGCCATTTATTGGGCGAGACTCCAATTTACTCATGGGGATATCATGTTTCTTTAGGATAATGAGAGCATTAACCAGTGCTCCAGCTCGCTGTCCGGTGGATATAATAAACGTGGTTTTGGCAGGAACTTGCTCGGATACGTCAATAGATTTGCGGGAAACGACAATAAAGCGAGTGCTATTCTCTTGCTGATTTGCCAGGTTGTTTTCTAAAACATGTAATCCATAAAGAGTGCCGCCGGCCTCACTGCCTAATGCGGCTATTTCTGGCGAGTTGAGTTCAGCCACTTTTTGCATCGCAGCAGCGGTGCTTTCACAGTAGACAATATTCCAGTTAGGATATTTATTGAGGTATTGGCTACACTGTTGAAAAGGTTGGGAATGGCTATAAACGGTTTTTATCCTTGAGATATCAGTTTGTCCGGCAACCAGTAGACAGTGGTTGATTGGCAGAGTTATCTCTCCAACAAGGGATAAAGGGGTATGTTGCAATAAATCATAAACCTCATTGATTGCCCCTGAGCTGGTATTTTCCAGTGGCAGGATGCCATAATCAGCCTGACCAATCTCAACCAGTGAGAAAATATCTGAGAATTTGTGACAACTACACTCAACCAACTGATTAAAGTGACGAGCGGCAAATTGTCGAGCGGCAATATGAGAATATGAACCTTTTGGCCCTAAAAAAGTAATACGGGCGGAATCGTAAGGTGTCTGATTCAGATATTGCTGTAATAAAGCCTGTTGGGTGAGAACAGAGTCCTCAATGATCATCTGAAATAATCGTGTAATGTAAAATCCATCTAATCCACGTGATTTTCCTTTATCAATCAATGCATTCAATAACTCTCGTTCACGGTTTTTATCTCGGATAGGGCGATGATCGAGCAGTTTTGTCTGGGCAATGTCACTGGCTAATTTTCGGCGTTTAGCAAGTAGATCCAGCAGTTCCGCATCAATATGACTAATTTCTTCTCGTAAACTCACTAAGTCTCGTTCCATAGTATGTTCCTGATATTCTTATTATGAGTGTAGCCTGTGTATCGTAAATATGTTTGGGATCAGTAAAACAAAAAACCTCCCTGTCAATGGGAGGCTTTTATTCGTCTTCTGAAATTTTCTTTGAAACGAATCAACCTCCTGATGAGAAGGTGAAAAAAAAGAAAAAGTACAAAGACGGTTTGATAATCATTTGGCCTTTAGCCTGCTACTTTATAGTTTCAATAATGTAGTTTAATTAACCTATTTAGCATGGAGTGTCAACAGCCAGTAAAAAACGCGCTCATTGAGCGCGTTAGGGAAATAATCAGGAAGGACTATACTTCTAAGTTGAGATTGGACTCTTTAACACTATTGTCTGTACGGCGAGCTTCTGCTTTATGCTGCACTTTATTGAGTTGACGTTCTAATTTTGTCAGCAGATCATTGATTGCTGCATACATATCTTCATGTTTAGCACTAGCCACTAACGTTCCATTCGGTGTACCGATTGTGGCATCAACCAAGAATCCTTGTGGTTCTTTTGATAGTACGATATGTGGATTGATTAGATTGACTTGCCATTTGCTCAACTTGCTTAGACGGTCTTCTACATGGCTACGAATTGCGGGGGTAATTTCCATTTGTTTGCTGGTAATGTTCACTAACATATAGTTACCTCTTTGATGTTACTCCGTCTTTGATACATCCAGCATAACGCCATTTTGCATAAAAAGAATGATCTAAATCACTTTTATTGAGTGATTTTGGCAGTGAGTAACGAAATTGTGATAGCCAAGGAAGATATGGAGAATATTTGTTGCGAAGGGAGGAATTATGCGCCATTATTGGTCAGTTATGGAATTATTAAATGGCGTTATAGTCATAAAATATGAATTATTTTCAAGATGAAAATAATGAAGATATGGATATAGCCAAAAGCCAAATATGCTCAGTCTGTTGGTCAAATAGAACAAAAAGCAAGTCTTACAAAATCATACTTCTAGCAGCGATATTTTCTGATAACGATACAACTTTAGAACTCCATTATTAGATAAAAAAACAGCAGCTAAATGGCTGCTGTTTTTGATCACTTGTTCAAATCTGATGGAATGAGATTTTATACGGGATTGGCAGCGATTAACTGTGCCACTTTATTGGCTTCAGCCGTCAGCCCTAATTCTTTATAAGCTAACTCCATATAAGGGAGTGCTTTCTGAGTTGCATTAGTATCAGGATAATCTCGTAGCATCTGTTCTACCCGATTGACGACAGCTACATAAGCACTGCGTTTAGTGTAATATTGCACAACTGCAAGTTCATATTTGGCTAAACGTTCTTTGAGGAAGATTAACCGCTTGGTAGCATCAGTTGAATACTGACTGTTCGGATAATAACGCACCAGCTGATTGAAATCACGGAATGCAGCACGGGCATGTTCAGGATCACGATTTGATCGATCAATGCCGAAAAGGCCTTGTAATAGGCTGTCATCCAGAGCTAGCGAAACTAAACCACGTATATAAAGCACATAGTCGATATTAGGGTGGGTTGGATTCAGGCGCATGAAACGGTCAATGGATGCGAGAGCCAGTGGGTATTCCGCTGATTTGTAATAGGCGTAGATCAGATCAAGTTGAACTTGTTGGGAGTATGGGCCAAAAGGATATCGGTTATCAAGGGATTCCAATTGCTTGATAGCCGCTTTATAGTTACCTTCTTGCAGCTTTTCTTGCCCAATTGAATAAATTTGAGATGGCGGGATATCAGGAACAGCATCCTTATTGCTGGAGCATCCAGATAGAACCAGGCTCAATGTGGTCGCTGCCACCAGATATTTCATGCGAATCATCACGTGTTGATTATCCTCTGAGTGTTTTCTGGGAGACTGTCCGTGAAGCTCCCGGCAAAATATGGGGTTACAATAGCACACTATTTTAAATGAAACGGCCTCGCCGTCAAAACTCAACGTAAAATATAGAAGTTATATATGGCACAACAAATCCGACTTAATGCAATAGTCGCTGAATCTCAGCTTGGTCAACGCTTAGATCAAGCTTTGGCTGAATTGTTCCCCGATTACTCTAGGTCACGTATAAAAGAGTGGATCTTGGATAATAAAGTTCAAGTTAATGGCAAATTAATTAGCAAACCAAAAGAAAAAGTCTTGGGCGGTGAAGAAATCTCCGTTGATGCTATCATTGAAGAAGATGCACGTTGGGAGCCTCAGAATATCGAACTGAATATTGTCTATGAAGATGACGATATTTTGGTCATTAATAAACCTCGTGATTTGGTTGTTCATCCGGGAGCCGGTAATCCTGACGGTACTGTATTGAATGCTTTGCTATATCATTATCCTGAAATTGCAGATGTTCCCCGCGCAGGTATTGTTCATCGTCTTGACAAAGATACGACAGGGCTAATGGTTGTGGCAAAAAGCGTTCCGGCACAAACTCGTTTGGTGGAATCTTTGCAACTACGTGAAATAACTCGTGAATATGAAGCGGTTGCTTTGGGATGTATGACGGCAGGAGGAACGGTAGAAGAACCTATCTCCCGCCATCCAACAAAACGAACACATATGGCGGTACATCCTATGGGAAAACCTGCTGTTACCCATTATCGTGTTATGGAACATTTCCGGGCACATACCCGTTTGCGCTTGCGCTTGGAAACAGGCAGAACCCACCAAATTCGTGTGCACATGGCACATATAAAACACCCGTTGGTGGGTGATCCTCTGTACGGCGGTCGGCCTCGTCCCTTAAAAGGGGCTTCTGATGAATTTCGCGAAGTGATGCGTAATTTTGATCGTCAGGCATTGCATGCAACCATGTTACGTCTTTACCATCCGATCACTGGAATTGAGATGGAATGGCACGCTCCATTACCGGACGACATGGTTAAATTAATTGAAGTCATGAAAGTGGATGCCGAGACTTTCAAAGATGAGATGGATTGGTAGGTAGTCAATGACATCACTGATTTTTCCTGATTGGCCACAGCCTGATAATGTTGGCGCTTGCAGTACTACCCGTTTAGGTGGAGTAAGCCAATCCCCATATGACAGTTTAAATCTAGGTAATCATGTTGGGGACGTTCCAGAATACGTGGAACGGAATAGAACACGATTGGTTGAATATGCTCAATTACCGCAGCAACCTACATGGTTGGAGCAAGTACACGGAACACGTGTTATCACACTTGATGGCCAGCCATTGGTGAATAATCAGGCTGATGCCGTTTACACGAATATCCCTGATCAGGTTTGTGCTGTGATGACAGCAGATTGCTTACCCGTTCTTTTTTGCAGTATTTCTGGTGATGAGGTTGCGGCGGCTCATGCTGGATGGCGCGGATTATGTGCCGGAGTGTTGGAGAATACCGTGTCTCGATTTAACGCAAAACCAGATATGATCCGTGTGTGGTTGGGACCTGCTATTGGTCCTGAAAAATTTGAGGTGGGAAGTGAGGTTAGGGACGCTTTCATCGCAACCAATCCTGATCTGGAACAAGCTTTTACATCTTATGGTAATAAGTTTCTGGCAAATATTTACTTACTGGCTAAATTAAAGTTGCAGTCAGTAGGAATAACGGAGATTTTTGGTGGAACCGCATGTACTGTCACGGAGGAAAAAAACTTTTTCTCCTATCGTCGTGATGGTAATACAGGGCGAATGGCAACTTTAATCTGGTTGCGATAACCTACCTTACAGGACGATCTTTGGCGTATAGCGGTAAGTTTCCAATTAACTTTTCAGAAGACCTTGAATATTTAAGGAATGACCTTATCTAGTCTCCAGTAGCAAATTCTGACCAGTATTGGAGGTGTTATGCGCCTGGATCGTCTTACCAATAAATTCCAACTTGCTCTCTCTGACGCCCAATCCCTCGCGTTAGGGCGTGATAACCAATTCATCGAACCAATCCACTTGATGAGTGCATTAATCAATCAAGAAGGCGGTTCAGTACGTCCTTTATTGGCCTCGGCAGGGGTGGATACAGGAAGTTTCAATGATCAACTGAATCAGGCTCTGAACCGATTGCCGAAAGTAGAAGGCAATGGTGGAGATGTGCAGGTATCCAACGAACTGGGACGTTATTTAAACCTGTGTGACAAACTTGCACAAAAATCAGGTGATAACTTCATTTCTTCTGAACTCTTTGTTCTGGCAGCGATAGAAGAACGTGGAACATTAAGTGACATGTTGAAAGCGGCGGGAGCAACTAAGGATAAAATCACTAAGGCAATAGAACAAATGCGTGGTGGTGAAAAAGTGAATGAGCAAGGCGCAGAAGATCAGCGCCAGGCATTAAAGAAATATACTATTGATCTGACTGAACGTGCTGAACAAGGCAAATTAGATCCTGTGATTGGGCGTGATGAAGAAATTCGTCGAACTATTCAGGTATTGCAACGTAGAACCAAAAATAACCCTGTCCTTATTGGTGAGCCAGGGGTTGGGAAGACCGCGATTGTTGAAGGTTTGGCACAGCGTATTGTCAATGGTGAAGTTCCAGAAGGGCTGAAAAACAAACGTGTTCTGTCTCTTGATATGGGAGCGTTATTAGCCGGTGCTAAATATCGTGGTGAATTTGAAGAGCGTTTGAAAGGTGTTTTGAACGATCTTGCCAAACAGGAAGGTTCAGTCATTTTGTTTATTGATGAGTTGCACACTATGGTAGGCGCTGGCAAAGCCGAAGGCGCAATGGATGCTGGTAATATGCTAAAACCCGCTCTGGCTCGTGGGGAACTGCATTGTGTTGGAGCCACAACACTTGATGAATATCGTCAATATATAGAAAAAGATGCGGCTTTAGAACGTCGTTTCCAGAAAGTTTATGTGGCAGAACCTACGGTTGAGGACACGATTGCTATTTTACGTGGATTGAAAGAGCGATATGAGTTGCATCATCACGTCCAAATTACTGATCCTGCTATAGTGGCGGCTGCAACATTATCTCATCGCTACATTTCTGATCGTATGCTGCCTGATAAAGCAATTGATTTGATTGATGAAGCAGGGGCAAGTCTGCGTATGCAGATGGATTCTAAACCAGAAGCATTGGATCGCCTTGAGCGTCGTGTTATTCAATTAAAACTTGAGCAGCAAGCACTGAAAAAAGAGTCGGATGATGCCAGTAAAAAACGTTTAGAGATGCTGAACGAAGAACTGGCAGAAAAAGAACGTGAATATTCTGAATTGGAAGAAGAGTGGAAAGCGGAGAAAGCTGAACTGAGTGGCACCCAGAATATCAAGGCTGAATTAGAAAATGTCCGTATTGAATTAGAAAAAGCTCGCCGTAGTGGCGACCTGGCTAAAATGTCTGAAATTCAGTACGGAAAAATTCCAGAATTGGAAAAACGTCTGGCAACAGCAACAACAGCAGAAAATCGTCATATGAAGTTGCTACGTAACAAAGTCACGGATGCTGAAATTGCTGAAATACTCGCGCGCTGGACAGGGATCCCTGTATCTAGAATGCTGGAAAGTGAAAAAGATAAGTTACTGCGTATGGAGCAAGAATTGCACAAGCGCGTGATAGGGCAGAATGAAGCAGTTGATGCAGTATCGAATGCAATTCGTCGTAGCAGAGCAGGATTATCTGATCCTAATCGTCCAATCGGTTCCTTTATGTTCTTAGGACCGACAGGAGTGGGAAAAACAGAATTGTGTAAGGCGTTGGCTAATTTCTTGTTTGACAGTGATGATGCTATGGTACGCATTGATATGTCAGAGTTTATGGAAAAACACGCCGTTTCAAGGTTGGTGGGAGCGCCTCCCGGCTACGTTGGATATGAAGAAGGTGGGTATTTGACAGAAGCGGTGCGCCGTCGTCCTTATTCTGTCATTCTGCTGGATGAAGTAGAGAAAGCCCACTCAGATGTTTTCAATATTTTGTTGCAGGTATTGGATGATGGCCGTTTGACTGATGGTCAAGGAAGAACAGTTGATTTTCGTAACACCGTTGTGATTATGACCTCTAACTTAGGCTCCGATATGATTCAAGAACGCTTTGGTACATTGGATTATATGGGTATGAAAAATATGGTGATGGAAGTGGTTGGTCATCATTTCAGGCCTGAGTTTATTAACCGGGTTGATGAAATTGTGGTGTTCCACCCATTAGGGAAAGAACATCTGAAATCTATTACAAATATTCAATTGCAGCGTTTATATCAGCGTTTGGAAGATCATGGTTATCAAGTGGAGATAACACCTCCAGCGTTGGAAAAATTAAGCGAAGCTGG